>CAZLRV010000006.1:0-44631 GCA_964562175.1 uncultured Lachnospiraceae bacterium
ACTTTTCAGTTGTTTATTTATCTTTTCTTGACAGCAAACAGACCGTCTCCACATGTGATGTGCGCGGGAACATATTTACGGGTATTACCTCGTTTGTTGTATAGCCTTTTTCGGCGAAGCGTTTTATATCTCGGCAGAGCGTGGAATAGTCGCAGGAGATATACAGCACTCGCTCGACATTAAGCGAGCTTATAAGCTCTATCACCTCGGGTGATAGTCCCTTTCTCGGCGGGTCTACGGTAACGGCGGTGAATTTATATCCGAGCTTTTTCGTAAAGCGGAGCGTATCGGCGGCATCGGCGGCGAAAAACTCGGCGTTTTTCATTCCGTTGAGTCGGGCGTTTTGCTTTGCGTTTTCCACCGCTTCGGGAACTATCTCGACACCGACAAGCTTTTTCGCATTTGAGCAGGTACATATTCCGACGCTTCCTATGCCGCAATACAGGTCAAGCACCGTATCGTTTTCGTTTGCGTTAAGTAACCGTGCGGCAGTAGTGTAAAGCAGCTCACAGCATTCTCTGTTCACCTGATAAAATGATTCGGGGGATATCATGAATTTTTTACCGCAGAGCGTATCGCACAGCTTTTCCTCACCGTACCAAAGTATGAATTTTTTTCCAAGCACGACATTGGTATCGTCGGGGTTGACGTTTTGGTAAATACCGCACACGCACGGAAACTCACGCATTATATATTCCGTAAGCTCGTTTCGGTAAGTAAATTCTTCGGTGCTTGTTACGAGGCAGAGCATGACCCTCTGTGCATTTTTCGTACAGCGCAGATAGATATGACGCAGTGTGCCGCCATGTGTTTTTTCATCATAAGCCGAAACGCCGTATTCTTCACAAAAAGCCTTTACGGCATATGCTATATGTGAAAATACGGGCGGATTTATGGCACACATTTCGCTTTCGACTATCCTATGCGACTTTTGTGCGAAAAAGCCCACCTTTATCTTGCCGTCCTCATATGCGACGGGGAGCTGAGCCTTGTTTCTGTAGGAATAAAAGCCGCCCGCACTGCGTGTTTGGGCAACCTTTATGTCGGCAAGTCCCTCTTTTTTTAAGGCGGCGGCAACAAATTCAGCTTTTATCTCGTTTTCGTATTCGGGGCTTATCTGCGAGAAAACACAGCCACCGCAGGCTTTGCTCGTGCAGAGCGGCGTTATCCTGTATTCCGAGTTTTTAAGCGTTTTTGTGACCGTCGCAACACAGTAGCTTTTGCAGACCTTTATTATTTTTATCTCACACAGCTCGCCGCAGATACCGTTCTTCACAAACACGGCTTGACCGTCAATTCTGCAAAAGCCGCAGCCGTTTGAGCAGGTATCCGTCAGCTCGACCGTATAAATATCGTTTTTCTTCATTTACAGTTTTAATCTCGATTCTTTATTTACCTTAAACACCGTTTTTAGCAGAACGCACAGAAGCACGGCTTCTATCGGTAACATTACGATGTTTTTCAAGGCTCTTGCCGGCAGTATCACAAAAAAGTCAAGCTTATACAGAAACGAATTTACCCATGTCATGCACAGCAGATTACAAAAAAGAGTATCTATCGCCTTTGTCAACACTATTCTGAAATTTGACGGCGGTGAGTCAAGTGTGCTTAATCTGCCTCTGTAAAGCATTGAGCCGTACAAAGCGCCTTTCATTGCCGCGATCAGCGTATACGCCGGGAAAAAGCCGCCGACTCCGGGATGTACCATATATCCGAGCAGATCGCAGGCTATCCCGAACACCGCACCCGTGTACGACCCGTAAAGCATTCCGACGGTTGCCGTAACGAGGTAATTGAAGGTTATCCGCACGTATGACGTTATATCTATCGCCGCAGACTGTACGGCGATATAGAGTGCAAGCATAACTGCGCACATCGTCAGCTTCTTTACCCTCTGCCTGTTATCCTCTTTTTTTGTTTCGGTGTCTTTTTTCAAATCACATATCGTACAGACGATAGTGCCGCATATGCCGCATATGCCGAGTGCAAAATACATGAGCAATATTATTGCCCCCTCATAGACGGGCTTGCTGTGAAAGTCCTCGCTTGCCCAAGGGTAGCTGTTCGTTACGCAATTTATCGCGATGACGATTAGCTGAGATGCAATCAGCAGGAGCGAAAAAACAAATGCCGAACGGTTTTTTTTGATATTTTTTAACATTTCGACCTTTCCGAGTATTCGACAAAGGAATAAAAAAGTCCCCTATACGGGGAGGTTAATATTTCGTTTTGCCAGCGGGATGCGAACGAATCACCGCAGGTATACACCTTTCGTCCGTCGGGCAACTCCCCGTCCCGTCGGCACTTCACGCAATTCGCTCTACTCTGTTCGTTATTCATTGCGGATCTATTGTATCACATATGTCAAATCAAATCAAGTATCAATTTACACATTATTGCAAGCTTTTATTGTGGATAATGTGACAAATAACATAAATTATTTTTGTGATATTCGACAAATTATTAAGACATAATTTATTTTGTACAAAAATCGTATACAGCATAGCCACACAAAAGCATTTATTAAAACGGAAAAAACAAGTATAATCATTTACAGTAACGAAAACGGAGTTTTTTATGGTTTTTTCAAGTCTTGAATTTTTATTTCTCTATCTGCCTATTGCCTTGATCCCTTATTTTCTGTTTCCCGTTAAGTGGCGTAACGCTTGGCTCTTTGCCGTCAGCCTTCTGTTTTACGGCTGGGGCGAGCCGGTGTACATACTGCTTATGGTATTCACCATTCTTGTCGATTATATCGCCGGATATTTGGTCGGAAAATATGAAAATAACAGGAAAAAAGCGAAAGCTGTACTGATCGTCAGCATCGTAATAAACCTTTCGATACTCGGCTTTTTCAAATACTTCGACTTTATATGTCAAAGCATTTTGAATCTCATCCCCGGCGTAAACATACCGACGCTCGGACTTAGTCTGCCGATAGGCATCTCCTTCTACACGTTTCAAGCGTTGTCATACGTTATCGATGTATACAGGCACGACGCTCCCGCTCAAAAGAAGATCGTTTCGTTCGGTACGTACGTGACGCTGTTTCCTCAGCTCATAGCCGGACCCATTGTCAGATACAAGGACGTAAACGATCAGCTCAATGAGCGGCACGAATCCGTCGCACTTTTTGCCTCGGGCGTAAGAACCTTTATTGCGGGTCTGTGCAAGAAGATCGTTTTTGCAAATGTCGTCGGTGAGCTGTGGGTATATTTCAGAGATATTCCGGACGGTCAGCGCTCCGTCGTCGCCGCTTGGGTAGGTATCATCTGCTACTCCTTCCAGCTGTATTTTGACTTCTCGGCGTACTCGGATATGGCGATAGGTCTGGGAAAAATGATGGGCTTCCGCTTTTTGGAAAACTTCAATTATCCCTACATTTCTCAGAGCATAACCGAGTTTTGGAGAAGGTGGCATATGTCACTGTCGACTTGGTTCAGGGATAACGTGTATTTCCCTCTCGGCGGCTCAAGATGCGGAAAGTTCAAAACGTACCGAAATCTGCTCATTACGTGGCTTGCCACGGGTATATGGCACGGTGCATATTGGAATTACATTCTGTGGGGTCTTTTCTACGGCGCCATACTCATGATGGAAAAGGGCTTCTTGCTCAAGCTTTTGAACAAACTGCCGAGATTTTTCAGGCACATATACACGCTTGTGCTTGTAATATTCGGCTGGCTTCTGTTCGTGTTCGAGGATCTCGGAGCCGGTATGGTATATCTTAAAAATATGTTCGGCGTAGGCTCGTCGGGCATAATAAACCAAAGCGATATTTATACCATTCTGCGCAACCTGCCCTTCTTTATCATTCTTTGCATTGCCTGCACGCCTCTGCCCAAAAAGCTGTTTTACAAATTCTATTTTTCACAAGACAAGAAGGGCGTTGTCGCACGCTATGCCACGTCGATATGCTGCTGTGCGATACTCGTGCTTTGCACGGCGTATCTCGTAGATTCGACGTTCAATCCGTTCCTTTATTTCAGATTCTGAGGAGGTAGAGAAAAATGAGTGATAACAACAAAAAGCCCGAAGCGGAGATACTTGTTGACAAGCAGCTTGAGGTCTGCGACAAAACAAAGCATCAGGATCTTCTCGCACTTATACTTTTCTGTGCCTTCATTATAATATTTGCCGCCGCCTTTTGGATAGTACCCGACAAGGCGACCTCGGAGCTTGAACGCCGTCAGCTGGCGCAATGTCCCGAATTCACCCTCGCAAGACTGTGGCAGGATGTTGAGAAGGACATCGACGAGCTGTTTATGACATATGAGCAAAAAGCCGCACAAGCCGAAAGCAAGCCGTCGCTCGCAGATGAAATAGCCGATTATTATTCAGATCAATTTCCCATGCGCAACAGTCTGCGTCAGCTGAAAGCCGCATCCGAAATGCTTTTGGGAAAAAAAGAAAATAACGATGTTATGTTCGGCACGGGCGGTTATCTTATCAAAAAGGATACGCTCACGCAGATCATAAAGCAAGAGGATAACAGTGAAAAAACGGCAGAGCCCGCAGATGCGGTGGAAACGATAAAAAAGAATGTCAAATATCTCAAAGCCCTTGAGACTCAGCTCTCCGGATCCGATGTCAAGCTGGTAACGGCTGTGGCGGGCAGAGCCGTCGATGTTTCCGAGGGAAAGCTCCCGTCGTATTATCCCTATGACAAAACGGTGGAGATCTACTGGGATGCGCTCAAAGAGGCATCGGAGCAAACGGGACTTTCCACAGTGGATCTCAGGTCGGCACTTAAGGAGCATATTGACAACGGCGAATACGTTTATTACAAAACGGATCACCACTGGACAACGGACGGGGCGTATTACGCTTATCTTGAGCTGGCAAAGGCTCTCGGTATAACGCCCGCAGAGCGATCCGAGTTTAGTATTGAAACGGTAGCCGATGACTTTTACGGCACGATATATGCCAAAGCCGGCGCCGCACTCGGCGGTGCGGATGAGATAAAGCTGTACCGATATGAGGGTGATGAGAATTTCACAACAGTTATTCCTTCCGAGTCGGGGCTGTGCGAATATAAGGGATTTTATTCCGAAAACTACCTCGATACGGTTGATAAATACGGTATGTTCATAGGTCACACAGACACATCCGTCGGCGGAAACAACGGAGTGACATACGTTACAAAGGATACGGACGAGGAAAGGGAGACTTTGATACTTATAAAAGACAGCTTTGCGCACAGCGTTGTGCCTTTTCTGGCACGTCATTATGACCTCGTAATACTCGATCTGCGTTATGAGGCATTCGATAATACAACCGTTTCGCAAATAATAGAAAATCGAAACGTAAAAACCGTGCTTATGCTTGAGAACATGGAAACTTTCATGAACGACTCCTCCGCAATAATGAAAGCGTTCAGCTGATAAGCTTTCCTCTTGTCGAAAATACTGCCGTTGCAAGACGGCAGTATTTTATTTTGCTCTTATTCCACGGTCACGCTTTTGGCTAAATTTCTCGGCTTGTCGATATCACAGCTGCGATAAAGTGCCGTATAATATGCATACGCCTGTATCGGTATCACTGCCGCTATAGGTGCAAGAAAGGCGTTGCAGCTCGGAATGAGTATACATTTATCGCATATATCCGAGTACAAGGCATTGTCCTCGGACAAAACGCATATCATATCACCGCCTCTCGCCATTACCTCTTTTATATTATTTATCGTCTTTTTTCCAAGCTCTTTATCGGTGATTATCGCCATGCACGGCACGCCGTCATCTATAAGAGATATCGTGCCATGCTTAAGCTCTGCCGCCGCATATGCCTCGCAATGTATATATGACACCTCTTTTATCTTCATAGCCGCCTCTGCAGCAAGTGCATAGTCCGCACCTCTGCCGATTATAAAAAAGTCGGTTACGTCCTTGTTTTTCTCGGCAAGCTTTTTATAATGCTCCATATTTTTCTCACCGAGCATTTCCGATGCGATATTCGGTAAGCTCATCAGCTCATCCGACATTTTTCGAGCATCCTTTTCGGATATTCGCCCTCTTTCGAGTGCAAGATGAAGTCCCAAAATATACAACAGTGTTACCTGCGCCGTGTACGCCTTTGTCGTCGCAACGGCTATCTCCTGTCCTGCCATTGTGTATATTACATAATCACACTCGCGAGCTATAGACGAAAAAGGTACATTCACCATCCCGTAAACGGGTATCCCTTTTTTCTTGGCAAGCCTGAGAGCGGCAAGCGAATCCGCCGTCTCGCCCGATTGCGATATTACCAGCACCGCATCGCCCTCGTCAAATATCGGCTCCCCGTATCTGAATTCGGATGCTATACACACCTGTGTCCCCACCCTTGCAAGTCTCTCTATCGCATATTTTCCGAGCAGACCCGCATTCAATGCACTTCCGCAACCGACTATTATTACACGCTTTATCTTACTCGTATCGCCGAGTCTTTCTCCGAATATATTTTTGACTCCTCCCGACAGATACGCCTGTGTAAGCTCTTTCAATACCCGCACCTGCTCGCATATCTCCTTCAGCATATAATGCGGATAAGTGCCGAGCTGTGCCGATTCGCTATTGCAATGAATAATATTTATTTTCTTGCTTTCGGTAATGTCCTCGCCGAGCGAATTGAAAATGCTTACACCGCTCTGTGAGATAACGCCTATCTCGTTTTCTTCGGGAAGATAGTATTTGCACGTATAGCTCGATATTGCCGATATATCGGACGAAATAAAGCCCTCTCCCTCGCCGATTCCGATAACGAGCGGACTGTCACATCTTACGCAAAACAGCTTATCGGGAATATCCGAAAACATTACCGCAAGTGCATATGAGCCTTTGAGGGCTTTGACGCCCTCGCACAATGCCTTAACGGGATCGCCATCGTAAATGCGTTCCAAAAGATGTGCCGCCGTTTCCGTATCTGTCTGTGAGGAAAAGACATCCCCCTCAGCCGAAAAGCGTTCTTTAAGCAACATATGGTTTTCGATTATGCCGTTATGCACGAGCGTTATTCTGCCGTAAGAATGCGGGTGCGAATTTTCATCACTTACACCGCCGTGCGTAGCCCAACGTGTATGACCTATTCCGACATTGCCGTAAGGCTTGCCGAGATGTGCCGTTTTCTTCTCAAGCTCACCGACTCTTCCCGCCGTTTTTATCGTATACACTCTGCCGTTTTCGAATATTGATATTCCGGAGGAATCGTATCCCCTGTATTCAAGTTTTTTCAGCCCGTCAAGCAGTATCTCGGCGGCAGACCGTTTACCCGCATATCCGATTATTCCGCACATTTGCCGTACCTCTCATTTTCGATTTTTCAAAAGGGTATTGTCATTGCTTGCAAAGCGACTATATATATTATATCCCTTTTTTACGATAATGTCATTGTCATCCGATAAAAAAAGCCTCACGGGTCACGTGAGGCGATAATGCGCTAAAGCATTTTCTTTTTATAAAGTATGAATGCGACAATGGCGGTTATAACGGCTGACAGACCGAGCAATGCCCAAAAGCTACTGCTGAGAGGCAAGCCCTTCATATCGATATTCATACCGTAAAAGCCGGCTATCATCGTCGGTATGGCTATGATTATCGTTATTGAGGTAAGCTTTTTCATTGTCTCGTTCAAATTGTTTGATATTACCGTTGAAAAGGTATCTATCGTGCTTGTCAGGACCGAGGCAAAGACCTCTGCCATCTCTCTTGCCTGCTTGAATTCGACTATAACATCCTCAAGCAGTTCTCTGTCCTCATCATACATTTTCATAACTCTGCCGCGTTCTATCTTCGAAAGCATCATTTCGGAGTTTTTCAGTGAGGTTGAAATATATACGAGAGACTTTTGCAAGTCAAGCATCTGCACAAGCTCCTTTGTAGTAGTTGCGCCGTGCAGTTTTTTCTCTATTCCGTCCGTTATCTTATCTATCTGACGCAGATATTGCATATATCTCGATGCTATTTGCATAAGTATCTGCAAGCACATACGGGAGCGGAAGCAGGGATTTACATTTTTCACCGTGCCGAGCGAAAAATCCTTCAGCACTGTATTGTCCTTTAAGCATACCGTCAGCAGATTTTCACCCGTAAATATCATACCAACCGGTATCGTTGAATAAGTAACTGTGTTTTCGTCGTTTTTTTCGGCTATCGGGGCATCTGCCAAAAGCAATACCGTGCCGTTTTCGTCATCGACTTCAATACGCGAGCGTTCCTCCTCGTCGAGTGCCGCACGTATCAAGTCGGCATCGATCGAGAGTGAGGAGGCAAGCAAAAATATCTCTCCCTCGCTCGGATCGAGTGCGTTCACCCATACGCCCGACTCAAGCGTATCGGTCTTTTTAAGCTTATTTCCGTCTTTGAGGTAGTACTCCACCATAACAAAACATCCTTTCGTTTTTCAAAATAATGTTTTGATCATGCGGTAATATGAAGGCAGGCAGGGTTACCTACGCCAAAGCGTGCAAAAAGGAGGCGTGTCCTGCCTTATTTGTCTCTATATCGCATAATCGGGGTTCGGGACTCATAAAACAAGACTCACCTCTTTCTTACTTATTATTTTTTCAAAAGCGAATTATCTGCTCTTGAGTATCTCCATTATCTTGCCGAAATCATCGTCGTTTATCACCTTATCCTCGGCAGTGGGAGCTGTGGGCTTTTCAGGCTCAGCCGGAACGGCAGGTGTACTGCGACGTGCTTCGGGAACCTTTACGGTCGTATTGCGGATACTGCCGTCAAAGCCGGTGGCTATAACGGTTATCTTCATCTCGTCCTCAAGCGTCTTATCGAATGCCGCACCCCAAATAACCATAGCATCGGGATGAGCCTCGTTCGTTATCATGGAGGATGCAACATCTATCTCCTCCAGACCGATATCGGGAGATGCGGTGATATTGATAATAATACCTCTTGCACCCGTGATAGAGGTTTCAAGCAACGGCGAGGAAATAGCCGCTCTTGCCGCAGCCTCTGCCTTGTCCTTGCCCTTTGCGTTGCCCACGCCCATATGTGCGAAGCCCGCATCGTGCATTACGGAGATAACGTCCGCAAAGTCGAGGTTGATTATACCCAGACCGTTTATCAGCTCAACTACGCTGGCAACGCCGCGGCGCAATACATCGTCCGCTATTTCAAAAGCGTTTGCAAGCGTTATTCTCGTGTCGGATACCTGCTTCAATCTCTCGTTGGGGATAACGATGAGCGAGTCAACTATTTCCGAGAGCTTGGCAATACCCGCCTCGGCCTGTTCCATACGGCGTTTGCCCTCAAAGCCGAAAGGCTTTGTAACGATCGCAACGGTAAGTATGCCCATATCCTTGGCAACCTTTGCGACTACCGGTGCCGCACCCGTACCCGTACCGCCGCCCATACCGGCGGTAATAAATACCATGTCCGCGCCCTCAAGAGCCGATGTGATCTCTTCGATGCTCTCCTCTGCGGCACGTGAACCGACCTCGGGCTTAGCTCCTGCGCCCTGCCCCTTGGTGATCTTCTCACCTATCGGTATCTTCTGCTGTGCCTGTGAGCTTACAAGCACCATCTTATCCGTGTTTACGGCAATGTATTCAACGCCGCCCACGTTCGAGGTTATCATGCGGTTAATGGCGTTATTTCCGCCGCCGCCGATACCTACGACTTTTATTTTAACTACGCTGTCCATTCCGGCATCAAGTTCGTATCCCATTTATAAAAATCCTCCCGAAGTTTTGTTTATTTTAAAGGTTTTATTTTTTGATTCGATAAGTCTTTTTCGGACTCCATACTATATAATAGTATTTTTTGTGCGTAAATGCAATAGATAAATTGAAAAAAATATTATAATTTACAAAATATTTATATTTTCATGCAGCAAAAAGCTATCTCAAAACGTCCTCGGTGGGTAAAAACGACCCTGTTTTCGTATTTTGAGCATATATTATGCCGCATTCGTTTGTATCAATGGTTTGAATATACGCACACGCAAGTGTCATTTTCGTTTCCATCTCGTCATCACCGCCGAGCATTACCGTCAGTCTGTCATCGTATGTGAGTACTATCTCCCCGTCGTCCTTTACGTCAAACACCGTCACGCCCGAGGATATTTTATGCTCACTCAGCTTGTCGGAGGCACTGCGGACATACTCAAGCGAATACTCGTTGTCGAAACCGAGCGTTTTGCCGACCTCACAGGAATTTACCCGCCCCGACCTTATCTCAATAAGCTCGGATATATCCTCCGAGCCCTCTGCCCTCTCAAGCACGCAAAGCTCTTTGGATAGAATATAATCATCACCACCGTATGAGATATAATATTCAGGCTCCGCATCGGTCAAGTGCAAAACGACACCGCACGGCAGTTTCTTTTCTATTTTTATCTCATCAAGATACGGATATTGCTCCCTCAGCTCTGCTATCAGCTCCCCCTCGTCCAAAAAGATAAGATTTTTGCCGACAAGAGCCGTATCAAGAGCAATTTTTTCGTTATCGTATTTTCGGCTTCCCTCCGCACTCGTCTCGTTTATTCTGAAAAACGACGATATTATCAACAGTCCCATGATAAAGGTAACGAATGTAAAAAGGAAGATCCTGAATATAATACATCGCAAGCGTTGACGCTGTCTGAATTTTTGTACCGCCTGCGCCGGATGCATTCCGGAGGACAACGCCCGTTCCCTGTCATACAACCGCTCAAAATAATTTCTTTTGACCTTACCTGTGCCGTTTCTCTTTATTTCATCGCCGTCAAACGAATAAATACATTTTTCGCCGTCACGAGTCATTTTCCTCCCTCCCCTCCTTACGGTATCATTGCATTATTCGTTATTTTTTATTTTCGACAAGCTCTTTAAGTACCGAATATATCTTCTCGTTTGCATCGGGGTGAGCGAAGGCTTTCATTGCCCGTACCATTTTATTATAGCCGTCGGCATCGGAGAGTATCCGCTCTATTTGTTCATTCAATACATCCTCGTTAAGCTCGCTTTCTCTTATAAGAACCGCCGCACCCGCATCGGCAAGCACCTTGCCGTTTTTGTATTGGTGGTCATCTGTAACATTCGGTGAGGGAATAAGTATAGCCGGCTTGCCCGTAAGTGCAAGCTCCGACAAGGTCATGGCACCGCAACGGCATATTATAACATCCGCCGCCGCCATTCTTGCGGGCATATCGTATATGTAATCAAGCAACTCGATATTTTCAAGTCGGTCAAGTCCATGCTCTGCGTATTGTTCCTTTACACACTCGTAGTTTTTCGCTCCGCTTGCATGGATCAAGAGAGTGTTGTTTTTGTTTTTCAAATATTTGCTTGCATATTTAACTATGCAGTCGTTAAGGGTTTTTGCTCCGAGGCTTCCGCCGCACGAAAGCACGATACGTTCATCGCCGTAGCCGAGCTGCTTTCTTGCCGCTTTCTTCGTGTATGTAATGCTTCCCTCTCTGTAGGGATTACCGACATTGACGATCTTTCCTTTGCACTTATCACCGAGCAGCTCACCCGTCACCTCAAAATTCGTAAAAACGACATCGCATTTTGAGGCAAGCATTTTCACCGCAAGACCGGGCTGTGCATTCGATTCGTGAAGTGCCGTCGGAATGCCGAGCGAGCAAGCCGCACGGACAAGCGGATAGCATACATAACCGCCCGTACCGACAACGAGGTCGGGCTTGATACGCTTGAGCAATTTTTTTGCTTTTGACGGTGCGGTCAGGGTAAGATAAAGTGTTTTTATGTTTTTTGGTGAAAGACTTCGGGAAAGCCCCTGTATCTCTATATGATGTACCTCATAGCCCTCACGCGGCACGAGGCGATTTTCCATTCCTTTTTTTGTTCCGACGAATGCTATTTCCGCACGCTCGTCGTGTTTTTTTACGGTTGCGGCTATTGCAAGTGCGGGATTTATATGACCTCCCGTGCCGCCGCCCGTCATTAAAATATTCATCGTTATACTCACCTTTTAAGATATGAATGACGTGATATGCTCAGCATTATTCCCGCCTCGCACATCAATATGACAAGTGCCGAGCCTCCGTATGAAAAAAACGGCAACGATATTCCCGTCGGCGGTATCGTATTCGTGACGACGGCAATATTAAGCAGTGCTTGCAGTGCTATTTTACAGCTTATCCCCATAGCCGTAAGCTTGGAAAAGCTGTCCTCCGCTCGTCTTGCAATAACGAATCCGCGCCATATAAGCAAGGCAAAAAGCAATATAACACACACGCCGCCGACAAAGCCAAGCTCCTCACAGATTATCGCAAAAATGAAATCGTTTTGCGGCTCGGGCAGATACATATGCTTTTGCTCCGAGCATCCAATGCCCACCCCGAACAGTCCGCCGGAGCCTATGGCATAAAGACTTTGTAGCGTTTGCCAGCCCTTGCCCGTTGCGTGAGCCTCCGGATGAAGCCACGCATCCAAGCGAGCCTTTGTATAATCGGTAAAAATAATTATATAAGCCGCACCGAGTGAGCCTACCGCACCGAGCAGACCGAGCCACTTGAACGAAACACCGCCGACGAAAAGCACCGAAATACCTATGCAAAACAGTATTATCGTGGCAGACATATGCTTTTCAAGCACCGTAAGCACGCAAACGAGAGCTATCAGACAAAGAGGTATCAGCACCTCACGTATAAAAATTGCGCTTTTATCCGAAAACGAGCTTGAATAAGGTCTATTAAGGAGAGCAACGGTAGCCTCGTTTACATCCCTTGAGCCGTTTACATATTTTGATATGTAATAAGACAAAAACAAAACGAGAGAGAGCTTTGCCATCTCGCTCGGCTGCAGCTGAACACCGCCCACGGCTATCCATCTTTTGGCTCCGTTCACCGTTTTCCCGATAAACGGAACGAGCGAGAGCAATATAACGGATGCGACAAAAAATGCGGGGGAGCATTTTTTCACCGATTTCATATCGACGACAGACAGTGCCGTCATACCGACAAGCCCGACGGCAACGAAGACCATATGACGCTTTAGCCAATAGAATTTGTCGGCGTAATCGTTCAACGCCCATGCAGAGCTTGCCGAGTACACCATTACGCACCCAAAGCATACAAGCAGAATAACGGCGACAAGATAAGCGGTATCCGCCGTCGATATTTTTTTGTCCACACGAATACCTCGGTATTATCGCCTCAGAGTCCGAAATATGCGACAACGGATGCCAAGACGGTAACTAATGTAAACACCGTAACTATTTTTACCTCGCTCCATTTGCACATCTCAAAGTGATGGTGTATCGGAGCCATTTTGAATATTCTCTTTTTTGTAAGCTTATAGCATCCTACCTGAAGCATTACGGATAATGCTTCGATAATATATATCACTCCGCAAACAACTATTATCAAGGGAGAATTTATCATAAACGCAAGTCCCACGACAAGACCGCCCAAAAACAGCGATCCCGTATCGCCCATAAATATCTTTGCCGGATATGCATTGTAAACGAGAAAGCCGAGTGTCACGCCGACAACGACAGCCGACAAAGCCAGCTCGGAAATTGCTTCCTCACCGTTTAAGCTCGATGCGGCAACGGCGAAAAAGCCGCCGACAACGAGTGTCACGCATGAGGCAAGTCCGTCTATTCCGTCGGTCAGATTTACGGCGTTCACCACGCCCGTTATAAGTATCACGGCAAAAACATAGTAGAAAAAGCCCAGCTCCCATTCTATATTCGTAAACGGCAGCTTAAGCACCGTATCAAGCTCGCCCCAAAGCGTCATTGACGCAAGAAATCCGGCGGCTATCACGAGCTGAAGCAGGTATTTCTGTATCGGAGTTAGACCCGCATTTTGCTTTTTGAGCATTTTGACCGAATCATCGAGCAGACCTATACAGCCGTAAAGCAGGGCTGTAATATATCCTATAGCTATTCTCGGCGTGTGCTCACGTCCGTATACCGAGCTTATATAGAGCATTGCCCCGACAAGCACGGGGAACGATGCGCACATCATGGCAATGCCGCCCATTGTGGGAGTTCCCTCTTTGCCCTTGTGCCATCTCGGCCCTATATCGAGTATTTTCTGTCCCAGCTTCAAGCTCTTCAGCTTGGGTATTATATATCTCGTTATCGCCGCACACAGCACGAACGAAAGTCCGGCACAGACGATAAAAAATATAAGCTCTTCCTTCATTTTTAAACTTCGGTTTTTTAACCTACAAGCTCCTCAAATATTTTGATGCTGTCCTCAAGGGCAACGGAACGACTCGCCTTAAAAAGCACCGCATCGCCCGATTTGACATTTTCAAACACCGCACGTGCGGCATCCGCCTTTGCACTCTCCCCCGTAAAGATAAACACGTTTTGGGGATTCATACCGCCCTCTACCGCACCGCGTGCGATCTGTCTGCCGCCGTCGCCGAGTGCGTACAGATACGTTATTTTTCGCTCACTCAACGCCTTTCCGACCTGACGGTGCAAAAGCTCACTGCCGCCGCCCAGCTCCATCATATCGCCAAGCACCGCATGAGTTCTTCCAGAGCAAAAATGACCCGTTTGTGCCAAAACATCAAGAGAAGCCTTCATACTCTCCGGAGCGGCGTTATAGCAATCGGCAATGAGGGTATATGAACCGCATTTGTATATCTTTTGCCGCATTCCCGTCGTTTTATAGTTCAGAATACCCTTTTTGATATCCTCTTTTTCCACATCCAAAAATTCTGCGCAAACATACGATACCATTGCATTGTACACGTTGTGCATACCTATTGCGGGAATTTTTATACCGCACATCGTTTCTCCCGTTTCTCTGTTATAGATATCAAACACGATATCTCCGGGCGATATGCTTATGTTTTTCGCTATATAGTCTGCCTCGTCGTTATATATTCCGACGTACTTTTTGATATACGGTCCTTCCTCATCGCGTTTTTCCCACAGCATACGGTCGTCGCCGTTGAGTATCAAAAGGCCGTTCTTTTTAAGTCCCGTCGTTATCTCCATTTTCGCCTTTAAGATATTTTCACGGCTTCCCAGCTTTTCAAGGTGCGAGGTGCCTATGTTCGTGATGATCGCCACGGCGGGCTTGGTTGCTCCCGACATTGCCTCTATCTCGCCCAAGCCTCCCATACCCATCTCAAGCACGAGTGCCTCCGTATCGTCCTTAAGCTCGAACAGAGTGAGCGGTAAGCCTATTGTACTGTTGTAATTTCCGTTGGTCTTTTGAGTTCTGTATTTCATTGCGACAACGGATGCGACAAATTCCTTTGTCGTCGTTTTTCCGACACTTCCCGTAACGGCTATTGTTATAGGCGAGGTTCTGTCACGGTAAAATTGCGCTATTTTCATAAGTGCTTTAAGCGTGTCGGGTACGATTATCGCATTTCCCTTTTTGGGAGATTTAGTCGACAAAACACAGCACGCACCGTTATCTATTGCACAATCTATATATTCGACACCGTCCGTATTTTCGCCCTTAAGTGCGGCAAACATCGCTCCGTGCGATGCGCACCTTGAATCTATAACAACGGAAAAGATCTCCGTATTCGGATCGCCTACTACTCTGCCGCCGCAAGCCATTGCCGCTTGCTCTATCGTAAACAATACTTTTTTATCATTCATCATATTGCCACCCCTTACCTTTCTCTATCCGATAACGTCGTATCAAGCCTCGGAAAACCACCCTTTAACGATATTCTTTTCCGAAAAAGGTCTTTTCCCATCCTTCGTAATTTCGTATTTCTCATGCCCTTTTCCCGCAAGAAGCACGCAATCGTTCTCCCTTGCCATATCAAGAGCGTGTAATATAGCTTCTTTTCTGTCCTCGATGATCTCGTATCTTGAATTTTTGTCGATACCCTTCATAATATCATTTATTATATCCCGCAGTGGCTCGCCTCTGCAATTGTCCGATGTTATGAGCATATGATCGGCATATCTGCTTGCCACACGCCCCATCTGCGGTCTTTTTTCTTTATCTCTGTCCCCTCCGCACCCGAAAACAAGTATCAACCGTCCGTCGGTCAATCTCCCGCAGACTTTAAGTATATTTTCAAGTGCATCGGGCGTATGCGAATAATCTATTATCACACGAAACGGACTGTTTGGCGGACTTACCGTTTCACATCTGCCCTCCGGCGGAGCAAAGCTTTCCATTATATTCGGTACGCTCGTTATATCCGCTCCGAGCAGTTCTGCCGAGGCTGTGGCACACAGTGCGTTATACACATTGAAATACGCCGGTGAGCTTAGCTTTACGCCGATATTTCGCATTCCCTTATAATCGAACGATATTCCGTCCTCGTTACATACGATATTTTCGGCGTAAAAATCGGCTTTTGTGTTTTTTGTCGAATAAAAATATTTTTCACATATACATCTGTCCGATATTCGCACGCCCGTCGCATCTTCGCCGTTTATCAAAGCGGCTCTGCAACCCGTAAACAGCTTTGCCTTGGCGGAAATATATTGTTCTCTGTTTTTATGAAAATCAAGGTGATCCGAGGTTATATTGGTCAACGCCCCGACATCGAAGCGAAGCGGAGAAAGCTTATCAAGTGCCAGCGAATGAGAGCTTGCCTCGATAAACAGATATTCCGCACCGTCGGCTTGAAATTCCGAGAGCATTTTATAAAGGCTCGGCGGGTCGGGAGTTGTCATATCCGAGGGGATACATATGCCATCGGACGTGTTTTCGATGCTTCCAACCATACAGCATTTTTTATTAAGCGATTTGAATATATGTCTGAGCATATAGGTCACCGTCGTTTTGCCGTTGGTTCCCGTAACGGCACACGAGCTTTGAAACAAATTATTCTCAAGATAATAATTACAGCACAGCCTTGCGTACGCTCGTCTTACATTGTCCGTTTTTATATACGGCACACCGTCGTCAAGCTCCGTATCGCTCAACACAACGACCGCCCCGTTTTCATACGCACGTCCGATGAAGTGTGCCCCGTCCTTTTTTGTTCCTTTAAGTGCGACAAATATGTTTCCTTTTTTTATTTCATCCGAGCGTTCGTTTATTCCCGTTATTTCCACATCTTGAGACGGCACGTTGCATTTCAACACGCATATGCCGTTTAACAGCTGTGAGAGCTTTATATGCTTATTCCTTACTCGTCGTCGCCCGACGTGCTTGCAAAGCTCAATTTAACGACGTCGCCTCGCAACGCCCGTTCGTTGGGCTTGGGGTATTGCGAATACACCTTACCCGATATATTCCCCTCCATACGCACGTTAAGACCGAGTGCGAGAAGCTTTTTATTTGCCTCGTTCGGTGTCAGACCGATAAGCTCGGGGACTGTCACCTCATTGCTTTCATTCGTCTGCGAGGTGTAAAGCACAACACGTCCCGATGCTGCGGCGACCGATTCGCCTGCCTTTGGCAGTTGTGCGATCACGCTTGCTCCGTCGCCTGCCACCTCGGCTTTAAGTCCGCTTTTTTTCAGCAGTCTCACCGCCTCGCTTACAGTGTAATTTAGGCATGACGGAACGGGTACTGTCTTGCTTTCCTCGTCCTTTTCGGAGTATTGCGCTTCAATGCCGATATGAGGCAATGCCTCGGAAAATATTTTCGAATTATACGGTGCGGCGACAAACGAGCCTTCTATCCTGCCCAGAGCCTTATTCGGCTCATCCACTATTACGATAAGCGCAAGCTGCGGATCGTCGGCGGGAGCGACGGTAACACAAGAGCCTATTCTCAGCGAGTATGTGCCGTCCTGCCCTAACTTATCCTTTTTTTCGCTCGTTCCCGTCTTTGCTGCGACCTTATAGCCGGCAACGTAGGCGTTCACCGCTCCGATGCCGTTTGTCACGCCCTTTTCGAGTATATCCATTATTTGAGATGAGGTAGAGGGAGAAATGACTTGACGGACAATAGTCTTTTCGTTTGAAAAAGTAATATGTCCGTCGCCGTCAACGGCTTTTTCCACAACATACGGCTTAAGCAGCTCGCCGCCGTTTGCCGTGGCGCAAACGCTCGTCAGCTGTCGTATCGGTGTGGTCTTGAAGGTCTGCCCGAATGAATACGCCGCCAGCTCCGTATTATGAAAATTCTTAAAGCTGTGGCAATATGTAAGTGCCTCTCCGGGCAGGTCTATGCCCGTCTTTTCTTTATATCCGAACGAGGTGAAATAATCGTAAAATGTCTGCTCGCCGAGCTTTGCGGCGGTTATCATCATAACGGGGTTACACGATTTAACAAGTCCCTCGGCAAAGGTAAGTGCGCCGTGTCCCGTTGTCTTATGACATCTTATCTTGCCGTAGCCCTCGACCATATGATAGCCGGGGCAAAAATACGGAGTCGACTGTGTAACCGCTCCTTCCTCAAGTGCGGTACTGCACGTCACGGTTTTGAACGTCGAGCCGGGTTCGTACAGATCGTTTACCGCTTTGTTCGTCCACATCGTCATAAGCAGCTCGGACTTGTATGAGCGGTATTCGTTACTGCTTACTTCAAGCCCGCTTTCGTCAAGCTTCTTTTGCGAGCGTTCATCGAGCGTATACGGGTCATTGCAGTTGAAATCGGGCTTTGTCGCCATGGCAAGCACCTTGCCCGTTTTCGGTTCCATCATCACCGCCGTTACCCTGTTCTTCGCATCGCTGTCCTCAAGGCATTGCTCAAGATAGCGTTCAAGAATACATTGCAGATCGTAATCTATCGTCAAATATATGTCATTTCCGCTTTTTGCGGAAATAAACGTCTCGTATTTATAGGGCATATCCATACCCAAGCCGTTTTTTGCCGATACTATCTTGCCGTCTTTTCCTTTTAAGTATTTATCGTATTGATATTCTATCCCGTAAAGTCCTTTGCCGTCCGCCCCCGTAAAGCCGAGCGTATGGGAGAGCAGCTTGCCGTGCGGATAATACCTTTTCGTATCGCTTACCGTATGCACGCATTTGAGAGAGTTTTCAATGACAAAACGTCGAACCTCGTCGGCTTCCTCTTTTTCAACGTCCTTTTTTATCGTTACGTCCTTGCGCTTGCTTTGCCCCGCGCGCTGATATACCGTCAAATAGCCTACATTCAATATTTCGGACAAACGCTTTGCGACAAGCACTCGCTCATCCTCGTTTTTTATATCCATGGGCGACAGATAGACTCGCTCGACGGTCTTATCCTGTGCAAGCACAACGCCGTATCGGTCGTATATCGTGCCTCGACTCGCCTTGACGGGCGTTTCTCTCGTTACGTTGTCATATACCTTTTCTTTATAGCCGTCATAACTGATTATCTGCAGATAAAAAAGTCTTATGCACATGAGCAGGCACGCCGAAAAGACGATAAATGCAACTATCCTGTCTCTTTTTTTGATCGGCGATACATTCATCCGTGCCATTTGTCCACCTCCGACTCGGTTATCGTCGGAGTATTTATATTCAATTATTCGGTTATATATTCCAATATCTTCTTTACCGTGCGTCCGATTGCCGAAAATACCGAAAACGTGTCGTTATTTGTCATTTCCGGTGCCGTTACAAAGCTCTCGTCGGGCTGTGCTATATGTACATATTTGACCTCAAGCTCATCACGGGGTACCATACCGTACTTTTTTACGGCTACCTCCTCGATCTGCTCAAGACTCACCTTTTCGTCGGTCTTTGCTTTTATTTCTTCCGCACCCTGCTTGACCGTATCAAGCTGTGCGTTAAGCTCTGTGAGCTGTTTTTCTTTTTGCGATATTTTTCTGTCCGTGCTTATTATCGACACGATAAGCGTAAACGATACGAGCAACAGCACCGCCGCCGTCAAAGCGTTTTTTATTCTCGCTCTCGGTCGAATAAATATACCCGTTATCGGACAGGGTATATTCTGTTTGCGTGATATGTTTCTGTTCATTTTGTTTTACCGTAGCTTTTCCGCTATTCTGAGCTTCGCACTTCTGGAGCGATGATTTTCTTCAAGCTCCTCGGGCGAGGGCAATATCGGTTTTTTCGTTATCAGCTTTACCCTCGGCGTTTTTCCGCATACGCATATCGGAAAATCGGGCGGGCAAGTACAGCCCGTCGAGGCGGCTGCAAATACGTTTTTGACTATTCTGTCCTCAAGCGAATGGAATGTTATCACACATATCCGTCCGCCCGGTGCCATACGGTCTATCAACGACTCAAGTGCGGGAGCTATGGAATCAAGCTCTCCGTTTACCTCGATTCGTATTGCCTGAAATGTACGCTTCGCCGGATGATGTGCCGAGCATCTTGCTTTCGGCGGCATTGCGTTCTTTATAAGCTCGCTCAGCTGTTGCGTGGTTTCTATCTTGCTTTTTTCTCTTTGCTTGACTATCGCACGTGCTATGGCGGGGGCGTAATTCTCCTCGCCGTAGGCGTATATCACTCGTTTAAGCTCGCTTTCGGAATACCCGTTTACAACGTCGTATGCGGTCTTGCCGCCGCTCCTGTCCATTCGCATATCAAGTGCGGCGTCCGCACTGTAAGAAAATCCTCTCTCCGCACAATCAAGCTGAAAGGAGGATACTCCCAGATCCGCAACAGCGCCGTTTACCCTCTCTATACCGAGCGTATCGTAATAATCTCCGACGTTTGCGAAATTATCGTGTATAAAGGTTATCTTATCCGAGTATCTTTCAAGCCGTTTTCTTGATTTTTCTATGGCATCCGCATCCGCATCAAAACAGATAAGCCTGCCGCCCTTTAGCTTTTCGGCTATTTTTTCGCTGTGACCGCCGCCGCCGAGGGTAAGATCGAAATACACACCGTCGGGGTCTATGTTCAAGCCGTCGATGCTCTCGTTCAAAAGCACCGAGTAGTGAGAATAGCCCTCAAATATCATATCGTTCCCTCGATCATCTTCAGCTGTCTGATTATTTCGTCCATGTTATCCCCTCCGACAACGTCGTTGCGGTAATTCTCCGCACTCCATAGCTCAAGCTTTTTGCCTACTCCTATCAATACCGCATCTTTTTCTATGGAAGCGTGGGCCCTCAGCTTTGAGCTTACCAAGGCGCGTCCGCCGGAATCAAGCTCGACCTGCTCGGTCAGAGGGAAAATATATCTTCTCAACGCCTGTGAGCTTGACTCGGGGGCGGCGTTTATCTTCTCGCAAAACGCAAGCCACACGTCCTCGGGGTATATCGTAACGCATTTATCGAAGCCGCGAGTCATATAGAAGCGTTCTCCCAGCTCTTGCCTGTATTTTACGGGTATAAATATTCTGCCCTTTGCATCTACCGTCAACTCCGATTCACTTATAAACACGAAAGAACACCTCCTCATTCGACGTTTTAATCCCATTTGGTGACACTTTTTCACACTTTGTCACACCTTAATGTAATTATATATTATTCGCTCCGATTTTTCAAGTAGGTATTTTAACTCATTTTAAATTTTTTATTTATTTTTTGAAAATCTACATTTCGGAGCGTCTATGAAGGAAATTTTTCCGAAAAAAAGCACGGGAGCTTTTACACTCCCGTGCGATTTGTTTTTTCAAGTGATTATTTTTCGTCTATTATCCGATTTCTTTTTTTCTTACGCAAGTAGCGTATAACGAACACAAGCACCACGGCGACAATGACCGCGGCAACTATGATATAATCCGTCGTATAGCTGTCGCCCTTTATCTTCAGCTCATCCCACAGGCTGTTCATTCTGTCAAGTCCGTCTGCGGAAAGATTGTGGAAGTATTCCGTATTTTCTCTTACCTCGGTCGGGGGGTAAACGTATTTGTCATCCTTGAGAGAATACGCATCGTTTTCAAGCACCGCTTGGTTGGGAGAAGAATAATAGAGATATTCCGCATTTGCAAGTGCGACCTCGGAGGAGAGCAGAAAATCTATATACTTCATTGCCGCATCTACGTTTTGAGCGTTCTTCGGTATGCATATGGCATCAACGAATATATTCGTGCCTTCCTTCGGGTATACCATTTCAAGATCGGGATTGTTTTCCTTCATCATCAAAAAGTCACCTGCGTAATACGGCACCATTGCCGCCTCGCCGCTCTCCATAAGATTGTACACCTCGTCCATTACATACGATTTTACGAGCGGCTTTTGCTCGGCAAGCTTATCCGCCGCTTTTTTCAGGTCTGCCTCATCCTCGGAATTTATATCGAGTCCGAGCAGGAATTGAGCTATACCGAATGCATCGCGAGGGTTATTTATCATAAGTATCTTGCCCTCGTATTTTTTATCCCAAAGTATGCTCCAGCTGTCGGGCGTACCCTCTACCATTTTCGTATTATATATGAGTCCGACCATTCCGGCGTTGTACGGCACGGAATACTCGTCGTTTTCATCGTAATATTTACCCTTATACTCTTCGGATACGTTTTTATAGTTTTCGAGCTTGGAGGTATCTATCTTTTGCAGCATATCCTCCTTTATCATTCTCGCTATCATATAGTCCGAGGGTATTATTATATCATAGCTTGAGCCGCCGCTCTTGAGCTTTGCATACATATCCTCGTTTGATGCGTAATTGGTGTAGTTTACTTTTATTCCCGTCGCTTTCTCAAACTCTTTATTCACATCAAGCGTTCCGTTCGAGCCGTCGGAAATATATTCGCCCCAGTTATATACGTTTATATATTCCGTCTTTTTCTCCGAGCAGGAGGTAAAAAGAGATATCGGAAGCATTGAAAGCACAAGCAGAGCCAAAAGAATTTTTTTCAATTTAAATATTCTCCTTAAAGGTTTTCTTTTTCTTATTATCACTTCTCGCACCGACAAGGTTTGAGGCAAGAAGCAGAACCAAAATAGATACGAATATCAGCGTTGAAAGCGCATAGGTATCGGGGGTCACCGTCTTTTTTGTCATTGAGAATATGCGTATCGGCAAGGTTTGAAAATCCGCTCCTATCGTAAAATAGCTTATCACGAAATCATCGAGCGAGAGCGTAAACGCCATTATCATACCGGACACGACACCGGGCATTATCGACGGCAAAACGACCTTGAAGAACGCTTGGACCGGCGTACAGCCGAGGTCCTGCGCCGCCTCGGACAAATGCTTGTCGGTCTGCCTCAGCTTGGGCAGTACCGAAAGTATAACATAGGGCAGATTAAAGGTTATATGAGCTATAAGCACCGTCCAAAAGCCGAGTATACCGTCGGCGTTTACCAAGTTTTTGACGAAAACGAACAACAGCATCATGGATATACCCGTTACTATATCGGGATTCATCATCGGCAGGTTTGTCACCGTCATTACCGTTTTCTTTGCCCAGCCCTTTTTCATCTTATCTATTCCGACAGCCGCCGCCGTGCCTATGACAGTCGATATCAGTGATGAGGCGAGAGCCAAGACAAGCGTGTTTTTCAGTGCCGTAAGCGTATCGCCGTCGGTCAAAAGCTCTTTGTACCACTTCAGCGAAAAGCCGGAAAACACGACAAGGCTGTTTGAAGAGTTAAAAGAAAAGAATATCATCACGGCAATAGGCGCATAAAGAAGTATAAATATTATCGCCGTATATATCTTCGATACGGTCTTCATACTACCATACCTCCCTCGTCATCATCCGTGAATCTGTTCAAAACGGCAAGCGACAAAAGTATCAGCACCATCAGCACCAGCGACAGAGATGCACCCATATTGAAGTTGTTTGCCGTTATAAACTGACGCTCTATCGTATCACCTATAAGCTCACACATACCGCCGCCGAGCTTTTGCGAGATATAGAACGTACTAACGGAGGGAACGAACACCATCGTTATGCCGGAAACTATACCCGGAGTAGTCAGCGGAACGATTATTTTCGTGAACACCTGTGCCGAATTACAGCCCAGATCCTGTGCCGCCTCTATACTGCTTTTGTCAAGCTTGAGCATGACCGTATATATCGGCAATATCATATACGGCAAGAAATTGTAGACCATGCCGGCTATGACGGCAAACTCTGTATTTATCATACGGAGCGACGGCAAGCCTATCGCATTCAACGCACTGTTTATTATTCCCGTATCGTTCAGCAGGTTCATCATTGAATATGTGCGGAGCAAAAAGTTTGTCCACATCGGGAGCATGACGAGCATAAGCAATATCTTTTGTCTTGACGGTCTTGCCTTTGATATCATATACGCAAGCGGATATGCGATTATCAAGCATATGACAGTCGAGAGCAGCGCATACCAGATAGAACGAACGAATATATCCGTAAATTCGCCGATCTTCAGTACGTTGTCAAGCGTAAATCTGCCGTCTCTGTCCGTAAATGCGTAATACATTACCATAATGAGCGGAGCGACGATGAATAATGCCGACCACACTATATACGGTGCGGCTACGAGCCTTTGCAAGAGAGTTCTTTTCTTCATTGCTCTCCTGCCTCGCCGCCGTCTATGGCATTTACGTCCGAGAGCTGATCAAGCTCCTCGGAATACGAGCTGTAATCGCCGAAGGTACCCGAATACTCGGATTTCTTCATTATGTGTATCGCATCCGGCTCTATATAAAGTCCGACATATGCGCCGACGGGTGAGTAGTCCGTCGTCTGTATCATCCATTTGAAACCGCCTATGTCAATTATTATCTCAAAATGTATGCCCTTAAAGGTCACCGAGGTAACTGTACCTTTGAGCATTCCGTCCTCCGGCTTTACTATGTCAACATCCTCGGGACGTACAACGACGTCGACCTTTTCTCCTCTCTCAAAGCCGGAGTCGAGGCATTTAAACGTGTTACCGGAAAATGTTACCTTGTAGTCCGCATCCATAATGCCGTCAAGTATATTCGATTCGCCTATAAAATCGGCAACAAAAGCGTTTTTCGGCTCATTGTATATATCCTGCGGCGTGCCTATCTGCTGTATAACGCCGCCGTCCATTACGACTACCGTATCGCTCATCGAAAGAGCTTCTTCTTGGTCATGGGTAACGTATATGAATGTTATCTTCATTCTTTGCTGAATGTTTTTAAGCTCGACCTGCATATCCTTTCGCAGCTTCAGATCAAGTGCGCCGAGCGGCTCATCCAAAAGCAACACCTCCGGATCGTTTGCCAAGGCTCTTGCGATCGCGACACGCTGCTGCTGACCGCCGGAGAGCGTGGAGGTACTGCGGCGTTCAAAGCCCTTGAGGTTTACTATTTCAAGCATTTCCTTGACTTTTTTCGCTATTTGCTGTTCGCTCTGCTTTTTGACTCTCAAGCCGAATGCGATATTCTCGTATACGTTGAGATGCGGGAACAGCGCATATTTCTGAAACACCGTGTTTACTCGTCTTTTATGTGACGGCAGATCGTTGATACGCACGCCGTCAAAAATAACGTCGCCCTCGTCGGCATCCTCAAAGCCGCCGATAATACGAAGCGTTGTGGTCTTGCCGCAGCCGGACGGTCCCAGAAGCGTGACAAACTCGTTATTGTGAATGTCGAGGTCGATACCCTTAAGGACCGCCTCGCCGTCAAATTGCTTTTTCAATCCGCTCAAGCGGATAACAACATTCTGCTCCAATTCATTCTCCGATACATCATACGTTATAAATTTCATAAAAAAAACCATCCCCGACGCAAAAGCCCCCAACAAAAAAGCCTTAGAGTAGAGATGATAAACAAATCTTGCATAAGGCGTCATATAAAGATAAAAAACCCAAATTAGGATAAAAAATCAAAATACAACACACGGGATAAGACCCAAGACGGAAAAACCGTCTCCCCGTCCATGTGAAGGGCGGGACATAGCAAAATATTATTACGGCATACAAATGCACTGCCGTTTTTTTATTTCATTGCTTATTGTAGCAGAATTTTTTCAAAAATGCAATAGCTTTTTATAAAATAAAAAAATTTGTTATTTACGTTAGTTATTATGTCATATTCGCTGTATTTTTATCGCATTTTTACAATAATCATCGTAAAACAGGAAGATACAGGCAAATAATATGGAAAAGTTTCCCTCTGTTTTATAAAAAATGTATATTCCGCATTGATACGCCGTAAGCAGAATACAGAACGAGATAATGCTCAATATCCGCTCACAGCTTGACTCGTCCGAAAAATACGATAACACCGTATGCAATATCCTACCGCCGTCAAGGCTCTTTATCGGCAGACAATTAAACGCTCCGTACAAAAGGCTGTATTCGCCGAGCATTATCACGGTATCGTTCGTCCCATACTTCAGCGACAGAGTGCCGAATATCGCATTTATGCATATTCCCGATGAGAGTATAGCCAGCCTATGCTTGAATGGCAATATATCGGTGCAGGAAATATCCGCACCGGTCATATACACCGTAACAGAGGATACTCTCTCGCCGCAGAGCCATATTGAAATTATATGCGAAAGCTCGTGGCTGAGCATGGCAATGGCTGAGGCGAGGATCACGGCTTTATCCGAGAGATAGAGCAAAAGCACGGCAAATATAGCTGCTGCCGTGCTTATCTTTATTTTTTTACCTATATAAATATACTTCATACCGTATCATATTCACGTTTGCACCGGAATATGATACGTAAGCTATCATATAAAAATTCTCGGAACTCTTTTCGTTATCAGACAAAGACTCTCGTAATTTATCGTGCCGGCTCTGTCTGCCTGCTCATCTATGCATTCGCCGCCTTTTCCGAACAGTATTACCTCGTCACCGAGGCTCACATCATCGGCAATATCGGTCACATCCACCATGCATTGATCCATGCATATTCTGCCTATCAGATGAGCCATGTGACCGTTCACCGTCACGCTTGCGCCCTTATATGCACGTATAAAGCCGTCACCATAGCCCACGGGCAGAGTTGCCACCGTCATATCTCGCTCGGCGATATATTCCGCTCCGTAGGATATACCCTCGCCCTTTTTCACCGTATGCAAATGCACCACCTCGGTAACGAGCGTCATAACGGGACTCAAGCCGTCTATCTTCGCATAATGCGACGGGCAAAGCCCATAGAGCGATATACCGCTGCGAACGGCATCAAGTCTTGCCTCGCTTAGATAGAATGTTGCGGCACTGTTCGATGCATGGCACATGCCGACATTCACGCCCAGCCCGACAAGCTCGTCTCTCAGACTCAAAAAACGCTTGAGCTGCAGCTTGGCAAGTCTGTCGTCTTCCTCGTCCGCAGTGGCAAAATGCGTAAACAGTCCGCGCATATCAAAGCATGGGCGCGATATATCGTTTTTTATATTCATCGCCTCATCTGTCCCGTAGCCTATGCGGTTCATACCGGTATCGACCTTTATATGTACCTTTAATTGTTGTCCGCTCGGTATCACTTGGGCAAGCTCCTCGGCGTATGCGTGTGAAAACAGCGCTTGCGTTATTCCGTATTTTATCGCATACTCGATATCGCAAGCATGAGTATGACCCAAAATAAGTATCTCCGCATCCGTGTACTGTCTGACCTCAAGTGCCTCGGCAATGGAGGACACGGCATAATATTCGCATCCGCACTCATTCAAAGCACGAATACATCCGCTCGTGCCGTGACCATAGCAATCGGACTTTACGACACATATTTGCTTTGTATTGCCGATATGGTCTTGTATCAGCTTATAATTATGCTTTAGTGCCGACAGCTCTATCCGTGCCGACACCTTCGGTCTCAGCTCCACCCGTTCCGTTTCCGATAAACTCCGCGAAAACAATATTTGTGTTTCCTCCCTCGAGCTTATACAGCTTCTTGTCATTTTCCGTAAAATATATTTTTCTTTCTCCGTCCTCAAGCATGATGCATTGGACACCGTCAACGCTTACTCTCTTCGCCCCGAACTCTCCGTCCGTTGACATAAGCTTGCGCCAACGGTATATGCCCGTTGCAGCACCCGTTTCAAGTATCGAATCCTGCAGGGCTATGCTCATATCGTTATATATGAGATAGCTGTCCTCGCCGTCAAAGCCGTAGCCCATGCCCCACAGTACATCGGGCTGTGCGAATACCACCTTAAACTCTCCGTCCGCTTCCCTGCTCATGCGTACCGTGTACTCCGTTCCGTCCTCCGTTATCGTGGCGTTTACGGAATATTTGCCGTCAAGCAGGCTTAAATACTCTGCCGCATCCACTCCGCTTGAGCAGGACGAAAGCGTTATAATGCAAACGAGCAACAAGGCGATAAGTATTTTTCTCATTTTTGTACCCCACATACGTTTTTTACAATGTATATGCGGTAGACATTGTTTTAATGACGGAGCTTTTCCGATATTACCGTATCCGGCTTATAATATTTCATCACCTTGAGTGCTTCTCTCGTTGCCTCGAAATACGCCGCCGTCTTTTTCCCGCCGTCATTTTCGTAAATTATCACGTACAGCTCCGGTGTGGGATCCTTTCGGCTGATGCATGAGTCATATGTTATATCCGTCTTGACCGCTTCTTCTGCGGGACATATTACCTCGCATTTTCGCAGATCTACGGTATAATACGGCTTGCTCTTTTTATCGCCGTATTTTATGCTCATTTTGAATGCTCCGCCCTCTATTTTATAGTAATAGCTTATCTGAAAATAAGCCTTGAGATAGCTGTAAAGTATCAGGCAAAGCAAAAACATAACAGGTGTAACATATACGAGCAGCTTAACGATGACGCACATGGCGCACAATGCTATTGTTGCGATGACGGCAAGCACGTTAAACAGCACTCTGTTTCTCAAATACCTGCCCTCAAGACGCTTCTCGTACGAATATTCAACTCCGTTTAAGCCCTTAAATTCCATATTTATTCGCCGTCATTGTTCCAGTTGTGCCAAACCTCCACAACGTCCTCGTTCTCGTCAAGATGCTCAAGCAGAAGATTCATCTTCTTTATATCGTCCTCATTGTCAAGGTCGATATAAAGTGAGGGAACCTTTTCCACCTCAGCGGATACGAATTTATATCCCGCCTGCTCAAGCGAATCTCTTACCGCAGACAGATCGTCTGCCTCCGTCGTTATCTCATATACATCCTCGTTTGCTTCAAAGTCAGCCGCACCTGCCTCAAGTGCCGCCTCCATGAGCTTTTCGTCGTCTGTTTTGCCGTCATTTTCGATAACTATAACACCCTTGTCGGAAAATAGATATCCGACACAGCCGTTTTGACCGAGATTACCGCCGAACTTATCGAAGTAATGTCTTACCTCGCCGCCCGTTCTGTTTCTGTTATCGGTCGTCGCTTCAACTATAACGGCAACGCCGCACGGACCGTAGCCCTCGTATGTTATCTCCTCGTAATTTACGCTGTCGGAGGACGATGCCTTTTTGATTATTCTGTCTATATTGTCATTTGGCACGTTATTCGCCTTTGCCTTTGATATAAGGTCCTTGAGCTTGCTGTTAGATACGGGATCGGGGCCGCCAGCTTTAACGGCAACGGCTATTTCCTTGCCTATCTTCGTAAAGATCTTTGCTCTCTGAGCATCGGTCTTTTCTTTTTTGTGCATTATATTTTTCCATTTGCTGTGTCCGGACATTTTGTATACTTCCTTTATTTTATATTATTTATATTTTTTCGGGGTGCTTTATGCAAATAAGCTCAAGAGCCGATGCAAGCACATTCTTCGTGCATTCGGTTATATAAAGTCTTTGGGCGACCGTCGCCTCGTCCTCCGCATTAAGGATCTGGCAATTATGATAGAAACGGTTAAAATCGGCGCATACCGACAGGATATATCTCGTTATCTCCGACGGTTCAAGGTCCGCAAGTGCCTGAGCAAATACCTCCGGAAAATACGAAAGCGTTTTCACAAGGCTGTATTCATCGTCATTCAGCGTGTCGGTCAGCTCCGCTTTATGCTCGCCCGCCTTTGCGGATATACTGCACGCGCGTGCGTATGTATATTGCGCATAGGGTCCTGTGTTTCCGTCAAAGTTGAGTGCCTCCTCCATGACGAAGTTTATATTTCTTGCACGGTTTGCGGAAAGATAATAGAATATCACCGCTCCGATGCCGACAGCCTCAGCGGTCTTATCGACATCCGCAGACGTGTTTTTCTGTTGCATTATCTCCTTGACCTTGCTTATTGCCGTATCGAACAGATCCTCAAGCAAAATAACATTTCCCGTTCTCGTTGCAAGCTTTTCACCGTTTATGCTCACCGTGCCGTAGGGCACGTGTACGAGCTTGTCATACCAATCATAGCCGAGCAGCTTGACAACGGTAAACCACTGTGCAAAGTGCAGACTCTGACCGTCGGAGGTCACATATATGCACTTATCGAAATCATACGTCTGCTTACGGTAAACGGCGGCGGCAATATCACGTGCGGGATAGAGCGTTGAGCCGTCACGCTTCAATATCAGGCAGGGAGGCATATTATATGCTTCAAGATCGACTATAGATGCGCCGTCATCTATGGTAAGCAGCTGTTTATCCTTAAGCTGCTGTACTATTGCGGGCATCTTATCCGTGTAAAAGCTCTCGCCCGTGTAATAGTCGAACTCTATTCCGAGCTTTTCGTACGTCTTTTTGTATTCTTTAATGCTTATATCTATAAATTTACGCCACAGCTCCACTTCCTCAGGCTCAAAATGCTCAAGGCGTGTGAACTCGGCACGTGCCATATCGTTAAGCTCCGGTGCATTTTCCGCTTCCTTGTGGAAACGCACATAGAGAGAAACGAGGTAATCTATACCACCCGTTTCGACCTCCTCCGCACTTCCCCATTTCTTATATGCGACGATAAGCTTTCCGAACTGTGTTCCCCAATCGCCGAGATGATTTATTCCTATACACTTATAGCCGGCGAATTCGTGCATCTTTTTAAGCGAATGTCCTATAACGGTGGTACCGAGGTGACCTATATGGAACGGCTTTGCGACGTTGGGCGATGAATAGTCAAGCACGACCGTCTTTCCCTCGCCGCAATTATTCGAGCCGTAGCGTCCTGCGGCGTTCTTTATCTCCCCGCAGACCTGTCGTGCAAATGCGGCTCTGTCAAGCTTTATGTTCAAATATCCGTTTACCGCCTCGGCTTTTGCCGTTTGATCCGATATGCTTCCGCACAGAGCCTCGGCGATCGCAATGGGGGACATCCTCAACGCACGCGAAAACTTAAAGCAAGGCAGAGCAAGGTCGCCCATGCTTTTATCGGGTGGATATGCAAGCGAGGCGAATATCTCGTCAAGCGTTATGCCGCAATCCGGCTTTATTTTTTCAAGCCCGTCAAGTATCCGAGCCGCTATTTTCTTTTTGGTATTTATCATTTTTCGTTCCTTATTTTATCTTTCTTGCCTCAAGATAGAAGCGTTTATCGTCCGCAGTTCCCATCGAAAAGGTCTTTCTGGGAAGCGAGCCGTCCGACTGCACCGACGAAAACAGTTCTTCTTTTTTCATTCCGTTGAATATAAATCCGACACAGCCCTCTTTTTCGGCGAGCTTTTTGAGTGAGTCGGTGCCGTGTATGTAATCTATTTCACACTCCGGATGCTTAGACAAATATTCATCGAGCCTTTGCTGAATGGCTCCGACGGGAAGCGATGAGGGACCGCACGGTATACCGAGCCTTCCGCTTTTGTCTGCGCTGTAATATTCGTATTCGTATGTATCGCCCTCACCCTCGGAAAGATATTTCAAAAGCTCGTCGACATCGACGTTCATGACAAGGCGATATATCGGTTCAAACTCAATGGCGGGGCTGTGAATGTTCACAAGCTCGCAAAGGGCGTATCTCGCACTCATATCGAGCGCACGACTGCCGTATTTTTCCTTAAGCTTCTCATAGCACGCCTTTGCCGTGGCAAGCGAATGGTTTCCGTCGCCCACCGCAAAAACAAGCTCTCGTCCGTCTGCGTAATCGGCTATTCGGGAAAGCAATTTTTCCGCATCGCCGCCGTTTACAAAATATCCCTCTATATGACCGCCGCCCTTCATCAGCTCAAAGTCGTAAGCCTTTTCAAGTCCTTCCGTACTCTCGGCAAGCGGCGACATTATCTTATCCTCCGCATCGTCGCAGAAGAGCATAACGTGCGGAAGCTCCACACTTGCGTTTTCTCTTATTGCCACTCTGGGCGGTATTCTCGAAAGCACCGTGCCCTCCGTGGCTCTTACCGCACTCACAGAGCCTTTTTCATAGCTGTAATCCTCAAGATCTATAACGCCGACGATACCGCATCGCACCTCACCGTTTGAGGGCAATGTGCGTCTGACGTATACAAACGTATTTTTATACTCATCGAAAACGTCTTTTATGTAGCTGTCCATTCTCGCATTTATTTCCGGAACGCTTTTCTTTGCGCAGTCAAGCCACACCTCCGGCAACACAAGGTCTATCGCACTCGGCGAGCTGCCGCATATGCGCTTTACATCGAGCCAATAATCCTCCTCTGAGGTATATTGGTCGCAGGCGATAACGCTGTACTTACCGAGGCAAACATCTTTTTTCGGTAAAAGAATATCGGCGGGCATAAAATAATTTTTCATTATCTATCATTTCCTATCCAATTACGTAATCACATATTATAGTACCACAAATCGTGTGAATAATCAATACGATTTTTTAAATTGCCGTATTAAATTTTCAATTTTTTTACGTTTTTTCTTATATTGACAATGCAATTTGCCCTTTCCGCAGGCTCAACGCCTTTTTGGAAAGGGCAAATTGCATTTATCTTTTGAATGCGGATTTGAAAAATTCAAGAAATTTGAATTTTATGACGTATTCCTTGCTGTCGTTATCCGTTAAAATGTCCACCTCCTCAGGTGTCAAGCCCGCTTGAACGAGTCCGTCATCGTGTTTTGCGGCACTTGCCAAGCAGAGCGGCGGAAAAAGCACGCACCACCAATTTTTTCCCTCGCCCTCGCCTATCTTTATCCGCACGGAATAATATTTCCCCTGCGGCAATGATACGCCCTCGTACTCTCGCATGGGATAATCCTCATAGCCGAGCAGTACCTCGGCACCGTAGTCATAGCCGTGTTCTTTGATACATTCAAGTGCTGTGTTCTTTATTCTCTCGGCGTTTTCCTCAACGGTATGTCGTGCTTGTTCGACTCCCCCGCAGCTTTGCATATACTCGCTCATGTCTAAAAGCACCGCGTCGCGCACCGCAAGCTTCAGTGCTTGGTCCTCACGTTCGTCGGAATTTGCCAGCACATGAAGTCGCACCACACTGTCGTATATCTCCATTTCCCCATTTACGGGAAATGCGGCGGAAAGTACGGTCATGACTAAAACGAGTGATGTAAATGTGATCAATGCCTTCATTTTTATCTCCGTTTCAAATTATATGTTTGCAAACAGAGTATTTACACATTACACTCGTTTTATACGGAGAATTTTTCTTTCATTTCTTTTGCTTTTCCGCAGCTGAAGCTGCCCTCGGTGCATCTGCCTCTCACACAGCCCGGTCCGGCGTGTTTAAACAGCAGCGGAGCGGCTTTTTTGCACAAAAACAGCATTTGCGTTGCAAGCTCTCGTATCTCCCATTGCGCTCTGTCACAGCATCTGAGCGTAAAGAAGTTATAGAGGCTTCTTGTGTTCATCGTCATAACTATTTTCGTATCACAGGCGTTGGGCAAAACGAAGCGTGCATCCTCGTTTGCCTTTTTCTCTGCGGCACGCAGTGCCTCCCGCTCGTCCTTGCCCTCGTCGATAAAGGTCTGCTTATGCGATGCTATGAGCATTTGGCGAATGCTCTCATAATGCTCCGCATCCTCCCTCATTGCCTTTTCGAATTCCGCTTTTGCCTGCGGTATTTTCGCTATCTCCGGCGGCAGGATATATTCAAAATCGCACTTTGAAACATATCTTTGGCTCTGCACCGAAAACGATGCTATCCTGTGGCGTGTTATCTGTGCAAGCAAGGCTCTTGAAACGCCCTCTATTCCGAATGTAAAGGTTGCGTGCTCTATCGGGCTTTCGTGTCCGAGCGAGGTAAGCAGGTCGAGAAAGCTCTCCGTCTTCTCCGGCGTCAAATTGTCAAGCAGTGTATCTATTCCGCTTTTTGAGTAGCATAGCTTTGCCGCCGCCGCCACTATTTTATCCGCATCGGGCGTGTATGCAAGCAGTTCAACTTTCATTTGTTTATCCTTTCGCTTTCAGCTTCAAAAATCTTGCGGCATTGTTGTAGAGGATATCCTCTCTCTGTTCATGTGTCAAATTCAGCGCAAAAAATCTTTCAAGCTCGCTTTTCGGGTACATTACGGGGTAATCCGTTCCGAACATTACCTTGTCATATCCGAGCCTGCTTATTATATATTCGGCTCGCTCGCTCGTCATAGCCCACAGAGCCGAGGAGGTATCGTACATTACGTTTTCATTGCCCACGAGGTATTCAAGAGCCTCGTCCGATGCCATATATCCGCCGAGATGTGCGGCTACGACCTGCAATCTCGGAAAATCGTCAAGCACCTTTTTCAGCTTTTTCGGCTCGGAAAAACGATATTGCGGACGGTTATCGCCCATATGAAAATATATGGGGAATCTGCCTTGCGCCTCCTCGTACAGCGGATAGAGCTTTTTTGAGGTTATATCAACGCCCTGTATATCGGGGTGTATCTTTATTCCCGAAAGCCCGAGGGTGAGAGCATAGTCTATCTGCTCCTTCATGTCCTCGCAATCCTGATGCAGACCGCCGAACGCAACTGCCTCAAAGCCGTCCTCTCTGCCACGTTCGGCAACAGCGGCAAGGCACTCATTTACACGTCGCACCTGATGTGCGTTCGTGGCAACCGAAAACACGAGAAAGCCCGCAACTCCCGACTCCTTTTCGGCAGATATCATATCGTTATACGTTCCGTCCCCCTCCGGCACGAAATCGTAAAACTTACCGAGTTGAGTAACGGCCTTTTCGGCTATCGCATCGGGATATATATGCGTGTGTATATCAAATATTTTATACAAGGTGAGCCTCTTATTTGATAGAATTCATAAACGAGGAATATCTGTGGAAGGCAATGCCGGAGCCCTCAAGCTCGGGAACCCAACGCTTTACCCATTCGTATGAATAATATCCCTCGTAGCCCATAGCCTTGAGTGCGGAAACGCCCTCCGCAACGGGAACATCGCCGTAGCCCATAAGCGTATACTTTATACGGTCGCCGTCCATGTAAGAGTCTTTTATGTGGACGTGTTTAATATATGAGCCGATATTGTCAAGCGTTGTCTTGACATCCTCTCTGAAATATCTGTACGGGTGGTGCATATCCCAAAGCACGCCCGCATTTTCGCCCTCAACACGCTCCATCAGCTTTTTCATCTCGTTACTGTCGGCAAGTATGCCGTTGGTTTCGATAAGCAATGTTACGCCCGTATCCTTTACCATATCGCAAAGGCGTGTGTACTGCTCGGCAAGCTCGCACACTCTGCCCTCGCCCGACGGCTCCGGCGTTTTTTCGCCCATTATACGCAGGTATTTAACGCCGAGCTTTTTAGCCAGCTGTGCGTATGATATTATCTCAAACTCCGCAAGAGGTATCTGCGATTGATCCGACAGATACGCACCTGTCGTAAGCATCGGAATCTCAAGTCCGGCATTTTTGAGCGTTTGCTTTGTTTTCTCTATCATTTCGCCCTCGAATATCTTCATTTTCGGGGCAAACATCTCACGCATAACGCCTCTTATCTCGATTCCCGAAAAGCCGAGGTCTCTTGCCGTGGCTATTATGTCGGGAAAGCTCCACTCGGGACAGCCGAGCGTTGAAAAGGAAAGCTTGATATCAGTCATTTTTTCTTAACTCCGTTCTGCGGATCTTACCGCTTATCGTTTTGGGAAGCTCGTCAAGGAACTGCACTATACGGGGATATTTGTACGGTGCGGTATGCTCCTTAACGTAATTTTGTATTTCTTTCTTCAGCTCGTCCGTGCCTTGCGTGCCTTTCGTAAGCACTATTGATGCCTTTATTACCTGACCTCTTATCGGGTCGGGTACGGCTGTTATCGCACATTCAAGCACATACGGAAGCTCCATTATAACGCTCTCTATCTCAAACGGTCCTATGCGGTAGCCGGAGGATTTGATAACGTCATCCGTACGTCCGACATACCATATATAGCCGTCCTCGTCGCGCCATGCCGTATCGCCCGTATGGTATATGCCGTCGTGCCAAGCCTCATTTGTCTTTTCCTCGTCAAGGTAGTAGCCCTTGAACAGACCGCACGGTATTTCCTTATCCGTCCTTACAACTATTTCGCCCGTTTCACCTACCGGCACGCTCTGTCCGTCCTCATTTACTATATCAACGTCGAACAGCGGACTCGGCTTGCCCATTGCACCCGGCTTCGGCGTGGTATTTACGAGATTGCATACGGTAAGCGTTGTTTCCGTCTGTCCGAAGCCCTCCATAAGCGTAAGACCCGTTGCGCGCTTCCACTGCTCGAATACCTCCGGATTAAGTGCCTCGCCTGCCGTTGTGGAATATTGGATGCTTGACAGATCGTATTTGCCGAGGTCCTCTTTTATAAAGAATCTGTACATAGTGGGCGGAGCGCAGAACGTCGTTATATTGTACTTTTTGAACATAGGCAATATATCGTCCGCATTGAACTTATTGAAGTCATATACGAACACAGCCGCCTCGCACAGCCATTGACCGTACAGCTTGCCCCACAGTGCCTTGCCCCAACCGGTATCGGATATGGTGAAATGTATTCCGTCCGGGTCTACGTTATGCCAATAGCGTGCCGTTATGTAATGACCGAGCGGATAACGGAAATCGTGTACCGCTATCTTGGGATATCCCGTCGTGCCGGAGGTAAAGAACATTATCATCGGGTCATGGCCGCACGGTGCGTCCTCGCCGCGCTCAAACGTATCGGGGAAGTGTACCATCTCCTCATTGAAATCGTGCCAGCCCTCATGCTTTACGTTGCCTACGGCTATTTTCAGCTTAAGACACTCACAGCCCTCGGACGCCTTTTCGGCTTGATTAAGCACATCGCCGTCCGTTGTGCATATTATTGCGCTTACGCCCGCCGCCTTATAGCGGTATTCGAAATCGTGTTGCATAAGCAAATTCGTTGCGGGTATCGCAACCGCACCTATGCGGTGAAGAGCCGTTATGCAGAACCAGAATTGATAATGACGCTTCAGCACGAGCATTACCCTATCACCCTTCTTTATTCCCAGACTCTGCAAATAGTTTGCGGTCATACAAGAATACTTGCGTATATCCTCAAAGGTAAAGCGTCTTTCCTCATGTTCTGCCGATACGTAAAGCATTGCCATTTTGTCGGGATAATTGCTTGCAAGATAATCCACCGTATCGAATGCAAAGTTATATTTATCCTCGTTCTTAAAGGATATACCCGAAAGCACGCCGTTTTCGTCGTGCGTTGTCTGTATAAATCTGCTTGCCGTGGGCGAATCGTAACGCAGTGCCTTACGCTCGGAAACTATGCTGTCGAATTTATCATCCTCGGCATCCTTATTGCTCTTCAAAACGACGGCGTAAAATTTACAGCCCTCGGGTGAGGTGGCTATCATACCGTGCGGTATTGCGGAGTTGTAGTATATGGAATCGCCCTCTCCCAGCGTTTCGGTATGCTCGCCTATCTGTATCCGCATCGTACCGCTTATTATTACGTCAAATTCCTGTCCGGCATGAGTCGAGAGCTTTATCGGACTATTCAGATCGTCCTCGGAATAGGGCATTTGAACGAAAAACGGTTCAGCCGTTTTCTGCTTGAAAAGCGGTGCCATATTCAGATATGAAAAGCCCTCTCGCCTCGTTATCGGAAGTCCCTCGCCCTTTCTCGTAAGCGAGTAATTGGAAAGTGTCGGGCTTTCACCCTTTATAAGGTCGGTGGGGTCTACATGAAGCTGTGATGCGCATTTATAAATGAATGTAAAGCTGAAATCGTTCTTTCCGCTCTCGTAATTTCTGTAATCCTCCAAGCTGACATCTGTCTTTTTCGCCATTTCCTCCTCGGAAATGTCCATGATCTCACGCAGGGTCTTTATTCTCCCCGCTACGACAGCCAGTTGTGCTTTGAGATCCGTTTTTTCCATTTTGCATTCCGCCTTTCAAAAATCAATATATTTTTTTATCTTCCGTTTTTATAATATTTACGGCTTCCTTCGGCACAAAGTGCGAAAAGTCACGTCCGTACCGTATCAGCTCCCGCACCATGGTCGAGCTTATATGTGCAAGCTCTGCACGTGTAGGCATAAATATCGTTTCGATATCGGGTGCAAGCTCTCTGTTTATCGAGCATAGCATAAACTCGTAATCGAAATCGGACGCATTGCGCAGTCCCTTTACTATGGCACGACAAGCGTGCCTTTGAGCGTATTCCGCAAGCAGCTCGCAAGAGATATCGGCTTTGACATTCGGATATTTCTCCAGCGAGGCTTTGAGAAGCTCAAACCGCATTTGCGGCGAAAACATACATTTTTTCGAGTTATTCGAAAAAACGCAAACGATAACATTATCGTAAATTGCCGCCGCCCGCTCTATCACATCGATATGACCGATGGTGACCGGGTCGAAGCTTCCGGGAATAAGTACCGTGTTTTCCATTCTCTCACCCACTTACGATATCCTCGGAGTGAGCTTTGAAAAATACGTTTTGCCCGCTCTGTACTCTTTTTCAAGCACATAATACTTTTCAAGCTCATCATCAACAATATGCTCTGTATTCGTTTCGGCGATAATTATCGCATCGGGTGCAAGCAGCCTCGCCTCGGCTAAGGCGATCAGGGAGCCTTTGAGCATATCCGATTCATACGGCGGATCCAAAAACACAAGGTCGAATTTGTGCTTTGACACCGTCGCCGCCTTAATATACTGCTTATAATCGTATTTCAATATCGTGCATTTCTTATATAAATGCGTTTTCAGTGCATTTTGGCGAATTATCTCCACAGAGTCCGCATTTATGTCGCATAAGACCGCTTTTTCCGCTCCCCTTGACAGGGCTTCAAGTCCGAGCTGACCACAGCCGGCAAACAGATCGAGAACCACTCTGCCGTCAATATCGAATTGTATTGCGGAAAACATGGCTTCCTTCGTTCTTTCCAGTGTCGGGCGTGTTGCCTCGCCCTCAAGCGTATTCAGCTTTGTTCCTCTTGCCGATCCCGTAATTATTCTCATTTTTTTGTTTCCTTAAAATATTCCGTTATTCTTTCCGCAAGCTCCTCGGTAACGCCCTTGACCTCGCAAAGCTGCTCCACGCTTGCGTTTTTTACATTTTGAAGTGTCGTGAAGTGCTTCATTATCTCCCTCGCCTTGGCATCTCCTACGCCCTTTATATTCGTCAATGACGAATGCGATATCGTTTTTCGCTTCTTTGCGGTCATTTTCGATATGGAGAAGCGATGCACCTCCTCTTGAAGCTTATAGATAAACATAAATATGTCCCTGTCCTTGGCTATGCTTATTTCATTTTGTCCGTCGGTAAGCCCTCTTGTTTTATGGTACTCATCCTTAAACATACCGAAAACGGGAATATCGACCCCCATACGCTCAAGCACCTCACGCACGCATTCGGCGTGCGTTGCGCCGCCGTCGATAAGCATAAGATCCGGCAAGGGCAAAAAGCTCTTTTCGCCGTCAAGCGCCTTTCGTATTCGCCGCTCTGTCATCTCTCGCATGGACGAATAATCGTCCTGCCCGTCGGTAGTCTTAATATTAAATGTCCGATATGAAGCTTTATCGAGCTTAGTACCCTTTGTCACTATCATTCCGCCCGTTATGGCTTCGTTTCCGATATTTGATATATCGTATGCTTCTATACGCTCGGGTACCACCTCAAGCTTCAGCGTCGACGCAAGCTTAATGAGCAGCTCGTCCGAGTCATGCTCCTGTTGCTTAAAGCGTTTTGCCCTAAGCTCCGCATTTGCCTCCACCATTTCACACAGCTTGACCTTGTCGCCTCTCATCGGGCGTAATATCTCGACTCGCTTTTTCGATACCGAATTTATATAATCCGCAATAAGCCGTCCCTCGCCCTCCGGCAACACATTCGATATCATAATATACGGCGGGTAATATGTGCGTTTTTCGTATACCGATATTATAAACGACGAGAGCTTTTCCCAATCGTCCATCTGAGCGGAGGTAAACTCATAATTATCCGTATCGGAAATTACCCCGCCCCTGATATAGAATATCGATACCGCACATACCGCATCGTCGCGGTAGATTCCGATAACGTCTCTGAAATCGTCTGCGGCGGATACGACCTTTTGCTTTGCATAAAGCTTTTGAAGCGAGGATATCGCATTTCGGTATTCGGCGGCTTTTTCGAATTCAAGTCTTTCGCTCGCATCGTACATTTTTTTCTTAAGCTCCTCGACCGTAGAGGCAATATTTCCCGAAAGCACTTTTTTTGCCTGCGCTATTCGCCCCCCGTATTCCTCTCGGCTCACTCTGCCCGAGCATGGAGCGGAGCATCTGCCTATCTGATAATTGAGGCACGGACGGTATTTGCCGATATCTCCGGGAAGCGTTCTTTTACAGCTCGGCAACATAAACGCCTTGTTTATCGTTTTGATAACATCGTATGCGACAGCGGAGCTTGAATACGGCCCGTAATAATCGCCCGTTGCGTATCTGTTTCTCGTAAACTCTATTTTCGGAAATTCCTCATTTGACGGTATTCTGATATACGGATACGTTTTATCATCCTTGAGCTTGATATTGTATTTCGGCTTGTACTGTTTTATCTTGCTGTTTTCGAGGGCAAGCGCCTCAAGCTCCGTATCGCACAAAATGAAATCGAAATCGTAAACGCACGACACCATCTTGTCCGTTTTCGCTCCGTGGGAGGTATTTACGAAATATTGCGATACTCTGCTTTTCAAGCACCTCGATTTACCTACGTATATGACCTGCCCCGCTTTATTCTTCATAATGTAAACACCGGGAGTCGAGGGCAGCTCGTTGGCTTTTTTCAGTAGAGATGTTTTATCCATAAATTTTTACAAAAAAAGACGGATAAGCATGACTGCCAAACAGCATAAAATATGCTGTGGGAAGTAAACACGCTTATCCGCCATTCTAAAGAATCGTATCTTTATTATTCGGCAAGACCTGTCTCTATAAGCTCCTCTAAGCTGTTGAGCGCATCTACCTCGTCTACACCATCAGCAATAAGAGTAATTATATTATCTTTTGTAATTCCGAGCGAAAGCACGCCGAGTAAACTCTTTGCATTCACCCTTCTGTCATCCTTTTCGACCCAGATAGAGCTTTTGAAAGAGTTGGCTTTTTGTATAAAGAATGTTGCGGGTCTTGCATGAAGACCGACTACTATTTTCACAGTTACATTGCGGGAAATCATTGTATGCGCTCCTTATATAAATACAACAAATTTACATTATTTTGATACGTAAAAAAGTATAACTATAGGGTTATTATACCAAAATCCTCGGGCAAATTCAATAGTCATAATGCCTAATTTTTGTGCTTTTTTTACATTTTATGATGTGAATTATATTCATTCCGTCCCGATCTCGGTAATTACCGCCTCAAATTCAAAGCCCCTGCCGCCGATCTTTATTTTATCGTTTACCCTTATTATCCTGCCGCACGGAAGCAAAAAGCCTTTATCTGTATTTATTCCCGTCAAGCGTGCCTTGCATTTAAGATCTATTTTCTCCGAGACCCGTTCGCCGTTGTCATTCTCGTCGGTCTGCTCAACGTTTCTTACGCTCCAGCCGTCGCACAAAACGCCAAGCTCATTCCCGTCAACAAACAGCGGCATATCGGCTGTCATTCCCTTTTCCGCAGACGGGTCTATCTCTCCTGCATAAAGGCTTATGACTACCTCGTCACGGTTTGCCGTCTTTTTCGCTTCGTCAACTATCGCTCCGCGGCAAAAAATACCTATCAAGCAAAATGCGATGACCAATATAACGGTCACATCGGCAGTATTTACCGTCTTCTTTGTTTTTATACTCGCAGTGCTTTTCTTTTTTGTATTTTTTTTATTATTATCCATTATTGCCACCGACACCGCCGCTTTGCAACGACGTGCATTTTCCTTTTCCCGTAAACGTGCTTGTATAAAATCCGTACTCGGCACCCACTCTTATCTCAACTCCGTTGACGGAATATGCTTTTTCCGTCACGCTTGAGAGTGCAAGCACCTTTATTTCCATGTCCGTGTACTCGTCCTCTCGACCGTAGGGCTGCGCAAGCTTTATTTGCTGTACAGTGCCTATGCTTGCGCCGTTCTCGTCGTATATCTCGTCCCCCGCCTTTATTGCGTCGCCGACCTCTCGACGCACCTCATATACGTTTATCGTATAAAACAGCTCCGCCGTCTCGCCCTCGTTTTTCGGAGTTCCGAGCAAATACAGCAAAACACACAAAAGCATCATCATAATGCAGGCAAGCGCATCGAATACTCCGAAAGAATACCTCTTTTTCATCACAGCCCGATACCTCCGATGTAATATTCGTATTCGTCATGTTCGGGACGTCCGGCACAGGAAATTATACCGTCGCCGACAGCGGCGTGCATAAACAGCATACCCAAGGTCAATGTGGAGTCTACGCCGCCCTCGAATACTCCGAACACAAGAACAGCCAAAACAGACAGATACGGAGCATGTACTATCTTCGAAAGCGAGCTTTTTTTGATAAAGCCGTCACGATCGTCCGTTATATACGAAAGAAATTTACCGAAAAACGCAAGGCACGTGAGCAAAAGCATGATAAGCGCCGTATAGCCGTAATTCGACACTATCTCCGTGTACATATTTTCTCCCCGACATACCGAACAAGCGTTATACGCCCGCTGTGGTATATCCGACGGCACATAATATGTCGTAAGTATAAAAACGAAAGACAACGGCAAAAGCATCGCAAAGGTCTTTTTACCGTAGGTGAGCATAAAAGCGACAAACATCACAAGAAGCGTAACCCACGATGCAAACGAATTCAAAGAAAGCATTGAAAACAAAAACAATACGACAACAAAAAGAAGCTCTGTTCTTCGTCTTACCCTGCCCGCATTGTGGAAAAACAGCACGAGTGCATACGGAATAAGCGACACTATGTAAAGCGACAGCTCGACCTCGGTATCGAATACGGAGTAAATTGCATTGGGAAATATCGATGTTCCGTCGTAAAGCGTGCCGTCGAATATTCCGCGAAGTATGCCGTATCCGCAACACAGCACCGCGGCGGTTATCTGCGCCATAAAGCAACGGTACAGCTCTGTATGCGATACAACGGTATTTTTCAATGCAAAATAGAGCAATGCGTATACCAATGCCACATATCCCGTTTCATTTGAAGAAAACAGCGGCGTTATAAACGATACCGCACCCCAAAGAGCGACAAATACATCGCAAAGAGTAAGCTCTATGCGTGCCTTTGAGGTTATAAGTTTAAGCAGATACGACACCACCGTCAAAAGCGCAAGCGACACGAACAAGGCTCGTCCGATAAACGGATAGAATGCAAGCAGTAATACTACACCCGATTGCGGTCGCCTCAACACGAGCAAGATAACAAATACGCCGCAAATTGCGGCAGGCACCGTCCATGCCGGAATGAAAAAGCAGAGCGTACCCGTTATCATACCGAGTATCAGCGGAAGCGATGCCGCAGAATACGCCTCCTCCGTGTAAAGCTCGTGAGGCTTTACACCCAACAGCTCAAATGTAATAAAGTGAAATATTTTGTTTTTACATAACGTGGTCGAAAGCGACGTGCGTGACCTGAACAACATAAAAGCGAGTAGGAGAAACAGAAGTGCGACGGCAAGAGAGCTTTCGTCGGGAGAGAATTTTTCGAGCATTACCGTTTTTATGGCGTAAACAAATATTATATATACGCCCGTCATAACGAAATAAACTCCGTAATCTCTGCTTTTCCGTTTCAGCATATGTTCGGGCAAAGAGTCGAAGAAGCGGCTCACGGGATTGCTTTCGGCAAAATGCTTTATGCCTCCGCGAGTTTTTTTCACCCATTCCGAGTCGGAGAGTCTGCCGAATGTGTCGGCAAGCATACCGCTCTTAAGCTTTTTATCAAGCTCTGGGTACGAGCAAAACACTTTTTTGAACAGGCTGTGCGAAAACGCTCGGTTCAAAAAAGCGGCAAGTGCATAAAGCCACGCCATTATAACGCCTTGCTTTTCGCCTCTTCTTTTGTCATCGGCAAACGGTTCTTTATTCATTTTTCATCTTTTTGCGAAGAAGCTCGGGGCGTATTCGCTCCGTTTTTTCAAGTGACCTCTCGTACCTCCATTTTTCGATATTTGCGTGATGTCCCGAAATAAGCACCTCCGGCACACTTCGTCCGTGAAATTCATACGGGCGTGTATATTGAGGATACTCAAGAAGTCCGGAGGCTATGCTCTCTTTTTCGTAGCATTCGGAGGAGGCAAGCACACCGGGCAGTAATCTGCAAACGCTGTCCGTTATTACGCAGGCGGGCAGCTCGCCACCGGTCAGAACGTAATCGCCTATCGATATCTCCTCGTCAACTATCTCCTCTATTATCCTCTCGTCTACGCCCTCATAATGTCCGCACAGTATTATCAGCTCATCGTATTTCGCAAGCTCAAGAGCCTTTTCGTGCGAAAACAGCTTCCCTGCGGGCGAGGTAAATATCACCCTGCGTGAGCATTCATCCTCTCTGCCCTCGATTATCGCACGAAAGCAATTATATATCGGCTCCGGCTGCATTACCATCCCCATGCCGCCGCCGTAGGGCGTATCGTCAACACGCCTGTGCTTATCCGTTGAATAATCTCTTATATTGTGACAGTGTATTTCGACAAGTCCCGCCTCCCTCGCCCGTCCTATAATGCTCTCACCGAGCATATTATCCACGCATTCGGGAAACAGCGTCATTATGTCGATCTTCATTCATCCTCGTCCTCGTCCTCGTCCTCGTCCTCGTCATCATCATCGTAATCATAGTCAAAATCGTCATCATCGTCATCATCGTC
>CAZLRV010000006.1:44731-55907 GCA_964562175.1 uncultured Lachnospiraceae bacterium
TCGTCATCATCGTCATCATCGTCATCATCGTCGTCATCGTCGTCATATTTGTATGGCGAGATAATTATATCGTTGTCATCTTCATCTATCTCGTCCATCATTCCCGGAATGAGCGTTACATATACCGCATCGTACACATCTACCTTTTTGATAAATTCCGGTACTGCGGGAATGAGCGTTTCGCCCTTTTTAGTTTCAACGACGTATATATCGTTTGCCGGATTGAACATTACATCCGCTACCGTACCGTAAAGCTTGCCCGTGTTCGCGTCCCTTACCGGCAAGCCGATAATATCGCAGGTCAGGCATTTATTCTTCGGTACCTTCAGGCTTTCACGACTGACATATATTTCGCTGTTCTTGTATTTTTCCGCCTGTTCACGAGTGGTAACGCCGTCAAGCTTTGCCAAAATATGTCTTGAGCCTATTCTGTAAGATATGACCTTAAGCTCCTGCTTTCCCTCCGGATCGAGATATAATGTTTTTATCTTCATAAACTCGTACGGATCGTCGCACCAGACCTCAAGCTTTACCTCTCCCTTTAAGCCGTGCGTGTTGATTATGATCCCCTGATGGATGAATTTTTCAAGCTTTCTCATTTTGATCCTCCGTTATTTTTCGGTTATTACCGTTTCTATTTTATATCCGTCGGACACTACCGTAATGCTTCCGCATCTGTCCGTTCGGTATATTTTCGCACCGAGTGCCCGCAACCTTTCTGTCACTTGCATACTCGGATGACCGTTTCCGTTCCCCTCACCGCACGATATCACCGCATATGTCGGTGCCGCTCTTTTCAAAAAGAACTCCGCCGAGGAGGTAGACGAACCGTGATGACCTATCTTCATGACATCCGCTTTGACATTCTCGCCTATTTCACCCTCGGAATTCTCCGTGGCATCTGCCATATACAGAAATCTCGTATCTTTATATTCGAGCATTATTACGACCGAATTGTCGTTTTCGTCCTCGTAATTAGTTGAGCAGGGTGCGATCGCTCTTATTATGTAGTCCTCGCCTTTATCTACCGTGACCCCACGTTTTACGTAATTCGGCACGATATCTTTCTTTCCGAGTGCGGACATAAGCTCACGATATGCCTCGCCGTCACCCGTTATCGGCGTGGTATAGAAGCACCCGATATCAAAGCGTTCGACTATATGCGCCATTGCTCCCATATGGTCTGTATGAAAGTGCGTGGCTATAAGTATGTCTATTTTGTCATAACCGAGTGAGGTGATATATTTCTCAACCGTTTTTGCGTATTTTGCCTCTCCGCTGTCGATAAGCATACATCTGCCGTCTGGCAGCTCGACAAATTCGCTGTCTCCCTCACCCACATCTATGTAATGTGCCAGCAGCTTGCCGTCGTAATCGGCGTTTATCGGTCTTTTGTACTCTATGTACCTACAGCACATCAGATAAACGCAAACGGCTATGCCGACTGCGGCAATTATCGATATTTTTACGGCCTCGGGGCGCGCTTTACGTTTCGTTGCCTGCATTTTTGTTTGACTTCATGTCTTCAAGCTCAGCCAAAAACGTATCCACATCTTTAAATTCCCTGTACACCGATGCAAAGCGAACGTACGCCACCTCGTCGATATCCTTTAGCCTATCCATTACCATTTTGCCTATCACCTGCGACGGTATCTCCGTTTTTGTCATTTGGTTTATCGCATTTTCGATATCCTTGACTATAAATTCAAGCTGTGAGGAGGTAACGGGGCGTTTATGGCAAGCATTAAGCAGACCGCCGAGCAATTTGTTTCTGTCAAATATCTGTCTGCTCTTATCCTTTTTTATTACCATTATGGGCATTTGCTCAATGTACTCAAATGTCGAAAACTTTGCCGAGCATACTCGACACACACGTCTGCGTCTTATGCTCTCCCCGTCCTCTGTCGGACGAGAATCGACGACCTTAGTATCCTCTGCCTTACAATACGGACATTTCATATATTTTTCTCCCAAAGCACCGAGCAAGGCTCGGCATAAGAAGTTCAAACACTTCCCTAATGTATTATTATATACAAAACTGCGTTTAATGTCAATAGAAAAATCGACGAAAGTTAAATTTATTCCGACAAACACACAAAAGGCGGCACGCATCGTAAGATACATACCGCCGTACCGTTCTAAATCGTTAAAATATCAAAGCTCGTCGTCGTCATCGTCGTCATCGTAATAATCATCGTCATCGTCCTCATAATCCGCCACACGTCTCTTTTGCACGAAATACAGAACCGTCAGAGCGATAAACATCGCAACGAGAATTATTATCGCAACGAGTATCACCTTGAAAATACCGTTGCCGCCGCTCAAGTCAGTTGCTGCGATCGGCTGTGAGTCGGCTGCAGTGGACGAGTCCGTGCCGGGAATGATATCCGTGACAGGCGCACCCGTCTGCTCCGGCTCCGTCGTAGCCGCCGCCTTTACAGTTACGGTGCAGTCCGCATATTTGTTTCCAAGTGCCACTCTTACGGTAGTCATACCGGCTTTTTTTGCCGTTACCGTTCCGTTGGAATCGACCTCGGCTATGCTGTCGTCCCCCGATATCCATCTGGCAGCCACTTGCATTTCCTCAATAACCGCGGGAAGTGTCGAATATGTAAGCTTAAACTGCTCGCCTACCGTGAGCGTAATGCTCTCATTTGATATTTCCACGCCCTCAAGGTTGGGAATATCATCCGGTTTGCTTACATTTACCGTGCATTGCTTCGTTATTTTACCCGCCTTAACGGTTATGGTGACCTGACCCGCCTTTTTCGCCGTTATCTTACCCGTGGTTGCGTTTACGGATGCTATGGTATCATCGGAAGATGAAAATTCAAGCGCATCGTTTGTATCTATCGGTGAAAGAGTGGCTTTTATCGTAGCCGTTTCGTTTTCTTCAAGCTCAAATGTATCCTTTTCCAGCTTTATGTCTACTGCGGGAATGTATGTTACGGTCACAACGCACTCGGCACTGTAGTCGCCGTATGTCACCTTTATTGTCGCAGTACCGCTTACACCGCTCTTTGCACGTACACGTCCCGTGTCGCTTACCGTGGCTACCTTATCATTTGACGAAGTCCATTTAAGCTTGGACTCGTCTACCGTTGCACCCGCAGGCTCGGCAACGACCTTAAGATTTTGTCTGCCTCCGCTCTCAAGCGTGACAGTCGAATAATCCAATCTGATATTTTTAAGTGCCACGCTTGCAGCGGCTACCTTGACCTTGCATTTTGCTTCAAAATCTCCGCATTTTACGGTGATCTCCACATTACCCGCGGCAACGCCGGTAACATTTCCGTTTTCGTCAACGCTTGCAACCTTGTCATCACTCGACGCAAACGCGACCGTACCCGTTGCACCCGTTACATTTATTTTTTTGCTTTCGCCGACCTTTACCTCAAGCTCCGTATCGACGGTAATGCCGGAAGTCTTTGCCGTTACCGTTACCTTACATTTTGCGTTTTTGTCTCCGACGGAGGCGGTAATATTCGCTTCGCCCTCTCCGACAGCCGTCACCTTGCCGCCGTCAACCTTGGCAACAGCCTCGTTGTCCGAGCTCCATACGACAGCTCCGCCATCGGGCGTTACCGTTGCGGTGAGCGTATCGCTCATACCCACGTTAAGTGCGAGCGTTTCCTTATTAAGAGATACGGTATACTCCGTTTTTTTGGTTATGCTTATCTTTTTCGGCGAATTGCAGACCGCCTTTACCGTGCCTGCCTCGTTGCTCACCGACGGCTGACCGAGCTTAAACTCAGCATCGCCCTCCACACCGTCCTTGACCTTGAATTTCGCCCATGCGACACTGCCGTTTCCACTGTAATTCTCAATTGTCAAATTAACCTTCGAGCCGCCTTTTTTGCCTATTGTATCGTTGGACGAGCCTGTCGTGGTCTGTGCCTCGACATACTCAAGCTTTGTGTTGTCGTATTCGATATTCATATCGAACGACTTTATACCCGCATTGTTTTCAAATGATATCGTAAGCGTTACATTATCGCCCGTTTTTACCTCTGTCTTATCCGTTGCGGCGGATACGGTAAAATCTCCCTCCGCAAGCACACCCACGCCGAGAGAGGTGAGTATAAGCACCGTGCAGATAAACAGCGATATCAGCCCTTTAACAGTCTTTCGCATTTTTTCCTCCATTATTTAACACATTTTTATATTGGAATTCGGCTTTCAGTGTTCTGCCGAACATATTCTCTATTTCACACATGGGATCCGCACCGTTGTACAATACCTCATAGACCGAGCGGCATATCGGCATATCCACACCGTACTTTTCTCCGAGCTTGACGAGTGCGGCACTTGTGGCAACGCCCTCCGCAGAATGCTCGTACCGTTTACCGTTCACGAACGCCTCGCCGTAGGCTCTGTTGTGAGAATGCGGTGAAAACAGTGTTGCCTCGTAATCTCCTATATGCGACAGACCGTACACGGTCACCCTTTCGCCGCCCATAGCCTCCGCAAGCCGTGCGACCTCCGCAGAGCCTCGTGCCATAAGCGGTCCCTTAAGGGTCGACAGCTTCACGCCGTCAAGCATTCCCGCACATATTCCAATGACGTTCTTCGCCGCCGCACCTATCTCCGTGCCGATAAGATCCTCGCCGAGGTATAACCGTATCAGCTCCGACGAAAATTCCGCACAAAGTCCGCCGGCAAGCTCCGTATCGGACGAGGCTATCACCATGCAGCTCGGAATTTTTTTCACGAAATTTTCAACATGCCCCGGCCCTACCCAAACGGCAACACGGCTCGTATAATCAAGCCGTCCGCAAGCGACCTCGGACAGACGCTGTCCGGAATCCTCTATCAAGCCCTTCATGCAAAGAACGAATATTTTATTGATTATCCCCGTTTCGGCTATCTCGTCAAACAGCTCCGGCGTTTTCTGTGCGTTTATCGAAATTATTATCTTCTCCGAAAACTCAAGCGCCTGTGTCAGATCCGAGGTGAAACGAACGGTGTCCGGCAAGGTCAGATATTCGTTTTTATGCGTTTGGGATAAGCCGATATAGCTCTTCGAATCCGCTCGCCCGTACATAAGGCAATCGTAGCCGAGGCTTGATATGTAATGAGCCAAGCCGCTGCCCCACCTGCCGCAACCGATAACGGTTATTCTTTTATTTTTCATTCGCTATCTTGTCGGCAACGTAAAGTCCGTTTGCCGCCGCCTGCGAGAGCGAACGGGTAAAGCCCGCACCGTCGCCGAGTGCATATATACCGTCCGTACCCTCAAGCATAAAATCGTTGCAACGAGGGCGAGCGGAATAATATTTGCATTCTATACCGTAAAGCAATGTATCGTAGTTCGCCGTACCGGGGGCTATCTTATCGAGAGCATCGAGCGTTTCTATGATGTTGTCAAGCTGTCTTTTCGGCATACACAGACTCAGATCGCCCGGTATCGCCTTCAGAGTCGGGCGTGTAGTCGAGGCGGCAAGTCGTCTTTCATCTGTACGTCTGCCGAGCCGCAGATCTCCCAGCCTTTGAACAAGCACCGAGCCGCCGGAAATAAGATTTGACAGGCTTGCGACGTGACGTGCGTACTCTATGGGATTATTGAACGGCTGAGTGAATTTCATCGTTGAAAGAAGGGCGAAATTTGAGTTTTTCGTTTTTCTCCATTCCTCACGGTAAGAGTGACCGTTTACGGTAAGCACTCCGTCCGTGTTTTCCATTACAACCTGACCGCGCTCGTTGAAGCAGAACATTCTTGTCGTATCGCCGTAGCCCTTGGAACGATACCATATTTTAGGCTCATATATTTTTTTTGAAAAATCCTCCCAAACTATCGAGGGAAGTTCAACTCTGACACCGACATCCACCTGATTGTTTTCAAGTGCGATATTATTCTTTTCGCACCAGCCGGAGAAGAAGCGTGAACCGACTCTGCCCACGGCAACGATTATCTTGTCGCCGTATACCTCACTCTCGCCGTCGGCTGTACGGTATTTTACCGTATGCTCCGCTTTATCTATGTCATAGACGGTGGCGTGCGTTCTTATCTCTATTTTTTGAGCCAAATACTCTATGAGCTTTCTCATGGTTTCGAAATTGCTGTCGGTACCGAGGTGCTTCACCTGCGCCTGAGCCATGTGAAGATCGTATTTTACGCACATTTTTTTCAGCTCGTCACTCGGCATATATCTCTCGGTCGTTGCTCCGAACGATACAAGTATCTTGTCTGCCTGCTCTATGTAGTCAATAACGGTATCGCCCGGCAAAAATTCAGTCAGCCAACCGCCGTACTCGGTCGATATAACATATTTTCCGTCCGAGAACGCACCGGCTCCCGCCATACCCTCCATTATTGCGCACTCCTTGCACTTGATGCAGGATGCGACCTTGCCCGTTATTACGGGGCAAACCCGCTTTTCAATGGGGTTTCCCCTTTCAAGCATACATATCTTCATATCGGGGCAAGATGTATGCAGCCGATGAGCCGCCATAAGTCCGCCGATACCGCCGCCGATTATGACTACGTCAAATCTTTCCATATAACCCTCCGTTTATCCGTATATTTTTCTCATATGACTCCGAACCTCTCGCTTTGTCTTTTTTTCCGAGTCTATCAATTTTTTAATTGCAAACATTTCCGAAATGCTCAATGCCTTTTGCGAATTTAACTGCTCTGTCACCTCAAGCAGCTCCTCCGACTTGACCGTATTGTCCGGAGCCTGTACAAGCACCGCACTCGGTGAGGTGAACACCACTATGCTGTATATCGGCACATTTTCAAGTCTGCCGTGCCTGATAAGACGGGCAAGAATGTCCTTTTTTTCCTCGCCTGTTACCGTCGGATCGTCAAACTCGGAATATACACCGCCCTCCGTACTCGTCCACACCTCGTCCGAGCATTCTATGCGTCCCGTTTGCTCCTTTACCGTTATCACGGCAACACCGCCTCTTGTAATGGCTACCGTGTCGATCTGAGCGTATTTCAACGCAACGCCGTTTTTTGAATATCCCACGGGAAAATAATATCCGCTGAACACGTTTTTGTAAAACAACTGCAAGCAAAGAAGCTCGTGTATACGTCGTCTCGGTGACAGCGGTGCTTTTTTTATTTCATCCGCTTTTTTGCTTTTCAGATATTTGGAAATTATGTACGTTACGCCGAGCAACGCACCGAGCATAAGCAGAATAGCGAAAAATATCTTGACTCCGTCCATAGTTTCACCCTAAAAACATATTATCTGCTTTATTGTACCACACTTTCACGATAAATACAAGTAGAATATTCATTAAAATTTTGAATTTATTTATTTTTCTCCACTATAGATAGTTTCATTCGGTATGATAAAATATAACGGGCTTGCGAAAATGCCGCAACGTCCGACGGGGAGGCAAAAAATGAACATACTTTTTGTGTCGAATAAAAAACAGCCCGATACGGTACGACTGCCCGAGCTTTACGGTATGTGCTTTCGATATGTCAGGGCAAGGAAAATGAAAAAGGCTCTGCCATGGGCAGATACCGTATTTTTCACGTTCCCGTACCATATGGGCAAGCACCGTGCGCACGCACACGGCAAATGCCGTGTCGCATTGTTTACCGAAAAAAGCAAAAAGGCAAGTCCGCTTAAATATATGCTCGACAGAAGCTTCTACGGCGGCGTTGACCTTGTATGCTGTGAAAACCTCTCCTGCGGCTACGAATTTATCAAGCATTTCAAGAAAGCAACGATATATGTCACTCCCGGAGTCACACATATCGATGAAAACATAACCTCCGACGAGACCGTTCGCCTTATATACGATATGCTTAAATCACACACCGCCGAGCAAGTGTAAATAACAGCCACCCCACCGCCCATATTGCGGTGGGGTGATATGATTATTTATGCGTGTTTTCTTTTACAGAACACCGTCACTGCGGCGGACAAGGCACAGAGTGCGATAAGCACCGTCATGTTGCCGTCACCCGTCTGCGGATTTTTATTTTTAACGTAGGTCGTATACAACGAGCTGCACGCTCCGTTACTTCCCATAGGCATTTCATATGTTGTAAATTTCCATGTTCCGTCTGTCTGCTTTTCGTACAGATAATCGAAGTCGCCTATAAGTTTATAATCATCGTCAAGGAACACATAGTAATAAGTGAGATGTAAAACCACTTTATTTTCGTTTTGCGACTTTATCTCAAATTCATATCGTCCTCCGTCATACGGATATTGAGCGGCTTCGGCATGCAAATACAGCTTTCCGTCACATTCAAAGAAATATCTGAACTTCTTATTATCCGTCATAAGGCGGTCTATCACATCCGAGGTAAAGTATTTACTTAATCTTCCCCTTACCTCGGCAACGTCGGCCGTGTCCTTGACCATCCAATAATTACGGCAATCGTCATGCTCATCGGTATATCCCGCCGCAGTCAGCTGTTCTTGTGTCGGGTTGGAATTTTCGTCTGTCCAACCTTCAAGACTGTATGCGGAAGAAAACCATCGAGCCGCCTCTTTCTCCGCCTCATGGAAGTTCGCTTTCATTTCTTCAAGCGTAAAAGCGTCGGCACTTTCGGCACTCATGGCAATTGGCATAAACAAGCAAAATACTGTAAATACTGCAATTAAACTAATTATCTTTTTCATCTATCATCACCTCAAATACCCATCAGGAACATATACCAGACCAACCAGAATCATGGTTTCTGATATAGGATACTAATTCTTCCGCGGTCAGCAAATACTCGCCGTGATTATTTGATTGTCCGGTACCATCATCAAATGAATCATTCAACAATACACAATATTTCGTCACTGCATTATTATTTTTGTCCTTAACAGTTTCCAAAAAAATCGCCTTAACCACCAAATAATGTCCCCCGGTGGTATATGGTAATCCTCCGCCCGAACTATTTGACTTTATCATGGTCAATACCGGTTTGTTATTCGATATTTGTGTGGTTAGAGTATTTATGTATGTATCTACGTTTGTCGGCTTACTTATGTGGCTATATCTGAATGAGAATCCATTACTACTCAATTTAGAATTTATAACGTCTAGTATTGCCCCCATGTACGTTTCGTCAAACTGACTTTCTGCCACTGTAATTCCAAAATACTTCAGCATCATTTTTCCGCAAGCTTTACCGCATGAATCTGCATTTTCTTGTCTAAACAATGGCACATCCAAGCCTATCCTCGTAAAGATGAATTGGGTGGCCTCCCCGTTCATTGACAACGAATTGCCGCTTGCCGTAATGGCACCTGTATTATATTCGGCATTTATTATCGAACGTGTCAAATACAAGGAATGAAATTTGAAATACCAATACTGCGCCTTGCTTACGCTCTTATCTTGAAGCGTGGTCGTCAAGCCGAGCGTCGTCTTGCTTGTTGCGGTCAAATAATAACGTACATTATTCGCACCTATAAACGAAAGCGTGTACATACCGTTGCCGCAATAGTTTACATTAACGTACCGGGAATTGGTCTTGGTCGAGCCTGCTGCGGCATTTCCCGATATCAACGCCGGGGTGGTATTATTTTTTCCGAGATACGAAGTTCCGTAAGAGATCATGTAAATGCTCTTGCTTACTATTCCGGTATCTTCCTGCGTTGGCAGAGAGTCAAACGTCTTTGTTCTCAATACCAAATAAGGCTGATTGGTCGAGGCTTCCGAGGAATAGACCCCTATCGCATTATTGCCGGATGTTGATGAGGTATACAAATTTCTTACAAGGATACCGTTGTTTGCACTGCCGTTTATCCAAGCTTTGAATATTTTTGTCACGTCAACACACATATATTGAGTTGTGTTGGGAACGATCTCCGAGGTAGGGTCGCCGTCGTTCACATAATAAGAGTTGGTCAGTATATTGCTCGGCATGGTTGTCGAGGTTTCACTCCATGATGTTGTGATCCTATAGGCTTTCAGGGTACATGGTGTAAATAGATTCGTTCTGCTCAAGTACAGTTCCGCACTGACGAGCTTTTCGCTTACGCCCGGTCTTTTTGCGTAATCGTAAGCAGTGGGGAATTTCATGCCGAGTGCATAAGTGTATCCGTTTTTCGTGCCTATGGTCATTGTGGTCTGCGACGGGCTTGCGGTAGTTGAAGCCGTGTTTATCTCAACGTCCTTAACTGCGGATGTCGTATTATATGTTACGGACGGGTCTATCGTTACCGGATACACCGCATCACGCAGAAAATCGTTTTCCACATTTATAATATAGTAAAGCTTTCCGTTTTCATAGGTCAGCGTTATGCTTCCACTGCCGACATCTCCGTCGCTGTCGTATATAAATAATTCTTCGAGATATGCCTTTATCTCGTTATTCTCATCCTTAAATTCAACGGAATTACCGTTTTGATACGCTGTCAGGCCGAGCGATATAAGCTCAAATCTAAACGTATTTGTGTCGGGCATGGCTCCGAGTATGATATCTTCCTTTACACCACTGTAGTTCACGGTGTATTTCAGACTTGTATTACTGCCGAACACTCCCACATATTCAATACTGCTCTCTCCGATGATCGTGCGTACCGATTCACTACCTACAGGTAACAGCTTTATGCAATAATCATTATAAGCAACATCTATTGCTTTTCCGGTTTCTATCTTTTCCGGCAAGCTTGTGATTATATCATTGCTTAAATTGCTGTACTTGCCTTCGGCGGCTTTATACGTCAACTTATTTGACTTGTCGAGAACGACCCCGTCCTTGTCTATGTACTTTATATTCTCCGGGTAAAGAATTTCGGAAACGGTTCCGTCCTTATTCTGATATACCAGCGATGAAAGGCCGGTCTCTTTCAGCTTAAGCCTTTTAACGGACGATTGCCGATCGAGCAGCTCCCTGTCGGCAAATTCCGGAATATCGCTTGCCTTAAGCCTTGCCGTTTTAAGCTCGGTCAAGGTATATCCTCCGGCTTTTTTTGCCTCGTTGTCGTAGTAAAGTCCGTATTCTCCGCCGAGCGTAAGCGGCACACTTGTCACTTCATCTGCGGCTTCACTTACCGCTTCTCTTGCGGCAAATGCCGATGCGGGCAATATCGACAGTATCGAGCAAATAACAATAAGTAAACTCAATATTCGCTTCATATTTAACTTGTTTCCTTTCTGCTTCGTGCCTAATCTTTTTTTCATTTGTTTCATGTTCAACCTCTTTCATTATGATCACATGAATTCTTATTACGGTCACTTTATCTGTTCAACGGTAACACCTCCC
>CAZLRV010000006.1:56007-97722 GCA_964562175.1 uncultured Lachnospiraceae bacterium
ATGTCAATACTTTTTCTTATGTTATCATAAATTCTATTATTTGCACAAATATTCGGTGGTAAATTTGGTAATTTTAACATACGGTCGTTTTTGCGGATAACACACTCATGCTTTCAGTGCGTTTATCCTGTCTTCGTCGGGCGTTACCGTGGCGGAATAGTTAGTATGATAGATAACGAGTCCGGGCTTGGCTCCGGACGGTTTTTTTACGTTCTTTACGAGCGTATAATCCACCTCCGTGTTTTTACCGTCCTTTTTCGATGAATAGAACGCCGCAAGCTCTGCCGCCTGTGTAAAGTCCTCCGCACTCGGCTCTTCGCCGTCGCAGATCATGATGACATGGCTTCCGGGGGCGTTTTTCACGTGGAAGAACCAATCCTTTTTCGATGCCGTTTTAAGTGTCAGCTCATCATTTTGCGTATTGTTTTTGCCGACAAAAACATCATAGCCGCCGCTCGTTCTGAAATGGAGCGGCTTTGTTTTCGGTATTTTTCTGCTTTGAGTGTTCTTCATTCTCGACGCATAGCCGCTTTCGTACAGCTCCGCACGTATCTGCAGTATCTCGCCCTCATCCGTCGCTTTCGTAAGCGAATCAAACACGGTATATATATATTCAAGCTCGCAGTGTGAAAGCTCTATTTGCTTTTTCAGCTCCGTTTCCGCACTTTTGAGCTTTGCGTATTTCTTAAAATATTTTTGCGAATTCAGCACCGCCGAAAGCTTGCCGTCAAGCGGTATTTTTATCATCGGGCAATCGTCAAGATAATAATTCATCGCCTCAAGCGAGCAAGCGCCTCTCGGTATCGAATGAATATTGGCTTTTATCAGCTCGCCCCATATTCTGTATTTGTCCTTTTCCCGACATTCTTCAAGCTCCGACATTTGGTTGGCTATTTTTTTCTTCAGCCGCGCCTCGGCGTTTGTAAGCAGCTTGAAGATATCACGGGTGCGTTGCTTTATCCGTTCGCCCGACTCTCTTTCGCCGTAAAACATATCGGTCAGAGTGCCGAAATCGGATACGCTTTTTTGCGTGTAAAGCTCACCGTATTGCTTTATTTCGCAAAACGAGAGATCGACGGGCTTTTTTCCGTCAAGCAATATGCACGGTGTGAAACGGCATTCTTTTATATCGCAAATGAGCTTATCGAACGCATTATATAAAAGAATCGGCGAGCATTCGCAGGTTCTTTTACCGAGTGATGCCGCCCTGTAGGCAATTTCACGTGCAATGAGCGGTGAAAAGCCTCTGTAACGCATGAGAAATTTTTCCGCATCCGCATCGCATTGCTTCATAGCCTCGGCAAAGCCCTCGGGGCTTTCGGTGTACGGATCGAGCTTATCCTGTTTTGGGGGAAGCTCGTATCTTGTTCCCGGAAGCAGCTGTCTTTTTGAGCTTGTGGTAAAATCGACCGGTCGTATCAAATTGATTATTTTTCCCTCGCCGTTCGTCAGCACGATGTTACTGCACTTGCCCATTATCTCAATATATAAATGCTTTGCCGTAGGGTAGCCCAGCTCGTCGTAGCCGTCAAGCAAAATATCTATAACACGCTCAAAATCGGGCTGATGCACCTCTCTTATCTTACAGCCCGTCAAGTGCTTCCTCATATGCATACAGAACGCACTCGGCACTGCGGGGTTTTCTTTCACCATTGTCGTTATTCCCACCTTGGGCATATGCGGAGATGCGGAAAGAGAGAGTCGCAATGCGCCGTTTTGCGTATGCACGGCAAGCACTATCTCGTCATCGGTCGGCATATAGACCTTTTCTATTTTTCCTCCCGCCGTTTTTGCGTTCAGCTCCCAAACGACACCGGCGGTAAATCCCGAATCAAACGGCATATCAAGCCTCCGTATACGATATCGGCGACGTTGACGCAGAGCGTACAAGCTCGATATCGGTATTTTTCAATATTTCGCAAAAGCATTCGATCGCCGCCGCGCTCTCGGTAAAGTAATGACCTGCGGCAATGACCGAAAATCCGTTTTCTTTAGCCGAAAGCATATTGTGATATTTCAGCTCACCGGACAAAAACACGTCCGCTCCGACTGCCTCCGCCGCCGCTATGCCCTCGTCGTAGGAGCCGCCGACAAGCACGACGTTTTGCACGGTGTCGCCGCCCTTTACATAGGCAACGCCTTGTGCGTTCAGCTTTTTTGTCACCTCGGACAAAAATTCTTCAAACCTCACCGGCTCCTTGAGTCTGCCTCGTCTGCCTATTTTTTCGCCGTCACACTCGAAAACGGTAATATCCGTCAGACCGAAAAGTGCGGCAAGATATGAATTTATTCCTCCCTCGCTCGCATCCATTCTCGTATGGAACGACAGCACGGCAATGTCGTTTTTGATAAGCCTTATCGCATTGGACCCGAGCGTATCGGTCGAAGAAAGGCTTTTCATCCCCTTGAAAATAAACGGATGATGCGAAATTATGCAATTTGCACCCGTCTTTATCGCTTCGTCTATCGTGTACGAGGTCACATCAAGACACAAAAGGGCTTTTTTTGTTTCATGCTCATTTGACGGCAGTACCATAATTCCGTCGTTATCCCACTCGCACGAAGACGAGCGTGGGAATATTTTATCGATTTTTTCGTATAATTTCAGCGTTTTCACGGCTTCACCTGCTTTCAGCTCTATTATAACCGTTTTTTGCTCGTTTGTCAACTTCATTCGTGTTTATTTTTCAATTATTATTTTAACGGTTTATTCATTAAAAGTTTATTGATTTAATACTGCGGCTATAGTATTATGATTAAATCGTAATCTGTAACTTACCTTGAAAGGAATCACGTTATGGAAAAGCTTACGCTTGATAAAGTAACTATCGGTGAAAACGTCAAAATTAAAGCCGTCGGCGGCAACGGTGCGCTTCGCGACAGGCTTTTAGATATGGGACTCACCCCGCGCACAACGGTGATGATAAGAAAAAAAGCCCCGATGGGCGATCCGATAGAGGTGCATTTGAGAGGCTACGAGCTGACGCTTCGCCTTGAGGATGCGGCAATGATAGAAGTCGAGAGGGAAAAATAATATGAGTCTGCATTTTGCTCTTGTCGGCAATCAAAATTGCGGAAAGACAACGCTTTTCAATCAGCTCACGGGTGCAAACCGTCATGTCGGAAATTTCCCCGGCGTTACGGTGGATGCGATGGAGGGCGAGATACGAGGCAAAAAGGGCGCGCTCGTTGCCGATCTGCCCGGAATCTATTCGCTCTCTCCGTATACGGACGAGGAGATCGTCACACGTGATTTTATAGTCACTCAAAATCCCGATTGCATAATAAATATAGTCGATGCGACGAATATAGAACGTAACCTGTACCTGACCCTGCAGTTAATGGATATGAATATGCCCATGGTCATTGCTCTGAATATGATGGATGAGGTGCGTGAAAACGGCGGGTCGGTAAAAACGGATGAGCTGTCGGAGCTTTTGCACGTACCCGTAATACCGATCTCGGCAGTTAAAAACGAGGGCGTGGGCGATCTTATAGATGCGGCAATGACCGCCGCCACCTCGAAAAGCTCGGAGGTACGGCAAGACTTTTGTTCCGGTGCGGTACACAGAACGATACACGCCATAGCCGTTTTTATAGAAGACCATGCGCAGGCGGTCGGTATACCGCCTAAATTCGCCGCAACGAAAATAGCGGAGGGCGACAAGCGGATGCTTGAATCGCTCAAGCTCTCGGAGAACGAAAAGGAAACGCTTGAGCATACTCTGCTTGAAATGGAGAGCGAGCTTGACACGGACAGAAAGGCGGCTATTGCCGATATGCGGTACTCATTTATCGAGGAGCTTTGCTCAAGGACCGTGATAAAGCCGCACGAAAACAAGCAGCACAAGCGAAGCGTCAGGATAGATGCGGTGCTTACGAACAAATATCTTGCCCTACCGCTTTTTTTGGTCATGATATTTGCGATATTCGCCGTTACCTTCGGCTTTATCGGCAGCTTTTTGACAGACCTTTTGGGTACGGGCTTCGATGCCCTGTCGGCAGAGGTGGGGCGCATACTCGGAGAATACGAGATGAACCCCGTCGTTATATCGCTCGTATGTGACGGCATTATAACGGGGTTGGGAAGCGTTATATCGTTTTTGCCCACGATCCTCATACTGTTTTTCTTCCTCTCACTGCTTGAGGATACGGGATATATGGCAAGAGTCGCATTTGTTATGGACCGTCCGCTGAGGCATCTCGGTCTGTCGGGCAAATCCTTTGTTCCCATGCTGCTCGGCTTCGGCTGTACCGTTCCGGCGGTCATGGCGGCAAGGACACTTTCGTCGGAGCGTGACAGACGAATGACGATACTGCTCGTGCCTTTTATGTCATGCAGTGCCAAGCTGCCGATATACTCCGTGCTTGCCGCGGCGTTTTTCCCTCACCATGCCGCTCTCGTTATGATATGCTTGTATGTTTTGGGCATACTTCTCGGTATAATGTCGGCGTTTATTTTTCAAAAAACGCTATTTGACGGCAAGCCCGTGCCGTTTGTCATGGAGCTTCCGAACTACCGTCTGCCGAGCCCCCGCTCCGTCGGTCGTCTTATGTGGGATAAAGCGAAGGACTTTTTACAGCGTGCCTTCACCGTTATATTTCTTGCAACTTTACTCATATGGTTCTTGCAATCCTTTACGCTGAAATTGGATCCGGTATCGAATAATTCCGAGAGCATCCTTGCGGATATAGGCAGACTTATTTCACCCGTTTTCAAGCCGCTCGGCTTTACGGATTGGAGAGTTCCCACCTCACTTATAACGGGCTTGAGTGCCAAGGAAGCGGTAATAAGCACGCTGAGCGTGCTATGCTCCGTCGAAAGCTACGAGCCACTGTTCACTATACCGTCCGTGCTGTCATTCCTTGCGTTTACGCTCATTTACACGCCGTGCATTGCCGCCATCAAAACGGTAAAAAACGAGATGAAGAGCATCGGCTGGACGGTGCTTATGGTCGTATACCAATGTGTTCTTGCCTACGGTGTCGCTTTCATCGTTTACAGGCTGGCATCGTTGCTTTGTTAAGTCATGAATGTATTTGATATCATTGCTCTCGCACTTGTCATCCTTTGGGTAATATATGCGATAATACGCATCATTCGTGCAAGAAAAAAAGGCGGAGGTTGCAACGGTCATTGTGACCGCTGCAGCCTTCGCGGTAATTGCAAGAAGTGATCTATACTCGTTCAAGCTTCTTTTCGGAAACGAAAACGGTATATTTTTTGATAAGCTCGCAGGGGTGATAGGAGAGCTTGGAGCGTCTTAAGCCCTCATCTCCCGCATCGTCCTCGCGGTTCACGTATTTAAGCTCGGGGTGCGTTTTCAGCATATCCTCGGCAAAGCATGAGGTTATCATTTGATATGCTCCGCGCACACCCGAGTCGGCTTTTTCGATATGCACATACAGCGTATCGCCTTTTATCTCGCCGAGTGCAAAGGCACACATTTTACCCTCGGCGTACACCGCACCGCCCGTCATACCGTATTTTTCGAGGTTGTGAAGCACCTCAAGCGTTTTTTCTCGTTCTTCACGAAAAAGCGGAGTGCTTTTTTCGGTGAAGATCGGGGCGTTTTTATAGAATATTTCGGCTTGCTCGGCATCGCCCTCGGCAAGCCTTCTGTATTTTCCGTCGGGGTATAGGCGGGCAAAGGCGTTTTTGTGGTTTCTCTGTCCCGAATAGCGTCTGCCGACAAGCGTGGCAAGGTCGTTTATATTATACAGGTAATCAAACCAATCCTCCTCGGCAAACGCATTTATCTCAAAATGCTCGCCGAGTATTTTTTTATCCTCCTCCGAGGCAAAAATAAACAGCGGATCCTCGCCGCACGCCGAGCATTCTTCGTATATTTCATCAAGTGCGGACTCCGCATTTTTGCCCAGCGGCATCGAATAAGCGACTTTATTTTCCGATATTTTCGCTTTGAATATCACATTATCCTCGGCAAGCCTATATTCGATATCAAAATAGTCTCGCCACATAAAAGTGCCGCCTATCGTATTATCGCACAGTCTGCCCGTGCCGTAGGCAAAATACGGCGATAACACGCTTATATCGTCAAGTGTAAGCTTTCTGTATTCCATATGCTTTTCTTCTTTTCGTACCGCAAAGCGGTCATATTAAACAATGTGAGATTATATCACAGCTTGAAAAAAATGTCAAGCACCCGCTGCTCAAAAACAACTCACACGACAAAAAACATCGTGCGAAAGTCGTCGGGTGAATAATATTCACAATTTAGTTCTTTCTTTTTTCGTATAAATAAATTATAATATAAGAATAATATGTAATACCGAAAGGATAGATCGAAATGTCCGAAAAAAATAAGCAGAAAAACCCGCGTCTCGGCAAGGTCGGCGGTCAGGCGGTGCTTGAGGGCGTTATGATGAGGAGCGGCGACGAGGTCGCGATCGCATCGCGTATGCCCGACAAGTCGATAAAGATAACACGGCAGAAATTCGTATCTGCGAGAAAAAAGCATAAGGCGTTAAATATTCCCTTGCTCCGAGGCGTTATAAACTTCGTTGAGATGATGATGCTCTCATTCAAAACGCTCGATGCTTCCACTGCGGCGTTGGGACTTGAGGAGGAAGAGCCGTCTAAGTTCGAAAAGTGGCTCGAAAAGGTATTCGGCAAGAGCATTATGAAGGTAATCATGGTGATAAGCACGATACTCGGCGTGCTTTTGGCTGTAGGTCTGTTTTTCGTTCTGCCGACATATTGCCGTGCCGGAGTTTCGTGGATAGGTCAGAGACTGAGCGGAGATAAGTTTATCCTCTCCGACAACCCGTTTCTCGTGTCGCTGGTCGAGGGACTTTTGAAGATAATCATATTCATAGTATATTTGGCTCTCATATCACTCATGGGCGATATCAAAAAGACGTTTCAATACCACGGTGCGGAGCATAAGTCGGTATTCTGCTACGAAAAGGGTCTGGAGCTTACGGTCGCAAATGTCAAAAAGCAATCACGCTTCCACCCCAGATGCGGAACGAGCTTTATGTTTATCATGATCTTGATAGGTATTGCCGTAGGTCTGCTCATACCGACGGGTATTTCACCCGTGCTTCGTTCGCTGATAAAGATACTTCTCATGCCGATAACGGTCGGAGTGGGCTTTGAATTTATCCTGCTTGCCGGCAAGCACGATAACGTCCTCACGAGGATACTTTCCGCCCCCGGTCTGTGGGTACAGCGTTTGACGACAAAGGAACCGAGCGACGATCAGATCGAATGTGCGATAGCCGCTCTCAAATGCGCCATACCCGCCGAATTTCCGAATGCGGAAAAAGAATACGAGGCGCAAGAGCAAGCCTCCGAGGAAGCAAGCACCGAGGGCGAATAAGTCTATGACATATTCCGAGCTTAGGCGTATGTACCCGGAGCTTTCGCAGAACGAAAAGGATGTTATCATATGTAGCAGGTGCGCCATTGACAAAAAAGAGCTGTTGCTCGGTGCCGACAAGCCTGTCGGCGAGGCAGAGGCGCATCGGATAATTTGCGATTATTCTTCACTGCTCGACGGCGAACCGTTGCAATATATAACGGGCAAATGCGATTTTTACGGGCTTGAGCTGTATGTCGATCGAAATGTGCTTATTCCCCGCTTCGACACGGAGCTTATAGTGGGATACTGTATTGAAAGCATTCCGCACGGCGTGCTTTTTGCAGACCTTTGCTGCGGCAGTGGCTGTATAGGCTTGGCGATACTCAAAAACCGCCCCGATCTGCGGTGCGTCTCGGTCGATATTTCCGAAAAGGCTCTTTCGGTGTGTGAAAAAAACGCACGTCTTTTGGGCGTGGAGGACAGATGTGAGATAATATGTGCCGACGTAAAAAACGGGGACATATACAAAAAGCTGTTTGATATATCGTATATCGTTTCTAATCCTCCGTACATTCCGACAGAGGATATAGAAAAGCTTGATACAACGGTAAGACATGAGCCGCACTTCGCTCTTGACGGCGGTGCGGACGGACTTGATTTTTACCGCACTATAACGGCTCTTGCGTATCAAAACACAAGGCTTGAGCATATAATATTTGAGATAGGCTACGACGAGGGTGAGGCTCTGCGAGCCACCGCACGGAGATATTCGGCACGGTGCGAAATACTTAAGGATCTGTGCGGTAATGACAGATGTGCCGTGATAAACTTTGAATAACATAAGGAGCTGAAAATATGGAACAAGTAGAAAAGCTTAAGCTTGTCGTTATATTCGGCGGCAAAAGCACCGAGCATGACGTATCGTGCATGAGTGCATACAACATTTTGAGTGCAATTGACCATGATAAATACAGCGTCACAACGCTCGGTGTGGCACGTGACGGCACGTGGCATCTTTTTGAGGGCGAATACGAGATGATAAAGAACGGTGAATGGTTGAGCCGCTCCTGCCCCGCCACATTTACCGCAAGTGACGGATTTTTCGCAAGCAAAAACGGTGAGCGGATCCACATTCCGTGCGATATCGTTTTCCCCGCCGTACACGGCGGCTATTGCGAGGACGGACGGCTTCAAGGTCTGCTCGATATGTGCGGCATGAAATACGTCGGTTCGGGAGCTGCCGCCTCTGCCGTATGCATGGATAAATTTTTCACCAAAGCGGTGCTTGCCACCGAGGGAATACCCATGGTGCGCTATGAGCTTGTAACAAAGCGTCAGCTTGCCGACAATATCGCCTCTGTCACACAACGTGTTGAAAACAGCTTTTCGTATCCGGTATTCGTTAAGCCCTGCAACGCCGGTTCATCTATCGGGGTATCCAAGGCCTGCTCTGCAGATGAGCTTACCCGCTCCCTCAAAGCCGCATTTGAATACGACGAGCGTGTGCTTGTCGAGGAATTTATAGACGGCCGTGAAATTGAGGTGGGCGTGATGGGTAACGAGGATACGACAGCATCCGTTTGCGGTGAAATAGACCCCGGTGCCGTCTTTTACGATTACGACACGAAATATCATGCCGATACGGCAAGCTATTTTATACCGGCTCGCATATCGGACGAATGCTCATCAAAGGTACGAAAATATGCTCTGAAAATATTCGCTGCGCTCGGCTGCAGAGGACTTTCGAGAGTGGATTTCTTCGTCGATAAAAACGAGCGCATTGTTTTTAACGAGATAAACACGCTCCCCGGCTTTACATCCATATCTATGTATCCGTCGCTTTTCAAAGCCGAGGGAATGACATATTCGGAGATAATAGACAGGCTCATCGAGCTTGCACTTAACAAGCATGAATAACAACAGCCCTATAGGAATATTCGACAGCGGGCTTGGCGGTCTGTGTGCCTTGAGCGAGCTGCAGCGGCTTTTGCCGCAGGAGAATTTTATATATTTCGGCGATACCGGCAGGACTCCTTACGGCTCACGCTCGGCGCAAAAGATACTTGAATATGCAAGTGCCGATATCAATTTCCTTTTGTCCAAGGACGTAAAGGCAATAGTCTGTGCCTGTGGCACGGTATCCTCCGTGGCTCTGCCGATAATAGAAAAAAAGCTCTCCTTGCCCATATGCGGAACGATAATGCCGTCCTCCGTTGAAGCGGCGCAGGCGACAAAGAACGGGATCATCGGTATAATGGGTACGGGCGCTACCATAGCCTCCGGCGTATTCGTCAAGCTTCTGTCGGAGATAGACAGCGGAATTTCGACCATATGCGTTCCGTGTCCTCTGCTCGTTCCGATAGTCGAAAACGGCTTTGCCGACTCGGAAATAGCGACTCTCGCTTTGAGGGAATATATGAAGCCCATAATAGCCGGCGCTGCCGATACGGTCATATTGGGCTGTACTCACTTTCCGATATTGTCGAGTGCCATTCACTCGCTGTACCCGGATCTGCATCTCATAGACTCCGGTGCGGCAAGTGCGAGATATATGGCAGAGAGTCTGCGAAAGAAGAAAATGCTCGCCGACCGTGCAAGCGGTATAACGGAATACTACGTCAGCGATACTCCGAACGATTTCGCATCGGTGGCAAGTGTATTTTTGGGCAAGGGTGAGCTTGATGTGAAAAAAACAGAAATTGAGGATTATAAATATGAATTACGGTAAAAAGACCTGGCTTATTCCCGATTGCTTTCTCAACTCCGTATCGAAAAACGAGAGCGTAAGTCATGAAGCGATATGCGTTATAAACACGACAGACGAGGATGCCGAGATAGCGCTGACTCTGTTCTTTGAGGACAGAGACAAGTGCTGTGACTTTGCTTCACACTGCGCCTCCGGCAGAACTCACCATATAAGAATGGATAAGCTGATATCGAAAAACGGCGAAAAGATACCGAGAGATACGCCGTATGCCGTACTTGTCGAGTCAAGCTGTCCCATAGTCGTTCAATACAGCCGCCTCGATACCTCCGAGGTCGAAATGGCACTTATGACGACTATGGCGTATCCGGTAGAATGATAAAGCTTACGGCTACGTGCCTTTTCGGACTCGAGCGTTTTTTGGGTGAGGAGATAGACGCTCTGGGCGGTGTACGCACCGAGACCATTGACGGACGTGTCAGCTTTAGCGCCGAGCTGTACGACATACCGAAATTCAATATAAATCTCCGCTATGCCGAGAGGCTGTATATAAATTTAGGCTCGTTTCATGCCCCGACGTTCGATGCTCTTTTTGAGGGCGTTCGCGCTTTGCCGCTTGAGGATTATATCGGCAAATACGATGCATTTCCCGTCAAGGGTCACAGCATACATTCCTCTCTGTACTCAATACCGGATTGTCAAAGCATCGTAAAGAAAGCTGCCGTTGAGAGATTGAGAGCGAAATACGGAATATCGCATTTTGAGGAAACGGGTACAAAATATCAGCTTGAATTTTTCATATTGAAAGACAATGCCTCACTTATGATAGATACCTCGGGTATGCCCTTACACAAGAGAGGCTACCGCCCCGTATCGAATGCCGCCCCTCTGCGTGAGACACTTGCCGCCGCTATGGTCAAAACGGCACATATCAGGGACGACGTCCTGTTTTGGGACCCGTTTTGCGGCAGCGGTACTATACCGACAGAAGCCGCACTTTTGATAACAAATACGCCGCCCGGGCTGAGGCGAGGCTTTGCCGCCGAGCATTTTCCGTTCATTCCGCTCCCCTGCTGGGACGATGCGAGAGAGGCGGGCAAGGCGGGAATAATCAAGGATACGTGCTTTGAAGCCTACGCATCGGATATCGATCCCGAATGCGTAAAGCTTGCCGCCGAAAACGCACGCAGAGCCGGCGTTGACAAGTATATAAAATGCTTTGAGAAAAATGCGCTCGATATTGAGACCTTCGGCAGACGCGGCACCGTGGTATGCAATCCGCCCTACGGTGAGAGAATGCTCGACAAGCAGAGGGCGGAACAGCTTTATCGAGATATGGGACGTGCATTTGAACGTCTCGGCAATTGGCAGATATATGTCATAACCTCCTGCAATGAATTCGAGTCGCTTTTTCACAGACGTGCGGACAAGGTCAGAAAGCTGTATAACGGAATGATAAAATGCAATTATTACCAATTTTTCAAGCGGAGAGATAAGAAATGAAGAATTTTGAAGCCAAGCTGGACGAATATGCACGTCTTACCGTTCATAACGGAGCAAACGTCGCCCCCGGACAATACGTTTTGATAAACTGTCCGATAGTTGCCGCGGAATTCGGAAAAAAAGTAATGCGTGAAGCATACCGTGCGGGAGCTGTGGAAGTAATAATAAACTACCGTGACGAGGAAAGCAGTCGCATAGTTTACGAAAACTCTCCCGTCGAGGTATTTGAAGCATTGCCGTCATGGAAAGCGGAAATGAGAAATCTGTACGCACGCAAAAAGGGTGCGATGATCCATATAATAGCCGAGGACCCCGAAGCTTTTGCCGGTATCTCGCCCGAAAAGCTTATGGCAAACACGAGAGCTTGCCACAAGGCGTATGAAGAATATTACAAGCTCGTTGACAACGGCGATGTGCGTTGGACGATCGTCGCTCACCCGTGTATCGGTTGGGCAAAAAAGGTCTTTCCCGAGCTAAGTGAGAAAGCGGCTGTTGATAAGCTTTGGTCATGCATATTCAAGACGGTGAGAATAGGCAGAGGCGACACGGTCGAAAAATGGAAAAAGCACGATGAAGTGCTGAAGCGCAGAAGCGAGAGGCTGAACGCTTACGCTTTCGATTCATTGCATTTCAAAAACTCGCTCGGCACGGATCTTTATGTGGGGCTTGTAAAAGACCATATATGGATAGGCGGCACGAGCAAAACGAACGACGGACGGGAATATTTTGCGAATATGCCCACCGAGGAAATATTTTGTATGCCGCACTGTCGCAATGTAAGCGGAACTGTATACGCATCTCTGCCTCTTTCGTATCAAGGCAGGCTCATAAAGAATTTTCACTTGACCTTTGAGGACGGTTTTGTCACGGAATACGGAGCGGAAGAAGGGCTTGAGGCTCTGACCTCTCTGCTTGAAACAGACGAGGGCTCACGCAGAATAGGCGAGGTCGCACTTATTCCGTACCGCTCGCCCATTTCCGAAATGCACGTATTGTTCTATAATACTCTGTTTGACGAAAACGCCTCGTGTCATCTTGCCTTGGGCGATTGTTACCCCGAAAACATAAAGGGCGGTATAGGCATGGACAGAGAGGAGCTTGCGAAAAAAGGCGGTAACAGCTCCGCAAATCACGTTGATTTTATGTTCGGCACCTCGGATATGAGTATTGACGGAATCAAGGACGGGGAGAGTGTCCCCGTATTCAGAAACGGAAATTTTGTTTTTTAAGCGTTATCGGACGATAGTATTCGAGCGTTAAAGAAAAGGAGAAACTCAATGAACGGAAAAAATGTATTCAACGGCAAGCTTAACGGTGAGATCGAGCGTCTTGCCGATATATGTCTTGATAACTGCCATATAGAGCCGTCGCTATACGGAAAATACGAGGTAAAACGCGGCTTGCGTGACCTTGACGGCAAGGGCGTGCTTACGGGCTTGACGGAAATATCGGATATCATCGGCTCAAAGTATATTAACGGTGTCAAGACCTCGTGCAAGGGAGAGCTGTATTACAGGGGAATAGATATAAACGATCTGATAGACGGCTTTGTTACCGACGGTCGTTACGGCTTTGAGGAAACTGTCTATCTGCTTATTTTCGGGCAGCTGCCCGACAAAGCGGAGCTTGACGGCTTCACACGGCTTTTATCCTCGTACCGCTCTCTGCCGAAAAACTTCGTGCGTGACGTGGTAATGAAAGCACCGAATCCCGATATAATGAACAAGCTTGCCTTGTCCGTGCTTACTCTGTATTCATACGATCCGTTGGCAAACGATATATCCATACCCAACGTGCTGAGACAATGCCTTACGCTCATTGCGAATTTCTCTTCTCTCGCCGTGTATTCCTACCATGCGTATTCGCATTATGTAAAAAAGCAAAGTCTTGTCATTCACAATCCCGACCCGGCCCTTTCCACCGCAGAGAACATTCTTCATCTGCTTCGTGCCGACAGTCAATACACACGGCTTGAAGCGTTGCTTCTCGATATGGCACTCGTTCTTCACGCAGAGCATGGCGGCGGAAACAACTCCACGTTTACCACTCACGTCGTTTCATCATCGGGTACCGATACATATTCCTCCGTTGCCGCATCTCTCTGCTCACTCAAGGGACCCAAGCACGGCGGCGCAAATATAAAGGTTCTCGAAATGATGGAGAATATAAAGCAAAACGTCCCCGATGTGAACAACGAGGGCGAGCTTACGGATTATTTGCTTAAAATACTCAACAAAGAAGCCTTTGACAAAACCGGGCTTATCTACGGTATGGGGCACGCCGTTTATTCTCTTTCCGACCCGCGTGCGGAGATATTCAAAAAATATGTTGAAAAGCTCTGTATCGAAAAGGGACGAGAGGATGAATTTGAGCTTTACACCCGTGTTGCGGATATCGGCGGCAAAATAATTGCCGACAAGAGAAAAATATACAAGGGCGTGTCACCGAATATAGACTTTTACAGCGGTCTTGTATATTCGCTTCTCGGCATTCCCAAGGAGCTTTTCACGCCCTTGTTTGCCATTGCTCGAATTGCGGGCTGGTCTGCACATCGTATTGAGGAATTGATAAACGCCGGCAAGATAATCCGACCGGCGTATATGAACGTAATGGAGCATAAGAGCTACGTAAAAATGTGTGACAGATGATTATAAAAATACGACTCTTTGCTCGGTACTTATGATATCATCATTTGAAAGCTTATAGTATTTAAGGATGGGATCTAAATATATCCCATCTTTTTTTATCGTCTTCTCGCCTCTGAGTCTTTCCTCTCTCTGCACATACATAAGGTCGTTGTCGAAATATCTGCCCTGTGCGTCCTTATGTATCTCCCCGTCGTATTCGTACCATATTTCGTCTTTGTTTTTGAGAATGTAATCAAGTCCCTCGCTCAGACGCATGGTACAGCAAAACGGTGCCTCGTAGGTTCGGCATTTCAGTATAGGAGATGACAGCGTCACATTTGTATCCGTTCCCGCACCGCCGTTGCTTCGCTGTGCGGTGCTTAAGCCGTTGAAATATATGCGTGAGAGATAACGCCTGTACTCCGGCTGCCCGGTCAGCTTGTACAGCTTATGTGCAAGCATAAGCGAATCGACTATGGCACACGGCTCTGTCCAGGTTTCGCCCTTGCCCCACCAATTGAAATTCTGATATGTAAGCGTCATACCGAAGTTTACATAGAGCGAGAATATTCTTTTCGCCCTTTTCAAGTATATCTCATCGCCGAGCTTTTCGTACATTCTCAAAAGCCCTCTTGCCGCCGTGAGTGTGCAATGCGTTTGCATTTTCAACCCGACGATGTCTATACCGTCAAGCCGCACTGCAAGCTCGTTTACCAGCTCATACGCGCGTTTGTCGCCGAAAAGCGTATAATAATGGCTCAGCCCGTCAAGCGACATAAACAGACAGCCCGTATCGCTTGATAGCCGCCAGCCGTTGAGCAAGCAGACCTTACGTCCGGAAACACCGCCGTTATGCTCGCCTCGCTCGGTTGGATACGTATCCGTCTTGCCCGCAAGCGGCAAATAGAGGCTTTCAAAGACCTCCCTTGCATACTCTGCGGCAAATGAAGAACCGAAGTGCGTATAATACTCGCAAAGCCCTCTCAGATACCAGCTGTGACCCGAAAGCTGCTGTTCGTCAAAAATACCGTCCTCCTTTTGTCCGAAATATATTCGTCCGTTCGTTTTTGCCGAAATGTTCGACGTCAAATAGTCCATGCACGGTATTGCCTCACCCGTTGAGCTGTAGGAGCAAACGAACGCAAGCAATGCCCTACCCTCAAAATCGCCCTGCCAACCGTATTCCGCAGGCTTAAAAACGGCATCGGGTGCATAATACGGCTCCGTGAGTCTTTTATGATTTAAGGCTATTCGCTCTTTTATCTCGCTCTCATCTAAATATTTTCTCATTATAAATTACCCTCAAGCTCCGACAAATAAATATTTGTCGTGATATCCGTACAGCGTATCTGATCCAATATGGCACGTATTATACCGGCAAGCTTTCCGTCCTTGCCGTAATCTGCACGTGCTATATAGCTTACCCTGCCCTTTTGCAAAAGCTCTACCGCCTGTGTCGTATCGTTTTGATATACCGCAACGGAATGACCGCCGCTCGTTTTGACAAGCTTCATGCACGGCACGTCCGTCAGACCGTCGCCTATATATATCATGTTTCGAAACGGTATGCGTTTTTCTCTTTCGGGCATGGATTCGTTAAGTCCGTTATGGTCGGTGACCGAAAGCACGCCCTTGTTTATTCGATATATAAATTGTGTTTTACTCGTATAGTTTACCGCCATCGACGGCCATATCGCAACACCGTTTTTATCGTAACAAAATTCAGCGGCGTATATCTTTTTGAACTCGCCCGCTATCTTCGTTCCCTCTATTATTTCCTTGAGTCCCGAAGATATGACATAATGCTCGGCTTTTATTCCGATACTCTCGGCATAGGAATTTATCATACCGAACCATTGTTCAACACCATCGAAAAGCTTTACCTTTTCGCCCTGCTTTTTGAAATTGTCGCGTGTCAGCGAAATACCGAGCCGTCTTGATTCGTTTACCATAAAGAGCATATACGCCAATATCGAATCCATATTGTTTTCATACATAAGCTCATTACAGCGTGACCAAAACTCTCCCGCACTTGTGCCTATCTCCGGAACAAACCCGTATTCCTGCATATCCTTGGGTGAGAGCGTTTTATCAAAGTCGTACATTATCGCAACGATCGTTTCTTTGTTCATAATCGACTCCCGCATGATATCTTAAGCTTATTGTATCATATTTTTTCGGAGTTTTCAATACCCTTACGCTCATTACCAAATATTTTTTATCTCGTTTACCGAAAAAGTATTGACTTTATTGATTTTTTATGATATAACTGTCAAAGAATAACCCCGAAAGGATATTTTATTATGTCGCATAAGCTTGGAATAATCGGCTACGGCGGTATGGCGTCGTGGCATCATCAATCAATCAAAAATAATTTTACCGATCTTACGGTCGTTGCCGCATACGATATAGACGAGGAACGACGTGATCTTGCACGTAAAAACGGCTTGACCGTATTTGACAGTGCCGACGATTTTCTGGCATCGAAAATGTTCGATATGGTGCTTGTTGCAACTCCCAACAATTTCCATTGTGATTACGTCTGCCGCAGTCTGAAAGCGGGCTACGATACGATAAGCGAAAAACCCGTTGCCATGAATTGCGAGGAGCTTGACCTCATGGAGAACACCGCAAAGGAATGCGGTAAGCTGTTTACGGTTCATCAAAACAGACGTTGGGACGAGGATTTCCGCACAGTGTGGAAGGCTATCGAGGAGGGAATGGTAGGCAAGCCCTACTCTATCGAATCGCGAGTACACGGTCAGGGCGGTGTCGTTCACGGCTGGCGTGAATTTAAGGTAGCCGGCGGCGGTATGCTGTTCGATTGGGGCGTTCACCTCATAGACCAAATACTGTTCATGCGTAAAGAAAAGGTAACGAGCGTGTACGCAAATCTCCATTCGATAAGAACGCCGGAGGTAGATGACTACTTCAAGCTCATATTCCGCTTTGAGGACGGCGTTACCGCTCAAGTTGAGGTCGGAACGTATACGCTTATACAGATGCCCCGCTGGCACGTTTACGGCGACGGCGGTTCACTCGTTATAAACGATTGGTCGGGTAACGGCAAGGTAATTCACGCAAACGACCATGTGCTGAATTGGGAGCCGGTTGTCGTTCAGACAAAAGCGGGTCCCACAAGAACCATGGCACCCCGTCCCGCGGAAACGCTCTGCGAGCTGTCTTTGCCGAAGGTAGATACCGATTGGGCTTACTTCTACAGAAACGTAATGGATGCGATAGACGGAAAAGCGGAGCTTATCGTCACCATAGACGGTGTTCGCCGTGTTATGCGTGTGATAGAAGCCGCATTTGAATCGGACAGAACCGGACAAGCCGTAACCACGGTAATATAATAAGGCTTAGCAGTTAGTCTTATCACTCACGAAAAAGCTCATATACGAATAGCACGGCATAACCCGATCACCGAGTTATGCCGTGTCTTTTTTGTATATATCGTAAAATCGATGTATCATACCGAATTACGTATGCGTCCGCGCATTATCATTTGAGTGCAATAATCAAAACTCAAATAAGAATTATTTAATGCTTTTGATATATCTGCACTTTGGAAAGTTAGAGCATCCCAAGAATTGACTGCCCGCATTTGCGCCCTTGGTGGCAGTACGTAATATAAGCTTTCCGCCGCATCGAGGACATACATCTTCTGTTTTATTTTCGGTCAATTCGGTGTTACCCTCGCTTTTCGGCTCCTCATTTGTCATATTTTCGGAAGTCGAAGGTGCATTAAATTCTGCGTTGTCGCTGACAGCCGTTTTATCGGCTTCGTCAGCAACAGCCTCTTTCGTTTCATTCGGGACAGTTATCGGCTTATCTGCAATTCTTTTCTCAATATTCTTTATATGTTCTTGTTTTTTCGTTTCGCTGACCTGTGTATACGGATATAGCTTATTGTACAACAGCATAATGCTGTCATTAGACAATGAATTTTCCGATGATTTATTACATATAGCGGAAACAACATATGAAACTTGGTTGCGATTGATCACCTTTATATCGTTGCTTTGAATGGCAATGCTTTTCAGAGTGCATCTGTTTGAAAAAACGATGACGGAATATAGCGGCATAGGCTGTTTGAGCAATGCTTTCAAATGCTTTATGTGAGAACGATTTTGCATAACAGGGTTATAGAAATGCTCTTTGTGACTTTTTCCTCTGCCTGCCGGCAATGTTTGATACCAATTTTTTTGATTCTCACTGCCGAAGATCCAACCGCTGTAATTTTTGCTTTCAAATACGAAAACGCCCTTTGGAGTTATCATTAAAACATCTATTTCGGTCGTTTCCCCGTTCTCTTTCGGAATATATACATTAAAAAGAAATTTTGCTCCTTCGTTCTCAAAATGCTTAAGCTGTCTGTATGTAAGATATTCTCCGTATTTTCCCAAATCCTTTCTAAGAGAAAGCAATGGGTTTTTTGTTATTTGATAATATGCGCCGGCTTTATATTTTTTATTTTCATACAAATAAAAAATAATCATTATCACTACCATGCCCATCAGTACGGCGGCAATTACGTTCATTGGAAACACCTCTCGTTCTTTGTATACTGTTAAACAGTACGGTCGTCGTATTTTAATAATTATGCCTCATGCGATTTTCCGTTAAAACAATAAAGATATTTAATTTGTACGAGTCCGTTAAAAACGGACTCGTACACTATTTCGATCATGCTTTTTCGCTGTATATCTCACATTCGTATATCGACAGCCACTGTGAGCTTGGCACGGATATTTTTACGTACCGTGCTTTTTTGCCGTCAAGCTGTACAGTATCGAATTTTGCGCCGAGGACATCGTATCTGCCGAGCTTATCCCATGCTTTGCCGTCGCTTGACAGCGATACGGTGTATCTGCTTGAGGAATTTGCTTCCCATACTATTCGCATCAGCTTAAGCTCGTATTCCGCACCGAGGTCAACGGTTATCTCACCGCCGCCGGGGCCGCTCCAACGAGTCGTCGCATCGCCGTCAAATGCGTAATCGGCGATATATTGATCGTTTTCCGTCTTTGTCGCCGTCGCACTTTTGCCAAGTGCCACGTTAGTACCGTCAACCTCCGCAATGCCGCCCTTGCCCGTTTTCTTTGTTATAACGTCAAATGTTTTTTCGGGTACGCATACGTTTTCAACATCGGCGACCACCGTTTTTTCGGCAACCTTTACCGTTTCGGTAAACTTTATATCCGCAACACTTGCACCCACCGATATTTTGTAGTCACCCTGCTCTATCACCCAAGCCGAATCGGAGGTTATGTAGGTCTTAAACTCGTCCTGCGTTATTTTTACCGTAACGATCTCGCTCTCCCCCGGCTTAAGCTCCTTTGTTTTGCCGAAGCCGCAAAGCTCATATTTTGCCTGCTCATTTACACCGTCGGGCTTTGATATATAAAACTGAACTGCCTCGCGTCCCGCCATCGAGCCTTTATTGGTTATCTTAACGCTTGCCTCAACGCTTCCGCTATATGTGTCAGAGGAAAGCTTATAGTCGGAATACTCAAACGTCGTATATGACAGACCGTGACCGAAGGGATATGATACCGCAACATCGAACGTCGTATAGTAACGATAGCCGACATATATATCCTCATAGTAAAGCGTCGTGTTTGCGTTTCCCGGGAAGTAATCGGATGCGGGCGTGTCGGCAATACAAAGTGGCCAGCTCACCGTCAGCTTGCCAGACGGGTTCACCTTGCCCGTTATTACATCCGCCGCCGCATTTCCTATCTGCTCGCCCGCTATGCCTATATTGAGTATCGCATCGACATCCGCCTCCCACTCCGACACTTGAAGAGGTATTGCCGAGTTTATCAATACTATGACTTTCTTGCCGGCGGCGTGGAATGCGTCGGAAACATTTTTAAGTGTTTTTCTTTCCGCTGCGTTAAGTCTGTAATCGCCGTCTCTGTCCTCGTGGTCCGCTCCCTCTGTCGATATTCTCGATATGGTCATTATCGCGACGCTCGCCTCGGCTGCCGCCTGCTTTGCCTGTTGCTCGTCTATTATGACCTCAAGCGTATCATCCTCGGGGTTACTGCCCGTTATATACCAATTGTGGCCCTTACAGCCTTGATAAAGCTTGTTTACCGTCTCGTTAAGCGTTACGCCGCCTGCCGCCTGCAAGCCCTCCTTGACCGAAACAAAATCCGTTACGCCCACGTTACTTGCGCCGTGACCGCCGTAAACCGTATGCACGGATGCATTTCCGAACAGAGCTATCTCGCCGTCGGTCACCGGCAAGGCACCGTTGTTTTTGAGCAGTGTCATTCCCTCGCTTGCCGCCTTGCGTGATATTTCTTCCTTTGCTTCTCTGTTCTTTATCTTCATCACGACTCTGTTATTTTCGCCGTTTTTGAAGGTTTTCGTCTTTACGACAAGAGAAAGAATATTCTTAACGCAAAAATCAAGCTGTGCTTCCTCTATCTTGCCTTTTTCCACAAGCTCGACTATCGTTTTTGCGTTTTTATCTTGAGTCGGTCCTCCGCTGAACAGGTCATTTCCGGCGTTTATCATTCCATCACGAGTACCGCCGGCACCCCAATCGCTCGCTATACAGCCGTCAAAGCCCATTTCCCCACGCAAAAGCGTATTTATCAGATCGGCACGTGTTGCCGCATATTTGCCGTTGAGCTTATTGTATGAGGTCATGAGCGTCCACGGCTGTGCCTTTACGGCGTATGCGAACGCCTTTGTATATATTTCTCTCAACGCACGCTCCGTCAATACGGAATCGGTTACGGTTCTTGAAGTTTCTTGGTTATTTGCGGCAAAATGCTTTATCGAAACGCCGATGCCCTGCGATTGGGCGCCGTTTACATAAGCCTCGCCCGCCTTACCCGTAAGATACGGGTCTTCGGAAAAATACTCGAAATTTCTGCCGTTCAGTACATTTTTATAAAGGTTGAGTCCCGGAGCAAGCATAACATCTATGCCGTAGTCCTCAAAATCCTGTGCCATATATTCGGCGATATCGGATATCATCTCCGTATCCCATGTTTGCGAGAGGCTTGAGGGAGAGGGGTATGCAAATGCCTTCACTCCGTCGATACGGACACCGTATACTCCGTCGCTCATAATTACCGACGGGATAGAGCAACGCTCTATCTTGTATGTCGCCGAGGAATACTTCTGCACGTCCCTGTTTATACAAAGTGCCGCCTTTTCTTCGACAGTCAGCTCATCTATGATTATGTCTATATTGTCCTCCGACAGCTGAGGTATACCGTTTTTGTATTGGTATGCCGACTTTTGTGCCTCGTTGCCGTTGCCGTCGTACACGGTAAGCATTACAGAAAGATCGCCGCCAAGCTCGGTTTTTCCTTTTTGAAGCGTTACGGGGTACTCAACACTGCCCTCAAAGCTCTGCTTAAGCGAGGTGCTTTCGGTCTTGTCCCCATACAGCACCTCAAGCTTTGCCTCTCCGTCAAATTTTCTTGACGGCTTAAAGCCGAGCGTGAATTTGTCATCCTCAAGTGAAGCACTCGTAAGTGATACGGACAGTGGTTCGACCTCAGTCGCCGCCGTGCCCTCCGGCACTGTGCCTGCGTCGGTATTTGCCGAGTCGTCACTGCCTCCGCCTCCGCAACCGCACACGGTCAGAGTGGCAAGCAAAAGAGAGAGCAATCGCAAACTTTTTTTCATTTTTCACCTCATATAAGATTCAATTTATTTTCCACAACATTTTTTACGTAAACGTATGCGCCGACAATAAATGCGATATTTATTATAAGCGAAACGCCGAGATTGAGAACATTCAGGCTTCCGAGCATACTCGCATCAAGCTGTGCTTGAGATGAGCCGGATATAGCCACAACGACGCTTTGAATTATGCTCGATATAAGGCTGAGTGCGAAATTTATTCCGAAATATGCCACTATTGAACTGCCTACTCTGCTCGCCCGTGCCGATTGTCCCACCGAAAACGCCGTCAGAATGCAAATTGGCTGAAATACGAAATTTGCCACAAGTGTAAGAACGGTGAGAACACAGAACAGCACGGAAGTGACGCCGTCAAGCCCTCTCATTGTCGTAAATATCACATAATCCGCAAAATACTCTATGACCTCCGTCGGTATCTTATACGCCGCAAGTGCAAGCACTGACGGTATGGCTACGCATATGCCCGCCATGATCACACCCAAAAGCTCCCACAAGGCACCCGAAAGTATCTTGCCCAGCAGTATGTCGCTTGCCTTCACCGGCAAGGTAAAGGTAAGATAGCCCTGATCGGAATAGAGGTTTTTGCTTATTCTCATCGCCACGGCGATAAAGCCCGATACGGATATTGCCGCAATTGCCAAAATAAACGGCAGTGCGGCAAGCACGGCGAGGACGCCGAGCCATTCGAATTTTGCCGACAGTGCTATAAGAACACCGAATATCACCGAAATGGCAAGGGCTACTGCGTAAACTATCTTCATTACCCTTGCGATATATATCATATCGTATTTGAAAAGCTTTTTCAGCATCTGAATTCCTCCCTGAATATCTCATCGATGCTCTTGCCTCTCTCCGCTCTCAGCGCATCCGCCTCGGATGCCAATATTATATCGCCGTATGAGAGGAACAAAACATCGTCAAGCACACGCTCTATATCCGCTATAAGATGCGTGGATATTATGACCGTCGCATCGCTCGGACGGTTCGCTATCACCGTATCCGATATCAGCTCTCTCGTTGCCGGATCTACTCCGGCTATAGGCTCATCAAGCAAATACAGCTTTGCTCTTCGGCTCATAACGAGAATGAGCTGAAGTCTTTCCTTTGTTCCCTTTGAAAATGTTTTTATGCGTTTTTCGGGATCTATGCCGAGCCTGTTGAGCATATCGTATGCCCGCTCGGTTTCAAAATCCTCATAAAAATCCGCAAAATATTTTATCACGCCGTTTGCGTTCATTCCCTCGTCAAGATACGAGCGTTCGGGCAGATACGATACTATCGCCTTTGTTTGTGCGCCTATCTCCATTCCGTCTATTTTTATACTGCCGCCGCTTGGGGCAAGTATTCCCGAGGTCATTTTCAAAAGTGTCGTCTTTCCGCTTCCGTTCGGACCCAGCAGTCCCACGATACGCCCTGCGTTTATATCGAGATTTATATTTCTCACCGCAGGTCTGTCACGGTATATTTTCGTAAGATCTCTGTATTCAAGTAAAGCCATTGCATTTCCTTTCCGCACATATAAGTGCCGTATGATAATATAATACAATAAAACCGCTTCATTGTCAAGTAATTTGACAAAAATAAGGCTCTTTTTTTATACTCACCGCACCGCAGGGCAAAAAATGCGGTGTTACGGTGAAAAAATCATTAAATTTGCTTTATGCTATTGAAATTTCCTCAACTTTATTGTATAATAGATAAAATATTCGCAAAATACGATAACACGGAGAATATAATGAAGCTGCAATATCTCGGTACTGCCGCCGCCGAAGCCATTCCGGGGGTGTTCTGCACCTGCCGCTTTTGCCTTACCGCCCGTCGGCTGGGCGGCAAGGAAATACGCTTAAGGAGCGGAGCTGTCATCGACGGTGAGCTTTTGATAGACCTGTCACCCGATATATATACCGCATCAATGAGAGCGGGGGTATGCCTGTCCGATATAAAAAACATAATATTCACGCACAGCCATCCCGACCATTGCTACGCAAACGAGCTTGCCAACAGACGGCACGGCTATTGCTATCTGCCCGAGGATACGGAACCGCTTCACACCTACGGCTGTCACGGTGTTGAAAAAAGAATTGACTCGGTCTTGCCCAACCTTACGGATCACGGCGTTGATTTTACATATTTGCCGCCCTTTGAGCCGACTCTTATCGGCTCGCACCTTGTGACGGCACTGCCCGCTCTGCATCATGAGGATTCGTATATTTATTTGATAGAGCGTGACGGAAAGCGTATTATATACGGTCACGATACGGGAATGTTTACGCCCGAGACGACGGAGTATTTGAAAAACCGCCGTTGCGACCTTGTATCCCTCGATTGCACCATGGGATATCAGCCGACGGAGGCGCACCACATGGGCTTTGCGGCAAACGTAAAAATGAAAAATATACTTATCGAAAATAAAACTGCCGATGAAAATACTATCTTCATCAGCAATCACTTTTCGCATAACGGTCTGCGCTCACCCGATGGGGATCTGACCTACGATGCTTTTTCGGATATGTGCAAAAAGCACGGCTTTATCATGAGCTACGACACAATGACAGTTGAGCTTTAAGGCAATGTCACCTCCGGGCTGAAGCCGTGTATAAACCCGCTTACGTCCGCAGAGCATATATCGCCGCCTATGACCTTATTCTTGTAAACAATGATATTTGCGTAAACGTCACGGTCATATTCGGGGTAATTCGTGACCTTATATGTATATCTCATCACATCGCGTCTGCGGTACTTTGCAAGATCAAGTCCCTGCTTTTGCTGTATCGTGTTATATGAGGTATACACCTTGTCAAATTCATCGGGTATCGTCACAGCCTCCTCCTCCAATGCTTTCTCCTCGACCGTCCAGCCGAATTGCCGCAAAAAGGCTATTCTGTCCTCATTTGTGTTTATCCTTGTGTAATTCACCTTTTCGTCCTTTATATACGACGAGGCTGGGCGGTATTCGGGTATGAGTGCCACGAGGGTAACTATTACCGCAACGCTCAAAACGATTATACCCGCAAATTTCAGACTTGACGCTTTCATAGAGTAAACGAACATTTATATGACCTCCAACAAAAAACTCGTAATATATTATACTGTAATAAAATGCAATTTATGATAGGAGATAATACAATGCAATTTCCAAAGGATTTTATTTTCGGAGTTGCCACAAGTGCCGGTCAGGTAGAGGGCGGTGCGTTTGATGACGGCAGAGGCATGAGCATATGGGATAAATTCGCCGCCACACCGGGAAAAACTCATAACGGACAGCTGCCGAGCATCGCTTGCGACAGCTATCACAGATTCGACGAGGATCTGGATAATCTAAAGAAGCTCGGCGTTGATTCATACAGAATGTCGATATCATGGTCAAGAGTATTGCCCGACGGAGTCGGTGCATTGAATCAAAAGGGTGTTGACTATTATAAGCGGTGCTTCAATGCTTTGCTTGAGGCGGGAATAATGCCGAACGTAACGCTGTATCATTGGGATCTGCCGCAGTCTCTTGAGGACAGAGGCGGCTGGAAAAGCAGAGACAGCATTGAATGGTTTGCGGAATACGCCGAAAAAATGTTTGCTCAATACGGCGATATCGTGCCTATGTGGTCAACGATAAACGAGCCTATAGCGACATATGTCGGATATGCTCACGGCGGCTTTGCTCCCGGCTACACAAACGAGCAATGGGGCAACATAGCTCGTCACAACATTCTTGTCGCACACGGTGCGGCGGTAAAGGCGTTCAGGGCTTCACACAGCATCGGAAAGATCGGCGTTGTAATAGATATATGGAAGCGGCACGCACTCACCGACTCACCGGAGGATATCGCACTTGCCGCGGAAGAGGACGAAAACAACTGGAAATTTTATACCGACCCGATATTTGCGGGCAGATACAGCGATTTCATACTGAACAAAATGCAGAGCGAGGGAACGATGCCCGATATAAGAGATGGGGATCTTGCCCTTACCTCCTGTCCGATAGACTATTACGGCTTGAACGTTTACAACAGAGTCACCGTAACAAAAAACGAAAAGGCGGCGATGGATTTTTCGCAGGGCGGCAACTTTTTGAACAATCATGCGGAGTACTACCCAAAGGCGGTATACGATGCGATCCATCTTATGCATGACCTTTATGACTTAAAAATTCCGATATACATAACCGAAAACGGAACCTACCACATAGGCGAGGAAGAATTTGACAAGGAAGCGGGTATGATATGCGACGAGGACAGGATAAAATATTGCCGAGGCTTTTTGGAGTGGACGAAAAAAGCCATAGACGAGGGCTTTGACGTGCGAGGCTATTATCTGTGGAGCTTAATGGACAATTTCGAGTGGAGTGCGGCATACAATTACAAATTCGGTATCATACACACAGATTTTCAGACACTTGAAAAAACGTGGAAAAAGAGTGCGTATTGGTACAGAGATCTAATAAGGAATTCCAAAGGAAAATGATATCCATAGGTGTCGATAACATATCCCTCTCCTTCGGCGACAAAAAAATACTCGACAACATTTCTTTCTCCCTTAACGACGGAGAACGTCTCGGCATCGTCGGCGTGAACGGTGCGGGAAAATCCTCGCTTTTCAAAATAATAACGGGTGAATATACGGATTGCGGCGATGTCTTTATATCGAAGGATAAAAAGATCGGTATTCTTCATCAAAATACCGTATCCGATTCCGAGCTTACTCTTTACGAGGAGCTGCTTTCGGCAAGAGAGGATCTGATACGCCGCGAGGCTGAGCTTGCCGAGCTTGAGCAAAAGCTCAACACCTTGCACGAGCCGGAGCTGATATCACGCTACACACAGCTATCCGAGTCCTTTAAGGAGAACGGCGGCTATGAGTACAAGAGCCGTGCCTCATCCTATTTGAGCAAGCTCGGCTTTGACGAGGGTGAGCGTGACAAATGCGTTCAAACACTTTCGGGTGGACAAAAGACCCGTCTTGCACTCGGCAAGGTGCTTTTGTCAAGCCCCGATATACTTTTGCTTGACGAGCCGACAAACCACCTTGATATAGATTCGCTGGAATGGCTTGAGGATATTCTTTCCTCAAGCAAGCAGACCGTGCTTCTCGTTTCGCACGACCGTTATTTTCTCGACAGAGTTTGCAACAAGATACTCGATATAGAGAACGGACATGGCAAAATATATAACGGAAATTACAGCAAATACGTTGAAGCAAAGCGAATTGACCGAGAGATACAGCAACGCCATTACGATAACCAACAGCGTGAGATAGCAAGAATGGAGGCGTTCATCGAGCAACAACGCCGTTGGAACAGAGAGAAAAACATAATTGCCGCCGAGAGCCGACAAAAGGCAATAGACAGAATGGAAAAGCTCGATGCTCCGAACAGGCTTCCCGACTCGATACGCCTCAGCTTCGACTCCGGCACCGAGAGCGGCAACGACGTTTTGACAGTGAAGTCGCTCGGAAAAAAATACGGTGACAAGACCGTATTTTCGGGCGTTTCGTTTCTCATAAAACGCAAAGACCGTGCTTTTTTGCTCGGCAGAAACGGATGCGGAAAAAGCACGCTCATGAAGATATTGAGAGGACGCATCGCACCGAGCGAGGGTGGCTTTGAATTCGGCTACAACACTCGTATCGGCTACTACGACCAAGAGAACCAAGAGCTTGACGAGAACAAAACGGTGCTTGAGGAGCTATGGGACACATTTGATAAAAGCTCACAGACCGAAATTCGATCGGCACTTGCGTTGTTTTTGTTTAAGGGCGACGACATAAACAAAAAAGTGTCCTCACTCTCGGGCGGCGAAAAGGCACGACTTACGTTTGTAAAGCTGATATTGCGTAAGAACAATGTGCTTTTGCTCGACGAGCCGACAAACCATCTCGATATTTCTTCAAAGGAAGCACTTGAAAACGCACTTGCCGATTATGACGGCACGCTTATAGCGGTAAGCCACGACAGATATTTTATAAAAAAGCTTGCAAACAGGGTCATAGATATCTCCGTCACCCCGACAGGTGATTACAGAACGGGATATGAGGAATATATCAAGGCTCAGCAAAACAGGCGTGATGCTTCGGCAGACAAAAAAGACGGCACGCCGTCCGACGGCAAGCAAAAATATCTTGCCGAAAAGAAAAACGCCGCCGAAAAAAGGCGGCTCGCCTCCCAATATGCGAAAAGCAAAAAGGAATGCGAAAAAATCGAGGCTCGGCTTGAGGAGCTTGAAAATGAAACGGAGCGTTTTGCAACGGATTACATTCGTCTCTCAGAGCTTGATACCGAAAAAAATGAGCTTGAGGAACGACTCCTTGAGCTTTACGAGCTGATAGAGGAATACGAAAATTAACCGAAATAAGCAGGGCGGCTTTAAAAGTCGCCCTGCTTATTTAAGTACCGATATTTATTTTTGCGGTGTCACCAAAAGCGATATTTCGGAGCAAGTCCGATCCATGTCGCCGTATTTTTCAGATGAGCTTTCAAGCGTTTGCTCGACCTCTATATCATACAGTACCGCCTCTGCTCCGTCCTGTAGCTTAAGCAATGTTTTATCTTTGATCTTATAGCTTCTTTCCACAATGTCGACCTCGGCGAAAATAGCATCGAGCTTAGTCTCGATAGCCTCTGTTGCCTTGGCCTCATCGAACGATGTATGCTCTGCGTTTTTAAATGAATTCAGTGTATCCAGCTTGATATTTCCGAGGTTGCCGTTACCGTCTACGGAGATCCGTAAACCGTCGCAGGTCTTATATCCGTCCACCTCTCTGTAATACTTGAAATAACAGTGATAATTTTCGCCATCCTCGCTTACGGATACCTCACAGACGTACTCATCGAGCTTGATATACTCTGCCGCATACCTATCGGCTATGCTCCTGCATTCCGCTTCGGATATGGTAGCTCTCGCAGGACCGTCGGCAATAAACCGGATACCCGACAGCTCCGCAGTGTCGGCGTTTACGTAGAACAGCACGTTTTTGTCGTCTCGGCTCATATAGCAATGTTGTATGTAAGTATTCGGTTCATCTATACTGCTGTCCTCGTAATCACCCACATAGCTCACCCCGTCAAAGGTGACGGTATATTCGGCAGGTGCCGATGCAGCCCGATAGCTCATATTATCCCGCCACAGCGTAAAATCGACATTGTGCTTGCCGAAATCGACACAATCGCAAAATCCTGTTTCAAGTGCCACATATTCCACATCCTTCGTGTTCTCGCCATTGCCCGTACCCGCGGTCTCGGTGTTTGAGTGTGTGGCACAGCCGTATGCGGAAAAAATGAGAACACAGCACATAATGGCTGTCATTATTCTTTTTGCCGCTTTCATTGCTTTTACTGCTTTCATGTTATTTACCTCCGATTCCGTTTTTCGAAAATATGCGAATATATCTTCTCTCAAGCTCATTATACTATGCAATATCGTTTTGCGTATGAATCGAATGTTAAAATTCCGTTTTTCGAAAAAATTGTTGGTTTGCACAATTTATTAACATAGCTTGTATGTTCTGCCTATATCAAATATCCCGTATCGTATGCTCTCGGCTCCGATACGGGATATTTATTCGGTTAAACGATTCTCAGACGCGGCGAAGCTTTGCGTATGTTGCCATGAGCTTTTTCGTGCCGACCTTATCAAATACTATCTCATACAGTATATCCGCTCCCATTTCGGTAACCGTAAGCACTACGCCCTCACCGAAGGTCATATGGCGAACTCTTTCACCGGGAGCAAATCTCTCAAAGCCCGTCGTTTTTCCTATACTGCCTATTTCCGACGAGGGACGTGTAACCTCTGCCGAAAGCGGATATTTCCGTTTTGCGGGCGGTGTCTGAACATCCGGCTTGCGTGCGGCGGGAGTTTTCTTTCCGGGATCCTCGTCTACAAATTCCCCATCTATCTCGCTCAAGAACTTTGACGGCGGATTCCGTTGTGTTTTTCCGAAGAACATTCTTTCATCGGTGTGAAGCATATAAAGGTGCTTCTTCGCACGTGTCATTGCGACATATGCAAGTCTGCGTTCCTCCTCCAGCTCATCGGGATTATTTACCGACACTATACCGGGGAATATTCCCTCCTCCATGCCGGGCAAGAACACTATCGGAAATTCAAGTCCCTTTGCGCTGTGTATCGTCATCATCACGACGGCATCCGCCTCTTTATCGTAATTGTCGATATCGGCAACGAGTGAAACGGATTGCAAAAAGCCGTCGAGCGTTGCATTTTCATTGTTTTCCTCAAACTGCACCATGTTCGAAATAAGCTCTTCTATATTCGCAAGTCTGTCTATATCCTCCGGCAATGTTGAGGTAAGGAGCATTTCCTTATAGCCCGTATCATCAAGAAGCCGTGTGCAAAGCTCACGCATACCCTTTGTTTCGGCGCATTCCTTAAGCGAAAGTATCATAGAGGTAAATCTTTCAAGCTTCGGCGCATTTTTCGCAAGTGCGGTAAACGACGATGCATTTGACATAACGGTAAACAGTGAGCTGCCCGTTTCCGCGGCTATATCCTCTACCGCCGTCATTGTGGAGTCACCTATTTTTCTTTTCGGCTCATTTACTATTCTCTTTAATCTGAGGTTGTCCGACGGGTTGTTTATTACCGTCAAATATGCCAAGATATCCTTTATCTCACGTCTTTCGTAGAAGCGTGTACCGCCAAGTACACGATACGGAATGCCCGAACGGGCAAACTGATTTTCAAGTGAGTTCGACTGTGCGTTCATTCTGTAAAGTATGGCGCAATCCGAGAATTTCAGCCCCTCTTTATTCACAAGATCTCGCACCGTATTTATGATAAAGCGTGCTTCCTCGTTTTGGTTGGTAAGCTTTCTTATATGTACCTTGCCGCCGTCCTCGCCGTTTGTCCAAAGCTCTTTTCCCCGTCTGCCGAAATTATGACGTATAACGGAGTTTGCCGCACCGAGAATATTCGATGTGGATCTGTAGTTTTGTTCAAGCTTGATTATTTTGCAATTCTCAAATACCGTATCGAATTGCAAAATATTTTTTATCGTAGCACCTCTGAACTTGTAAATACTTTGGTCGTCATCGCCGACTACCATTATATTACCGCTACCCGATGCGAGAAGCTTTGTCAGCTCAAACTGCGCCGGATTGGTATCCTGATATTCATCGACATTTACATATCTGAATTTTCTGCCGTATTTTTCACGCACCTCGGGGAAGCTTCTGAGCAGACAGACCGTTTTGAATATGAGATCGTCGAAATCAAGTGCATTGCTCTGTCCGAGGCGGTGTTGATAAAGCTCATATATCGTGGCTATGCGGCTGTCTCTGAAATCGTTTTCGCGTGCCGAAAATTCCTCCGGTGTTACAAGCTCGTCCTTGAGTCTGCTTATTCTTGTCGAAACGGTCTTTGCCGGCAGCATTTTTTCATCGATGTTCAGCTCTTTCATGCACTGTATAATAAGTCGCTTACTGTCATCGCTATCATATATGGTAAAGCCCGAATTGAAGCTCGTGCCCATCAGATGAATATTCGAACGCAATATGCGCACGCATATCGAATGGAACGTGCCTACCCACATTTGTTCGGCAAGCTCTGCCCCGATCAAGGCGCTCAGCCTTGTTTTCATTTCGTTCGCCGCTTTGTTGGTAAAGGTTATCGCAAGCACTCCCCACGCCGGACAAGGCTCAACGGCACAGCATTTAAGTGCCTCCCTCAGCTCATCCTTTTCAAGAGTCGCATACGAGCAGAGACGTTCGTACTGCTCGCGGCTCAGGTCCTGCGGCACCTCGTCGCTTTCGTAAGCATTGCCGAAGGTGATAATATGGGCTATTCTGTTCACAAGCACGGTGGTCTTGCCCGTTCCCGCACCGGCAAGTATCAAAAGCTCGCCGTTTACCCGATAAACCGATTCTCTCTGCATATCGTTCAATGAAGCGTAAAGCGTATCGAATGCCGCTCTCTTGACCTTCAAAAACTCGTCTTTGTCTACGTTGTAACTCATTTTTTCCTCCGACATATATACGGGCGTTTAAAATACACTCGTCCGCTCATATATTTTATCACATTTTCGACAAAAATTCAAGTATTAAATATGAACAATCGCTTTAGCATTACCATTTGACGATTCATTTTTTTACCGTTTTCGCCGTACTTCTGCACACAAATTTGTAAGGACATCTCTCGCATACGCTCTCCGCACCGCTTTTTTTCGGCGTGGCATCGGCGTTTCCTTTCTTCATTTCCTCCGCAAGCTCACGTATTGTGTTTTTCAACTCGTCGAAGGTCTCTTCAAATTTCTCCCTCGACAGCGGTAGCATTTTTTTATCGCGTCCGCCCGATGAAACTTGAAGATACTTTTTGTTTCCCCGTGCGAGTGCATATATTATATCGTCATCGCTCAGTACAACACCTCTTTTCACGACGCTTTCTGCGATATCGTCCTCGGTGAGCTGCTTTGATTCGTTCGTTTCCTCCTCGCTCACGCATCCGCTCATATAAAACAGTGCCGCGGGGCGATATTCGTCGTTCTGCTCGATTATTGATATCATATACAAAAAGAGTTGTATTCCCTCGCATTCATTTAGGTCAGCATACTTGAAGCTGTTCTCGCCCGTTTTGTAGTCTATGAGCTTTACGTATTTTATCCCGTCCTTTTGATATATATCCACTCTGTCCGCAATGCCCGAAAGTATCGCCTCGCCGCCGTCGGAAAGCTTTATTCTGACCGGCTTGAGCGAATCCGTTTTAAGCTCCGTTGCGACGGGCTTAAAGTCGGTGACTTCAAGCTCACCGAATACATATTTAAGCATGGGAAGCATATTTCGGCGCAGTCTTGCGCCCAGAGCCTTGAGCCTGCCGGCTCCGTGAGTCAGCTTATCGACACCGAGTACACACGTCAGATATTCCGCAATATATTTATCGCACAAGGCAGCGATATCCCCGTCCGTAAGTTTTTCGGGCAATACGCCGCACATTTTGTCGTCAACGGCTCGCTGCAGGATATAGTGCATAAATGTACCGACGTCGCTTGCCTTTATATTTCCGCTCGGATTTTGCTTTAAGCCGAGAGAATATTTACAATAATATGCAAATCTGCAGTCCTTAAACTGCTTTATCTTTGATTGAGAGAGCTTCATCCTGCTCGGATATATCTTTTTCAAGCTGTCCTCGCTCAAGGACTGTGCCGCATTCGTTATCGGCAGATCGAGTGCCGAGCGTATATCGGCATATTTTTCATTTTCGGAAAATATTTCAAGCAGAGCCGCCGCCTCTGCGCTGTCTCTGTATTTCGCACACGCCTCGATACCGCTCTCCTCACAGAATATCCCGTCGCTTATGCTCGGTCTGTCGTGCTTTGTTTTTTCAAGGCAGGGGAAGCTCGTGATAATACCGTCAAGGAAGCGTGACATTCGACAGCTCTGTCCGGTGACCGTTGCCGCAAAATACGAATACCTTACAAAATCGGAGCTTATTCCCGATGCTTTATAAAAATCAAAAAGCTGTTTTTTGCTTACCTCCGACAATGTTGCTTCGATATCCACTCCGTACTCACACAGATCGAGCAGGTCATTTTCGGAAAACACGGTCGGCGAGGATAAAGGCGAGGGCATTTTGTCCTCGTTCATTCCCATTATGTAGATTCCCACGGGATGCTTTCCGACAAGACTGTCATAGCCTCCGACACTTACCGCATCGGCAGAGGTCGGTATGGTACCTATATCCACCTTTGACAGCACAAGCTCCAAAAGCTCCGAATATTCTCCCACGCCAAGCACCGCATCCGTACATATATCGCACAGTGTTTGCATTGAGGAAAAGAGCATTTTCCAGACCTGTCCGAGCTGCATTACCTCCTCCTCATCGCCTCTTTCCCGTGCCTCCTCTCTTGCCCGTGTAAGCGCCTCGTCCGCTCTTGTTGTTTGCAAAAGCTTACATATCGCATCGCAATAATCGGCGCAAGTCATATTATTTTCTTTTATGCGGGTCATCATGTCGTAAAGCGGCGTAATAACATATTCTGCCGCCTCGTTCAGTATTTTCAGTTTTTCCTCGTCGTCATCTCCGACTCTGCCGAAGCCGCTCGGACTCATTTGCCACCGCTCGCCGTAAAAAGCTTTGCCGGAAATGTGCCATGTGTTTATGTAATTTTCAAGCATGAATACGGTCTGCTCCGGCAGGGGAAGCATTCCCGTTTTTATATACGATATCACGCTTTGATAATAAAAGCCATCCTCGCATATGCGAAGCGCATAAAGCACCGATTTGATAAACGGCTTGCGCATTATCTCCGTTCGCCGGGACATATAATACGATATCTTATGTTTTTCAAAGCAAGAGCGAAGTATCTCCGAATAAAGCTCCGTATCGGGTACGACGATACAGTAATCACGCCATCTGCCGCCCTCTCGCACACGCTTGGCAATATCACAGCAGACCCTGTTCACCTCATCGTAGACCGTATCACAGCAAGATAGTGCGATATGCTCACAATCGCCCTCATGTCTCACCTCGGAATAAAACGAGGCTTCAAGCAAGCACAGCTCGTCGTTATTGTATCTCCCCTGTCCGTATATAGGATGCACGCTCAGCTCTTTTCCCGATTTTTCCGCAATGCTCTTTAAGCGATTGAACGCTTTATATGTGGTATAAAATACGCCCTCGCCGCATTTTTTATCGACCTTTGGGGAAATGAGCAGTGACACGGTAAGAGAATCGCTCTGACGTGCCATAAACTCAATGATCTCGTACTGCACCGGAGTAAAGCCCGAAAAAGAGTCTATATATATACTTTTATTCTTAAAATACGGATGTGTCGGAAGCATCGATATCATTTTTGTCATATCGTCATCGGGATCGTCATAGCCGCGTTTGAGCAATATTTCATAAGCGGTATATATTGCCAAAACGTCACCGAGCTTGTCAAGCACTCTTTTACCGCACACCCCGTCCTCCTGCATTTCTTCAAATATACATTCGAGCCGTGTGGGAGTGGTACCCGTGCGTTTCAAGCTGCTTATCGTATTTGCAAGTGAGCCGATAACGTCTCTGTCTGTCAGCTTGACACCCTTGTATTCCGTAAGTGAGTCGGCAACATTGCACAGTGCGAGAAAAACGAGCAGCTCCGAGCTTGTTTTGTCGATATAATGGTAACAAAGTGAGCCGTACATACGGAAAAAGTCATTGCACATTCTCGAAAAGCCGTAAACGTCAAGGTCTTGGCACGGTACATCGTCAAGCATCGACACGAGCGACGTTTCCGCCTCCACCGCCTCCCTGTCCGGAACAAGCAAAAGCACCTTTTTGTTGTTCTTCAAATCGTTTTTTATGTTTTCGTAAATATAAGATGTCTTTCCGACACCCGACGTACCCGTAACAATAACCATTTTCGACTCCGTTATATTATGACCTCTACCGTGTTTTCCGTATTGAAATAATTGTTTTTTCTCAAATATTCGTAAAGCCCCGCGCCGCCGATATAAACACCCTCGCCCGCACGATGTGCGCCGAGGTGTGAAAAATACGATGCTGTATCAATAATTATCATCGTTTTGCCAAGTGATGAAAGCTTGCCGCACGCAAGCTTTTTCGCCCCGACTTGCGTAAAGGCAACGACAAGCCCTCCGTGTATGTCTTTGTCAAGTGCATCGGCACAGTGCTTGATCCGTCGTCTTCCCCAAAGAGCATATATCACACCGAGTAAAAGCATATACGGCAAAAGCAGTGCGACGAAGATCAAGGCAAGCAAAACAAATGCCCCCGTTTGCATAAAAGCCGTTACATACGAAACGTATTTGACAAGCCGCAGAGTGAAAAAGTACTTTCTTGCCCTCTGCCCGACTCTTTTCAATGTATCTATCGTTTTGCTTCTCTTGCCGTACCCGCCGCCCGTCGGTGTGACGATATGCATTTTCGATCTGCGTCTTTTCACCTCAAGCTCAAGCACCGAAGCCTCGTCGCCTCTCAGCCGAGCAAGCTTTTTTGACACGGAAAGCGCCTTTTCTTCGGCTATACGCACCGCAGAGGTGCATATCTCAAGTCTGAGCGAAAGCACGTACTCACGCAAGCGGTGTATCATTGTCCGAGAAGCCTAAGATTTCTCGCAATTACCGCACGTCCTCGCCATGAATACGCTCTGCGTGAAAACTCATCCTCGCCCATTCCGTCAAGTCTTTGTGTTGTCAAGCATTCTATCCTGTTTTTATGAAAAAATTCTATCGGCGTTACGATTTTTTCTTTCAGCATTTTTTTCGTATGAGGGCAAGCGAGCTGGCACATATCACAGCCCCACGCCATACCGCGATCGGTTATAAGCCTCTCGCTTGCCTCGTCAAGTATTCCCTTTTTTTGTGTAAGTGAGGATAGGCATTCAAGACCGTGCTTTTTCGACGGGCAAGCCCTCTTGCATTCTCCGCAGCCCTCGCAATGCTCGATCCTCCATTCTCCGAATGTGCTTATTTTATCGTATTCGATATCCGTCAATATCTCGCCCAAAAATACGAAGGATGAATATTTTTCGTTTATCAGCATGGAATTGTCGCCAAGCACGCCGAGACGTGCATACAATGCGCATTTTACCTCATCAATGGGCGAGGAATCCGAAAAGCCCCTGAATCTCCGTGTGGGAAACAGCTGCGCAAGGTGCGGAATAAGCACGCCGAAAAGCTCCTTGAAATAGTAATGATAATCCTCCGATACGGCATACAGGGAAATATTGCCCGATGCTGTGCCGGCAAAATACGGCACGGCGAATATTATAACGCTCCTTGGGATAAAGCCTATTCTTCCCTCCGCTCTCGGATTTATGACACTGCACAGCTCAAACGGGCAAGCGGAGACATATTCAATATTATTTTCCGAAAATATCCGTTCTATTCGTTCGTCAAGTCCGTTCATACATATCTCCGTTTACCGATAAATACACACAAAAAGCACCTGCAAAAACGAAACGCTCGTATCTGCAAGTGCTTTTATTATTTATTCACTCAATCCATTTTTTCGGAGAGCTGTTTTCCTCCCAATATATGGAAATGTATGTGATGCACGCTTTGACAAGCATCCGCTCCGCAATTGTTTATTACCCGATATCCGCCGACAAGTCCGGCGGCATTTGCTATCTTGGGTATTGCCTCGAATATTTTGGCAACATAAACGCTGTTTTCACCGTTTATCTCGTCTGCCGAGCCGATATGCGTTTTCGGGACAACGAGAATATGCACGGGGGCTTGCGGTGCGATATCGTGAAATGCGTAGCAATACTCATCCTCATATGCTTTTTTTGAGGGTACATCACCGTTTATTATCTTACAAAACAAGCAATCCTTCATTTTTTCTCCTCTTTAAGCAAGTCTCTTATCTCACGCAGGAGCAGAACATCCTCCGGTATCTTCGGTTCTTCCGGCTTCTTCGGCTTTTCTTCTTCCTTTTTCTTCAGCGATTCAAGCTTTTGGCGTGACTTTACTATCGCTCTGAGCATTACGAAAATGCAGAATGCGACTATGAGAAAGTCTATTATCGTCTGAATAAACGAGCCGTAATTGAGCGATATCGCCTCGTTTACGACCTCGCCCGCCTCGTTAAGCTCCTCGGCTTGAAGCACCAGCTTAAGGTCCGAAAAATTAACATCACCGAGCAGCTTGCCTATGGGTGGCATGATTATATCGTTTACCAACGACGTTACTATTTTTCCGAACGAGCCGCCTATTACAACACCTACCGCCATATCCAGGATATTGCCCTTGGATATAAACGCCTTAAAGTCCTTAAAAAATGTACTCTTTGCCATTTTTTTCGTCCTCTTATCAACCTAATATTTTTGCCGCCTCGGCGAACGCCTCGGACAATTTTTCGGGGTTCTTTATACCTGCCGTGGCAAAATCGGCACGACCGCCGCCACCGCCGCCGCATATTGCGCCCAAGCGTTTAACGAGCACTCCGGCGTTTGCTCCGTTCTTCACCGCATTTTCGCCGACTGCCGCAACGAGATTATGCTTACCGCCGAAGCTTACCGATATTATCACGACCGTGTCGGGATCCTTTGCTCTTATTCTGTCGCAAACGGCTCTTGCACCGTCAATGCTTACCTGCTCCGTCATCGCCGTAACAAGCTTAAATTTGCCTATCTCGGCAAATTCCTTGCCTATATCCGCAGTTTTAAGCTCGGCAAGCTTGGCTTCGTATTTCTCCGCCTCGGCCTTAGCGGACTTAAGCTCTGCTTGAAGAAGTGCGGCTTTTTTGTCTATCTCCGAAACATTTCCCACCTTAAGCTCGCGAGCAGTATCGGATATAAGCTTATCCTTGGAGGCGATAAGCTCCATCACGCCCATACCGGTAACGCCCTCTATTCTTCTCACGCCCGACGCAACGCTCGACTCGGATATTATCTTAAACAGACCCGCCTTCGCCGTATTGTCAAGATGCGTACCTCCGCAAAGCTCTGCGGAAAAATCTCCCATTTTGACAAGTCTTACGGTGCTTCCGTACTTCTCGCCGAAAAGCGCCATTGCGCCCTCTTTTTTTGCTTCTTCTATAGTCGTTTCAACCGTTGTTATAGGCTCGCCCTTGAGTATCTCCGCATTTACAAGGCGCTCGACCTGCTCAAGCTCCTCAACCGTGGGTGCGGAATAGTGAGTAAAGTCAAAGCGTACACGCTCCGCATCAACGAAGGAGCCTGCCTGCTCAACGTGTGTGCCGAGAGTGCGGCGAAGTGCGGCTTGAAGCAAATGTGCTGCGGAGTGGTTGCGACGTATCGCAGCACGTCTGTCCGTATCTATCTTACAGCTTACCGTATCTCCCTCGCAGAACATTCCGTCAGCCGTGCATATATGGAAATATACGCCGTTTTTCGTTTTTTTCGTGTCTATTACCTTGAGCTGTGCCTCGCCCTTGGATATGATACCGGTATCGCCTACCTGTCCGCCGCCCTCACCATAGAACGGTGTTTTGTCAAGCACGGCTATCACACCGCCCTCGGAGCATACGGGTGTACGCTCGTTTGTCTGCGGATCGATAAGTGCGATAATTTTCGCATCCGTCGTATCTTCTTCATAGCCCGTAAATTCGGTCTTGGGCATTTTATCTATAAGTGCAAATGCATCCTCGCTCCAGCCGAAATCTCCCAGCTGCTCACGCGCCGCTCTGGCACGCTTTTTCTGCTCATCCATAAGTGCCGCAAAGCCGTCCTCGTCAACGCCGAGTCCTCTCTCCGAGGCTATTTCCCTCGTCAAGTCAAGCGGAAATCCGAGTGTGTCGCTGAGCATGAACACGTCCTGTCCGCAAAGCGCCTTCAAGCCGTCTTTCTTTGCCTGCTCTATCATGGAGTCAAGCACCTCCATGCCCTTGTCTATCGTCTTGGCAAATTTTTCTTCCTCAATTGATATTATCTTTTTGATATAATCGAGCTTTTCGGTAAGCTCGGGATATTCTCTTATATTTTCACGTGCCACAACGGGTACTATATCGGCAAGGAACGTGCCTTTGATGCCGAGAAGTCTGCCGTGACGTGCGGCACGGCGAAGCAGGCGACGCAAAACATAGCCTCGTCCCTCGTTCGACGGGATAACGCCGTCGCATACCAAAAACGTCGTGCTTCTTATGTGGTCGGTAATAACACGCAAGGAAACGTCACCCGACTCGGATGCGCCGTATTCTATTCCCGCCTTGTCGGTTATCGCTTTCATTATGTTGCGTACCGTATCGACTTCAAACAGATTGTCAACCCCCTGCATTATGCAGGCAAGTCTTTCAAGACCCATACCCGTGTCGATATTGGGCTTTGCCAGAGGCGTATAGCCTCCGTTGCCGTCGCCGTCGAATTGAGTGAATACAAGATTCCAAAACTCTATATATCTGTCGCAATCACAGCCTACACCGCAGGTAGGTGAGCCACAGCCGTACTTTTCGCCTCTGTCGAAATATATCTCCGAGCAGGGACCGCAGGGGCCGGAGCCTATCTCCCAGAAATTATCTTCTTTTCCGAGACGAACTATATGAGTCGGATCCACTCCGACTTTTTCCGTCCATATTTTAAACGCCTCGTCGTCATCTTGATATATCGTTACCCAGAGTCTTTCCTCCGGCAGCTTAACGACCTTGGTGCAGAATTCCCACGCCCATGCCGTAGCCTCGTTTTTGAAATAATCGCCGAATGAGAAGTTGCCGAGCATCTCAAAGAACGTGCCGTGACGTGCCGTCTTTCCCACACGCTCTATATCGGGCGTTCTTATGCACTTTTGACACGTCGTCATTCTGTGTCTCGGCGGCTCCTCCTCTCCCGTGAAAAACTTTTTCAGCGGAGCCATACCGGCATTTATCAGAAGCAGGGATCTGTCGCCTGCAGGGATAAGCGGATAGCTCTTATGACGCAAATGCCCCTTGCTTTCAAAAAAAGTAAGATACATTTCACGCAGATCGTTTAACGAAGTCCATTCCATTTTAATTTCTCCCACCTCGACCGAAAACGGTCGTGATTTAGTATTATCCTTGATATTTTAATTAACTTTTTGATTATAGCACATTTATTTGTTTTTTTCAATATGAAAAAGCGATTTTTTTGAAAATTATCGAAAAAAACGGTCACAATTCGACTATTGCCGCCGCCCTGCCCGTTGCGGGAATTATTTTTTCACGCAGATCCTTCACACTCAGCTTAATACTTGATGTGTTTACGCACGGATGCACGCCGATATAGTCCTCTTTAAGCAGATCGCCGTCGATAAGCAAGCGGACTTTTTTCTCAATGTCGAATATAAGTCCGAGTACACTGAGCGATCCCGGGGTGATGTTGAGATATTTTTCCATATCCTCGCCGGAGGCAAACGACAACCGTGAGGTGCCTATTTGAGCGGAAAGCTCCTTCGTCTTGAATATCTTCTCGCCCGATATCATAAGCAGATAAAAATCCGTGCGCTGTCTATTACACAAAAACAGATTTTTGCACATTTTAACGCCCATGGCGCAGTCTATATCCGCACACGCTTCCATGGTCATAGCCTCCGGATGATCCGCTCTTTCGTATTCAACGCCGAGCGAATCCAAAAAATCGTAAGTGCGTATTTCCTTATCAAGCCTGCCCGATGTGTCATTCGGTCTGCCCTTGTATACCGTCATTTTTTCACCTCGTGTCGGGTAAGCTCCTCGAACAAGCAGGTACAGCCCAAAAGTATATCGTCATACGCTTTTTTGAAATCTCTCGTATACCACGGGTCGGCTACCTGACCTCCATGGGGCGTATAATCCATCAAGCGTTGTATCTTATGCTCGTTTTCTTCGCCGAGTATACGCTTCATGCACGCTATGTTGTCGTTATCCATTCCTATAAAAAGGTCATAAGCATCCCCATCCGAGCGCTTGAGCTGTACTGAATGCTTTCCCGCACACGATATGTCGTGTCGGCTCAACTCGTCCCGTGCGTTGCGATATACCGAATTACCGACCTCCTCGTCGCTCGTCGCACTCGATGAAATGAAGAACTCGTCGCTCGCCCCGTTTTTTTCCGCAATGCTTTTGAAAACGAACTCCGCCATGGGACTGCGGCAGATATTTCCGTAGCATACAAACATTATTTTTATCATATTTATCCGTTTCCTCGCTTTATATACGGATATTCTACCATGAACAGACCGTTTTGTCAATCTTATAACGAAGCAAACAGAAAAAAATTTTAAAAAATGCAAAAAAGCTATTGCAAATTTTGAAAAAGTGTGGTATAATACCAAAACAACGCCGGTGTGATGGAATTGGCAGACGTGCCGGACTCAAAATCCGGTGGTAGCGATACCGTGCGGGTTCGACCCCCGCCACCGGCACCAAAAAAATTCAAGTCGCAAGACTTGAATTTTTTTATCCATTGCGAAGCAATGGTATATCATCACGCGTCAGCGTGTATGTAATCACGCGAATGCGTGCATATCATCACG
>CAZLRV010000007.1:0-97421 GCA_964562175.1 uncultured Lachnospiraceae bacterium
CGTTCGTACGGTATTATACCGCATGGCATCGAGGTTTTTGTCGGATAAGAGCAATATGCCGTTGGTTGACGCACCGAGAACACGCCATTTGACAGGCTCTCTCAAATAGTACCGACTCATACCGTGTTGTGTGGCAGTCGTGCTTTCGATGTAGTCTACACCGTCTGCGGGCTTATCGTTTCCGAGGCTTGCTTGCTGATATTTTCCGAAATAGACATTTGTCGCCTGCCCGCCCTTAAGTGCCGATGTGCCGAGCGTGATGTTCCTGACCTGCGCACTGCCCGAGGACGATACCGTCGGCGATACAGCCTGCGATACCGTAAAGGGTATGAGCGATAACGTAGTGCATAGCGCAAGAATAACGCTTATTATCCGTTTTCTCATTTTTTTGCCTCCGCAAAATTTATTTTTACCGCACCTGCGGTGTACTTCAATATCTTAATAACAGTTTAGCATATATCACTTGTCTTGTCAATAGCTTTTCGAAAAATATTTTTACTTTTTTTATATTTTTTCGCCCTGCATTGTGATCCTGTTGCCCGACAAGTGCGGTTTCGGTAAAATTACGGCTTGATATGTCGGTATATGAAAAACGAGTGGTAATATTATATCGAAAAATCATAATGTATGTGGTCTCGGTGAGCGGTAACATTTCGGCGGGGTCGTCTGATAGGTGTAGAAGCTTAGGCACAAGAAAGCACGCACCGAGCGTTCCGCAATGGATACGCTCGGTGCGTGCGTTATGTTACGTCAATCGAATATCTGTGTCGGCAAGGCAAGCTTTTCCTTAAACTCAAAGCTCTTATCAAATTCTTCGATCTTATCCTCATCGAGAATATAAGCCGAGGGTGTGCGGTAGGTACCGCAAAAGCCGTCAAGATATCCCTCTTTAAGCTCTTTTGCAAGAAAAAACGGCAGTGGCACATCACGTGCGACATCATTGTAATACACATTAAATCGGTCTGCCGTAACGAATCCGCATTTTCCGTAGAAATCTATATTTCCCTCGATGCAGACAGCCCCGACACCCATATTTTTTGCTTTTTCAAGTGCATGATCGAGCAATGCCTTGCCGTACCCCATACGTTGCAGGTCCGGCTTAATGCTTATCGGCCCGAATATCGCTATAGGGCGTTCGGTCATATCGTCGCCGTATAATCGTGCCTTGAAAAATGCAATATGGCCTATCAGTTCACCGCCGACCTCCATGACAAGGTCAAGCTCGGGTATAAAGCCCTCGCTCTCACGCAGTGTATGTATCAAATAATGCTCGGCACAGCCGGGGCGGTATACGTTCCAAAAGGCATTCCTTGTCAGCTCCTCGACTGCTCTGTAATCGCTTTCGTTTTCTCTTCTTATAGCAAAGTCTTTCATTTTTTCCTCCGATATAATATCATTTAATTTTTGCATCATATGAGAGGAATTGCGAGAATGTATGCAACCCTCTCGGTCACATTACACTCTCTGAGGTGTTGTTTCTTTTCAAACAGCAAGCTCCTATAAATAAATTCGGACAGAGTCCGTATGTATTGTAGCACACCGCATGGCATTTGTCAAGTGTATGATCGAGTATAAAGCCGAATTTACCGAAAACAAAAAAACGGCGGTGGTGCCATTTTAGTTGACCCACCGTCGTTTTTTGAACGAAAACAGCTATAAGAATACGTATTAAGTATTATCGGATTCAGTTATTCCTCATTGCCGCAAAGCATTCACTGCAGTATACGGGCTTGTCTCCGCTCGGCTCGAAAGGAACTCTCGCTTCCTTTCCGCAGCTTGCGCATATTGCGGTGTGGAACTCTCTGGGAGGTCTGCCGGCGTTCTTTCTTGCATTGCGGCAAGCTCTGCATCTCTGAGGCTTGTTCGTAAAGCCCTTTTCCGCATAGAACTCCTGATCGCGTACAGTGAAAATAAATTCCTCGCCGCAATCCTTGCAGATCAATTTCTCGTCTTCGTACATTTTTTGTACCTCACTTTGTATGGTATAAATATTTTTGCCCATAGACGGACTCACACCGCCACCTTTGAATAACAACGCTCTGCTTTAAGCTATCTGGGGCATATCTCAAAAAAGCCGATCCGGTCATTCGTTCGTTTTGTACAATGTCTTTTTCAGCTTTGTTTTGACTCTGTATATCGCATTGCTTACCGAGGCACTCGGTACGGAAAGGGCTTTTGCTATTTCCGCTCTCGATTCGCCGTCGGCGTATCTGATAAAGACCTCATACTCAAGCTCGGTCAAGCACGAGCCTATTTTGTCTTTCAGTGCTTGCAATGACTCGGCATCTATTATCGCATTATCGGGACGCTGTGAGGGATCCGCCTCGGTCTGCTCGCAGACATCAAGAGCGCAGGTCACCACGTCCTTTTTGTCGGCAGTACGTCGCAAATACGATATAAGCCTGTTTTTTATACATATTTTCGCATAAAGTCCGAATGTCACATCGCCCGTTTTGTACGTAAGCGATGCTCGAAACAGTGCAAGCGATGCTTCCTGACGCAGATCCTCTTTTTCCGTTTCGTCCACACTGTTTCCGCCTATCTGCTCGACCAATGAAAGGATAAGCGGAGAATAAAGCTCCAAAAGTCTGTCGAAAGCAACTTTGTCACCGTTTTTTGCGGCATTTACGTCATCCTCGTGCAATTCGATCCTCTCCTCAAGCCGTGCTTTGTAAATACGTTCTCAAACGAACATTCATCGGGTATATATAGTATACCACATTTTTTTATTTTGTCAATAGTTTTTTTGCAGAGAATTAAATTTTGCAGAGATATTTTTTTGTACAAGAGTGATAATAAAGTGCCTTGTCAAATTTTTCGTGAAATTTACGAATGTATATAGAATCATTAAAAAATACCGTATATAATAATTGTATGTTTTTCATGGAGGTATCACACCGTGCAATTGAAGGAATGCGGTGATATACGAGTGTATATCCTTACCATAATGTCAAATATAGGCACACATCTCGGATATACCGAGATCAACGACATAATTTTGCAGGATGAATTTGTATCCAATTTCGATTTTGTCGAGCAATTCGACTATCTTGTCGAAAACGGAATGATAAAAGGCGATAAAAACAGCAATTATTACGTTACCGACAAAGGCAAATTTGTTGCCGACACGCTGAAAAGCGATATTTACGGATATATCCGCGAACGCGGACTTCGCAACGCCTTGAAATATCTTTCTTTCAAGGACAGGCATATAAGAATACGCTATTCGGAGGACAAGCAGCCAGACGGCACATACGATCTCACCTGCCGTATGATACAGGACGGCAAAGATATTTTGAGAGTCACCGTAAATGCGGAAACGGAATTTCAAACGACTCGTATGGCTCAAAATTTCGTAGAAAACCCCGACCATTTGTACAAGCTCGTTTGCTCGTTTTTAGTCGGCGATACGAAATATCCCGATTTTTGAGTTTAGGACTCGCCCTTTATAAGTGAGGCAAGCTCCCGCGCCAACAGCTTTGCGGAATATTTCGCTTCATCGAGCGTATTTCCGTCCGAGCCGAATTCAAGAAGCAGACCCATTGAAGAATAATGTTGATTATACGCCCCTTGCTTTATGCTTATGGGGCGTGTAAAATTTTTATAGCGTGACTCAAGTCTAAGCTGCAGTCTCACCGCAAGTGTCAGGTTATCACGCCACGAATCGTGCTTTTGACCGAGCGTATCGGTGCCAACGACAAAAAGCACCTGTGCGGCGGGCTTACCGTTTATCTTGCATACGACCTTTGCCTTTTCTCCGCTTGACAGCTTAACGCCGTCCCTGTGTACATCGAAAACATATTTTATCGTCGGATACTGCTTAAGCAGTTTTTTTATTTCTTCTGCGGCGTTTGAATACGCATTTGTATACGATTTTTTATCTATGGCAACATCGTAATGGAGCGTTTTTATACCGCATTTTCCCATTTCCTCGGCAAATACCTTGCCGACGGAAACGACGTTTTTCGTGTTATCGTCGCTTCTTGTTTGGTACGGTTCGCTTATGCTGTCGCTTATTACCCCCTCCGGCGTATATGCCTCCGTACCGTGGGTGTGAATTACGAGAGCGTAATACGAATCGCCGTCCTTGTCCTCGTCGAATATTTCTTTCAGCTTCGCGTTCTTATAGTCATTAAGCTCAAACGGATACTTTGACGAATTGCTTACGTACATAACGCCGTTTTCGGTCGGACGGCTGAGTGACAGAGGAACGATCGCACGGTAGCCCTCGGGGATAAGCGAACGGTCAAGTGCATACAGATCATCGGTCTGCACATTTTCACTGTAATATTTTGAAAGTATGCTCGATATGTTATTATCCGTATCCGTAATATACTGTACCTCGTCCTCGGGCGGCGCATACACCTCGTCCTCTTTCGATGTATGCTCGTCCGTTGTTGCCTCGCTCACGTAATCAAGCTCGCCCCCGTTCGGCAGCTCGGCTGTCTTTATTTTTTTCAGTGCGTCCTCGGCATTAAACAACGCTCCCAAGAGCATACACAATAGTGTAACGGGGCATACAACGAATGAATTAAGCATCGATATAACATACCTGCGACGTGAAAGCGATTGATATTTTTCATCGTCGGTGCTTGTAAATTTTGAAAAATCGATCTTCATTTTAAAATTCCTCTCCTGCGAATATTCGTTATATCTGTATTCGCAAAAGAGGAATTTTATTACATATACATCATTTCTTCGTATGAAAGTATTTTATGCACGGCTCGATTTATTGCAAAGCCCACGAGTCTGCCGACCTCCGCCACGGCATCGTCGGCATCCTTTATCGTAACGTACATACCTTTATATTTACTTTTTATATTCTCGCCAAGCTCACCCGTACACCCGTCTCCGAGAGCTTGGCAAATAAGGCTCGATGCATCTATGACCGTCGGCACGCCTATTGCCAGCGTAGGCACGCCGAAGGTCGTTCTCGACAGCTCACCTCTGTTGTTCCCCACCCCACTTCCGGGACTTATTCCCGTATCGGTGACCTGAACACACGCCGCAAGTGTTTGCGTATCTCTTGCCGCAAGCGCATCTATCACAACAATAATATCGGGCTTTACCCGCTGTGCTATTCCCTTTATCTGTTCAACGGCTTCAATGCCCGTCTGTCCGAGTACGCCCGGAGCGACCGATACAAGGTCTCCGAGTCCCGATGCATCGTATACAGAGCGTTCGCTCTCTTTCAGATGATGTGTTGCGATGATATTCGAACAGGCAAGCGGTCCCACCGCATCGGGTGTGATATATCTGTTTCCGAGTCCGACGGCAAGCACGCTTGAATTATCCGGTATAAATCGCGATATTATCTTTGACAGCTCATCCGCACAACGCTTGAAACGCTCAAAATCGGTAAGCCAAAGCCTGCCTATATGCAGTGTACAGTAATTGCCGACGGGCTTTTCAAGCAGCTTCTCGCCACGCTCGTCCGTTATTTTTACATATTCGCATTCAAATCCGCCGCATTGCTTTTTCTCGTATTCGATCCCGTCCGGTAAGCCCGAATGTTCCTTTGAATATTCCTTCATATAGTCTTCGTGCAGCTCGCTTGCAAGGTCGGAACGAAAATATCTCATCTTATTTCCTCCGCATTTTCATATATTGAGATAATTGACTCAACACTGTTTTTTATGCAAATGCGGATGAAAATATGCTTCATTTACACAGCTTGTATATCATACACGGTCTGCCGCCCGTTTCGTAGTTTATCTCGCCTACCGCCATTCCGGCAGTTGCGAGGTAGTTCATATAACGCCGCACGGTAACGCCCGTCAGACCGACACGCTCCGCTATCTGCTCTCCGGTAAGCCATTTGTCGCCGTTTTTCTTCATTTCGTCCATTATCAGGTGCAAGGTCTTTTCCTGTATTCCTTTCGGGAAAATATCCTCGCTCTTTTTTCGTGTGTTTTCGACGATAAAATCAATATTCTTTTGGCTCAGTGTTTCAAGCTCTGCCATGGCATTGCTTTGAGCTATGAATTTTTCAAGAGCCATCTGAAATCTGTCAAACGTAAAGGGCTTGACAAGATAATCGACTATTCCCAGGTGCAGTGCCTCGCCAAGCGAATCACGGTCGTTTGCCGCCGTGACCATTATGACCTCCGTACAAAGCTTTCGGCTTCTTATCTGCCTGAGCGTTTCAAAGCCGTCCATGTGCGGCATATACACGTCAAGTATGAGCAGGTCCGCCTCGTTATTTTCCAAAAATTCAAGTGCTTCCTCCCCGTCCCTGCATTTGGCTACGACCGTAAAGCTTTTATTTCGTTCTATATATTGCTCGTTTATCATTGCTACCATGGGGTCGTCCTCGGCTATTAAGACCTTATACATTTATTCATCCTCCTTTTTCGTAAAGCTTACGGAAAACGATGTGCCCACGCCGGGCTGTGACTCGACACTTATTTTGCCGCCCAGCGCATCGACCATGGCTTTCACCTGATAAAGCCCCGTGCCTCTGCCCTCGCCTTTTGTCGAATAGCCGTTTTCAAATATTTTCTTTATGTTTTCTTCGCTTATTCCTCCGCCCGTATCGTCAACCGTTATAAGCACACCGCCCTTGCGTGAATAGATTCCGAACAAAAGCTCCTTTGAAGCGTCGTAGCCATCTTTTTCGTTCATCGCCTCAAGTGCGTTTTCTATCAAATTGCCGATTATGGTAACGAGCATCTCACTCGGTAAAGCCATATCAGTCGGCGAATATGAGCATGATTGTCTTAACACGAATTTCACATTAAGCTCCGATGCACGTGCCGTTTTGCCTATAAGCAACGCCGCAATTGCCGGATCGGTAACGGCGTTCATTATCCTGCTTATGGACTCACGCTCTACAAGCGTTATATTTTGAATGTATTCCGTCGCCTCATCGTACATTTCCATTTGTATAAGTCCGAGTATTACGTGCAATTTATTTGTAAAATCGTGATTGTTTGCACGCATGGAATCGACAAGATATCTCGTTCCCGCAAGATCCTCCATAAGGCTTGTATATTCAGCTCTGTCGTGTAGTATTCCGACAGCTCCCGTTACCTCGTCATCCTCCTTTATCGGAATGCTGTCAAGCAATATATTCGGCGTTCCGACACTTATATTGAATTTCTTTTCGCCGTCGGCGAGCGTTTCAGCCAAAGCGCCGTTGTCCTGCCCGACAATGGCAGAGTAAACGCCGCCGTTTTCCTTGTCAAGCATTTCCGATGCGGCTTTGTTGATAAATTGAATTTTTCCGTTTTTGTCAAGTGCCACTATTCCCTCGTCAAGCGACTCCAGAATATTGTCACGCATTTTATACATTGCCGAAAACACATCCGGCTCATAGCCGAGCAGACTCTTTTTTATACCGCCGAGCAGCTTTGTCGACACAAGAAGCTCTGCCGCAATCGCCGCAAGCGTTATGAGGGCATATATGAATACAGTTTGGTATATCTCATTATATATGTTTCCTCTGAGCATTATCGCCATAACAAAGCCTATGTAATTTCCCGATGTGTCGTATACAGATGCATATGCACGCCTCTGAGTACCCGAGGGTCCCGTTTCATCCGTCGTGTAATAATCGCCCTTTTCAAAGCTCGGCAATCTTCCGTCGTAATAAGTGCCTATAAGCTCATGATTTGAATGGTACAGTCTCTTTCTATCCGCACCGACGACAGATATAACGTCTATATCGTCAAGCGTATCCATAAGCGAATCGAGATAACGCATTACCGAGACCTCGTCCCCTTCCGCCTCCTCGTCGGTCAAAATAGGTGAATGGGCTATCGTTTGGGCAACATTCTGCAGGTTTTGATCGCGTTTGACCGTTTCACGGTGTATATCAATGAGCGTGCCGACACCGCCCAAAAATAGCGCAAGCGTTACAATGAGTATAAGCTGAGTTCTGAAAAACATTTTTTGTATGTTTTTCATCGTATTTCTTTCTTTTTTCATTAAGATAATGCCGCCTTTTTTCTTTATCCGAGTACAGTATAGCATATTTCATCGAAAAATGCAATTTTATTTCTTACGAAAAGACTTTTGAAAGTAAAAAAAACGGAGCTTTTCGGTATTTCATCTTAGTATTTTATGAATAATTGCTTTTTTCGCCTCCGTATGCTATCATGTCACCACAGAAACAAAACGGGAGTTGAAATAAAATGGGATCTATACTTGAAACGGCGATGCTCATTTGCTTCGGTTTTTCTTGGCCTCTCAACGTCGTAAAGGCGTACAAAGCCGAGACTGCCAAGGGCATGAGCTTACCCTTTATTCTTTTGATAATCGTGGGCTATGTAGCCGGAATAAGCGCAAAAATAATAGCACATCAGGTAAACTATGTGCTTATCGCTTATATTCTCAATCTTGCCATAGTCTCGCTTAACGTAGCGGTATATTTCAGAAATGTCGCTTTGGATAAAAAGCGTGCATCATAAACGGAGGAAATAAAAATGTTTGATAACGAGATAAAAAAATATCAGGCTCTTAACGAGCTTGCACAATGCGACGGTATAGCCATAATGGGCAGTGAGGATGATCTGAATATCCCCTTATGTGAGCTTTGTCGGGCATTTTCCATCGAATCCGAGCTTTATAACAGAAGCGTAACGGGACTTGATGTAAAAAACGCCGAGGAGATCTATGACACCTGTGTCCGTCCTATAATGCCCGAATGCATTTTTTTGCATATAGGCAAAAACGATATCGAGTATTTCACAAGCTCGCCGTCCGAATTTGATGAAAAATACCGCTCCTTGATACGTCATATACGAAAGAGCGACAAAAAATGCCGTATCGTGATCGTTTCAATGAAAAACTACGACGATGACGCAAGCATTCTCGAAATGAATAAGCACCTAAAATACATAGCACTGCAAGAGCATTGCGAATACGGTGATATTGCCGCACGCCGCCTTTGGAATCCCGTCGGAATACGCGAAACGATATCCTTTATACACAGCATGGGCTTCGTTTCATCCTTGAAAAACAGACGACCCACGTATGACTTGATAAAAATACTGTTCTGCTACGAGCCTTGCTTGGATTAAGCGGAACGGTTAATTTAAGAAAATTGCACTGAAAAAGACTCCTTTGAACGGCATGCACGATTAGCGGTAAAATGAAATCCATTTTACGCCGTTTTGAAATATTCCTTGCGGTCTAAGCAACCGCATTCCGCAAGCGGAAACGGAATATTTTCAAAACGAAGTGCAGGTCGAAAAGGAGTCTTTTTTTCACTTATGCATTTGTGTTCAGCGGTTCAAAGTCGGAGGCGGGATGCTTGCAGAGCGGGCAGATGAAATCATCGGGGAGAGTATCTCCCTCATAGACATAGCCGCAGACCTTGCACACGAAGCCTTTTTTGCCTTCCGGCTTGGGCTTGACATTTTTCTGATAATATGCATAGGTCATGCTTTCCTCGTCGTTTATAACACGTGCCTCGGTTACGGAGCAAATAAACATTCCGTGTGTGCCCATATCGACGTATTGCTCTACCTTAAGTGAAATAAACGAATTTATATATCTCTCAAGGAATACAAGTCCGTTATCCGATCTGTAGGGTGTGCTTGCTGCGAATTTATCCGTATTTCGTCCGCTTCTGAAGCCGAAGTCCTCGATGAGCTTAAACGGTGCGGAGGTAGTTAAGCAATTCAGGTTCATTATACCCGTTTGCTTTATGATGTGGTGTGAATAATTGTCTTTATTTATCGTTACCGCTATTCTGTTAGGCGTATTCGTTACCTGCATCACGGTATTTACTATGAGTCCGTTGTCTTTCTTGCCGTCGTTTGAGGTAACGACATAAAGACCGTAGCCTATATTGAACAGTGCCGTTGTATCGTGCTTGTTTACGTTTTCGGATGAGCGTGCCGAATATTCCGCACACAGCTCGTCTGCGAGTGCCGAGAGCTGTTGCTCGTTTTCCTTGCTCATTGCGGAACGTATCGTCACGTTATTCTGTGCAAAGGTAATATTCTTACAGCCCTCAAACATTTTTTTCATAACATTTGCCGCAACGGGTGCCCAGCTTCCGTTTTCGATAAGTGCTATGGTTCTGTTTTTGTAAGCACGCTCGGTGAGGTGGTTTATAAACTCCTTCATATACGGGAAGATATCGGCGTTGTACGTAGTTGTCGCAAGCACCGTTTTTCCGTATCTGAATGCATCCTCCACTGCCTCGGAAATATCCGTTCTTGCCAGATCGTGCAAAACGACCTTGGGACAGCCTTTGTTTTCAAGCAAGGCGGCAAGATATTCGACGGCTTTTTTCGTATTTCCGTATACCGAGGTATAGGCGATCACTATGCCCTCCGTTTCCACGGCGTAGGACGACCAGATATTATATAAATTCAGATAATATCCGAGGTCTTTTGTCAACACAGGGCCGTGAAGCGGACATATTTTTTCGATATCCAAGCCGGCCGCCTTTTTCAGAAGTGCCTGAACCTGAGCGCCGTATTTACCGACTATGCCGAAGTAGTATCTGCGAGCCTCGCACGCCCAATCGTCATTTTCATCAAACGAGCCGAATCTGCCGAAGCCGTCTGCGGAAAACAATACTTTATCGCACGCATCGTGCGTCACCATGACCTCGGGCCAATGCACCATAGGAGCGGCAACGAACGAAAGCGTGTGCTTGCCGAGAGACAATGTGTCACCCTCCGATATGACGATGCGTCTTTGCTCAAACTCGTCCCCGAAGAAGTTTTTCATCATTGCAAACGCCTTTTGCGATGAAACTATCGTACATTTCGGGTACAGCTCAAGGAAAGTGACTATATTTGCCGAGTGATCCGGCTCCATATGTTGAACTATCAAATAATCGGGGCTTTTTTTGCCGAGTGCCTCCGCTATATTATCGAGCCATTGATGTGAAAAATTGCGGTCTACCGTATCCATAACGGCTGTCTTCTCGTCAAGTATGACATAGGAATTATACGTAATACCGTCGGGTATCTTATACTGACCCTCAAACAGGTCGGTTTTTGTGTCCCTTACGCCGACATATGCTATATCATCGGTTATTTTATGCATTTTATACCTCTTTCTTTTAATCTGATATATTAAGAATAATTATAAACTTATTCGTTTTTTATATCAAATACAATATGTAAATTTTTTTCAATATCTGTAGCCCGGTTCTGTCTTTTTACGTTTGCTCTCCGTGAGCATGAGCTTTTCAAGCTCCTTTACCGCCATGCTCATCGGATGATCGGGGTTTTTGAGCAGGCACACCGCACGTTCGATAATTACATTTTTTACCTCAAGCACGCATATGCTCTTTTGGTCGGAATCGTTAAGCACGAAGGTCTCAGGTACAAAACCTATTCCGAGATCGCTCTTTACGAGCGGAAGTATCTGGTCCGCAGTTGCAGCCTCCGTATCGGGGGAATATTCCAAGCCGTGTTGTGCAAACAGGTCGCTGTAGAAATCATACGTTTTAGTTTGCTTTCCGAGTCCTATTATCTGATTTTCGGCAATCTCCTCAAGTGTCATGGCTTTATCGGCAAGTGAGGCGTATGCGCCGCCGCAAACGGCTATTTCACGGAATTTACACAGCTCTTTCAAAGCGAGCTGACCATGGTTTCCCGTCGGAGTAGTCACAACGCATATATCGACATTGCCGCTTTTCAGAGCGGCAAGTGCCTGCGGAGTGGAATAATTCGCAACCTTTATGCGTATTCCGGGATAATTCTGCTTAAACTCCTTAAGCACGGGCAGGAGAAAGCAATGCAGTGCAACCTCACTCGCACCTATCGTGACCGAGCCTTTTTTAAGCCCGCGCTCTGCCGATATCTCGTTTTCACCCATCTCTATCCGATCGACGGCAACGGAAATATGCGAAAAAAGGCGTTCGCCCTCCGAGGTCAGCTTAACTCCTTTGTTGGATCTGACGAAAAGAGTACAGCCAAGCTCGTTTTCAAGCTTCTTTACGGAGCGTGTTATATTGGGCTGATTATACATCATTATATCCGCCGCTCTTGTAATACTGCCGTACTTTGCGACATAATAGAATATTTTATAGTAATCGTAGCTTATGTTCATCATTTTACCCATATCATTTTGGTATATCCAAAATATCAAACATACATTTTACAAATATGCATTTTGATGATATAATAGCAACAGTTAAAAACAAACAGGGAAGGTACTTAACAGATGTCCGAAATACTTGAATGTATGATGTTGCTTTGCTTCGGCTTTTCATGGCCGCTTAACGTATACCGTAATTACAGATCCTGCTCAACGAAGGGCATGAGTTTGATATTCATATTGCTTATCATCGTCGGATACGTTGCCGGTATAACCGCTAAGATAATCACACGTAATTTCTCATACGTTCTTATCGTATACTTTTTCAACCTCGCAGTCGTAAGCTTGAATGTATTTATATATTTCAGAAACAAGAAGTTGGAGAAAATGCCGATAAAGATATGATGTCGGTTTTGGGCTTGATAAGTCGCAGGGCTTATCAAGCCCGTTTTTTTATTTTCTTATTTTGTCATTGACAGCATTCTGTCGATACATTGCACGGCTTTTTTCTCAAGCCCCTCATCAAGCACTATCTCTTCCCCGCCCTCGCCGATAAGACAGCGATAAACATCCGAGAGCGTTGTCAGTCTCATGTCCTCGCATACGCATTTTTTCGACAGCGGATAAAACACTTTTTCGGGGCATTCGTATTGAAGATGCTCGACTATACTGTTATCGGTGCCTATGATAAACTCTTTATTCTCGCTTTGGCGTGCATATTTCATTATTCCCGTCGTACTGCCCACGTAATCGGCAAGCTCGCTTACTTCTTTTTTGCACTCCGGATGTACAAGCAGCTTTGCTTCGGGATGCTTTGCTCTTGCCGTATGCACATCTGCCGCCGTAAGTCGTGTATGTATCGGGCAGCAACCGTCTATAAAACGAAAATTCTTTTCGGGAAGCTGTTCGGCTAACCATGTACCGAGGTTACGATCTGGTACAAAAAGAATATTTTTCTCATCAAGTCCGCGCACGATATCAAGTGCGGATGCGGAGGTCACGCAAACATCGCATTCCGCCTTCAGCTCCGAGGTCGTGTTTATATATGCGACAACGGCATGGTCGGGGTATTTCTTTTTCAGCTCGCGCAGCTGCTCCGGACTCAGCATTTCAGCCATGGGACAGCCGGCATCCGGGTGTGCGAGTATTACCTTTTTGTCAGGCGAAAGGAGCTTTGCCGTTTCCGCCATAAAGCGAACGCCGCACATTAAAAGCGTTTTTTGACTTACGCTTTGAGCTTTTTGGCTGAGTGCGAAGGAATCTCCGACAAAGTCCGCTATCTCAAGTATGTTATGTGTTTGATATGCGTGTGCCAAAATACACACGTCTTTTTCTTTTTTCAGCTCGATTATCTTCTTCTGTAATTGTATCGTATCCATTTTCTTTTCTCATTCCACATTTATTTTTCAATATTATATACCATAATGCAAAATTTGTCAACACCTATATTGACATATGACAAGACATATGCTATAATATACGCAATATATTTGAAAGGAAATAAAAATGCTTACCGATATACTTATAGTCGGCTCGGGCTGTTCGGGGCTGTACTGTGCCTTGAATTTGCCGAGGAACAAAAAGATAACGATAATAACGAAATCGGATCTATGCAGTAACGATTCCTTTTTGGCACAGGGCGGCATCTGTGTATTAAAAGATGAATCCGATTACGACAGCTTTTTCGAGGACACTCTTAAGGCGGGACATTACGAAAACGACAGGGAGAGCGTCGACATCATGATACGCTCATCAAAGGATGTCATTGACGAGCTTATAGGCTACGGCGTGGATTTTTGCCGTGATGAGCAAGGCAATTACGATTACACTCGCGAGGGCGCACATTCGGACAAGCGAATAATGTATCACGAGGACATTACGGGCAAGGAGATAACGAGCAAGCTCTTGGCTGCGGTATCCTCGCTTGACAATGTCACACTGCTTGAATACACTACTCTGCTTGACATTATTGAATGTGACGGCGAATGCCATGGTGCCGTTATTGCTTATTCCGACGGCACGCTCGATACGGTCAGCTGCGAATACACGGTACTTGCCACGGGCGGTGTCGGCGGTTTATATCGTCATTCCACGAATTACCGTCATTTGACGGGTGACGGTGTGGCAATAGCCATAAAGCACGGCGTCGAGTTAAAGAATGTCGATTACGTTCAAATACACCCCACGACATTTTATTCCGAGGATGAAAACGACAGAAGCTTTTTGATATCCGAGTCGGTAAGGGGCGAGGGTGCTAAGCTGTACGACAAGAATATGAACCGTTTCGTATATGAGCTTTTGCCGCGTGACAGGCTTACGGAGGAGATAAAAAAGCAGATGGAGAAGGACGGCACAAAATTTGTTTGGGAGGATCTGCGTCCCATCGGGCAAGAGGTCTTAAACGAGCATTTTCCGAATATTGTCGAGCATTGCAAGAGCATGGGCTACGACCCGATGAAGGAATGCATACCCGTTGTACCCGCTCAGCACTATTTTATGGGCGGTATCAAGGTCGACCATAACAGCAAAACATCGATGAAGCGTCTCTATGCGATAGGTGAAACGGCATGCAACGGTGTTCACGGCAAGAATCGTCTGGCAAGTAACTCCTTGCTTGAAAGTCTTGTTTTCGCCAAGCGTGCCGCAAAAGAAATGGCAAGCACGCCCGTTGACTTCGGCAAAGCACCCGATATTGACACGGCGAAATATGCCGACAGGGCGGCTCTGGAGGAGGAATACAAACGCATCGTTAAGGATGCCATTGAAAGGAGAGAGGGCAATGTTTGATAATGCAACGATGAAGCTGAGAGTTGATCCGCTGATATTGTCTGCGCTCGGCGAGGATATCACAAGTGAGGACGTATCGACAAATGCGATAATGCCTCAGCCGAGGCAAGGAAGCGCCGAGCTGATATGCAAGCAGGACGGTGTGCTGTGCGGCATTGGAGTATTTGAGCGTGTTTTCACTCTGCTTGATGAAAAAACGGAATTTGAAATGCTTGCGGATGACGGGGACGAGATAAAAAAAGGTCAGCTTATCGGCACACTGAGAGGCGATATACGTGTTATGCTATCCGGGGAGCGTGTTGCGCTCAACTATCTGCAAAGAATGAGCGGTATAGCGACATATACAAGACAAGTGGCAAAGCTGCTTGAGGGAACGAAAACAAAGCTGCTCGATACAAGAAAAACCACGCCCAACAACAGGATCTTCGAAAAATATGCCGTTGTAGTCGGCGGCGGTCACAACCACAGATATAATCTGTCCGACGGTGTGCTTTTGAAGGACAATCACATATCCGCTTCGGGAGGTGTTGAAAACGCAATAAGGCTTGCCAAGGCTTATGCTCCGTTCGTCCGCAAGATCGAGGTCGAGGTCGAGAATATGGAAATGGTAAAGCAAGCCGTTTTAGCGGGAGCGGACATTATAATGCTCGATAATATGAGCCACGAGGCAATGAGAGAGGCAATAGCATATATCGACGGCAGAGCCGAGGTAGAGGTATCCGGCAATGTTACCGGTGAGAATATAAAGGCTCTCACGGATCTCGGCGTTGACTATATTTCAAGCGGTGCCTTGACACATTCCTCGCCCATACTCGATCTTTCTCTCAAAAACATGAAAGCCATATGACGGGGAGGGCGAATATGAATTCAAAGCAACGACGGGAGGATATCGTAGCGCGCTTGAATGCCGCATCGGAACCGATCACCGCAACATATTTCGCCAAGCAATACGGCGTGAGCCGTCAAACCATAGTACATGACATAGAGGTAATACGTGCAACGGGTGTTGAGGTCGTATCGCTTGCAAGGGGGTATTTGATACAAAACACAATGCGTGTTTTCAGAATATTCGAGGTAAAGCACACGGATGAGCAGACACGGGAGGAGCTTGTCGGAATAATAGAGCGCGGGGGCGAGGCCAAGGACGTTTTCGTATACCATAAGGTATACGGAAGATTGCGAGCCGTGCTTAACGTAAGCTCTTACACGAGCCTGAAAAGATTTATGAACGAGATCGGCTCCGGCAAGGTCACACTGCTGAAAAATCTCACCTCAAGCAATCATTTTCATACGGTCTTTGCGGAGGATGAGGAAACACTTGATGAAATAGAGGGCTTTTTGAATAGCAAGGGTTTTCTTGTGAGCGTAAAAAAAGAACAATAGAAAAATACCGCCCAAGCATTGAAGCGAGGGCGGTATGATCATTTTATTTGCAGTTTTGGAATACGAAGTTCAAACGACCGTGCGGTGCGGAATCGCCGCTTGTGTACATTTGCTCCATCGTATTAACGGTGTCCTTACTGTCTACCCATTTGAATGCGAAATTGATATTGTTGTAATCGGTTATGCCAAGCTCGGAGAGCGGAACGCTTACCATCATCTTGTTGCCCTCAACACGGTAATTTATCTTTGAGACTTCCTCAAACTTAAATTCCTTGCCCTTTTCGGTGCATTTTGCAAGTGAGGTCTCGCCGTTGCCCGTTGCCTTGTAGTTTACGATATAATCGTATCCGTACCAACCGGTAGTGTCGTTATCTATGTTTATAAACAGCTGCATCCAAGTCGAATTCGCATCCGGCTCGGTTATATCTATGGCTTTTCCGTCATCATCCGTTGCACATTCAACATAGAAATAGATATTTTGCGTATCGTAAACTATCTTCATCTTGCTCAGGTCATTTCTGCCCGACTTATCACTGACCTTTATCTTTCCGAATGTGTTTGCGCTTCTGTTTACCGTATCGCCCATATAATCGGAATAGGTAACGAGAATATCGTTCCATTGGTCAAAGGAGCCGTTTATGTCTATCTTCTTTCTTGTATTCTGCACAAGCGTCGGTGCGGTGCCTTTATACTTACGGATATTCGATATAAGCTGCATATAATAGTTGTCGAAATATCCGCCCTTCATCATTTCAACGTCACGGCTGAATTCCGTTGTACAGCAGTCAACGAACTTTACTCTGTCTATATCGCCGGGTTCTTGTCTTTGAGCTACCCACTCGTTCCAACCCGTTACCAAAACTACGGGCACGTCGCTCTTTATAGCGGCATCCCATTGGTCTTGGAAATTATAGCCGTACAGATATGAGTCTGCCGTGATATTCTGTCTGCCGTTTCTGAACGAACGGCCGTGGTCGCTTCTGTTGCCGTATATCGCCGACTCGGAGAAGCATACGGTGCCGCAGTGCTGAGCCACGGAAACGCTTATAGCCTCCGCCTGTCCCTTATCGTTATAGAATATATCGCTGTCCCAATAATTCTTTTCATTTCTCGACAGCTCTTTTTCGGTACGTGTGAAGCTCATCCAAGGCCAGCCGTTTACTTCCTTTGTTTCATTGGGCCACTGTGCAACACGGTAGGTAAAGAAATCGGCGTTTTTACCGAGTGTCGCTTTCATATCGTCAACATTGCCTATTATAACGGGCTTGCCGTCCATCTTAAACCATGTGTCCTCGTAAAGACCCTTTTTGTAAATGTTGTCGTACAGCTGTTTTGCCACATTACCGGAGGAGCTATGCGTATAGAACACCACCTGCGGTGCATCATAGCCCTGCTCGTTGAAGCTGCTCAATATACGCATCATGCTCTTTGCGTTGTTGAGATAGGGGAAACCGTTCGTAACATCGAAATACAGGAAGTCAACGCCTGCGTTTGTCAGCTCCTCTGCGTGCTTTCTCATTACCCATTTATCCGATGAGTAATAATAGCCGTACAGAGGCTCGCCCCAGTGGTGCATTGCTCCCTGCGGACCCCATTCGCTGTAGCTTGCCAGCTTTGCGTTGTTCTGATTTGCTTCATCGCCGTTTGCGTAGAGTATTTCCGTTATATTAAACGCTCCGCTGTCGCCATGCTCGCCGAGCCAGAGAAAATAGAATATTCCCACGGACTTGCTCTCGTCGTATGCCTTTGTTTCCTCAACCTTGGGCAGCTTACGATCGAGGTCATCAGTCGCAACGAGCGGACCGCAATTGAAGTTTTTGTTGTTTGGGTACTTTACGCCGTCAACCACTATATAGTCACCCTCAACGGTATATGCAGGTGTACCCGCAAAATCATCCGTGCCGGGATCGTTGCTTGTCGGCGCACCTGTCGTCTGCGAGCTGTCTGTCGCACCCGTATCGTCGGTCTTGTTGTCACCGCAGGAGGAAAGAAATGCGGAGGATATCATCAGCAATGCGAGAAGTGATGAAATAATTCTTTTTTTCATAATTTTACCCTTTCGGACAAGAAGGGATCCGGAAATAATATTCCGAATCCCATCGTTTCTCAGTGTATAATGCACTCTTCGGTTTCTTTGTCGAATATGTGCATACGTGTAACGTCAATAGCCACCTGTATCTTCTCGCCTGCCTTGGCCTGTGAACGAGGTGATACACGTGCGATAAGATTCTGTTCGTCGCTTGACAGATACAGATATATCTCCGCACCCATAAGCTCGGTAACGTCAACGTCTGCGGAAATGGTGGAATCCGCAAACTGTGTTAAGTACATAGGCTCGTCATGGATACACTCGGGACGAATGCCGGCGATAACTTCCTTGCCGATATAATCCTTAAGTGCGGGATTGGTTGCCTTGTCTGCGGGAAGCTTCAATGCGTTCTCGCCGAACTTAACGAATACATCCTCGCCTACCTTTTCAAGCTTTGCATCGATAAAGTTCATTTGAGGAGTTCCGATAAAGCCCGCAACGAATACCTTGTTGGGCTTGTCGTAGAGGTTTTGAGGCGTATCTACCTGCTGGATCTTACCGTCCTTCATAACGACGATTCTCGATGCCATCGTCATAGCCTCTACCTGGTCATGCGTTACGTATACAAATGTTGTTTCGAGTCTCTTATGAAGCTTTGTAAGCTCTGTTCTCATCGCCGCACGAAGCTTTGCGTCAAGGTTTGACAAAGGCTCATCCAAAAGGAAGACCTTAGGATTACGAACTATCGCACGTCCGAGTGCAACACGCTGCTTCTGACCACCGGACAATGCCTTGGGGCGACGATCGAGCAAATGCTCGATATCAAGTATACGAGCCGCCTCTTCAACTCTGCGCTTGATCTCCTCTTTGGGAGTCTTACGGAGCTTCAGACCGAACGCCATGTTCTCGAACACCGTCATGTGAGGGTACAGAGCGTAGTTCTGGAACACCATCGCTATATCTCTGTCCTTGGGCGCAACGTCGTTTACGAGCCTATCACCGATAAAAAGTTCACCCTCGGTAATTTCCTCAAGACCTGCTATCATACGAAGGGTTGTGGATTTACCGCAACCGGAAGGACCGACGAAAACGATAAACTCTTTGTCCTTTATTTCAAGACAAAAGTCGGATACCGCAACGACTCCGCCGGGATACTTTTTGTAAATGTGTTTAAGTGATAAGCTTGCCATTATTTTCCTCCAAAATTAAATACAATTATAATAGATAAGTGTATCGCTCAGCCGCGACGGCAAGATCGGGTAAAACGAAACGCACTTACACGATGTATATTATAGCAGAAATAAATGAATTTTTAAAGAGTTTATTTTCCCAAAATTTCAGTTTATTGTTTGTGTATTATGTACAATAATGCATATGTATCTTTATCCGTGTAAAAAAAGATTAACATTATTCTCTAATTTATTAGAACGGTCATTTTGCCCTTTTCATCGTCAACTCGATACGTTTTTTTGCCTCATCGACTCGCAACACCCGAACGGTGACATTATCACCGACGCTCAGCACCTCGGACGGATGCTTTATAAACCTGCCGTCCGACATTTGCGATATATGTACAAGCCCGTCAACATGAACACCGATATCGACAAACGCCCCGAAATCTATGACGTTACGCACTACGCCGGTCAGCTCCATGCCCTCTCTCAGGTCGGCAATATCAAGCAGATCCTCACGCAGTATCGGAGGTGCAAAGTCGTTACGTATATCGCGTCCCGGCTTTTGCAATTCCTTTACTATATCGTTTAGCGTCGGCTCACCTATACCGAGCCTCTCGCACACCTCTGAGGTACCGTCGCTCTTTACCTTATCGCCGAGTTGGGACAGCTTGCCCTCCTTGACATCCTCGTCGGTATATCCGTATTGTTTGAGTAATGCCCGTGCCGCCTCATACGATTCGGGATGCACGCCCGTATTGTCAAGTATCTCCTCCGAGTCCGGCACACGCAAAAAGCCGGCACACTGCTCGTAAGCCTTGGCGCCTATTCTCGGAACCTTCAAAAGCTCGGCACGTGAGGTAAATTCGCCGTTTTCCTCTCTGTATTTAACGATATTTTTCGCACTTGTCGCATTTATGCCGGCGACGTAGGAGAGCAGTGCGTGCGATGCGGTATTCAGATCCACTCCGACTGAGTTTACGCAATACTCGATAACGCCCGTCAATGCCTCGTCAAGCCTTGCCGGCTTCATATCATGCTGATACTGTCCCACGCCTATCGACTTGGGATCTATCTTCACCAGCTCGGCAAGAGGGTCCTGCAATCTTCTCGCTATAGACACCGCACTTCTCTGCGTTACGTCAAAGTCGGGAAATTCCTCTGCCGCAAGCTTGGATGCCGAGTAAACGCTCGCACCCGCCTCACTTACGATAGTATACTTACAGCCGCAACCCATATCCTTAAGCAAGCCCGAAATGAATATCTCGCTTTCTTTCGATGCCGTGCCGTTTCCTATGGCAACCACATCGACACCGTAACGCTTTATCAGCCCTCTCACGATCTTGTCCGCCTCAGCGTTCTTGTACTCGCTCTTTATCGTCGGAAATATAACTGCCGTATCAAGCACCTTTCCCGTTTTATCGACAACGGCAAGCTTACATCCCGTCCTGTAGCCGGGGTCAAGTCCCATAACAGTGCTTCCCTTAAGGGCGGGGGTAAGAAGCAAATGCTTAAGGTTGTCCGAAAATACTTTTATAGCCCCCTCCGATGCTTTATCGAACATATCTCCGCGCAGCTCTCTTTCTATCGACGGAGCTATGAGTCTTTCATAGCTGTCCCTGCAGGCTTCTTCGATATATTTTGCCGCCTCGCTGTTTTTCTTTTTTATGAGCATTGACAGTATGCCGTTTATTATAAAATCCGTCGGTGCTTTGACGGTTACCTTAAGAAAGCCCTCTTTTTCACCGCGGTTCACGGCAAGTACTCTGTGCGGCGGCATACTTTTTACCGCACCGCTGTAGTCATAATACGTTGCGTATACGGAATCCTCTTCCTTTGCCCGAGTGCATTCCAGCATTCCTTTTTCAAATGTATGGTAACGTACCTTTTTACGTATTGCCGCATTGTCGGAAATATCCTCGGCTATGATATCCAATGCGCCCTTTAGCGCATCCTCCGCACTCGGTACGCCCTTTTCCTCGCTTACGTATTCGGCAGCCGCATCCGGAATGCTCTTTTCGTAATGCTCGTATTGCTTCTTTATCAACGCCGCCAGCGGCTCGAGTCCCTTTTCACGTGCAACGGAGGCTCTCGTTTTACGCTTCGGCTTAAACGGGCGATAAATGTCCTCCACCTCGGCGAGCGTTTGCGCCGCATCGAGTGCTTTGCTTATCGTATCGTTCAGCTTACCCTGCTCATCTATCGAGCCTTTTACCTCGTCCTTGCGTTTCTGCAAGCTCCTTAAGTAATTTAATCTTTCGTACAGCCCTCTGAGTACCGTATCGTCAAGGCTTCCCGTCACCTCTTTTCGGTAACGTGCGATAAACGGTATCGTATTGCCCTCGTCTATCATTTCGACCGTCTTTTTGACCTGCTCCGCTTTCAAGCCAAGCTCAGCGGCTAATCTTTCTATTATGTCCATTTACAAACAGCTCCTCCTCGTCCTCGGTAAGATAACGCCATTGCCCCTCTTTAAGCGAAGCATCGAGCGATATTCCCCCGAACGATATTCTTTTAAGATATATTATTTTGTTTCCGCGTGATGCAAGCATCCGTTTGATCTGATGATATTTTCCCTCGTCAAGTGTTATACGACCCGATACGCCGTCGTGCATTTGTACCTCGCACGGGTGTGTCCTGTAGCCGTCCGCAAGCTCTACGCCTGAAGAAAGTGCCGCCACATCGTTTCCCGTCACCTCGTCGGCACATTTAAATTCGTACACCTTCTTGACATGGTGCTTCGGTGAAAGCGCATTATGAGTGCTTTCGCCGTCGTTTGTCAAAATCAAGAGTCCGACCGTATCTTTATCAAGTCTTCCGCAGGGAAAAAGACCCATTCTTTGCAATCGCTCGTCCAACAGCTCCGTAACGGGCTTCTGCCCCGGCTCGTCCGTCGTAGATACGTAGCCGGACGGCTTATTCATCATAATGTATATAAACTTTTTATATTCGATGACCTTGTTGTCAAGCTCTATTCTGTCCGCTCTCTCATCTATATGCACGTCGACTTTTTTCACCGTCGTGCCGTTTACCTTTATTCTGCCGCATCTTGCCGCCTTTGCACATTCGGTGCGCGACATAAGACCGCATGAGGTAAAAAACTTGTCTATTCTCATATCAAGTGTAGAAGGCGAAAATTACGAATGCGGCGAGAATAAAGCAAACGGTAAGCCCAAGCGTGAAGCCGAGCAGATATTTAAAAGCAAAGCCTTTCATTTTGTTTCCTCTTAAATTTCAATATTTATTTCGTTTACTTTATTTTCGGCTTTATCGTGCGATATTATTCCGTTATGCCTTTATATACGAAATTAAATCTTCCGAGCGGACAAACATCGCCGACATCGTAAAAGTCCTCGACCCTTTCATATTTTTTCGTTCCGTCACAGCACTTTATAAGCGCCGTGAATTCGCCGTTTTTCACAGCCTCACCGAGCGGTATCTCGTATGCCGCGCCGCTCTTGTCAAAGCGTGTACATTCGGGTGAGTTGATATCGTACATTCTGCTTTGACCCGACATTTCAAGCATCAGCCCGAGAGTCTGTCCGCTGTGCTTCACGGCATCGTTATTTGTCTTAACGGTGACAAAAAGCTTTCCGTCCCCATGGCTCACCGTGATGCTCGCTATTGAGTTCACGCCCGTTTTGTTCACATAATGCGTACCCGCTCCGTCGCAGTCACGTTCAAACGTGCCGTCGGAGGTATTGTAAAACACGGCTGTCTGTCCCTCTTTATGAAGCGGCGTTTTTTCACAACCCTTATACCGTCTGACAAAGGAAACGAGCTGACAAAAATAATTGTCGAAATATCCGCCCCTCATCATTTCAATATCACGGCTGTACTCGTAATTTGCGCAATCAACGAACATAATGGGACGTTCGGGAATGCCCTCCCATCTGCCTGCTATCCATTCGTTCCAGCCCGTGACAAGCACAACGGGCACATCCGCTTCAATGGCACGTTCAAATTGCTCGGCAAAATTATAGCCGTACAGATAAGCGTCCTTATCGGGATCGTTGTGTCCGTTATGATACGCTCTGCCGCAATTACCGTCCTCGCCGTAAAGTACGGAGTCACCGAAACGAAGCTGAGGATGCTGAGCGACGGAAACATTTATTACCTCGTCAACACCGTCCTCGTTTTTGAAAACTCTCTGCGGGCGGGTAAAGTCCATCCAAGGCCAGCCGCCGATCTTATCCGGCTCATTCGGCCATTGCGATTTTTTTATATTGAAGAAGCTCACACACTCCTCGGAGCATTCCTCACGTTTTGCTATTATCAAGGGTCTGCCCTCGTAATAAAACCACGTGTCCTTGCAATACTCGGGCTTATATATCGTATCGTATATTCTTTGAACCGTATCACCGGATACCGAATTGGTATAAAACATGACTTTAGGTATCTTAAAGCCCTCGTTATGATATTCTTCAAGCACACGCATTACTTTTTTTGCATTTTCCTCGTATATGGGTCCGTTTGTCACGTCGAAAAACAAAAAATCAATATCCGCCTGCATGAGCAGCTTCATATGTTTTCTTATTACCCATTCGTCCTCGGAAAAATAGTAGCCGTAGAACGGCTCGCCCCAATAATGCATCGTACCTATACCGCCCCATACCTCGGAGGACGGTTTATAGCCGGCATCGGGGTCTGCCGATGTTATTTTGCTTATATCGTACGGCTTATGCCGCCAACCTTTATCGGCACCGCACCACAAAAAATAAAACATTCCGACATATCTGCCGCCGCGTCTGCCCTCACATTCGGCACTTTGCCGTCCGAGTGCGTCCGTGCATTTCAAGCCATCAAAGCTTTTCATAAAAAACCTCTCGTTTTAGTGGGTTTGATTTAGATTATACCTTACTTGAGCGAGTTTGTCAATGCGTTTTAAGTTAATTCGGCAGCCGAAAATATAACTTTTTTACTTTCGGTGACTTGACAAAACGAGCGCGGGATATTATAATCTATTTATATTAACCTAAGAGGTCGTTGTGATGAATAAGCTTGAGGAAGCAAGAGAGATAATAAATGAGGTCGATGCCGAAATGGCACGCCTTTTCGAAAAAAGAATGGCGGCGGTCAAAGCCGTTGCCGAATATAAGAAGGAAAACGGAATGTCCGTGCTTGATACCTCACGTGAGGACGAGGTGATACGCAAGGGTGCCATGCGCATATCGGACGAGCTGCTTCGTTCGTACTATGTAATGTATATAAAAAACAATATGAGTGTCTCCCGTCTGTACCAACACAGACTGCTTGAGGGTATGCGTGTCGCATACAGCGGCACGGAGGGGGCTTTTGCGCATATTGCATCGGGCAAGCTGTTTCCATATGCTCAAAGAGTCGGCTACCCCGATTTTCGTGCCGCATACAACGCCGTTGAGGGCGGCGAATGCGATTGTGCCGTCCTGCCGATCGAAAACAGCAATAACGGCGAGGTCGGTGCGGTAACGGATCTTATGTTTTCCGGTACTCTGTACATAAACGATGTGTTTGCTCTTGCCGTCGAACAAAGTCTGCTTGCCAAAAAAGGAACGAAGCTTGACGATATAAAAGAGGTCGTCAGCCATCCGCAGGCACTCGGTCAATGCTCGGAATACATACGCTCGCACGGCTGGTTGAGCCATGAATACGCAAATACCGCTCTTGCGGCAAAATACGTTGCCGAGTCGGACAGGCGTGACATTGCCGCAATAGCCTCGCATGAAAGTGCGGAAATATTCTCTCTGGACACACTCGACGAACGCATAAACACAGACAGAACGAACACAACACGCTTTGCGGTATTCTCCCGTTCGGAAAACAGAATGATATCATCACGCATGGGCGCTCATTTTATTCTCGTGTTCACGGTCAAGAACGAGGCAGGCTCGCTCGCCCGTGCAATAGATGTAATAGGTAATTACGGCTTTAATATGCGTACACTGCGTTCCCGTCCGATGAAAGAGCTTTTATGGAGCTACTACTTCTATGTCGAATGCGAGGGCAATATACATTCCGAAAACGGCGAGAGGATGATGGCAGCCCTGTCTCCGCTCTGCGACAAGCTCAAGCTTGTCGGCGCATATGCGCAGAACAACTGAAAAATAAGGTCAGGCTCGTTTTTTCGGGCTTGACCTTTTTATATAAATCACTTAGACAAAAACGCCTTTGTTTTGGGACTTACGGGAGAACCGAAGACACGGCTCGGTGTTCCCATTTCCTCTATTATGCCGTCTGCCATAAATATGACCTTATCCGCGACGTTTCTCGCAAATTCCATTTCGTGCGTTACGACGAGCATGGTAGTGTTTGTTTCCTTCAGCTCTTTCATTACCTTAAGCACCTCCGCCGTCAGCTCGGGGTCAAGTGCCGAGGTAGGTTCATCAAAGCACAAAATATCGGGGGAGAGAGCCAAGGCACGGGCTATGGCAACTCTCTGTTGCTGTCCGCCGGAGAGCCGGCACGGGTAGCTACCCGATTTTTCGGTGAGTCCCACGCGTGCTATAAGCTCATGGGCACGTGACATTATGATATCGGGTGTATCTATTTTAAGAAGCTTCGGGGCAAGCGTTACGTTTTCGAATACGGTGTATTGCGGAAACAGATTAAACGATTGGAACACAAGCCCGAAGTGAAGTCTGTTGAGTCTTATCCGCTCATCCGTCATTTTTTTGCGTGTTGCTCCGTCAAACAGCACCTCGCCGTTTACCGAGATAGTGCCGCCGTCGGCAAATTCAAGAAAATTCAAGCATCTGAGCAAGGTCGTTTTGCCGCCGCCGGAGGAGCCGATTACCGCCAGCACCTCGCCCTTTTCAAGTGTAAACGATATACCCTTAAGCACCTCGGTCTTGCCGAAGCTCTTACGTAAATTATTAACTTCAAGTACAGACATGATCGCCCTCCGTTAATTTAAGTAAGCGAGCTTCTTTTCCACACGGGAAAAGACCACGGTCAGAATGCCGCTGAACAGCAGATAGAACACGCCCGTAAAGAAGAGCGGCCATATTATTCCCTGCAGCTTTATGTATCTTTCGCCCGCGAAAATAAGCTCTTGAACGGCGATTATTCTCGATAAAGACGTATCCTTGACGAGCGTTATTATTTCGTTGCTCATCGGCGGTATTATTCTTTTTACCACCTGAAGCAATATCACCTTGAAAAATATTTGACTCTTTGTCATACCGAGAACCTGACCCGCCTCGTATTGTCCCCTTGAAATGCTCTCGATACCGCCTCTGTATATTTCGGAAAAATAGCAAGAATAATTCAATACAAATGCCACTATCGTTGCGATAAAACGCGAGCTGTCGCCCGTACCCCATATATTAACATGAAATATTAAGGACGGTCCGTAGAATATCAGCATAAGCTGCAACATAAGAGGCGTGCCTCTTATCACCCACACAAAGCCGCGAATCAAATATTTCAGCGGCTTGAAGCGGCTCATTGAGCCTAAGCATATCAAAAGTCCGAGAGGTATGGCACCTAACAATGTCAGCGAAAATATCTCAAGAGTTACCAAAAAGCCGTCGGAAAGCGAGGCTAATATTTTAAAATCCATTATCTGTTTATTTGTTCCTTAACAATAATCATAAAACACATTAAGACCTGCCCCGAAATACGCTTTCGAGGCAGGTGCTTTAAGCTGTTTTCAGCTTATTTTTGTTCGATCAAAGATTCTTGAACGCCGTACTTTTGAGCGAGAGTTTGCATTTTGCCATCTGCATAGTACTTCTTCATAAACTCGTTAAGCTCGGCGGCAAGGGGTGAATCTTTTCTGAAGCCTACGCCGTACTGCTCTTTCTGATCCTCGTTGAGTGCAACGGAGAGTGCAAGGTCGGAGTAAGATGTACCCTCACCTATCATAGCTCCCGCCATGAGCAGGTCTATAACGGCAGCCTCGGATGTACCCGCCTTTACGTTGGTAAGTGCATCGGCTTGGCTCTCAACGGGTGTTACGTCCATATTAAGTGCGGTAAGCACCTTTTCTCCGGCAGAACCGCCCTCTGCGGCGAATTTAAGACCCTTAACGTCATCTATCGTCTTGTATTGATCTGCTTTTGCGGCGGGAACAACAACGACCTGCATATTCGTGCAATAGGGGTTTGAGGTCTCCATCGCATTTTTAATAGCGTCATCAAGCGTCATACCGTTCCATACGCAATCTATGTTTTTGCTGTTAAGCTCCAATATCTTCTTGTCCCAGTTGATAACGACGAACTCTGCCTTAACGCCTATGCTCTCGGCAAACGCCTTTGCCATTTCCGCGTCAAAGCCTATCCACTCGTCACTGCCCTCTTCCTTGTAATCCATGGGCGCGAACTCGGTTATACCGATAACGAGCTTGCCTTTATTCTTCACATAATCGAGATCCGTGTTTTCTTTCTTTTCTTCTCCCGAATCAAGGTCGTTTCCCTTTTTGTCCGAGCAACCCGTAAATGCGATGCACGCAACGCTCATGAGTACTGCCAATACCAATGCAAGTATTCTTGCCGATTTTTTCATAATATTTTTCTCCTTTATCACTTTAGTTTGCTAAAGTGGTGACATTATACCACACAAAAGCCGTTTTGTCAATAGCTTTTCGAAAATAATTTCAAATATTTTCAAAAAGCCCGTTGACTGCTAAGCGACCCCGCTTATATGCTAAGCGAATAATTGAAAATGCGGCGGAAAGCTATCTGCTTTCCGCCGCAATATGCAAATATTACGGAATTTGTTACTGTATGTCAATCTCTGAAATAGATATCTCTTGTATAGACTTTATCAATCACGTCTTTAAGATCGTCGCTGTTTCTGTTTGCGATTATCACGTCGCACAGCGACTTGAATTCGTCGATATCCTCGATGACATGGCTGTTGAAAAACGTGCTTTCCTTGAGAGTCGGCTCAAAGACAACGACCTCAATGCCCTTTGCCTTGATACGCTTCATTACGCCCTGTATCGACGATTGACGGAAATTATCGCTGTTTGCTTTCATCGTAAGACGGAATATACCGACGGTCTTGGGCTTTTTCGCGATTATTTGATCGGCTATAAAATCCTTTCGTGTGCTGTTTGAGTCAACTATAGCCGAAATAAGATTCTGCGGCACGTCCGCATAGTTTGCTCTGAGCTGCTTCGTGTCCTTGGGCAGGCAGTAGCCGCCGTAGCCGAAGGACGGATTGTTATAGAAATTACCGATACGTCCGTCAAGGCATACGCCCTCGATTATCGCCCGTGTGTCGAGTCCCTTTGTTGCCGCATACGTATCAAGCTCATTGAAATACGCAACACGCAGAGCAAGATATGTATTCGCAAAAAGCTTTATCGCCTCCGCTTCCGTAAGTCCGGGGAAAAGAACCTCGATATCTTCTTTTAATGCACCCTCTTTAAGCAGTGATGCGAATGTCCTTGCTCTCTCTGCAAGCTTCTCATCGTCCTTCGGGCAGCCCACGATTATACGGTCGGGATACAGATTATCCTCAAGCGCATGACCCTCTCGCAAGAATTCGGGGGAAAAGATTATTCTGTCACAATTATATTTTTTTCTTATATTAAGCGTGTATCCGACGGGAACCGTGGATTTAATGACCATCGTTGCGTTTTCGTTTACTCGCATTACCTGTTCTATAACGCTTTCGACTGCCGAGGTATCGAAATAATTCTTCTCCGGGTCGTAATTTGTCGGAGCGGCTATTATAACGAAATCCGCATCGGCATAAGCCTTATCCCCGTCCGTCGTTGCGGTCAGCTTCAACGGTCTGTTTACCAGATATTCCTCTATTTTTTCATCCGCTATGGGCGAATGACCGATATTTATCATATCTACTTTTTCTTTTATTATATCGACCGCCTTGACGGTATTCTTCTGTGCCAAAAGCACCGCCATGGACAAACCGACGTAGCCTGTTCCCGCAACCGCAATTTTCATTTTACACACTCCTTAACGTGGTAACGTATAACACAAGCTAATTTTAGCAAAAAAAGCGGCTCTTGTTGTTAATAATGATGATGAATATTGTGAACTTATATATTTTTTTGATTATTTTTACAAAACGAGGTATTTTGCGTGCCGATGCGTCGAAAATAGATAATAATATTTTCGGCACAATCGGCTCTGTGAGAAAAAAATTCACAAATTATACTAAATATCTCCTTGAATTTACAGGCATTCAATGGTATATTTTATCCATAAGTTAGCACTCAAAGACGTAAAGTGCTAAAGAAAGGGGTTTTCAATGGGTGTAGGCGACGAGCTTTCGTCAAGAAAAAAGCAAATACTGAAGGCTCTCATCGATGCACACATCGAAAACGGAGAGCCGGTCGGCTCGAAATACCTGACCTCTGAGGGCGGTATAAGATATTCGTCTGCGACGGTACGCAACGAAATGAGCGAGCTTGAGGAAATGGGCTACCTTCTTCAGCCACACACCTCGGCGGGCAGAGTGCCGTCAAAGCTTGGCTATAGGTTTTATGTAGATGCCTTGATGCAGGCTTATTCCCTGACGACGAAGGAGCTTGAGGAGCTTAATCATATGCAATCCATGCGTATGGCAGAGCTTGACAAGATACTCAATGCGGCAGGTAAGCTGATAGCTTCGATGACAAACTACACGACGCTTGCCGTCAAGCCCAGACCCTCGCAAGGTACGGTATCGTGCTTCAAGACCGTGTTTGTTGACGAACGGAACTACGTTTTGAGCATGATAATGAGCGATCGGACGGTTAAATCAAAATATATCCATACGCCGTTTGACATAAACGATGACATACTCAATCGGCTGTGCGGAGTATTGAACAACACCATTGCCTCGGTCACCTCGGATAAGATAACGCTTCCCTTGATAATGAAGATGGAAAATGACATGGGCGTACATGACCATCTCATTTCACCGGTCATAAAGGCAGTTTACGAGGTATGCAACAGCACGGACGAGGGTGAGCTTAAGCTTGAGGGAGTCGACAAGCTTCTCGAATATCCCGAATTCACCGATATCAAAAAGCTCAGAAAGCTGCTTTCGGCGCTTGAAAACAAGGACGATATAATGCAGCTTGTCGAAAGCTCGGAGAGCGAGGACATGAGTATATATATCGGCGGAGAGGAGAATGCCTCGATAGTTGCCGATTCGTCCATGATATTGCAAAAGCTGACCGTGGGCGGGCGTGTTGTCGGAGCGATAGGTGTTATCGGTCCGAGAAGAATGGAATACTCACGAGTGGTGGCAATGGTCAAATATCTTGCCGATTGCATATCGGGTATGATGGAGGACGAAACAGTTCGGCAGCTTAAGCCTCCGAACGACGTAACGGATAATAAAGGAGATAATAACGGCGAATGAGTGAAGAAAAGATAAACGAGCAACAAGAAACGGAAGAAAATATACCCGAGTCAGAGCAAACGGCAACGGAGGTCGAATGCGAGCCTACAAAAAAAGAAAAGCACGCATTGAAAAAAGAATGCGAGCAGGCAAAGAACGAATGCAAAGCCCTGACAAAAAAGCTCGATGCGGCACAGAACGAAAACAAGGAGCTTAACGATAAATATCTCAGGCTCTTTGCGGAGTTTGACAACTTCAAGAAAAGAAGTGCCAAGGAGAGCGAGGGCATATACTCAAATTGCTGTGCGGATGTTGTAAAGGAGCTTCTTCCAGTGTTTGACAATCTCGAACGTGCGGTGGATTATGCGGCAAACGAGGAGAGCAAGAGCGGACTTGAAATGATACTTTCGAGTTTCGTTCAAACGCTCGGAAAGCTCGGTGTCGAGCAATTCGGTGTCGTAGGCGACGAGTTCGATGCAAACATTCACAGTGCCGTAATGCACATTGAAGATGAGCAATACGGCGAGGGGGTCATATGCGAGGTATTCCAAAAGGGATATAAACGCGGTGACAAGGTAATACGCTACGCCATGGTAAAGGTAGCAAACTAAGCAAACCAAGCAAATAAATTATTTTAAATATAGAAATGAGGAACATAAAATGGGAAAAATAATCGGTATAGATCTCGGTACGACAAACTCTTGCGTTGCGGTATTTGAAGGCGGTGAGCCTACTGTAATACCGAATCCCGAGGGTGCAAGAACGACACCGTCGGTAGTTTCGTTTTCAAAGACGGGCGAGCGTCTTGTCGGCGCTGTCGCAAAAAGACAGGCAATAACCAACCCCGACAAAACAGTTATGTCCATCAAGAGAGATATGGGAACGGCAAAGAAAGTATCTATTGACGGCAAGAGCTACACGCCGCAGGAAATTTCGGCGATGATACTTCAAAAGCTCAAAGCGGATGCCGAGGCTTATCTCGGCACGACCGTATCCGAGGCGGTCATCACCGTCCCCGCTTACTTCTCCGATGCCCAAAGACAGGCAACGAAGGACGCAGGCAAGATAGCCGGACTTGAGGTAAAGAGAATAATCAACGAGCCTACCGCCGCGGCTTTGGCGTATGGTGTGGATAAGGAAAATTCCGAGCAAAAGGTTCTTATATTCGACCTCGGCGGCGGTACATTCGATGTATCCGTGCTCGAGATAAGCGACGGAGTAGTCGAGGTGCTTGCAACAGCCGGTAACAACCGTTTGGGCGGCGACGACTTCGACAACAGAATAATCGACTGGATGGCAGCCACATTCAAGAGCGAGAACGGCATAGACCTGCGCAACGATAAAATGGCTATGCAAAGACTTAAGGAAGCGGCAGAGAAAGCCAAGATAGAGCTGTCGGGTATGATGAGTACCAATATCAACCTGCCGTTCATCACCGCCGATGCAACAGGCCCGAAGCACTTTGACGCAACGCTTACGCGTGCAAAATTCAATGAGCTTACCGCAGACCTCGTTGAGGCTACAATGGGACCGAGCAAGCAGGCACTTTCCGATGCGGGACTTTCACCGAGCGAGATAAGCAAGGTTCTGCTCGTAGGCGGCTCGACCCGTATTCCCGCCGTACAAGAGGCGGTAAAGAATTTGACCGGCAAGGAGCCGTTCAAGGGCATCAACCCCGATGAGTGTGTCGCCATAGGTGCGGCAATACAAGGCGGCGTTTTGGGCGGCGATGTTAAGGATATATTGCTTCTTGACGTAACTCCCCTTTCACTCGGTATCGAAACTCTCGGCGGCGTATTTACGAGAATAATAGACCGTAACACAACAATACCCGTTAAGAAGGCACAGGTATTCTCAACGGCGGCAGACGGTCAGACCTCCGTTCAGATCCACGTTCTCCAAGGTGAGCGTGAGAGAGTTGCGGACAACACGACGCTGGGACAGTTCAACCTTGACGGTATCGCACCCGCACCTCGCGGAGTACCTCAGATAGAGGTAACCTTTGACATCGATGCAAACGGTATCGTAAATGTTTCCGCAAAGGATAAGGGAACGGGCAAGGAACAGCACATTACGATAACCTCGTCCTCTAACATGAGCAAGGAGGATATAGAGAAAGCCGTTGCGGATGCGGAGAAGTTCGCAGAGGAGGATAAGAAATTCAAGGAAGCCGTTGAAACGAAGAACGGTGCGGAAAATCTTATATTCCAATGTGAGAAAGCACTGAGCGAAAACGCGGATAAGATATCCGATGCCGAAAAGACCGAGGTCAATGCCGAGATAGAAAAGCTGAAGGAGACCGTAAAGAACGGCGATACGGAGGCTATCAAGGCAGGCACGGAGTCGTTGCAGAAGGCATTCTACAAGGTTGCCGAGAAGCTTTATCAGCAGTCGGGTGCCGCAGACGGCGCAACGGGTGCCGGTACGGATAACACTCAGAACGCTGACGGCAGCTACAACGCCGATTTCACCGATAAAACGGGCGAATAAGCATTAAAACGCGCTGAGCTTGCGTTGAGTGCGAAATGTATAAATACACAAAAAATACCTGCATTTTACAAAATTACCGCAGGTAGTTTTTGTGTATTGAGGGAAATTGAATTTTATACTATACACTTACATATTTGTCATCATATGTAAATTGACGAAATCAAAGTGAAAAGAGATTTGTTATGGCAGAAACCAAACGTGATTATTACGAGGTACTCGGAGTTGAAAAGGGTGCCTCGGATGCCGACATAAAAAAAGCCTACAGGACGATAGCGAAAAAATATCACCCCGACCTTCATCCGGGCGATGCGGAGTGTGAAAAAAAATTCAAGGAAGCAAACGAGGCGTATGAGGTGCTTTCCGACAGCGAAAAGCGTTCGAAATACGATCGCTTCGGTCATGCCGGTGTTGACCCCAACGCTTCATACGGTGGTGGCGGCTTCGGCGGCGGCTTCAGTGATTTCGGCGTGGATCTGGGCGATATATTCGGCTCGTTCTTCGGTTCGTCCTCCGGCTCCGGCTCAAGACGCGGCTCGGACGGTGCGGATATATTTCAGCGTGTGTATTTGACCTTTGAGGAAGCGGCATTCGGCTGTAAAAAAGAGGTCAAGTACGCAAGGGTGGAAAAATGTCCCGATTGCTCCGGAAGCGGAGCGGCTAAGGACAGCGAGGTAAAAACGTGCGATAAGTGCGGCGGACGAGGTCAGATAAATACCACTCAAAGAACATTTTTGGGAATGATGCAATCTACCGTCGTTTGCGACAAGTGCGGCGGCAAGGGCAAAATAATCTCAAGTCCGTGCAAAAACTGCCGCGGCAAGGGCTATATACGCATAAACAAGAAGATAGAGGTAAACATCCCGGCGGGCATCGACGAGGGACAGCGTTTATCGGTACGCGGTCAGGGCGATGTCAGCACGAGCGGAATGAATCCGGGCGACCTCATAATAGAGGTATCCGTGCGTCCTCACAGTATGTTTACACGTGACGGAGCGGACATATACTGCGAGGTACCGATAACCTTTGTTGAGGCGGCACTTGGAGCGGAGCTTGACATACCGACGCTTGAGGGTAATATCAAGTACAAGATTCCCGAGGGTACTCAAACGGGTACGGAATTTACCGTTAAAGGCTCCGGCATAGTGAATATAAGCACGGGCAGACGCGGAAATTTGATATTCAGAGTAGTTATCGAAACGCCTAAGAATCTGAGTGATAAACAAAAACAGCTTTTGCGTGATTTTGCGCAATCGTGCGGAAAGGGCAATTTCAAGAATCGCCAAACCTTTTTCGATAAAATATTCAAGGATAAAAAATAATGGAATACAAACAGATCAAGGCGACGTGTAAGATCGAATATCTCGACGAGGTATGTGCGATAATGAGCATGGTCGATAACGGACTTATGATAGAGGATTACAGCGATGCGGACGAAAATCTAAAGACCGTTTACGGCGATCTTCTTGACGAAAAGCTGTTGAATGCAGACAGGACGATAGGCTGTGTAAGCGTATTTATTCCCGATGAACGCAACCCCGACGAGGCACTACGCTTCATCAAAGACAGATTTTCGGTGCTCGGAATACCTGCGGATATTACGGTAGACGGCGTTGCCGATGAGGATTGGGCAAGCAGCTGGAAAAAATATTACAAGCCCACACCTATCGGTGAGCATATCGTAGTCGTACCGGCATGGGAAAAATACGATAAAAAGCCCGATGAGCTTATAGTAAAAATGGATCCGGGCATGGCTTTCGGCACAGGCTCGCACGAAACGACACGGTTAGTCGGTGCGTTTATAGAAAAGTATCTTAAACGCGGCGACATGGTGCTTGATGTCGGAACGGGCAGCGGAATACTCGCTATAATCGCCTCCCTGCTCGGTGCAAAGCAAGTCGATGCTTACGATATCGACCCCGTAGCCGTTAAAGTTGCACGTGAGAATATCAAGGATAACGGCAGGGATAACATAACGTGCGAGGTCTCCGATCTGCTCAAGGACGTAGACAAAGCAAAAAAATACGAGCTTATAAGTGCCAATATAGTTGCGGATATTATCATACGCATGAGCGGTGAGCTATCGGAGTACGCCTCGGACGGTTGTATCTTTTTAGCCTCCGGTATAATAAACAGCCGTGCGGATGAGGTCATTGAGGCTATGAATAAAACACCGTTCAAGCTTATCGACAAGGGAGAGGACAAAGACTGGGTGTGCCTTGCATTCGTAAAGGAATGACCGATTTGCCGGTGTAGTATTCGCCGCTGAAAGGAACGGAATATAATGAAAAAAACGATATGCCTGTTGCTTATTCTTACCCTGCTTTTTTCGCTCGTTTCCTGCGATTTGGGAAACGGCGAGGGGACAAGCACCGACACGGGTGATAATACGTCGAAAACGGTGCAGATAACCGATTTTGACTCACGTCATTATACGCTCACCTCACCTCCCACACGGATATATTGCGCCTCCCCTATAGCCGCAGAGATAATTTACTCGCTCGGTTCGTCAAAATACGTCAAGGCGCTCAACGCAAATTGCGAAAAGCTTGACGGCGCACCGATGGGAGCGGAAATATTTGAGATAGATCCGCAGCTGCAATCGAGGCTTGCACTGCTTGAGATCGATGCGATGTTTTTTGAGGACGATGTTGACGAGCAGCTACTAAACGCCGTCAACAATGCGGGGATAAAGACCTTTCGCATACGCTCCACGGGCGGCGTATCTGTTGCACAATCCAATATTCGCCTTATATCCTCTATAATGTTTAAGCAGGACAGCGGCGAAAAGCTCATTTCATCAATGCGTGAGGAAATAGACCATGTAAAAAATATGGCACAAGCATTGCTTGAGAGAAAAAAAGTCGTGATAGAGGGCGGTACGCTTTCACAACGTATCGTTTACGGCGGCGATACGCTTGTCGGTGAGCTGGTAGAGCTGGCAGGTGCCGATAACGCTTACACGACGACCTCCCCCGCCAATGATACGGATATTATCGGCAAAAATCCGGACGTTTTCATATCATTGATAAATGATGAAAAATGCACCGTAACGAGCATACGTCAAAGAAACGGTTACGATATGACAAACGCCTACAAGCGCGGACAGGTCTATGTTTTCGATTCCTCTCTCTCACTCAGACCCGCACCGTCCATGACCGAAGCTTTGTACGAATTTGCCTACATTTTAGGCACGATAAACGAGGAAAACAAATGAAACACGAAATCAGCTCCTACAAGAATTTCGGACGTGTGCTTTTCTGCACAAAGGGTTCTCTTACTCTCGGCTTCACGCTCGATATAGGGCCGAGAATAATATATGCCGCACTTGAGGACGGGGACAACATTTTTTACAACGATGTCGAGCGTTTGACCTCGCAGGTAGGCGAGCAAATGGAAAATAAATTTGGGGTCGGCAAATGCTGGCAGCTCTTCGGCGGTCACAGAGTTTGGCTCTCGCCCGAAAAATTTCCCGATACATACCGTCCCGACAGCGATAAGGTTGAGTATTCGATAGAGGGCGATGTGGTGACGGTCATCGGTCAACAGTATTGCGGAATTCGAACAAAGCTTGAGGTCAAGCTTCTTGACAACGCCACAGCGGAAGTTTCAAATATAATTATAAATAACACACCGGATGATATTTACGGCAGTGTATGGGCACTTTCCGTTATGGATAAGGACGGTGTCGCATTCACTCCGCAAAATATGTCCGATGCGGGTCTGCTCAATAACCGCACGCTTTCCCTTTGGTCTTATACGGATATTCACGACGGTAGGTTGGATCTGCAAAATGACGGTATAACCGTTACACAATCCTCACAGTACACCTCCCCGTTCAAGATCGGCGTCAACAACACGCTCGGCGTATGTGCGTACCGCAACAGAGGCAAGCTGTTTATAAAGCGTTTCGCACCGTCGGAGCTTACGCTTCCCTACCCCGACGGCGGTGTAAACTGCGAGATATATACCTGCAAGCATTTTACGGAGCTTGAAACACTTTCTCCGTTGCAGAACATTAAGTCCGGATCTCAGGCACTTCATAAAGAGCATTGGACACTTAAGTATTCCGAAGGCGATGACGATATGCTATCTCTTGTAAAATAAGGGCATCGTTTCCACTTAATCACTTTTGTAAATATTTTGTGCATATTCCAATATATTTTTCATTTTGCTATTTACTTTTTGGTGAATTTGTGTTATAATACAATTGCAGTAAAGGAAAGCTATTGCCTAAGCTGTAATACATCGCAAAGGTGGTAATATTGTGAAAACATTGATAGTGGCTAAACAGGTTGAGGTAACTTGTGATCTCAAGGAAACGATCGAGAAGAAGCTTTGCAAGTTCGACAAATTCTTCGATACGAGCGCAGAGGCGTGTGTCATGCTATCTCGCAAAAGAGGCAGAGAGAACCTTGAAGTAACGATTACCGTTCATGGGATGATGTTACGTGCCGAGGAAGAAGCCGATACGTTCCGTAACGCTCTCGATGCGGCTATAGAAGTGCTTGAGGGTCAGATAAGAAAGCATAAAACAAAGCTGCAGAAGCGTCTGCGCAGCGGCACGTTTGATAAGGGCGTGTACGATGTGTCGGCAATTGACGAGCAGGACGAGGAAGCATTCAAGGTAAGGGTGAAGGAGTTTGTAATAAAGCCCATGTCCGTTGAGGAGGCAATACTTGAAATGAACCTCTTGAACCATGAGTTTTTCGTGTTTGTAAACGATGAGACAAGTGCGACAAATGTCGTATACAAGCGTAAAAGCGGCGATTACGGCTTGATAGTTCCCAAAAACGATTAAATTTCACAGTCCCGTGCAAATTGCACGGGACTGTTCGTCATCATATAGCTCGGACGGATGATATATCATCCGCCCGCTTGTTATTTTATTGCTCTCTCATTCTTGCCGTAAATGCCGAACATTCCTCGGGGGAGAGTGTACCGTCATTGTCTATATCCGCAGCTCTGAAATATCCTTTGCCCTTGCCTATGGAAAGTGCATCGGCTACCAAAATATCTTTTATAGTCAACATTCCGTCGCCGTCAACATCGCCGGTAACGATTACGGTATATGTTTCCCTAACGGTTTCGCCTTCATAGCCTATTACCTTGTAGCCGGATGCGAGTTTGCCGCTCGTTACGACATTACCTGCCGCATCGGTTACCGTGCCGTGGCTCAGTTGAGCCTTAAGAGTCTCGACGGTGGTTCCCGCCTTGATATTGACTATATCTTTTTCGGTCTTATCAAGCGTTGCCGTACCGGAGGTTACTTTTATCACCTTGTAGGTCGGCTCTTTTACATTCAGGGTTATCGTTGCAAAATCGTAATATGTTTGAAACTTGGTCTCCATTCTCAGCTTGATCGTGTGGTTACCTGCGCTGAGTGAGCCTACCGGAATACCCTCATCGAATGCGTTTACCGTAGTGCAATTTGTGTAATTCGGCATTGCAATTGACACATCGGAACGGAATTTTCCTTCAAGTGCCGTCCATGCGCCGCCGTCGATGCTGTACTGATAGCCCGTTACGCCTTCATCGCACAAAGCCCAGCCTCTTACTTGATAATACGTTTCAATATCGGAATCGGAGTTCTTCGTCACGCTGTCGGTTGCCGTGATCACCTCATTATTGCCCGTCTTGGAAAGAGAATCCAGTGTCGCTGCATATGAGTTGGGATTTATGGTCAGCTTCATGTTCGCTATAGTATAGTAATAGTTCTGCTTTGTCAAGCCTCTTATCGTTATGTTATGATCGCCCACGGAAAGACCGTTCAAGGGGATATCTTCCTCAAATGCATTTATATCCGTGCAATTCGTATAGGAGGGTTGAGCTGCGGCAACATCGGCACGATATGAAGCGGTGAGTGTCTTCCATGCGCCGCCGTCAATGTTGTACTGATAGCCGGCTATACCGTCATCGTGAACGCTCCAGCCCTTCAGCTTATAGGTCTGACCGACATAAGCCACCTTGCGGAAATCTTCTAAGCTGAATACTGTATTCTTTGCCACCGTTTCCGAGGGAGAATCAAATGCGGTCGTAAAGCTCGGGGTCGTTACATTAAGCGTTATTTTGGCTATAACGTAATTGGCACCCTTTTTCGTAAGTCCGCCTATTCTGAGCGTGTGAGAGCCTATCGAAATATCGCCGAGTGATATATCATCCTCGAATGCGTTAAGCGTCGTGCATTCGGTGTATGAAGAATTAGCCGCGGCAACATCTGCTCTGTAAGTACCCTTTATTGCCGTCCAATTGCCGTTATCAAGGCTGTATCTGAATTCGGATATACCGTATTCGTGAACGCTCCAGCCCTTTACATGATATGTCACATCTCCGCGCTTGAGTACATTGTCGGTAAATGTCGATACGATATTCTTGCCACCCTCGCCGTCGGGCACATCAAGCTCAACAACATACGAGGGTGCGGTAACATTAAGCGTAATTACAGATACGAGATAGTAATCATTTTTCTTTGTCTTTGCACGTATAGCTATATTGTGCGCACCTGTCGCAAGCTCGGCTATATCAATACTACCCTCAAACGCATTCAGCGTCGTGCAATTTGTATACGATGACGTTGCCGAGGCAACATCCGCACGGTATTTGCCGTTAAGTGCGGAGAATGCATTTCCGTCTACGGAATATTGGTAAGCCGCTACACCGTCGGTATGTACACTCCAGCCCGATACGGTAAGTGTGGAGCTGCTTGCGGTGTTAATGCTTGTGCTTATGTTTACCGGTGCTTTAGTTGCGCCGCCGGAGGTGGGAACATCTATTGTATTCTGCCACTTCTCGCTGTCCTTGCCTGCGAAAAATCCGCCGGGGTCGGAATAAGAGGAGGGCATACCAGAATATACGGGAATTGCAAAGGTAAAGGGAAGGTCAAGAAGGTCGGTATTGCGGTAAGCCTCTTGAACCTTACGGCTCTCGCTCCATGCCGCAGATACGTTCTGCATATACTGACCCCAGAAGTTTCTGCTTGAGGAGGGGTGTACGTTGAACTTTTGATAATATATCGTGTGCTGATAGTCGTTTATGTATTTCTCGGCGATCTTTGTCGCACCGCCGCGAAGTGCCGCCTTACGGGTAGTCCAGCCGCCCGTCTTGGCTTCCTGCATACCTGTCAGGTAAATGTTGAATTTACCCGTACCCGTCGCACCTATGTTAAAATAGTTGTAATAGCCGTTGTACTGTTTAAGTGATGACTCCGAGTAGCCCGATGAGGGTGCGCCGTTTGTTTTGTTGCTGTAATAAGACCACAGCGTATCGCCGCACTTACCGGAGATAAGCGGGCTTGTACCCGTTCCCTGCTCTTGTCTAACTCTCGATGCTATCTGCACAGGGCTTATGTTAAGCTCCTTGCCGAGCTGCACGAAGAATTGAGCATACGTCTGGCTGTTTCCGCTGTCGGGAATTACCGCGTGCGCCATAAAGCTTCCCTGAAGCACCGCCTCAACGACGCTCTCGCTCATTATCGACGAATAGCTGAGCTTTTCAAATTGGAATACGTTATCCTCATTGAGGAAGTTACGGGGATCCGAAAAATATGCGATACAGGAGTTACTTGCTCTCAGCCATGAGCCGGATTCGACTGCCTGCTGATTTCTTGCATATACGGGATATTTGTTTCCGTAAGCCTTATCAATAAGGTTACGCTGATAATCGTTTCCCGCAGCCTGCTCCTGCGTTTGCACATAGCTCCACGTATATGTACTTTTCATCGCCGTTATGTTGTCACACTCAAACACCCAGTTGGGATGTACGTCGTGAAGCTTGCTCAACAACGGAATGTACGAGTCCGGAAAGCCGAGGCTTTTCAAATGCTTCTCGTACTCACTGCTTGCCGAGCTTGCCGTAAACACGAAGCAAGACATTATCGTGCATACCGCCAAGGCACAGGCAAGTATCTTTTTGAAGGTTTTCATAAATACCTCTCTATGTATTTTTTTTCGGCACTGACCGTCTGCATCTGATATGCTCGCCTCTCACAGTACCCCATTCCCTTTTATTTTACACCTTTATTTTCTATAAATCAAGTCTTTTTTTGTTATTTTCTTTTTTTCTGCCATATTACACAAATTCGCACGTCGATTTTTGTGCATTTTGCCCTCTTATTTTGCGGTTTTTGAAGCTCTTATCCGTATTTCGGCTTATTTCCACTCCGTATATTCGCATTTTGTGTTGTTCGACAAGCCCCGCCTAACACCTCACGAAAAATATTATCCCGTTTACTCGTTATGAGTAAACGGGATAACTTATTTGTGCTGTGCTTTGACTTATTTTGCGAAATGCTTTCTCTTTTTGCCGTAAGCTACTGTACCTGCCAATGCGCCGCCGCTGACAACGAGCAGTGCAAACCAAATTACCATATGGCTGTTATCGCCGGTTTCGGGAACTTTGCTATCGCTCGGCTTTGAAACGATGGTGTCCGCAAGGGTGATCTCGTTGTTGCAATCCTTGTCACCGAAGTACTTGTTGCAATCCTCACAGTGCCAATACTCAATGTTGCCGTCGGCTTCGGCGGTTGCCGCCTTTGCTTCGACGTGCTTCAGCTTTCTGTGATTTTTGCCGTCACGTTCCCCGTACTTCTCACCGCAGATACCGCACACCGCTTCTTCGTTGCAGCTTGCTTCTCCGCCGCTGTGAGAATTTACGTTCTGACCGCAATAGTCGCAAGTATGCTTGCCCTCTGCCGCCTCATGCACTCCCATAGGTGCGCCGCAATCATCGCATTTGTGGTCTTTGTTTTTGTCCTCGCACTGACTTGCATTCTTGCCGCAGTAATCACAGGTATGCTTGCCCTCTGCCGCTTCATGCACTCCCATAGGTGCGTCACAGTCGTCACATTTGTGGTCTTTGTTCTCGTCCGTACACGTCGATGCCGTCTTGCCACAGTAATCGCAAGTATGCTTGCCCTCTGCCGCCTCATGCACTCCCATAGGTGCGCCGCAGTCATCGCATTTGTGGTCTTTGTTTTTGTCCTCGCACTGACTTGCATTCTCGCCGCAGTAGTCGCAAGTATGCTTGCCCTCTGCCGCTTCATGCACTCCCATAGGTGCGCCGCAATCATCGCATTTGTGGTCTTTGTTTTTGTCTATACACGTCGATACCGTCTTACCGCAGTAATCGCAAGTATGCTTGCCCTCTGCCGCTTCATGCACTCCCATGGTTGCTCCGCACACGTCGCACTCATGGTTCTTGTTTTTGTCTATACACGTTGATACCGTCTTACCGCAGTAATCGCAAGTATGCTTGCCCTCTGCCGCTTCATGCACTCCCATGGTTGCTCCGCACACGTCGCACTCATGGTTCTTGTTTTTATCTATACACGTTGATGCTGTCTCACCGCAGTAATCGCACTTATGGTCTTTGCTTCCGTCAACACAATCCGTTTCAATGAAACGAGAATTTGCTTTGTCGTAGTGGTATACTTTTTCTTCACCGTCTCCGATCTTCACCGTATGACGTCCGTCTGTCAGATATGCGTAAAGATTTGTGTCTGCCGCATCTCCCGCCGTATGGTTGGACGGGGTATGTTTTACTCCGTCAATGTATACATCCTTACCGCTCGGATTCGCTATAACTAACAGATATACCTCTTTAGCTCCCTCGCCCTTTCCGTTTTTCGGAATGCACACGTTAAGCTTACGTGACGGTTCGCTGCTGCTTTCTCCTCCCGTTCCGATGAGAGGTGTTATTCTGCCGTTGGTATTCACCGGTTCGGCAATACGTATCGAGCCGCCCGAAATGACTACTTCGATCTGCGCATTATTGTAGTATCCGGCTCCGATTCCCGATCCGTTCTTCGACGTAACAGTAATCGTTCCTCCCGAAATCGTGATGTTTTCGGGTTCGGTGGCGGCACCTCCGATTGCGGATGCATTATCTCCGCCGTTGGCATTGACGACTCCTCCCGTGATCGTGATACCGTCGATAATATCGCTGTTAAATCCTCCGCCGATGCCGGCTCCGAAATTTCCGCCGGTTGCGGTGACTTTTCCGCCCGATATGGTAATGTCTTCGATATTGCTTTTATATCCTCCGCCGATTCCGGCTCCGGAGTTTCCTCCGAGTGCGGTAACGTCTCCGCCCTTTATCGTGATGTTCGACACGCTGCCCCAATTTCCGCCGCCGATTCCGGCACAGTTGACTCCGCCCTGCGCCTTAACGATTCCGCCTTCGATGGTGATATTCGATGCGATGAGCTTATCATGCGAGTATTCGGCGACGCCGTAACCGCTTCCGATTCCGGCTCCCCAGGCTCCGCCGATCGCGGTAACATTTCCGCCTTTTATCGTGATGTTCGATGCGCCTCCGCCGAGGTAGTTTTCGCCGTTGACATCACCGTAATTATAACCTCCGCCGATTCCGGCAGAGTAGATTCCTCCCTGTGCAACTATCGTTCCGTCAAGAATGATGATGTTGCTCGTATTGCAACGGTAGCCGCTTCCGATTCCGGCTCCGCAATTTTCTCCCGTTGCGTTGAGCGTTCCACGTCCCGTGATCGTCAGCTTTCCGCTTCCGCTTCCTTTCTGAAGTGCCGCAACTCCGAAGCCGCCACGGAGGGTGTTGACGCTTCCGTTTGCAAGCGTTATCGTTACATTCTCTCCGTTTCCGTCCGCAACTGCGATCGGTGCATAGCCGACAGTACTGTTTTCAGCATTTCCCGTTTCGGAAGTGTCGATATTCACTCCCGAAAGTGTGATATTCGCATTCACTCCCGCCGCCGTCACGATTCTATCCGCCGTCCTCGCCACTCCGTTTCTCATACCGACAGTCATAGACTTGTCGCTGAGTATCGTGAGTACTCCGAGAGCGTAGCTGTAGTCTGTTCCCTCAACTGCCGCCTCCGATGTGTTTGACGTGATCGTCAGGTCACGTTCACGGTCAAATTTTCCGTTTTTATAGCTGTATACATACTCGATTCCGTCCTCTCCCACCTTCACCGTGTGACTGCCGGTTGTCGTAAGCCACAGATAGAGGTTGGTGTCTTTCGCATCTGCCGCCGTGTGGTTCGACGGAATGTATTTCACTCCGTCAACATACACGTCATCTCCGCGCGGATTCTCAATGATAAGCGATGCGACAGGGTTTTCCGATGCACCGACAACAGGTTCGCTTACCGTTCCCGCCTTGACAGAGCCGCCGAGAATGTGTATCTTACCTGCCATGTTTTTGCCTTGGCAACCGATATCATCTTGAACTCCTCCGCCTATTGCGGTGACCGTTCCCGAGTATATGTATATATTCTTTGCAACGTAGGCGCTGCCGATGCCGGGAGAGTTGTCACCGACAGCTGTCACAACAGGACCGTTTTTATCCACACCCGTTTCGTCACCTATTACGATATTATCGCAAACTCCGCTGTCGCCGGAACCGATTCCCGGTGCATTTTCACCGCCGTATGCGGTGATATGACCTTTCAGTATCGTTATGTTTTGGGCATCAACATCGTTGCCGATTCCGGGTGCTCCGCTTCCGCCGCGTACCGTAAGCGATACTTTTGCGTTCGGAGATGTGAGTTCTTCGGTGATGACAAGAGCCCAGGATTCAATAGATGGCGTTTGAATACCCGCACAGTTCTTGCCGCTTATCAGGCGGTTTTCATATGTACCGGTGCCCGAGTTGGTTATCGTCAGCGTGACGGCGCCGTGACCGCCACGTTCTATCATGAAAGCCGCTTTGTTATCAAACTCCGACACGTCGATGTAGACGTTGCACAGCCTGATGTTCGCAATCACATCCTTCGCCACGACGATCCTGTCGGTCGCCGCCTCGGCGGGATTCTTATTCGATATCGTCATCGTCTTGCTCGACAGTATTGTCAGCACTCCGTCTCCGCTGTAGCTGTAGTCGGTTCCTTCGACTATCCCGTCGCCCGTGATGCTCAGCTCTCGCGTCTTGAACTCCGCATAGACATCTACCCACGGGTCCCCACCTACGATGCCGATCGCATCGGCTATGTCACTCAGCTTCGCATTGCGACCGATGACTACCTTCTTGCCGTCCTTTTCATAGTACCAATGCTTGAACGATCTGCCGGATATTTGCGGCTCATCGACAAGCTCATATATTTTTGCGTCGGGTGAAACATGTGCGATCTCACGATATGTACTGCTCTCTTTCTTGAAACACACGAACGTTCTCTCGTCGTCGCTTCCGCAGTCTTTGCACTTGAAATTCTCAAAGTTGTGTGTCGTCTTGTTTTGTGCAAGACCGCATCCCGACACCGTACACCTATCCTCGTGATAACGGTATCCGTCATTTCCACTGCAGGGCACACATTTCATGGTATCGGTAGTTATCTTACCGTCCACTATATGAAAGTGTACCGCATTTCCCTGATTATCTTTCAGCACGTCTCCCTCGGCAAGATAAAGATACAGATTTGTATCGCCGTCGATTGCCTTGCTGTTGCGCGGTGTATACTCAACGCCGTTTACAAGATACGCCTTTTCATCCGGGTTTGAGATAGTCATGAGCGCAACGCTCTGACCTTTTGCGTTCACCGCCTGACAACCGTGCTTCGGCGCATTCACCGAGCCACCTGTGATCTTTATGTTCGTGCAGTCGCCGGAATTGCCATCTTCTTTCGTACCACTGCCGATGTCGTCGGCCTTATAATTTTTGGTGGTAGCACCAACAGCCTTCACAGTGCCGCCCGAGATGGTAACATTGTCGACATTTCCCGGTTTAGAGAATCTCGTAGAACCACCGCTACCTATACCCGCGCCAGCATTAAAAGGATCATTATCATAGGCTGAACCAAAAGCCCGAACAACGCCGCCCGAGATGGTAATGCCGTCTACATTTGTACTATGTCCGTTCGCATCATTTTGCAGACCTGAACCGATGCCGGCACCGCCAAAGTTGCCGTAAGCTGTAACGTCGCCGTCTTTTATTATAATATTTTTTGCTTCGCCATTCATTCCGCCTCCGATACCGGCTGATTTTTTACCGCCCGTTGCTTTAACGGTACCGCCTTCGATGGTGATGCCGTCTACACGACCACTATCTCCACAGCCGATGCCGGCAGCATTTTCACCACCATTCGCTATGACGGTGCCGCTTTTTATGACAATATTCGAGGCGGTACCATCGAGGCAACTGCCGATACCGGGAGCATAATTGCCTCCCGTAGCATAGATCGTCGGACCGTCAATATATATGTTGCTTACATTTCTATTATACGGTCCACCGCCAATACCGGCACCACCTGCTACACTGGCGTCTGAAGATTCGCCGGTTGTATAGAGCGTGCCATTGCCGATGAACGTCAGCGTTCCGGTATATTCGCCAATAGCTCCGTACAAGATACCCGGGTAGTTCCGTCCGGCGACGCGGTTGACCGTACCTTCTACAACCTCTATTGTGACGTTAGCCGTGCTGTTTGCCGCAACTTTTATAGCAGCGGTACCGATAATATTTTGCGTGTTAATGTTGACGCCCTCAAGATTGAGCCTGACATCGATGTTCGCATTTATCTCGATCCTCCAGCTGGTCGCCGTGTTCGGATCCTTGTTTTTAACGGAGAACAAACCGTGGTTGATGATTTTGATGACCTTGTTCGTCTCGTCCCGAGTCCATCCGCTGCCCTCATTTTCGTCACTTTTGAAGTAGAAATCTCCCACTTCTACATAGCCTGCCGCACGCACCATACGTGCCACAAGCGGCAGGGAGCACAGCAGCATACACAAAGCAAGCACCATACTTAAATGCCGTTTTTTCATAAGAACATACCTCCATATTTTTTAGTGGTGAATGAAAAATGCATAATGCAGAATGCATAATGTATAATTATGTTGATCTTATCTAAGTTCGGGATCTTGCTGTCGTGTTAATGTCGGAAAAATCGCTTTCAAAGTAATTTCCCAGCTGTTCAAACAACTGTTGCATAACGCCGTCGGCTAATTTGTTTATGTCAAGGCTGCGAACAAAGGTAAGTATCTGTTCGATTTCTTCTTCACCGACACGGTAAATGCGCAAGGAGGCGGTTAAGAACCTCTCTATCTTTCTGTGCAACGGAAAATGCACATCACAGGGCTTTGCCATATAGCCTCGCATCAGTGCCGCAGAGCCAATCTCCATTTCGTAAAACTCGCTTTCCTCGTAATCGGGAAAACGGTCACCGAAAATGGCTTTCAGCTCCCTCGCCATATTCTGATAGATGTATTCCACCGTATCCGGCATGGTGTAAGCCTCGGTGTACAGCTCACGCAGATTTTCGTTCCGCTCCGTCAGAACGATTTGAATGACTGTTTCCACCGCATAAGTATATGTGGGCGGAAGTGATGCTTCTGCGGATTGCTTTGCCGCACTGAACTGACCGGAAAACATAAGCTTAACCAGCTCGGCAATCAAGCCCTCCTTGTTGCGGAAAAAGTTCTGCACACTGCAAACAGCTACACCTGCTGTGCTTGCAATTTGCTTCATGGTAGTGTCCCGATAGCCCTGCTCCAACAGCAGTCTCGCACTGACTGCAAGAATATGATTTTTGGTCGGCATACTGGATTTTCGTATTGCCAAACGTCCTCGCCTCCGTTCTTTTATCGGTATCTGTACTAATTATACCACGTTTGCACCGAAATTGCAATACGTTTAGCAAGAAAACACAGGAAATATTGTAACTTTTTTGTGTACATATCTCACTGTCAAGCGAAAAGCTTGTAATATACAAGACAGCACTTAAAAAGTATACGATCGAGAACTTTCAAAGGTAGAAAGGTCGCAAATGAATGGCAGAGTTACCTCCTATTAAATGTAATATAATTGCCTAAAGCAACACATTCCAAAGCAACGGGAATTGCGGTCTTTCCTAAGTAAATAATTGCTTGCGGTGACATACCGCTTTTGCGGATCGTAAAGCATTCAAGCACAACACTTATAGTTGAAGTAATACCGAAAACAAGGATATCTTCAACCGAAGTGGATAAGAATGCTGTATGGGAATAGATGCTGACAAATTCCGGTTTGTACAAGTAATAAATTTGACTTTATATCAAAATCAAGACCACTTACCGATAACGGTAGGTGGTCTTTCATTTTACATATACAATATTTTATCATCTGCCTTTTAGCAATTGTCAGCTTAAAAACATCATCAACTCTGCCCGTGCATTTGCCTTTTGCAATGCGGAAGTTAAGCTGTTCTGCAAAAACAAAGAAAACCGAAAGCACTTACAAGATCAAGTGATTTCGGCGTTGTGTGGCACCCCCTGCGAGAATCGAACTCACAACTAACCCTTAGGAGGGGTTTATTATATCCATTTAACTAAGGGGGCGAACAATATTTTATTGAAAAAAGGAAATGTGTTTTGCAAATGTTCATCCTTAAGTAAATTATGTATGCTATTATAAAGTTCGTGGGACGAAGTTTACACTTTGATATTATACATTAAATGTGTGAATAATTCAAACTGAAAAAAAGAATAATTATATTTATGCGTTAGCGCATTAAATCGAAAGGATCTTAAAATGAGAATCGTTAATCTTACGTGTGAGCATATGCCATGCACAGGTGATTTTGCTCACTGTATCGACAGTGTACATCCCGTATTCGGCTTTGCCGTTGAGGACAGGGACGGGGTAGATGTTGACTATTACAAAATAGTTGTCGCATCGAGTCCGGAGAAGCTCACCAACCGTAATGCGGACATATGGGACAGTGGGATCGTGCGCGATTCCGATACGACCTGCATTCGTTACACGGGAAAGGAGCTTGAAAGCCGCAAGACGTATTATTTTGCCGTATATGTTGCCGCAGGAGACAAAAAGGTAAGAAGCGATATAGGAAGCTTCACCACGGGCTTGCTTTATTCCTCGGATTGGAAATGCGGATTTATAGGTCTTAACAGGGAGTTTTTGCCCAAATGTGCGGGACCGGAGGCGGACATATCCGGTCGTCCTGCGCCGTATTTCCGCAAGTGCTTTACCGTTGCGTCGGGACTTGTTTCAGCCAAGGCATATGCAAGTGCGTTCGGAATATACGAGCTTTACGTAAACGGTGAGGATGCGGGTGCTTACAGGCTTGCTCCGGAATGGACGGAATACAAAAAATCACTTCAATATCAATATTACGATATTACCGACAAGCTGGTCGAGGGTGAAAACTGTATCGGTGCAATTGTCGGCGACGGCTGGTTCAAGAGCAATTTGAATGCGGTCGGTCGTGACCAATACGGTGAGGACGTTGCTTTTATTATGAATCTCGCCCTTGAATATTCCGACGGTTCGGTCGATTATATCGTTACGGACAAGAGCTGGAAGGCTTCAAGCGGCGGCGTGCTTTATTCCGACAATCAAAACGGCGAATATTTCGATGCACGCCTTGAGGATGAAAACTGGTGCCGTGCTGGCTTTGACGATTCGTCATGGCACGATGCGATACATTCCATGCCGCTTGAATGCACGTGGACGAGAATGAAAGCATCGATCGGTATGCAGGTAAAGGAGAATATCATTCTTTCGGCTCAGAGCGTTACCGTTGACAAAAACGGCTCTGTAATAGTCGATATGGGTCAAAATATGGTCGGAAACGCTTCGGTGCTGATACACGGAGCTGTCCCCGGCACGACTGTAACGGTACGTCACGGTGAAATGCTCAAGGACGACGGCACACTTTACACCGAAAATCTGCGTTCGGCACTTCAAACGGACACTTACATTTGCCGAGGCGGCGAGGAAAAATACGAGCCTCGTTTTACGTTCCACGGCTTCAGATTTTTGGAGATAACGGGACTCGGCTACATACCTCAAAAGGAAGATATCAAGGGACACGTTATATTCTCCGCTTGCACTCGCACCGGCTACGTTCAAACGGAGTCGCCTCTTGTAAACAAGCTGTTTGAAAATGCGCTGTGGGGTCAACGCGGAAATTTTGTGGGAATTCCCACCGACTGCCCTCAGCGTGACGAGCGTCTCGGTTGGACGGGCGATACGCAGATATTCTGCCGTTCGGCGTGCTACAATATGGATTGCTACGGCTTTTTCGATAAATATATGGAGGATCTGCGTGAATCGCAAAAGCCTAACGGTTCGGTTACCGATATCGTTCCGATGATACGTCACAGCTCGGGCAAGGGTCCCGATCTTGTCGGAAACGGAAATGCGGCATGGGGCGATGCGGTATTCGTAATTCCCTACACCGTTTACTCGATGTACGGTGATATTGCAATAATAGCCCGCTCATACGACAGCATGAGCAGATATTTCAAGTACCTGCTCGGCACAACAACAGGTCTGCTTCGTCCCGCTCACGGTTACGGAGATTGGCTCTCTATCGATGACACGACACCGCTTGATGTTTTGTCAACGGCTTATTTCGCATACGATGCTTATATCATGGCAAAGTGCGCAAAGCTGCTTTGTCGCGATTACGATTACGAATACTACTCGGATATGTTTGAGCGTATAAGAGAAGCGTGGTGTGATGAATACGTTTCGGCTGATGTTACGATAAAGGGCGATACGCAATGCTGTTATGTTTTGGCTCTTAAGATGAAGCTTTTGCCCACCGAGCTTGAAAAGGCGGCGGCGGAGCATCTCGTAAGAACGATACGACGCAAGGATTATCATCTTTCCACGGGCTTTGTCGGTGTTTCGTATCTGTTGCCCGTGCTTTGCGATCACGGTCATTCCGATATCGCATACAGGCTTCTTTTGAACGATACTTATCCCTCTTGGGGATATTCGATAAAGAACGGCGCCACGACTATTTGGGAGAGATGGAACTCTTATACGAAGGAAAACGGCTTCGGCGATGTCGGAATGAACTCGTTCAACCATTATTCTCTCGGCAGTGTCGTTGAATGGATGTACGCTTATATGGGCGGTATCAAGCCGTATAAGCCCGGCTTTAAGGAGTTTTTCGTAAGACCCTATTTCAACGAAGCCGTAGGCGAGACCAAGGTCACATACGACAGCATTTCGGGTAAGATAATTTCAAGCTGGAAAAAGAGTGAGGACGGCTATATACTCAAGCTCACCGTGCCGTCAAATACAAAGGCTCATCTTATGTTCCCACCCTCAAGGGTCGAGGTGCTTTCGGGCAAGCGTTGCAAGGCAAAAAGCAACAGTATTATCTGCGGCGGCGGAGAATATAAGTTTTTGATAAAAGAATAAAAGCTTACACCGTAAGGGTGCAAGCTCCAAAAAACGCTCTGCGGATATTTCGGTCTACCGCAGAGCGTTTTGTTTTTTAGAAGAGCATACTTCCGAGCAAGCTGCCGATAATTGCGGAGTATATCACCGAGAATACCACGCTCACAATAAAGCCGATAAGCGCACCCTTTCCCGCCGATTTAGCCTTGAGAGGCGTTTTGTCCTTATATACCAAATAGAGGATAAGACCTACGAGCGGAATAAAGAAACCAAGCACGGCAAAGCCCATATTAGGCGCATCCGCCTCGGCAGCAGGGCTATTGGTAACCGCACAGCCGCAGTGAGGGCATATAGCCGCCTCGTCCATTATTTCCTTGCCGCATTTTGAGCAAAATTTCATAATTTCGATCTCCTTAACGAAAATAAAAAGTACGCCGACCGAAATCGACGTACCGAAAAACGCAAATTCCGATCGTTGCTACACAAAACCGATAAATGCGATAATATACCGTACCATTATCAGTTGAAATCTGCGTTTTTACCAAATTTAATCGATAACGGCACGACGAAAAAAGGGTATACTTCCATACGGAACCCAATTATCGCATAAGTATTCGGTTTTGTGTAGCACCCTTATTGTATCATATATTCATTGTCTTGTCAACACAATTTTTCAAAAAAATAAAATTTTATAATGGAAAAGCGGGAATCCAATGATACGTTGTCGATATAATAGAATATTTTTTTATAAATTCACTCAAAAAAGTGCGATTCTTATTGATTTTTTTGCATTTGTATGGTATTATTACATTGAGAAATAGTATGGAGCGAAATTATGAGTGAAATAAAGGATATTTCCCTTGCCCAATCGGGCAGAGATAAAATAGCGTGGGTTGCGGACCATATGCCCGTGCTCAACATAATTAAAGAAGATTTCGAAAAAACAAAGCCGTTTGACGGCGTTAAGATATCAATGTCAATACATCTTGAGGCAAAGACCGCATATCTTGCGAGGGTATTGCGTGCCGGCGGTGCAAGCGTGTGCGTTACGGGCTGTAATCCTCTTTCGACTCAGGACGATGTAGCCGCCGCACTTGCCGATGAGGGCTTTGAGGTGAATGCTTACCGAGGGGTTGACGAAAAAACATATCAAAAGCATCTTATCGCCACACTTGAACATAAGCCGGAGCTTATAATCGACGACGGCGGTGATTTTACACAGCTGCTTCATTCCTCATGTAAGCACCTCGCAGATGACATTATCGGCGGTTGCGAGGAAACGACTACGGGTATACGCCGTCTTGCCGCAAGAGAACGTCGCGGAGAGCTTAATTACACCATGATAGACGTAAACGATGCCGACTGCAAGCACCTTTTCGATAACAGATACGGCACGGGACAATCGACGCTCGACGGAATAATGAACAGCACAAATCTTATGATAGCCGGCAAGACCGTTGTCGTTGCGGGCTACGGCTGGTGCGGCAAGGGCTTTGCAATGCGTGCAAGAGGTATGGGCGGTATAGTAATCGTTACCGAGATAGACCCGGTGCGTGCAATTGAGGCTCGTATGGACGGCTTTTCGGTAATGACCATGGACGATGCCGCACCGCTCGGCGATATATTCGTTACCTTGACAGGTTGTTGCGATGTTATAAGCAAGCGTCATTTTGAGGTGATGAAAAACGGTGTTCTGCTTGCAAACTCCGGACACTTTGACGTTGAGATAGACAGGGAGGCATTGACACAGCTTGCCGATGAGGTATTTTACAGAAAGCCCAATATCATGGGCTACAGAATGAAAGACGGGCGAGTGCTTAATCTTTTGGCAGAGGGACGGCTCGTAAATCTTGCCGCCGGCAACGGGCACCCGGCTGAAATTATGGATATGTCGTTTTCAATACAATCAAAGAGCCTTGAATATTTGATAAAAACAAAGGGTACGCTTGAAAACAAGCTCTACCCCGTTCCCCGTGAGGCGGATCTGTTCGTTGCACGTGCGAAGCTTAGTGCAATGGGCTCAACGATAGACGAGCTTACCGAAAAACAACGTGCGTATTATTTCGGTTGATATGACAAAGGAAGAAAAAGCGATACATATATGTCGGCTCTTGAAAGATATCTACCCGAATGCCGAATGCACCTTGCAGTACGGCTCAGACCCGTGGCGTTTGCTTGTAATGGGTATTCTCTCGGCACAATGCACCGACAAGCGTGTAAACGAGGTATGCATTGAGCTGTTTAAAAGCTTTCCCACCCCCGAGCGTATGTCATGCGGTGATATCTCCGAAATAGAACGGCTTATATTCGCCTGCGGACTTTACAAGACAAAGGCAAAAAACATCAAGGAAGCCTCATATCGCATATGCAATACGTTCGGCGGCAAGGTTCCGGACACCATGGAGCAGCTGCTTACCTTGCCCGGAGTCGGCAGGAAGATCGCAAATTTGATACTCGGCGATATATACGGCAAGCCAGCCATAGTCGCTGATACGCATTGTATCAGGATATCCGCTCGTCTTGGGCTGAGCAGTGACGACGGGGAACGTGCTTCCGCACTTTTGACAGAACGCCGTCTTGCCGCACTTGTTCCGCCGAGTGAGAGCAGTGAGCTCTGCCACAGGATAGTGCAGTTCGGACGTGACATATGTTCATCGGCAGACCCAAAATGCGAAAAATGCCCGTTTTCAAATATTTGTATATATTATAAGCATATTTCTTAAACGATAAGAAAGGAACGGTAAAGGACAATGCTGATACGTCCTCTCGCCGACAGGCTTCGCCCGACGGAATTTGATGATATTGCCGGTCAAAAAAAGCTATTCGGCAAAAACGGTTCTCTCAGGCGCATGGTCGAATCGGGTCATATCACAAATATGATATTTTACGGCCCGCCCGGAACGGGAAAAACGACCGCCGCAAATATTATTGCTCAAAAATCCAATATGGTACTGCACAAGCTAAACGCAACTACGGCATCAATATCCGACATTAAAGAAATAACCTCGCAGACCGACAGCTTTTTAGGCTCCGGCGGTATACTGCTCTATTTGGATGAGATACAATATTTTAACAAGAAACAACAGCAAACTCTGCTTGAATACATGGAGGACGGCAGAATAACGCTTATAGCCTCCACCACCGAAAATCCGTTTTTCAGCATTTACGGTGCTATTATCTCCCGTTCTGCCGTATTCGAATTTCGTCCCGTTCAGCCGAAAGACTGTGTACCGTGTCTGCGGCGTGCATTGTCAGTGCTTAACAACGAGAACGGAAAGAATATCAAGTGTGAGGACGATGTATTTGAGTATATAGCCAAGCTGTGCGGCGGTGATGTTCGCCACTCTATGGGTCTGCTTGAGCATATGTATTTTGCCTCCGACGGTGAGATCACCGTTTCTCTCGCAAACGAGTTTATTCCCGAAGCGATGCGCGGAATAAGCACGTTTTCGAAAGAGGGCGACGACCATTACGACCTGCTCTCCGCACTTCAAAAATCAATACGCGGCTCCGATCCCGATGCGACGGTGTTTTATTTGGCACGCCTGTTGTGTGCCGGCGAGCTTCTGTCGGTATGCCGTCGCCTTCAGGTCATAGCCTCCGAGGATATCGGCTTGGCGTATCCCATGGCGGCTGCTATAGTGCGTGCGTGCTGTGAGTCGGCACTCGACCTCGGTCTGCCCGAGGCGAGAATACCGTTGGCAAACGCCGCCGTTACTCTTGCAACCGCACCTAAATCGGTAACGGCACTTGAGGCACTCGACCTTGCCATGGAGGATGTAAAAGCGGGACGCGGCAAGGATATTCCGGCACACCTGCGTGACAGTCATTACGAGGGTGCCTCGACTCTCGGTCACGGCACGAGCTATAAATATCCGCACGCATACAAGAACGATTATGTTGCTCAAAGGTATCTGCCGGAGGACGTGGCAAACAGACAGTACTATAAATACGGCACGAACAAAACGGAGCAAAGTGCCAAAGCATATTGGGATAAGATCAAATAAAGGAGATATGATATGCCGTCGGCTATGATACACTTAAAAACGGCACTCGAATACAAAAGCGACGCTTCCCCTCTTTTTCTGATAGGAAACCTCGCTCCGGATTGTCGTGATATACGTGAGCTTAAGGACGTATCGCACTTCAGAAGCTCGCCCGACCGCACGGGAGATCTGCGCCGTTTGCGTGATCGAACAGACAAAAGCGACCCGTTCGATTTCGGAATACTTTTACATTTATTTTTGGATTACAAATGGGACTATATAACGGAGCATGATTACAGATCGGTGTTTTTCAAGGACGGTACATTTGCTTTTCTGTATTACAGAGAGCAGATAACACGTGCGACATCGTACATTTACAACCACACGCAAGGCTCCGATGAGCTGTGGCGCACCTTATGCTCGGTATCCGAAGCCGATTACGATACACACCCCGAATTTCCTTCCTCCGATATCAGAGAGTTTCTTTTGAGAAACGCAAAATGGAATGCGGAAACGAAGCTACCCGCCTCCGATATATTCACCCCCGAATACGTCGATGAGTTTATCAAAAGATCGGCACTTGCCTTTGCCGATTTTCTGCAATACGATATATTATAATACGATATATTATAAAGCAATCTCGCCGATACGATGTCAGCGTATCGGCGAGATTGCTTATTTACAGGCTGTCAAGCTCAGCCTCAAGCCTTTTCAGGTCATCCGTTATCTTTATCTTTTGCGGACATAGTGCTTCACATCTGCCGCAGGCGATACAGTTTTTCGGCTTTGTGCTTTCATCCGTATCGTTTTGCCATTTGCTTTTCGTTGCCGCCTTGTTATCGAACATTCCGTACTTGTTCCACAGTGCAAAGCTCGACGGAATATTTACACCCTGCGGGCACGGCATACAATATCCACAGCCCGTACAGCCGTTTTTAACACGTGACAAGAACATACGCTTTGCCTCATCTATCACCGCATGCTCCGTGTCATCAAGCGGCTTGAAATCGGCAAAGGTCGATACATTCTCCTCCACCTGCTCCATGGTAGACATACCCGACAGAACCGTCAGCACTCCGTCAAGACTGCCCGCCCATCTTATGGCAAGGCTCGGTGCGGTGCTTGAGGCTTTTTCGGCAAACAGCCTTGATATTTCATCGGGTACGCTCGCAAGCGTGCCGCCCTTTATCGGTTCCATTACGATAACCGGCGTGTTTCTGCTTCGAGCAAGCTCATAGCCGCGCAGACCCGCCTGAATATCCGTATCCATATAATTCAGCTGTAGCTGGCAAAAATCCCAATCCTTATAGGTTATTATCTTTTCAAACGCCTCATAGGAATCGTGGAACGAAAAGCCAAGATATTTTATAAGCCCGCGGCGCTTGTATTCCTCAAGCAGCTCAAGCACGCCGAGGGTGACCATTTTTTCGAATTTCGCTCCGCTGAGTGAATGGAGCAGATAAAGATCCACATAGCCGCATTTCAGCTTTTCAAGCTGTTGTGCGAATATGCGCTTTGCATCCTCAACGCTCTCGACCTGCCAGCAAGGGAGCTTTGTCGCAATATTGTATGTTTCCCTATCGTATTTTGACAGGTACTCGCCCATAAATTCCTCGCTTTCCCCGTTATGATACGGGTGAGCGGTATCAAAATAGTTCACACCGCAACGGTATGCGTGGTCGAGCATTGCCGTTGCCTTCTCTCGGTCTATTTTACCCTCGCCGTTCAGCGGAAAACGCATACAGCCGAAGCCGAGCAGTGATATCTGCCGTTTTATTTTATCAAATCCTCTGTAATACATATCATACCTCACTTTTTCATATATATTACCATAAATACGGATTTTTGTCTATAGTATTCGGGTAAAAAAATCAAATTGATATTTTTTAATATTTTCGGAGAAAACTGTTGAAATTTGCTCGGTTTTATGGTATACTGTATTTTATAGTACAAAATCAATGCTTTTAAGCTATGACGCAAATAAACATAAAGGAAGCTATGCCAATGAGACGGGACGGAAAAAGAATCAAGAACGCAGATCCGATGTATACGGTAGCGGCTTATGTAATGGACAAACGAGTAGATGCAATGAATTACATAACGGTGGATATACCCGTTGAGCCTATGCAGAACTATATAAACGCCAAGCGAAAGGACGATATCATAATATCGCACATGGCGCTTATCATTTGTGCATATCTCCGCACCTCTACCGAGTTCCCCGCTTTGAACAGATTCGTCGTAAACAAAAAGATATATACCAGAAACGAGTTTTGTGTCGGAATGGTCGTGCTTAAGCCGGGAGATACGGAGGGCCACGGCACGATGTCAAAGGTATATTTCGAGCCGACGGATACGATATTCGATGTTCAGAGAAAAATAGACGAATATATTGAAAAGAACCGTGCCGCAGGTTCAACAAACTCGACCGATAATATGATAAAAACACTGCTGAAAATACCCGGTCTGTGCAACTTCGGTGTCGGATTTTTCAAGTTTTTAGATAAGCACGGACTCATGCCGAAATCCGTTATCGATCTCAGTCCCTTTCATGCTACCTTCTCGATAACCAATTTGGCAAGCATAAGAACAAATCATATTTATCACCACATATACGAATTCGGCACGACGAGCTTATTTATCTCCATGGGCAACATGAGATATGTTCCGAAGCTCCACCACGGCGAGATAATGCTTGAAAAATGTCTGCCTCTCGGTATAGTTATGGATGAAAGAATATGCTCAGGCTCGTATTTTGCCGCCGTTTTCAAGAAACTAAGCTCCTATTTGAAGGACCCGACCTTGCTTGAGGTACCGCCGGAAAAAATACTGCATGACGAGGTATAAAATGAAAGCTTTAAAGGATCTTCTATATGCCGTTTTGGCAGGTGTGTTTATAAGCATCGGCGGCTGTGTGTTTCTCAGCTGCGAAAACAAGGTCGTGGGCGCACTGCTATTTACGATAGGTCTGTTTGTTATCGTCACAAACGGCTTTAATCTGTTCACCGGCAAGGTCTGCTACGTTTTCGATAATCCCGTATCATACATATTCACCTGTGCGTTGATATGGCTCGGAAATCTTATCGGTACATTTGCCGCCGCCGAAGCTCTTTTGCTCACACGCATCGGCAATGTTATAAGCGAGAAAGCGAAAACGATATGTAACGCAAAGACCGATGACGGTTATTTGAGTCTGTTTATTCTCGGTTTTTTCTGCAATATACTGATATATGTTGCCGTTGACGGCTACAAGAACAACAAAAGCGACCTCGGCAAATATCTGTCGCTGTTTTTCGGAGTTTCCGTATTTATATTATGCTCCTTTGAGCATTGCGTTGCGGATATGTTCTATTTCACCGTGGCGCGTGCATGGGATGTGGATTCTCTGCTCGCACTGCTTGTGATAACGCTCGGCAACATACTCGGCGGTATATTCATTCCTCTTTGCAAAAAATTGCACGATACAAAAAGTAAATAAAGGTCTCGCCCGTTTACGTAAAACGCAAACGGGCAATTCTTTAATCAAAATAATACTCTTTGTACCATTCGGCAAACCTTGCAAGTCCGACACGCAAAGGCGTTGAGGGCTTAAAACCGAAATCACGCTCAAGCTCGGAGGTGTCGGCATACGTTTGGTATACATCACCGGGTTGCATCGGCAAAAGCTCCTTTTCGGCAGGGGCTTTTATTATTCCCTCTTTCATCAAGCATTCCTCAAGAATACTTACGAAATTCATCAGATCCTCCGGGCTGTTGTTTCCTATGTTATAGACCTTATATCTTACCCCGTCCTCTGTCACATCGGGTACTTTGCCCATAACATTCACTATTCCGGTAACTATATCATCGATATATGTAAAATCTCGCTTCATGTCGCCGTAGTTGAATATCTGAATTTTCTCACCCTTGACAAGCTTATTTGTGAAGCCGAAATATGCCATGTCGGGTCTGCCATACGGTCCGTACACCGTGAAAAATCTTAAGCCGGTGCATGGAATACCGTAAAGCTTTGAATAAGCGTGAGCCATAAGCTCGTTGGATTTTTTCGTTGCGGCGTAAAGGCTGACCGGATTATCGACCTTATCCTCCGTCGAATACGGAACTTTTTTATTCGTACCGTAAACGGATGAAGATGAAGCATATACCAAATGCCCGACGGGATAATGGCGGCAAGCCTCAAGAATATTAAAAAAACCGATAATATTAGAGCTGATGTACGCCTGCGGATTCGTTATAGAATATCTGACACCTGCCTGTGCCGCCAAATTGACAACGACATCAAAGCCGCCCTCTTGCTCAAATACGCCGTCAAGCTCGGCTTTATTTGATATATCGAGCTTAATAAACTCAAATTTTTCATATTTCTCCAAGGTCTTGAGTCTGGCATATTTCAAATTAACGTCATAATAGTCGTTCAAATTGTCAACTCCGATAACACACTGCCCGTCATCAAGAAGGCGTCGGCAAAGGTACGAGCCTATAAACCCCGCCGCACCTGTTACAAGTATCTTCATATTTGCCTCCTTATATTTAATTTGTGTACTTAAAGCACTGCTTTTGAATATCTCATTTGTTTGTCGGTCATATATATTTTTTCAGCTTCATAAACAGCTTTGGCGAAATTTTGTATATCAGCACGTAGATCCTCGAACGCATTGGAAAATGCTTATTTGTTCTGTTCCTTTTGGATATATCAAATATCAGCTCATCAAGCACACCGTTATAGCGTACCGAAAGCTTTGCGGCGTTTCTTACCGTGTAATTAAACCATATTCTTGCAAGCTTCGCCTCGCCTATTTGCCCTAAAAATTCCGCTCTTTCGGCAAATGCCAAAAATCTGTCTCTCTCCCTCAATGGGTCTTTACTGTGCATGATACTGTCCGGCCTTTGATAATATGCATACATAACACTGTCCGAGATCACGACCTTATTTGCCTCATACAGCATTTTATGTGCCACAGCCTCATCCTCACGGACTCTTCCCACGGGAAACGGAAAACTTGCGGCTATCCCGCGTTTTATTAGCTTAGCATATGCTTCAACAAAAGCACATTTTGTCGGTTTGAAATTGCACAGCTTCAAGCAAGCTTCATATCCACTAAGCACCTCTACGGTCTCGCCACAACTTCTCGAAAACTCCGCATCGTCACCGTGCGTAATTACATATCTACATATACTTATATCGGCATTATATTCCTTTACCGCTTGATATAAACATTCAATGTAGTCGGATGAAATATAGTCATCGGAATCGACAAATGCTATCCACTCACCGCATGAATGCTCAACACCCGTGTTTCTTGCCGAAGAAAGTCCGCCGTTTTCTTTATGTATTACAAGTACCCTGCTGTCTGCTTTTGCGTACTCATCACACATTTCCCCGCAGTTATCGGGTGAGCCGTCATCGACAAGTATGATTTCAATGTTTTCGTATGTTTGGGCTATGACGCTGTCAACGCACCTTTTCAGATATTTTTCTACCTTATATACCGGGATTATTACCGAAATGAGCGATTCTTCTTTGTTTTTCATTGCGACCTATTGTATGACCTTCTTTATTCTTCTAAACAATTTAGGCGATATCTTATATGAGATAACATATATCCTCGCACGTGATGAGAAATATTTGCTCCGCCATTTTTTCTTTGCGGTATCGTATATCAACTCATCCGAGCGTCCCGAGCATCTTATCGAATCATTTATCAAATATCTGATAAGACGTTTATACGATATACGTGCAAGCTTAACCTCACCTCTGCTTTCAAAAAACTCATTACGTTCCGTCATCGTTTTGTACAGATCCGTTTTGAAATATTTACCGGAGGTATTTAAATAGCTTGTCGGGTTATTATAGTAAGCGTAGATTTTTTTGTCCGAGCAGACGACCCTTTGAACTTGATAATATATCTTGTACATAAGCGCCTCATCCTCATGCCGTTGCCCTACGGGAAATGGGTGTTCGAGAGCCGTTCGACGTTTGAAGAGCTTTGCAACCGGTGTGACAAATTGCATAAACAATGAAGTATCGAGCATTTTCACACATGCCTCTTTTCCGTCAAGCATCTTCACGTTTGTCTCTTTGTCAAATGTGAAATCGTAGCTATTCTCCGAGGTCTTTTTAAAATCAGCTATAGCAACATCTGCATCGTTGTCGGAAAGCAATGAATACAGATACTCAACATAATCAGGTGATATATAATCGTCCGAATCGACAAATGTCACATACTCGCCATGCGACCTCTCCACGCCGATATTGCGTGCCGCCGATACACCGCCGTTTTCTTTATGTATTACAACTACCCTGCTGTCCGCTCTTGCGTACTCATCACACATTTCCCCGCAGTTATCGGGTGAGCCGTCATCGACAAGAATAATCTCAATATTTTCGTATGTTTGAGCTAAGACGCTGTCAACACATCTTTTCAGGTACTTCTCTACCTTATATACGGGTATTATTACCGAAATGAGCGGTTCTTCTTTGCTTTTCATGTTGACCTATTATATAACTTTCTTTATTTTCCCAAACAATTTCGGTGATATCTTATATGAGATAACATATATCCTTGCACATGACGGAAAATACTTGCTATGCCATTTTTTCTTTGCGATATCATACAGCAACTCATCACTTCTTCGTTTATAATTCAAAGAATCATTGGCAAGATATCTTATCAATATTTTATAAGCTCTTCTGCTCAGTTTTTTCTCGTTATTAGCGGCAAAAAACTCTGCTCGCTCATACATAACCGAAAACCAGTCTTTTTTAAATTCGCCGCCTCTTGTATTCATATAGCTACTCAAGTTGTCGTAATATGCGTACAGCACTTTGTCGGAATAAGCGACCCGACACGCAGAATAATAGATTTTGTACAAAGTAGCCTCATCCTCATAGCGTCGTCCCACCGGAAAAGGATATTTATGTATAATTTTGCGTTTGAACAGCTTTACCCACGGCGTGACAAATTGCATAAACCGCATACCGTCAAGAAGCTTTTCGCACGCCTCCTTACCATTGATTATTTTTACGTTGTTCTCACTATCGGAGGCAAAATCACAGCTGTCATCTGAGGTCTTGTTAAAACCCGCTATTGCAACATCGGCATCGTTGTCGAAAAGCAGCGAATACAGATACTCAACATAATCGGGCGATATATAATCGTCCGAATCGACAAATGTCACATACTCGCCATGCGACCTCTCCACGCCGATATTGCGTGCCGCCGATACACCGCCGTTTTCTTTATGTATTACAACTACCCTGCTGTCCGCTCTTGCGTACTCATCACACATTTCCCCGCAGTTATCGGGTGAGCCGTCATCGACAAGAATAATCTCAATATTTTCATATGTTTGAGCTAAGACACTGTCAACACATCTTTTCAGGTAATTCTCTACCTTATATACGGGAATAATTACAGATACCAACGGGAACTTTTCTTTTTCCATTTTATTTTACCTATCATGAAATTTATCCGAAAGCTTGTTTTTTACATACAAGACGCCGCTTATGAGGGTATATATGGGTTTGCTTTGAATAAGCTTAGCCGACGCTCTCTTGTTTTTGCACATAAGTCGTGCCGCCTTTGCCTGACACACGTACAGACCGTACCGCGTTTTATTGGTTGAGAAATGCAAGATATTACACTGCGTAAACTCATCGACATCAAGTCTGCCGGATACCATATTCGCCTTGACCTTTTTTGCCGACGGATACGCCATGCATTTACCGTATCTCGGCTTTATCGCACATTTAAATCCGTTTATCTCCATTCCCAAAATCAAAACGGGATCGTCACGCAATCTGCCATTCAAGAAAACAAGCTTTTGCTCTTCCTTGTTTTCCTCCAAATAGTCGCAGATCTCCATACAATCGTCATACATTTTCGCACATTTTTCGCCGTTTCTGATGAACATATATCCGGGATTGAATATCGGTATCTTATCCACCGGATATTTTTCTTTTATCTTGTCGGAATACCAAACGCCGAGCCGACCGTCATTCCAGCCGAATGCGGTAAAATCGTCCTCGCCCGATAGCATATCCCAAAACTCGGATATATTTCTGTATACCAAGCAATCGGGTTCGATAAAAATGTTTTCATCATATGGGCAATCGACAAGAAGCCTGAGCTTGTCTCTATAACCCGAAAACGTATTCGCCAGCACGACCACATCGTCAAATTCTCTTGTGTATTCGTTTTCCCTATCGCAAAGTATTGCCATTCTCTCATCGGGATTTCGCAGCTTAAACGAGTACAGCAAATTAAGTGCCATTTTGTAATACTTGACATCCCCGACCGCAAGAGTGACGAAGCCGCGTTTAATCATTGCCCTGCCTCAAACACGGCAACACCGCATATCCCCAGTTGCTGAACCAATGGTTAAGATGCTTTGAATTGTCCCCATGCTCAACCGAAAACCTCATACACGTTGCTCTGTCATGGAAGAGTATATTGCCGCTGTTATCCTCATCGTAAAGTATGAAATCCACCGTATATTTGCCTGGAACGAGGAAAGAAGTATCAAACGTCAAATACGCTTCGTTTTCGCCGCACTTATGCTCAAGCTCCCCCGCAAATGTAACTCCCACGTCATCCGTTTGAAGCGTGTTGACTATCGCCTTAAGCATTACACGTTCTGTGCTGTCCTCGCTCGTCCAATTCATCCTCAGCTTCATTACCTCGCCGTACTCGAAAACATTTACTTCTTTTCCGAGCATTTCGACGCTTTTAATCAAATGCCGGCAACTGCATTTTCTATGACGCTTGAAACTTGATACATCGAAAAATGTTCTGTCATCAAGTGCGTTGTTTGCCATATAAACACGTATCGCATTATCAACGTCACCGTCGTATATAAGCTTGCCGTGCGACAGCACTATGCATCTTTGACAAAGATTTTTTATAGTACTCATGTTATGACTGACATACAGTATCGTCCGTCCGCCCTCCTCGGAGAGCTGTTTCATACGGTTTATGCATTTATTTTGGAAATTTACGTCACCTACGGCAAGCACCTCGTCCATTATCATTATCTCGCTGTTAAGGTGCGAAGCGACCGAAAATGCCAGCTTGACGAACATACCGCTTGAATAACGCTTAACGGGCGTATCTATAAACTGTCCGACCTCCGAAAACTCCACGATCTCGTCAAAGCGCTCCGTGATTTCCGCCTTAGTCATACCGAGTATGGCACCGTTGAGATAAACATTTTCACGTCCCGTAAGCTCATGGTGAAATCCCGTTCCGACCTCAAGCATACTCGTTATTCTGCCATTCATGTATATGGCACCCTCTGTAGGTGTCGTAACACGCGATATCAGCTTCAAAAGTGTGGATTTTCCCGCACCGTTGTGACCGATAATACCGAGTGCCTCACCTTTTTTTACCTCAAAGGAAACACCGTCAAGTGCCATGAATTTTTCATTTTTGGCATACACCTTTTGACCTATTTTGAGGTTAGGGTCTTCTTTATGTCTGACTCTTGCATACCAGCTTTGCAGATCTCCCTTAAGCGTGGCGCCGCCTATGGCACCCAAGCGGTATTGCTTTTTTACGTTTTCAACCTTTAAACTTAACTCATTCATTACACTCACCTCTGCCGATCAAACGGTATCCATAAATGTTTTTTCCGTTTTCGAGAACAGAATAACTCCGAAAAACAGAAAAACAAGGGTGGTGATCCAGCTTATTCCGTAATACATCCAATCTATTTTTCCACAGCCGATATATGCGTATCTGAAAATATTGATAATAGGGGTCACGGGATTGAGCATATAAATACCATACAGCGTGGCGTTGTCCATGATAGCGGATCTTGAAAACATATCATATGCAACGGGTGAGCAATACGACCACAGAGAAACACCGAAGCCCACAAGCATTACAAGGTCCCTGTATTTCGTTGTAAGCGAGGAAATTATCGTACCGATGCCGAGACCGAGCAATGCCATTTGTATAAGCAAGATCGGTGTCATCAGAATAAACCAATTCGGATGGACATTTTCCCCGGTAAATACGAAAAATACCAAAGCACATACCAAAAATACGAATTGTATAAAAAATGATATAAATTGTGACAGTGTCGATGCTATCGGCATTACAAGGCGAGGGAAATATACCTTGCCCATAATTCCGGAATTTGAGGTAAATGTGCTTGCCGAATTATTCAAGCAACCCGAAAAGAGATGCCACATTATGTTACCGGAAAGATAAAATACGAAATTAGGTATTCCGTTTGCTCCGAGTCCGGCAATATCGCCGAAGAACAGCGAATACACCACCGTCGACATGAACGGCTGTATTATCGCCCAAGCCGGTCCCAATATCGTTTGCTTGTACGCCGCAACGAATGTTCTGCGAACAAACAGCATTATCAAGTCTTTATACTTCCACAGTCCCTTGATATCAACATCGAACCATCCGGTCGAAGGCTTTATCGTCACATCCCAATTTTTTACTTCGTTCTTTTGCATTTACTCTCCGTTAAATGATATTTCTTATTTTCAATTATCTGTTTCGCTTGCAGAATAACGCTTGACGATTTTTGCCGGATTGCCTGCTATCAGCACATTGCTCTCGCTAAAGCTATGCGTTACAACGGCTCCCGCACCAATTATCACATTACTGCCGGTTATGTGTACATTCGGCAATATGATCGCTCCGGCACAGATCCAACAATTATCGTAAATGCATATACATCCGCTTTCCAAATGCACCCGTTCGCCCGTTTTCATAAATCTTTCAACATCGTAACCGGCAGAGACAATCATCGCATTAGCCGATATCGTCACGTTATCACCGATAATTACCGATTGTCGTGAATTTATATACACACCTTCGTTTATACAGCATTTGTTTCCTATCGTAAGATTTTCAATACCGATTATCTTAGGCTTTCCGAATACGGAAAGGTTACCGGCACAATACTTACATTTTTTGGCAACCGTTCGCGCCTCGGCTACATTTGCTCTGTATATCCTTGAATTCTCTATATTTTTTCTTATTTTTTCAAAGATTGATATTTTTTGCTTTTTTTGATGCACAGACGTGCCGTCAACCGACTCATCGTACACTCCCAAGTTATCAAAATCAACTTCGATTCCGTATTTATCAAAAAGCTCCTTGTTTTTCGGTAGCCACTTTCGTTTTGTTATTCCATACCCTCTTTCAATAGCATCATAATACTCAAATATTATCGGATAGGCGTTATTGTACTGCAAGACCTTCTGAGGAAATTTTCGAGAGCGTTTTGAGGCATTGACCTCAAATTCCCATATACTTTCATTATCATCGATAATATTCAATAAATAATTTTTTCGATATATAGCCGCCATGGCTACTATTCTCACAGTTCCGGTAACGCAATCTCGGGAAAAGTACTTTTCATCAAATGCCGTTTTTTGTTTTTCCGTATGCCTGCAAATAATTACGCCTACATCGTCGTTCTCTTTCATATATTCAAGCATCTCGTAAAATGAATCGGAATTTACTTTTGATTGCAGAAAGCAATCCTCAAGCATAAAAACAACATAGTCGCTTTGTATCGTATTCAAGGCATATTTGATTCGCTTTCCCCACGGCATTTTTTCGTCAGGATGTACCGCTCTAACATCAAACAGCTCGGTTTTATAGTCCTTACTCTCGGTGTTAAGTACAAATCTATACGGACAATCCGACCACTGTATCTTAAAGAGTTTAAAGAACGGATCCCACGCATCCTCATACATATCGCAGGTATTTACCAATATTGTAACGTCATCACGGCAATTGTAATTCTTCATTTATTTTCAACCATAAAATATATTATTTGCGCAAAACAATGTACGGCATATGCATATTACTTTTTTGTCACATAATTTTTGTTAAACAGCTTCCTTACACGTATGTACACGGGTCGGATCGCAGGTGAGTCTATGACTTTATTTGCCTTTGCCCTTGCGCCTTGAGTAAGCTTATTTTTCTTTCTATACCTGAAGTAATACGAATACACCGCATTGGCATTCTGCTTCTTTATGTTTTTGTATTGAGTGCGTAAATATTCACCGAGGCGCTCCGTCGGGATATGGTCAAGGCAACCGACACAAAGCGGATGGGTTATCATTTGACGCAATTTTTCGATTTTGTCCTTTTTGTTTCCCGGAGCCGATGCCTTTATTTCATTTTCAATGACATCCATCACGAAGAAATATGTGCAAAGATGCATATTATCCATAAGATCAAGCTCTTTAAATTTGCGTGTATCCTCGTACAGACGCTCTATAAGCGGCACGAGCAGACTCCACATATTCTTCGTGTATCCTCTTGACAGCGAGGTCTTGACCACACGGTTATGGTAAAGATAATCGTCTCCCAGATAATAGTAATTTTGTGCAACAAGTGTTGCCTCGTATGTAAGTTGAAGATCCTGACATCTGCGGAATCTGTCGTCAAAGCGAATGGCATTGTCGATAAGCGTTTTACGCTTGAACATTCTCAGGCAATTGCTCCACCTAATGACATTTCTCTCGCCTCTTTTGTTGAGTCCGGGGAGTGTGCGAGGCAATATTACAGACTTTATCCCATCCCTGTCATATGCGCCGCATGGCATAGATTTACTGAACATACCGCTCTCGTTCTCATAGCAATTGCAAAAAACGATATCGGAATCATTTGTTTTTGCCGCGGCATACATCTTTTCGTACGCATCAAACTCCAACCAATCGTCCGAATCGAGGAAAGCTATATACTCGCCCCGACAACGATCCATACCGGAATTTCTTGCGGCGGCAAGTCCCGCATTTGTATTTTTGTCAATGACACTGACCCTTTCGTCAGCCGCCTCGTATTCACGACATATTGCAAGTGAGCCGTCCGTTGAAGCATCGTTCACGAGGATCATTTCTATTTCCTTGAGTGTTTGGGAAACAACGCTGTCGATGCATTGTCTCAGATATTCCTCGGCATTATACACGGGAATAACCACACTTACCTTTATATCACTCACCGTCTATTACCTTTTCCCACTCTTTGAATACTTTTTCAAACGAAAGCTCTTCTCTTATCATCGCCCCGTTTTTTGACAGCTTGCTTGCAAGCTCAGCGTCAAGAGCCACTCTTTTCATTGCAAAATACAGCTCTTCCTCGTCGCCTACCTTTGTCAAAAGTCCGTTTTCGCCGTTTCTTATGACCGCCGCCGCACCGCCTGCGGGACAATCTGTACATATTGTCGGAAGTCCCATTGCCATTGCCTCGAGCATGGAATTTGACATTCCCTCAAAATCCGAGGATGAAACAAACATGGCGTAATTCTTGATCTTATCGTGTATTTCATCGCAAAACGGCAATATTCTCGCACACTCGTCAAGTCCGAGTGCCGATATAGACTCGTTCAGCTCGGCAAGCAGCTTCTTTTCATCCTCACCTCTTGCATCGCCTATTATCTCAAGCCTGTAGCTCGGCAACTCGCTGTGAAGTCTTGCAAAGGCTCCAATAAGCAACGGCAGGTTTTTTTGAAAATTTATTCTGCAGAAATTCACTATTGTCTTGTTTCGCTCACCCGTATATGCATCGGGCAGACCGGGCTTTATCGGATTAGGTATAACACTACTCTTTTTTCTTATGCTCTGTGGATATGAAAACGATGCGTTTTCTGTTTGAAACACCATCATGTCGGCTCGGTCGTAGTATGTATTTATATGGCAAAATGCATTTTTATCGCAATTATCAATACTGTTACGTTCGGATACAATGACTCGCATATCAAGCTTATATGCGGCTTGAAGCGTTAAGCGGATAGAATGATTTAAAAACGCAACGACGACACAATTCTTTTTTTTCGAAAGCAGGCTGTACAGAGTATATATCGAATCGATATTGTTAAGGGAAAACTTATATACCACGCCATGATCCGTGCTTTTTTTGCTCAGCTTTTCCCAAAGCCTTTGCGTATAATATTTGATACGAAGCGGAGCTCGGAAGCCTCTCGGTGCCTTTTGCAATATATCCGGCAACGATATCACATCAAGCCCGTCGCACACCTCGTAGGCGTGATAATCGCTTTTGCTTTGTGTGGTCAGCACAAGTGTTACCGCCCGTCCCCGACGGACAAATTCGGAGGCGAGCATACCTATTACTCTTTCCGCACCGCCGCCGCAGGATTTGTCTATGAGAAAAACAAGCTCGTCCGTCTTATTTGTTCTTTGCATTTTTTCGTTTTTTTGCTTTTTTATATTTATTATATAATGATATTCCCATCATTTCAAGACGTAATATGAAAATTTTTCCTTTTTTTATGTTATTATAAATTTTCAAATGTTTTTCGCTTATATACGGATTTTCCGAAAGCGGGTATACAAGCTCATCCGGCATAAGCCTTGACCAATCGTATCTCAAGACATCGTTCTTTTTTTCGGCACATTCGTATGTTTTGAAGAATGTGTACATTACATCGTTAAAATGACAGGCCTCTGTACGCAATATAAACTCTTTATTCTCACAGCCCCACAGCTTGAGGTACTTCTTTTTTGCCCGGTAAACGTGAAGTATATTCTTTGCCTCTATCCTCTCGGGCGAATAGCTTCTTGATACGCTATCGGGATTATATCTGTAATAATAAAGCGGCTCGTTCAAATATACTATTTTTTTAGATAAGGTAAGTATAGGCAGACTTTGAAGCACATCCTCAGCCATATTACGCCCGTAATACTCCGTGTAGTCGGTCGTGTCTGCTCTCAGTATATCGGTCTTTGTTGCCTTTGTCCAAATACTGCTTATGGCAGGACCGGATGCGATAAGCTTATACAGCTCTTTTTTCCGCTCGCCCTCAAACAGCTCGCCGCTGTCGAAAACGCCCTTTTTTATTTCTCGCTTCCCGTCGTTTGTAAAGCTGTAATACGTATACAACACCGTATCGGGCAAGTACTCTTTTATCGTATCGTGAAGCCTCCCCAAGCATTCGGGGGCAAGCTTGTCATCGGAGTCGAGAAAAACACAGTATTCACCGCTTGCTTTTTCTATTGCTCTGCGTCTTGAAGATATCAAGCCTTCGTTTTTTTTATGAATTACCGTAAAATTGCTGTATTTTCGTCCGTATTCATCACATATTAAGCCGCTTTTATCGTTTGAACCGTCGTCGATCGCTATGACCTCGTAATCGGTAAAGGACTGCGCCAAAACGGAATCAAGACATTCGGTCAGATATTTTTCGACGTTGTATACCGGTATCAATATACTGAAAAACGGTTTCATTTAAATTCTCCTATATGCTAAGCAGCTTATCCCACGCCGATGCATACTTTATTTTATCCTTTGCATAGTCTGCTTTTTTCAGCTCATGTACTATCCTGCTGCGTAGGTCTTTGTCCTCATACAGACGTTTTATGCCGTCGGCAAGAGCCTGCGGCGTTTTATCGCACAAAATACCGTTTTCGCCGTCTCTTATCAGTCTTTCGCCGCCGTCCGTTCGCGTGCTGAGCGTCGGCTTACACAATATCATCGCCTCAAGCAACGAAAGCCCGAACGACTCGTTTCTTGACGGCTGAACATATATATCACAGCCGTTCATATATCCGTAGGGCTGAGGCAAAAAACCGGTCAACACAATTTTTTCGCCGAGTTCGTTTTTTTCGATAAACGTCTCAAGCCTGCCCCTTTCAACACCGTCGCCTATAAAATACCATTTGAATGCGATACCGCATTCGTCAAGCAGCTTGGCACATTCGCACGCCAGATCGAAGCCCTTTTCATACGACATTCTGCCGCAGGTGCATATATTCAACGCATCCTTGTCAAGCTCAACACGGTTTTCCTCCGCACCTTTCCTTATTCTTTCGGGCGATATATAATTCGGTATACTCGATATACGCCGACCGAGGCTCGGATAAAGTCCGCAAAGAGTCCGTTCGCACCTTTCGTTGACCGCTATTATTTTGTCAAAATGCGGAAATACTTTTTTATGCAACCTTTCGTTTTCGTCAATGCTTGAATGGAAAAAGACGATTTTTTTGTCGGCTCTTATATATCTGTCCGTAAACTGTGCCGTATATTCGGGTGCGTAAGATACCGCAATATCATATCGACAAGCGTTTGAAAAATACTTTTTATATGCGTATTTTTGCTTGGCAAGCCATATTCTGTCCCGAGTGTAATTGTAGAGTCTTTTTGCCGTATTTCTCGCCCCTACGCCCTCAAATAGCTTTATCAATATATCGAGTATAAAAAACCTCGGCATTCTGTAATATTTTCGCCTGTCCTCGCAGACCCTGAGCTTTACACGGCTCGGGCAGCTTTTCACAAGCTCCGTCTTATTCTGCAAAACAAACAGCTCAAGTTCATACTTATCGTAATCAATTATGTCAAGTGCCTCAACGAGCGAACGCTGTATACCGCCAAGCGACATACTGTGTACGATGATCAATACCTTTCTCTTATCTGCCATTTTCAAACACGCACTCTCTCCATCTCTGCGCTATATCTCGGAGCGCAAGGCGCTGCCCGAGCATATGACCGCCCGATGACAGCTTTTGTGCCAGGTCTTTATCATCGGCAAGGTGTGACATTGCATCCGCCAAGGCTTGTTTGTCTCCGACCGGTGTCAGTATACCGTTTTCGTAATTCTTTATGACCGCCGCCGCACCGCCTGCGGGACAGTCGGTGCATATAGTCGGTATCCCCATTGCCATTGCCTCAAGCATGGAATTTGACATTCCCTCGTAATCGGAGGATGAAACAAACATTTGCGCATCGTTTATATACGTATGCACCCGCTCCGTAAACGGCAAAAAGACTACGCTTTTCTCAACGCCGAGAGTTTTCGCAAGACATATAAGGTCACGCTTTAATTGCATTTCCTTTTCCGTATATGCATCGCCTATTATCTCAAGCCTATACTCCGAATGTTCTTTATAAAACAAGGCAAATGCCTCAATAAGCAACGCCAAATTTTTCTGGTATGAGATCCTGCAAAAATTGACTATACGCTTAGTTCTTTCGCCGCAAAACGCCTCGGGCAGCCCTGCTCTTACGGGATTCGGAATTACAACGCCCTTTTCGCTGATGTTTTTCGGGTATTTTTCCATTGCAAAATGGGTTTGAAACACCACCCGATCGGCACGTGAATAGTATTTTTCAACAAAAGCGTAGCCGTATCTGCTTTTCATTATCCTCTGCGGATCGGCTCGTTCGGAAATCACGAGCTTATTGTCGAGCCCGCGTGCGGCAAGCACGGCTATCGGTATCGTGGGCTGTAAAAACGCTATGACCGACATACTCGGTTCGTTTTTCAACCACTCATGCAGTGTATCGACCTGTAAATAGTGCTGCCACATAAACGAGTCGTAGGCGCACCTTGATCCGACGGGCTTTTTTATCGCCTCAATTAGAGCACACGTGCATCTGCTCGTTATCGACATAATACCGTATTTGATTTTTTGCCATACGCTCGGACGTTTTTGAATATCCGGCAGTGAGATAAGCTCGATATCCTTGTCAAGATCACCTCGAACGACATCACACAAATGTTGATCGGTGACCATAAACACGACCCTGTCGCCACAGCGTTTCATCTCGTTTGCAATAGAGGAAAGAACCCTCTCCGCACCGCCGCCCTTCATGCAAGCGATTGCACACAGTACACTTTGCATATTTAACCGAATACCTTTTTTATTACCTTAAAGCAGAACCAAAGAAGCTCGCTTTTGCATTTATACTTCAAAGCCCGATCGCCGTAAGCGGCATTTTCCAAAACATGAGCCTTAAAGCTGTTTTGCGCATCCTTATACCGTTTCTTTTCTTCGTTGTCAAGTGCCTTGTATTTATTGAATACCCGCACGGCGTTTTGCGAAATATACAGCTCGGTGACCGCACGTGCCTCGCCGTGCAAATTCTTCGCAAGCTCGCACAGATCGTAATATATAGACAGTGAGCTTTTATATGAAAGCTCCGTTTTTTTTGTCGTCATTATCGACATTTCCCTGACACGTCTGTGATAAAGCTTATCGGGAATATAGCCTACGGTTTCGGCGCAAAGCATGGCCTTGAACGTAAAGAGCATATCCTCGTTGATTATACCCTCATAAAACAGTATATTGCGACCTTTTAAGTAGCTTGAGTTGATGAAAATAAGGCATGAGCTGTATCTGAATTCTTTATTTTCAAGCAGTTTTTTCGTGACCTGCACGCCGCTGTCCGTTTTATAATCGTGCTTATGACCGTACCCTTGTGTTATTCTGCCCTCATAGGCGTCATCGGCAAAGGAATATGCGTTAAAAAACACTGTGTCCGCAGACTCCGCGCACGCCTTATCGAGCAAAATACGAACCGCATCGGGAACATAAAGATCGTCGCTGTCCAAAAAGCAGAGATATTCACCGCGGCAGACCTCAATTCCGGCATTTCTCGCAGACGAAAGCCCTCCGTTCTTTTTATGAATGACCCGCACACGCTCGTCTTTTTCGGCGTATTCGTCGCACATTTTTCCACTCGTATCCGTGCTTCCGTCGTCAACAAGAATTATTTCCAAGTTTTTATATGTTTGCCCGAGTACACTGTCAACACATTCGGCAAGGTATTTTTCCACGTTATAAACGGGGATTATCACGCTTACTGTTTTTTCCATACGACTCACTTGCTTCCCAACAGCATCAGCCTTGTTTTGATCTGCTTCTTTATTTCTCCGACAAAGCCGCCGGAATAGTAGCTTTTCATGCGTTTCTGTATGCTCTGCTGCAGTGTGACAGATTCGATAATGGGGTCTTTCTTGGCTTCGCTTATGCTTACCTCCACCGCTCCGGCTTCTTTCTTTTTGGTATGCACGCCGCTTCCGTCCGCGCCGATATTTTTAATATAGGAGCAGGTGGGATATATGACAGTATAATCGTTTAAGGCGTGATGCGCTCCGAAACGAATGGACCACGAATTTCCTTTGCCTCGGCTCTGTCTGAGATAACGAATAAATCTGTCCGAGCCGTTTGCATTCAGCCTTGCTCTGAGCTTTTTATCGTGTATAAAGCGCTCACACTCCCTCATCTGCCAATCAACACCCTGCCATCTGTCCGCCCATGTTGCCCATGCACAGCTGCATGAGCGGTACGCCGAGAAAATATCGTGTTTGTATGCCTTTGGAAGCTTTATCGGCGGTGTGAAGCCCGCTATCGAGCCTATGCTCTTGTCGTTTTCAAATGCGTCCAAGCAGGCGTTCATGTATTTTAAAAAGTAGGGAGAGCATACGCAATCGTCCTCAAGCACTATAATACGACCGTGCTTTTCGACAACGCTTGTAACTCCGTCGATTATCGAGCGTGCAAGTCCTTTGTTGCCGTCGGCTTTTACGATATTCACCGACAAAAATTTATTTTCGGATGAGGCTTTTTCTATTTCCTCTCTCACGCGCCTAACCTTCTCGTCGTTTGAGCGATCGGGTGAGCCGTCGGAGAAAATATAAAGCACGCTGTCGGGTGCTTCCTTGCATTTTGAAAGCGCATCAAAGGTCTGTCTGAAATGGTCGGCTCTGTTATATGCAAAAAGCGCTATAGGTGAAAGACTCATTTTTCACTCTCCATTATCTTAGCGTATATTTCCGTCAAGCGGGTCGCATTGTTTTCCCTGCTGTGATTTTCCCGCGCACGCTTCTTTCCGTTTTCCGACAGAGTCGCACCAAGGCTATCGTCATCAAATATCTGCTTTATTCTGTATGCCATGCATGAAGGCTCGCCGGCTCTGTAAAACAGTGCCTCCTTGCCGTCTTCCGCCATATCCGACACGCCGCCGACATATGCGGCAACTGACGGTGTACCTATCATCATCGCCTCGCCCAAGGTGTTTGGGCTGTTTTCGATTACCGAGGGCAGAAGATATACGTGTGACATTGCAAGTCTTTGCGCTACCTCGCTTGCATCCATTTCACCCAAAAACTCTATATGCTCCTCAACACCCAAGCTTTTTGCAAGATACCTGAGATAATTTCCGTAGCCTCTTTTATAAAACGGGCGTTTGTCGTTTTTCTCATACGGTCGCGCACCTCCGACATATACCTTAACATCCGGGTATTCCCTTATCAGCTGAGGCAGTGCCTCTATAACAAAATGAAAGCCCTTATGTACGGAATATCCGTTTCCGACGTAGATGGAATGCGGTATGACCTGCTCCGACTTTCGTTCTTGCTCATAAAAAGGATCTCGCAAAACTCGCTTACAAGAATAATATTCCGCTTCGGGATTTATTGTATACGAATATGCTCTGTCCCAGCTCGTCCTGCCCATTATATAATCGGCATTCTCGATAACGGCTTTTTCCGTCCTCATACGTTTTTTATACCAACGGTGCTTACGCAAATAGAGCAACCAGCCTGCGGTCATCTTCGTTACGGAGGGCGAGAATATCAAGTCGTCAAACTGAAGCAGACCGTATTGATAATTATATTGACCGTTTAATATTCCTTGCAAGGACACGACCGTCTTGCACTCGGCAACGTGTGTCATGGCAAGTGCGTGTTTAAACTCCGTTCCCTCAATATGAATTATATCCGGCTTGAAATCGTTATATATCTCCCTACATCTGTCCTCAAGGGCTTTTAGGCTTTTATTCTTTTGATATGATATCACATAATATCTTATATTATCTATGTCAATGCATACGTCCTTATCATAGTCGCTTTTACACGCTATGCCCAATGTAATATCATCTCTGTTCCTCAGCTGTGATGCCATCGACTCCACCCAGCCGCCCAAGACCGTCTTTTTAATACCAAGCTTTTCGCTCAGCTCAGTCGGGCAAAGGTTTACCGTCCAAAGAACTTTCATCTTTTTCAACATTCTCTATCTCCTCGCCATCAATATCACGCAAAAACAGAGGGATAAGCACCATTATCGGTGCGGAAAACTGATACGTCACGGTGTCAAGCGCACCAACAAGCATTATTGCGACCATTGCGGCGTTTATCGCACGTATTACCGCCTTGTTGTCCGTCGTCTTTCTTTTTTCTTTAAACTGCTCGAATACAAGCGTGCGAACATACACGATACCCATAAGCCCGTATGTCGCAAACGAATCGAGTATTGCCGAGTGAGAGCCTACGCTTGTTCCGAAGGTTCCGACTATCGGGTTGCTTATATAGCCGTTAATGCTCATCAAATACCTGTCAACTCTCGATTTTATCGAGCCTTCCGTCTCGCCGTCGTTTACCGATGAGATCAAGTCGTTTATTTTCTTCGATACAGCAGTTCCGTCAAAGACCTCAAGCAGCCAATTCTGCAACGATTCGAATCTTACCAGCGCATAAAGCATTCCGATAAACAAAGCAAGTGCGATAACTATTGCCGGCAGCGGGTTTTTACCATGATACAGCAAAAGTACGACGAGGCTTATGGCAAAGGTAACTATCGCTATCGAATATCCCGCCTCCATAACAGTCAAAAACAACGACAATATCCATACAAGTCCGAGGCAAGACTTTAATTTGCTTTTTTTAAATTGTGATACAGCCCATTGAAATCCGACGGCGGCAATGCATATCTGGGAATATATCAACGCATATCCGCCGACACCTCGTCTGTAATATACGTATAGCTCCGGCGTATCTCTCACCAAGGAACGGGCAATTTCGGGATTCACCAAAAGCTCCGAATATGTCAGTATATTGAAAAGCGTGAACAGCGATATTACGACAAGATGAATATTACCAAGCTCACCGAGCCGCCCTCTGTAGCACTTGTTTACTATCAGCATCAGAACCAGCATATACACCGATATTTGTTTAAGTATACTTGTATAGCCTAATCTAATCGTCGTGACTGCCATTGCTTCAAGTGCATAACATATTGCGGCAAGCTCAAAACTCGTAAATAAGAATGAGCTTGACATTTCAACGGCAAACCAAACTACCACGGCACCGAGTGCAAGAAGGCGGAAAATAAGATCTATCTGAAGCGGAGGGCAAATGCACCACAGTATAACATAAAAAATGCAATACTTTTGCAACTGCGCCTTGCCCGAGTAGCTTTCGCTATTTGTTCTTAAAGGTTCTCTTTGTACCACGTTATAGCCTCGTCAAGTCCCCGTGCAAAATCGTATTCGGGATCGTAGCCCAAAAGACGACGCGCTTTTGATATATCGGCATTTGAATGCTTGATATCGCCCGCACGATCGGGACCGAAATTCGGTTCGATATCCTTACCCAAGGCCTTTGTAATGGCATAATATATATCTATGAGGTACTCGCGACCGCCGTATGCGATATTATACGCCTCGCCGGCTCCGTCCTCAGCCAAGCAAGCCTTGAGATTTGCTTCGATAACATTTTCGATATACGTAAAATCTCTCGATTGTCTGCCGTCGCCGTTTATCGTAGGCACCTCATCGTTCAACAGCTGCTTTATGAATTTCGGTATTACAGCCGCATAAGCTCCGTGCGGATCCTGTCGTCTGCCGAAAACATTAAAATATCTCAGCCCATAGGTCTTAAGCCCGTAAAGGCGTGTGTACTGCTTTGCCCATTCCTCGTCACAGCGCTTTGTCAATGCATACGGTGAGAGCAGATTTCCCTCTCGTCCCTCGCGCTTCGGCAAATTAGGCTCATCGCCGTAAACGGAAGAGGATGATGCGTAAACAAATCTCTTTACCCCGCACCGACGCGAGGCCTCAAGCATATTCAATGTACCGCTTATATTATTTGCACAATAAAACAACGGCATTTCTATAGATCTCGGCACGCTTCCCCATGCGGCTTGATTAAGCACATAATCAACACCGTCCGTTGCCCTCAGACAGGTATCAAGCTCCTTGATATCGCCCTCGATGAACTCATAGTTCTCATCGCCCGAAAACATATCGACATTTTGTCGTTTTCCGGTAGACAAGTCGTCAAGACATCTGACCTTATAGCCCATACCGAGAAGTGCCTGAACGAGGTTAGAGCCGATAAAGCCCGCACCACCCGTTACCAAAAATTTAGAATTTTCGGGAAACTTCAAATTTTTATACATAAACTCACCACTTTTAAAACTTTCCGTTGATGCGACTCATCTGCGCATATGCGAGCATAAACGCCGTTTTTACGCCGAAAAGCAAGAGTTGATCACGAAATTGCTTATTCGAACCGAAAATATGCCGTATCTTTTGCATTTGCAATTTGTCGGACATTCGTAAGTATCTGTGTAATATCTATCAAATGCATAAGGATGTACAAGCCTGCACCCGGTTTCTGTAAAATGATTATTTTTGTCGGTTCATCTTTAAATCTATTCGAAAAGACTTTCGTAATCATAGCTATTCAGCTCATCGAAAAAACTGTCTAATACCGTTATATAGTTATCCTTGCTCAATTCGTTTTCACCGCTGACAAAACACTCAAGCATATATTCATTGATTTCGGGATTATAATGTATGTCGTCAAAATAATTGTCCAAATTCTCGATGATAGATATCGACTTTTCATTTGAAAACAAGAACACCTTGGCATTAGGATATTTCAGCAATTCCTCTGTGGCATACAATAACCCGCTCTTTACGATGTCCATATTGTTTTCCCTGAGTACCGTATCCCAATACAACACACTGACCGGCGGAATATAGATATAATACTCGGTAGAGGGATTTTCTTTGATATGCTTGATTATCCCCTCCAAATTCTTTTTCGCATACCCCTCATATTCTTGCCGAGTATGAGTGGGTGCTGAAATATCCGGTCGTTTATAAGCGGACAAAGCCAACTCTTTATTTCCGCTCGGCTGCTCTTCGTTCCATGCCGTGCTTTGGTCTATCTCGTTCACAACATTTTTTTCATTCGATTTTTTCAAGTTCAGCATATATCTGTCCCATATCGCCGAATTGAAAACATACTTACAATCATTTAAAATGTTGTCATCATACAAATAAGCCGGTAAATCCTCTGCCGCATCATAATCGTCAATGAGAAATAGACGCGGTCTTACCTCAAAAAAGATTTTTTTCGGTGTTCCGTTATTTTTTGATATACAATTTAATATCAGATCTGCTTCTTTCGGTTCGAGGCCACCCACCGCAAGCTTGACTGTATTACAATTAAATTTCTCATCAAACCACGAAACTCTGAAATTTTGACTGAGTGATGAGCCTATTATAGCGCAATCGTAATCAAAATTCTTTGCGATTCCCGCCATAATATAACGCTCATTGTAGAATTCCGGGTACATACCGAAAAACGATTTATGATACAGACACAAGGGATCCATGATAACAACTGTAAGCGTTATCAGCACCAAAACCATTGCAACAGATGCGATAGTAAGCTTTACAAATTTTTTAGCATTCATTTTAAAAATTCCAATACAAGAAAGTTGAGATTCCGGAAAGCGACATTATCGAGAATATAATAAGCAGTGATGTCAACACCGAACGCCATACGGTCGGCTTAAATTTTTGCGTCATCTCGTCACAATTATCAATTTTCGGGATCGTAGTTAAGGCAAGTGCGAATACGGTGAATATGAACGTCAGGTTCGTCTTTAGGATGCTGCCGCCTATCGGTATTACATTGTTACATATCCAAACAAGCATATTATCCTGAAAAGCCTTGTATATATCCGTTGCGATGCTCATGTTGTCAAAATTTGCAAGTTGAGCAAGCATATCTCTTGCCTGAGCAAGCGAATCCGCTCTGAAGATCACCCACGTTATATTGATGAATAAAAACGTCACAAACCACATGATCGGCTTGGGTATCTTGTCTATAAGCGGCTTCAATATTCTCGTCATGACCTGTGCTGCTCCCCATATCAAGCCCCATATAATAAATGTCCAATTCGCGCCGTGCCATATACCGCTTATTAAGAATACGATCATAACATTCAAGTATGTACGAAGCTTGCCTTTTCTGCTTCCGCCGAGCGGAATATAAATATAAGTCGTAAAAAATCTTGTAAGAGTCATATGCCAACGCTTCCAAAAATCTATAGCATCGGTTGCTTTATACGGAGAATTAAAGTTTATCGGTAGCTCAATATTCATCATCAATGCTATACCGGATGCCATATTGCAATATCCCGAAAAATCAAGATATATCTGCAGCGTGTAGGATAATATAACAAGAACTGCATTCAAACAACCGAGATCTGCAATATTCTCATAGCCGTAATTCACCACGGTTGCGAATTTGTCCGCAAGCAAAACCTTTTTTGCCAAGCCCAAGGAGAAGATGAAAATTCCCTTTGCAAAATTCTCATAATTGAACTTCTTTTTTTCAAGGTCATCTATTTGAGGCACCAATTCATCGTGCAATACTATCGGTCCGGCAATAAGCTGTGGAAAATACGTAACGAAATTCGCATAATCAAGAAGCTTATAGTAAGGCACCTTGTCATAGTAGGAATCTATAACATATGAAAGCTGCTGGAAGGTGAAAAAGCTGATACCCAACGGCAAGAGTATCCCCAAGGTTTTCAACGACAGCCCCGATACGGCATTTATCGTATTTATCGTAAAGTCGTAATATTTGAACATAAACAGTGCCGATATATTTAACAATAGCACGCATGCAAATACAGCTCGTTTTGCCCGAGTATTTGAGATTTTTCTCATTATCGTACAAGAATAATAATTTACCAAAATACTCGATATCATTATAAGCAGATATATCGGCTTAAAATACCCGTAGAAAAACAAGGATGCTGCAAGAAGAAATAGCTTTGCCGCCGTATATTTCTTAATGCGATTCAACAGAAAATAAGCTATAAGAACCACGGGGAAAAACACAAAAATAAACTCGTATGAATTAAAAAGCATTTTATAATCTCCAATAGATATAGTCGCTGTATTCTTCGGCGTTGAGTATGCCCTTGAGGTCGAGAAGCACGTGTTTTCCGTCACGGAACATTTTGTCGATGCGTGTGTGGTCGAGGCTTAAGAATTCTTTATGTGCAACAGCAAGCACAACGCAGTCCATATCGCAAATATCGTCCTCGCTTGCCAAATCTATGCCGTACAGGCGTTTTGCTTCGTTTTTGTCCGCTTGCGGGTCAAACACCGCGGGGTCTATGCCGTACTCCGCAAGCTCCTTAACTATATCGAATATTTTTGTATTTCTGGTATCGGGGCAATTTTCCTTGAAGGTAAAGCCGAGTATTGCCACTTTTGCACCCTTTACGGGCTTTTCGGCTTTTATCAGGTTCTTGACGATATTCTCGGCAACATATTTTCCCATATCGTCGTTAATTCGCCGGCCCGCAAGGATTATTTGACTGTGATATCCGAGCTGCTCCGCTTTATATGTCAAATAGTACGGGTCGACTCCTATGCAGTGTCCTCCGACGAGACCGGGATAGAACTTCAAGAAATTCCACTTTGTTCCCGCCGCATCAAGCACTTCTTTAGTATCTATACCCATTTTATTGAATATGATAGAAAGCTCGTTCATAAATGCGATATTTATATCTCTTTGGCTGTTTTCTATTACCTTTGCCGCCTCTGCGACCTTTATGCACGATGCTTTATGTACTCCCGCCTCTACCACGATGCCGTAAACATTTGCGACCTCCTCAAGTGTCTGCTCGTCCATACCTGAAACTATCTTTTTTATCGTTTCAAGCCTATGCACCTTATCTCCGGGATTTATTCTTTCGGGTGAATATCCCACCTTAAAATCGACTCCGCATTTAAGTCCGGATTCTTTTTCAAGTATCGGAATACATACCTCCTCCGTCACGCCCGGATAAACGGTGGATTCAAATACCGCTATCGAACCCTTTGTCAGGTTACGACCGAGTATCCTACACGCTCCCTCAACGGGCGACAGATCGGGTGTATGGTCGGAGTTTACGGGTGTCGGCACCGCCACGATATGAAATTTCGCCTCTTTGAGCCTTCTTTCATCCGAGGTAAAATCCACACCGCAGCTTGAAATGACCTGTCCTCCGACTTCATTTGTCGGATCTATGCCCGAACGGTACATTTCTATCTTTTTTTCGTTCAGATCATAGCCTATAACATCCAATCTTCTCGAAAACGCAACGGCTATCGGCATACCGACATAGCCGAGTCCTATAAGCGACAGTTTTTCTTCTTTATTTATCAGTTTTTCGTACAGAGACATTTTTTTCACCGCTTCCCAATATTTTTTCCAAAATTTTCGCATAGCTCTCGACTACTATCGTTCGCGAAAACTCTTTTTCCATTTTTGCCCGTCCGGCAAGTCCCATCTTTTCTCTTCGCGAGTTGTCCATCTTCAAAAATCTCTCTATTGTTTCGGTCAGTGCGTCAACGTCGCCTTTTTTATAAATAAAGCCCGTTACCCCGTCCTCGACGGTCTCACGGCAACCGTGGCTGTCAGTTGTGATGAGCGGTCTCGCACATGCCGCATTCTCAAGCAATACGTTTGACATTCCCTCACCGTATGACGGATGTATCAATGCGTGCGAGCTTGCGATAAACGGCTGTACGAGCTTTTGCTGTCCAAGATAGCTCAGCACCCCGTCCTCCTCGAGCTTTTTAAGCTCCGCCTCATAATGTGCCTCGCTCTGCTCGATAAAGCCGAGGATGTTGAACTGTGTATTCGGATATTTTTTCTTGATCCGCTTCGCCGCCTCTATATAGTCATCGACTCCCTTATCCTTTATGACGCGTCCCATATAGTTAAAGACAATGCGCTCATCCGTCGGATAAGGCATCGGTGTAAATCGGTCAAGCGCAACACCCGAACCGGGTATAAGCCCGTATTCGCCCTTGAGCATACGGTTCTTTTGGGCAAGTGCCATATTCGTATTGTTTTGGAAAAAAACATAATTTGCACGTCTGAGAGAGTATGCATACATTCCGAATATGAGCCGTCTTGTCAATGCCCCCGTTTTCATCACGTTGCCGAAGCCGGTGACATTGCAAATATACGGTATCTTCAAAAGGTGCGCCGCAGCTGCGGCGTACACATTGGGCTTTACGGTATATGTCAACACGGCGCACGGACGGTATTTTTTAAGCAGCTTCTTATAATGGGAATACAATTTTATATCGTCAAAGGCATTTGTTCCTCGCCTGTCTATCCGTACATCGTCGTAAATGTAATCGATATGGCTCATAAGCTCAAGCTTTTCACCGTACGGACAGCTTATCAGCATATCATAGCCGCGATCGATGAGTCCCTCGATAAGCTCTTTTCTGAAGCAATAAACATCGTCGTCATGATTTGTGATCAACGCTACAAGCCCCTTACCGCTCATACCTCGGTAACCTCATTTCTTTATCGGCTCTTTCTCCGCTTCCGATTTTCCGAACACCGCAAAAACGGTAAGAAACATTATCTTAATGTCGTTTATCAAGCCGAATTCTTCTATTTCTTCAAGATTATATTTCATCTTCCGCACAAGCACATCTTCAACATACATTTTTTCCGGGTCAAGTGCTTGCGAAAGTATCTCGTCCTCCGCTCTGAATCTTATGCTCGCAAGGCTCGTTATACCTGCGGGCATAAGCAAAGTAGCCTTCATCTCATCGGTATAATGCTCAACATATCTGACGACCTCGGGACGAGTGCCGACAAATGACATATCTCCGCGTAAAACATTTATCAGCTGAACTAACTCATCAAGTCGATATTTTCGCAAGAAACGACCTACCCGTGTTATTCTGTCGTCATCCGATACGGTGACAAGCGGTGAGCCTGCCTCGTTATGTACCCTCATCGTGCGGAATTTGAATATTCTGAACACCTTGCCGTACGAGGTAACTCGGCGTTGCCTGAAAAAGACAGGTCCCGGCGAGGAGCATTTAACGCATACGGCTATAACGAGTATGGCGGGCGAAAAAAGAATGAGCATTAAAAACGAAGCTATAATATCGAACACCCTTTTCAAAAAAAGCGAGAGCTTTTTTTTCTTGAGTATATCATAATATTTTTTCACTTCCGCATTTTTCATAAACTCGGGAATATCGTCCCACCGTTTCAATACCATAAGTGTATATCCCCCGACAATTTACAGCTTGCTTTAAGCTCTCATACAATAGTCCCATGTACATTATAATACATAAATTCACCGTTGTCAATAGTTTCAGACAAAAAAACAGCGTTATAAAAGCAATCGTTCATGTGTTTTTTTCGATATAACGGTTCAAATTCAATGTGTAAATATATATAATCGATAAGTTATTCCGTTCGTAAATATAAATTTACATTTTCACTCATAAGTTAAGCGATTTCAGGTGAATTTGTGCGATATTATGCTTGACGGAAACGAAAAAAAATGTTATAATTAAGGTATCGGTCAACCGAATAATAAATGTGAAAGGTTATTAAATGAAAAAGAAATTACTTGCCATACTTCTTTTGGGTCTGACTGCTCTCACCGCTTGTCAAAGCGACAACGCAAAGACGACCGAGCCCGACACGGGCAATGTCGGGCAGTCAACGCAGCAGGAAACGGACGAGGTAACGGAGGCGGCAAAGCTGTACTATGTCCGCACCCCCGATCAGCCTATCGAAAAGGAGCTTCAACGTAAAGTATACGGACCGTATACCGATTTAGATGAAGCACTCAAACTTGCCAATCAGGATCTGCAAGCCTCGACGGGCTACGCCGTATACGATGAGGACGGTAACTTTGTGGATGGTAAATACAGCGAGTTTGTCACAAAGCTTATGTACAACGCCAAGCACGTTGCCGACTACATAGACATGAACGACTACGAGTACGGTCATGCGCAAACGCATCCCGCAGTAACCTACGCAAGACGCAACGACAAGAATTACAGAGGCGACACGTCGGAGAAAAAAGTATCCTGCGACCGTCTTGTATGCTGGATCCTTTATGATTCGGGACTTATAAATCAGCCCACCGCCTACGGACTTTGCGTAAACACGAACAGCAGTCCCGATTCAAACCTCACCGAATGGTGCAAGAAAATGGGATTTAAGCTTATCAGAAAAGAAGAGGATCTGCAAGCGGGCGATATAGTATTCGTTAAGCCCATGCCCGCAGCCCCCTCCTATCCCGCACATACCTTCCTTTTTGCCGGTGTGCCGACAAATGGCGCAGGCAGAGGTCAGTATTACAGATACGATGCCGGAAGTGTGGAGCGTATACGTTGTCAGGGCTACTTTTCGACATACAGCCGCACCGGTCAGCCCTTCAAAGAACCCATAAACCAATTCATGTACGGCTACAGACCCGTCGATAACGAGCTTGCCACCACACCGCATGAATCCGCAAGAAGATAAGTAAAGGTCAAGGAAGGCAAATTATGAAAAAAACCATACTTTCGTTTCTCCTGCTCATCTCCATGCTGCTCTGTGCCTGTGCAACGGGCAGCAGCACGGATACTCAGGGTGAAGCAAGCGGCAACGCCGCAGAAACCGATAAAGAAACAGAGGCGCAAACAGAAGCCGTGAAGCAAATTTACTGTGTTCGCACACCGTTTGAACCTAATGAAAAGAGCCTTGCGCAAGAGTCTTATGAGAATATAGAGAATCTTGACGAGGCAAAGAAAAAAGCCAACGATCCGCTTCTTGCCGCCAAGGGCTATGCCGTATACGATTCGGAGGGCAATTACGTATATTCAAAATACGGTGAGTTTACGGCGTGCTTCCTTGCAGAGTCTAAGCATATAGCCGATTACATAAAAAAAGAGGGCTATACATACGGAAGTGCGGCGAAAAACCCCGCAATTACATATCACAAGCGGATAGAGGGTGACAGACGAAGCACCGAAAAGATAGTTTCCTGCGACAGGTTTGTCGGCTGGGCTTTATATGACGTGGGATATACCGACCAGCCCGAGGACGGCGGTATGTATGTATACGGAAATTCCAACAACAGAGCCCACCACCTCGGTCTTTTCCTTGAAAAAGAGGGTTGGACGAGAATAGAGGACGAAAACGACATCCAAGCAGGTGATATCGTATTTGTACGAGAAGCATGGGCAAACGGTGAAATGTACGGCGCTCACGTTTTCATCTGTGCCGGCACAACAGGTCGCCGCGGCACGTATTACCGTTACGATTGCGGCTCAAACGAGCGAGTAAACTGCATCGGACCTTATGCGGCAGACTACGGCACCGACGGTCAGCCGTTCTCGGAGGGAATAGACAAATACGTTTACAGCTACAGATACAACCCCGATAAGGATGTTACCTTTAAGGCATGGCTCGCCGACAAGACCGCATCCGCAAAATAAACCTTATTATATGAAGCAAGCCCCGACATTTGTCGGGGCTTGTTAATTTACTTAATTATGCCCAAGGGTCTGCCGCTTTGGGTGTGCGAACGCCCGTCAGCAGGTACTGCTCCCAAAGGAACCACTTTCCGTCGCTTCCTCTTTGGCGAAGCTTTATGGGACGAGGATCGTCCGCACCGCCGCAGGGGATAAACAGCTTCATATAGCCTGCCTCATCGTTTGAGGTGTGGTTGCTCTCTACGATTATCGTGTAAGGCTCTTGAGGTGTATAGTTATTGTCGGGCGTTGAGCCTTTGAAATACGTGAAAGGCAGATATGTTTTGCCGTCACGGAATCTGTCATTTAAGAACGATATTTCCTGACCGTTCAAGGGGCGAGGACCTCTCAACCAATTGAGCATCTCGGTGCCGATATTCTTGTCTGCGGCGTATGCGCAAAGTGCGCACACCGTCAAAGCCGCCGTCTTGAAGGGCGTATCGAGGCTTGCCTCGGGCAGTGCCTGCATTTCGGCAAGGCTCTCGGGCAGAGCGGCAAACGTGAATGTTTCACGCTTGCTTCCGATAGCCGAAACGGCAGAGCCTGCCGCCTGCTGAGCGGTATTTTTTAGTTTATCAAACAATCCCATAATATTTCTCCTTTAATTACATAGCTTATTGTGCCTGTTTTTTCTTTTTGATGACGATGATAACAACTGCCGATGCCGCCGCAAGCAGAAGCACTGCGGCAACTATGCCTATTATAAGTCCGATGGAGGATCTGCCCTCATCGCCGTCGGCTTGTGTAGTGTCCGTGCTTATACCTGTTTTATTATCCGTTACGGAATTATCCGATACGGAATTATCCGTTGCGAAACCGTTTGTTGCGGGGTCATTGGCTGCCGATCCGTCGGCTGTGGTTTCCCCTATTATCTCACCCGTTTCCGCAGGGTCGGTCTCGGTGGGTATCTCGATAGGTTCGGACTCGCTCGGTGCGATACCGGTCTGTGTCGGATCGATCGTCGGCGGATCTATTGTCGGAGCATCTGTCACGGGCGGTAATGTAACCTCTTCTCTGTATTGGATAGATACCTTGAAGATAACGGAATCACTGTTTTTGCTGTCCTTTGCCGTACACTTGTAATAGAATTCGTCACCGTAATCACCGCTTATTCCGTTCAAAGTCAACTTTTTGCCCGTGCCTACTGCGGTATTTGAAAGCAGCTTGCCCGATGCATCGCACTTGTACCAGCTGTAATTAACGGTTCCGTTTGCATTCTTTGCCGCTACCTCAAAGCTTGCCGATTGACCCTTCTTTGTTATGGCTACGCTCTGACTGCCCGATACGCTCAACAACAACGGAGGTGTCGCTTTTGCGGTAACGGTGAGCTTTACCCACTCGGATGCGGGATAAGTTACTCGGCTTTGAAGACCGTCTATCGTACAGGATACCATACACTTGTAATAGCCTGTGCCGATCGCTGAGGTATCAAGCTGTAATCTGAGATCTCCGTCGCTCGACGAGCATAGCTCGCCCGTGGTATCCTTGCTTATATCATTTGAGTAATACCACTTGACCTCGACATTTGATGCTTTACTCAGATCGTATGAGCTGAGTGCCGTCAAATATACCGAGCTGTTTTGCGGAGCGGAAAGCTCCGACCTGTCGTAGCTGAGTGAGATATCATAATACTTTCGCGGTGTCATATATATTGCCGTAAGATACCAGCCGTCGGACTTTATATAATCTTTGTCCCCTGCCTTACGATATTGTATGTTAAAAGCGGAGCTGTTCGGTACTTTTATAAAGCTCTGTGATGCTGAGCCGAAATAATAGTTACCGAACGGCTTGAGCTTAAGTATCGCATAGTACTGCTTGCCGCCTTGGAAGGTCGTAACGGGCTTGAGGTCAATAGAACGCCATATTACGTTGCCCTCATACGTATATTGTGCGTTACGTGCATCGGCAAGCGGCACACCCGAAAGTCTGACACGGGGGTTGGGCGTTGCGCCGTCGGTAGGCGAAGTTATATTTATCTGTCCCGCAGAGATATGATATTTGCCGTTGTGTGCGACCGTATATTTTAGATAGAACTTACAAGACAGCTCGTTTGTAAGATCACCCGGTGAGTAAATGCCGTCTACGCTTACCTTACCCACCATATCGGTTCCGTTCAACACAACGGTTGAATTTGCATCGAAGTCAATATCATAGCTGTATTGCGGTTGGTAAATGGTAAATTCGACATAGCCCTGCTCACCCACCACCGCTTTGGTGACCTCGTTCTTCAAGGTGGTATCGAGATATCTTATCTGCGTGATCTTACCGAAATCACACCATGCCTCTGTATCAAGCGCAACGGCGTGCTTGGGCAGATCGAAGTCATATATCTTTATCTGTCCGACAGTACTCTTCAGCTTTGTCGGGCGGATCCATATCCTCCAGCTCCAAGTGTATTCATTGCCGTCCTTGCCGTTTCCGACAAGCCAAAAATCGATATAGCTCTCGATGAGATCCGATGTCTCCAGATCGTAAAATCTGAATGTAAGATCTTGGGCTCCCGTCTTCATTTCAATAGAAGGCTGCAACGGAAGAGCGCCGAAAGAGCCTACATTCCATCTTCCCTGCAAATAATCGTAGCCTAACTCTCTGTAATAATAACCGTCAAAGACAGCACACGATTTGCTCGTATAATACTCATCTTTTTTTCCGTTACGCAGTGCAGCATACATTGCTTTAAGGTCCCAATCTATTAGCGTGTCAAGCTTATCGCCCATCTTTTCGGCAAACCAATCTAAGTCGAAATAGTAGTAAACGCCGCTGTAGACATCTACATAACCGTCATAACCGCTTTCGGTCGAGTCATGTATTTGCATTTTTCCCGGCTCACGCTTGGATGAAAACGCCGAGGTGGGAATGCACAAAGATGTGATAAACATCGCAAGAATACATACAGCGGAGACTATCTTAAATAATCTGTTTGTACTCATTCTTTTCACCTCACATATCAGAACTTACCGCCACCGCCGCCGTGGGTCTGACCCGATGCGGAGGTGTGTGTGCTGCTACTCGAAGATGAATTGTTGTTGTTATTGGATTTTTCTTTTTTCGTTACCGTTCTGTAGAGGAACAAGTCACGTCTGTCGGTGATATTAACGCCGTTTTCTTTTACGTAGCTTGCCGCCGCCGTTTGCTTACGCACCGACTTTAGCTGAGCCTTCATGCTTGAAACGACTATGCTTGCTATGACAAAGCCTATCAATATGGATATCGGTATCCAAACGAGCGACAAAGAGCCGTCGTCCTCCTCCGAAGCACCGTAGGGCTTGCCGTCCTTTGCTTGCTTGATGAGATCGTCGCACAGCTCGGCGTATTTCTCTATCGCCTCATCATATTTCTTCTCCGAAAGCTCGGGAGTTATCTCGTCAATGATATACTTTATTCCCTTATCCGTAAAGGCGGTGATACCGTAGCCGCAGGTGGATATGCAAACATCGCCCTCGCCGCTTTGCGAGTCTACGCAGATAAGCAGAAGCACGCCGTCTTTCTCATCGCCTCTGCCGTAGCCGTTTATATCATATGCATCATCCGCATAAGCCTGTGCGGTCTTACCCGCAAGTCCCGTCGAGGTCACAACGGCAATGTCGAGGTCATGCTTTTCGCTTATCTCGTCAAGCTTTGCCGAAAGGCGTGAATATTGCTCCTCATTAAGCAACGATGCCGCATCGTCTATAAGCTTTCCCGCACCGCCTGCGGCAAATGCCGACACGGCGAGAGATATGATAAGTGTGAGTGAGAGCAAAGCAATTGATATTTTCTTTTTCATTTCTTCACCCTCCTCAAAGCATACCTATTATGTGAAGCAACCATACAACAGCGTATGTTGCCGCACTCAGTGCCGCCGTCAAGCCCAGCCGCCATTTCAATGCCGCAGACTTATCAACGGGCAGATCGCCTACGAATTTACCTGTTTGACCGTTCATCGCAAACGTGAATTTTTGACCGTTCCAGGTCGTATTCAGAAGCCACACCGGATAAAGCGCATACTTTGCCCGACCGTGCGTAAGCGTTACGTTACTGCTCTCGGTCGTAAATGAGGTATACCCCTCAACGCTTGCCGCAAAAGCGTCTTCCGTCGATTTCTTAACACGTGCGTTTGCACGCTCCTTGCTCGTTTCCGCATCGACATCGTATTTATCGGCAAGATAGCCGGCAAGATATGCGGTTTGAAAATCGACTGCCTGCGAATTGTCAAACGGCTCAAGCGATTCCATAAGAGCGTCATCGGTCTTTGACGAGCCGTCAACGGGGACGTTTTCAAAGCCGACAGCTCCGCCTCTTAATACCGAAAAATGCTCGGTTTCCGTATACTCGTATTTGTCATCGCTGTATTTTCTGACCTTTGTGGCACGATAACGGACATTTGCGTCAACGTCCGCATCGAACAGCCAAAACGGTATGTAAACACCCTTTATCTCGTCTATATGATTTTGGTCCTTAAAGACCTTCGGCAGCAGACGTTTGCCCGTCAAGTGCTTGTTCAAGCTCTCCTTAGCCGCTTTTTTATCAAGCTTAAAAGGAATTACAAGGTCGGGCTTAAGTGCCCCGGAGAATTTACCCATCATAACAACGGGGTTGGAGCAGAACGGGCAGGTCGTAGCCGCCATATTCTCATCTCCGACTATCTCGCCGCCGCAGGACTTGCAGACATAGGAGGCAAGCCCATCGGTCTCACCATTTGCCCATTCGCCGCCTCCCATGCTGTCCCATTCCATTTCGTCCGCTTTATCGTTTTGGAGAACCTCATCATAGCCCGACAGAGTCTCCATTTCAAACTCCGTATCGCAATACGGGCATTTCATTTTTTGAAGTGAGGTGTCAAACGCAATAGCACCGCCACAGCACGGACATTTATATTCTTGCAGTGTACTCAAAGAGCTTCCCTCCTTTATATACTAAATACTTATATTATATCGCCGTTGTCGAATATGTCGCCGCATTCGGGACAGAACTTCGGAGGTGTCGCACCCTTTTCAGGCTCCCAGCCGCATTTATCGCAACGGTATTGAGGCACGCCGGCGGGCTTCTTTGCTCCGCAGTTCTGGCAGAACTTGCCCTTGTTTACCGTGCCGCAGGAGCAGGTCCAGCCCTCTGTATCTGCGGGCTTCGGTGAGCCGCACTCGGGGCAGAATTTGCCCGTTGCACTCGCACCGCACTTGCACTTCCAAGCACCTGCCTGCGTAGGCTCGGGCTTCTTTGCTCCGCACTCGGGGCAGAACTTGCCCGTCGCATTAGCTCCGCAAGAGCATTTCCATCCGTTTTGAGCCGGTGCGGGAGCTTGCTGTTGCTGCTGCTGTTGCTGTTGTTGCTGACCCATAGCGAACAGGTTTTGAGCGTTCATGCCGCCGCCTGCGTTCATAGCCATGCCCATTCCCATAAAGCCGGTCATTGCACCCGCTTCGTTCGATGCCGCCGCCTTCATTGCATCGGCTTGAGCGCCTACAAGCGTTGCCGCCGCCATGGTGGGATCGCGCATAATAGCGGTACGCTGAGCCTGCTTGATCATCTCCGCATCCTCATCGGGCAGAGTTACCGAGCCGAGGGCAATGCTTACTACCTTAAGACCTCTCAGCTCGCCCCACTTTGCGGAAAGAGCCTCGTTCATTGCATTCTCAAGGTCGGTATTGTGCGTTACTATTTGGTTGGGGCGAAGCTCCATTTCGGACAGCTTACCGAATGCGGGCTGCATTGCGCTTATAAACTCGGTCTTGAGCTGTGAATCAAGCTCGGAACGGTTATACTCGGTCGATACGTTGCCGCACACGTTCGTGTAGAACAGCAACGGGTCGGCTATCTTATAGGAATAAACACCGGAGCAACGTATTGAAACATCAACGTCAAGTCCGATCTTGGAATCTACCACACGGAAAGGTATGGGGTTGGGCGTACCGAATTTGTTGTCTATAAGCTCCTTGGTGTTGAAGTAATATATACGCTGATCCTTGCCCGTATCGCCGCCGTAGGTAAATCTCTTACCTATCGTCTTAAAGGTCTGCTTTATGCTCTCGCCGAGTGAGCCTGCAAATATTGAAGGCTCCGTTGAAGTATCGTATGTAAATTCACCAGGCTCGGCACATACCTCAACTACCTTGCCCTGCTCGACGATTATCATGCACTGACCGTCGGCAACGGCTATTCCCGAACCGTTTGAAATGATATTGTCATTTCCCTTTGTGTTGGACGATCTTCCGCTCGTGCGTTTTTCGCCCTTACGCATCAAAACGTCCTTGGGCAATGCCTCGCAATAGAAGAATTCCTTCCACTGATCGGCAAGAGTGCCGCCCAATGCTCCGATTCCGGCTTTAATAAGTCCCATTTTTCTTATCTCCTTATAAATAAATATTTTATGTGATCGGATATTCCGATATTCGCTTGTTATTCGGTACGGTCTTACTTATCTGTCCCGTATGGCAGATCTGCGTTCTTGCTCGAATAGGGGTTTTTGTTCTCCTTATGTACCGGCACCTCGTTTGAGCATTTGCTTGCCGCTCCCATAAGGAGCATCCACAGAATTATCCACAAAAGCCACAGACCGAGGGCGGCAACTGCCCACCATACGGATATGCCGAGCCAAAAATGAAGTGCGAGCAATATCGCCGCGGGTATCAACCCCTCGATATTCAATAATACGTTGAGCAGTAGGCAAAATATGGAATTGCCGCTTCTTTTTGTTCTGCGCATTTTTCTCACCCTTTCGTGCCGTGTGTTAGTCGAACTTTTGTTTGCGTACGTTCGTTCCCATACTTTTTACGCGGAACTTTCACTTGACAAAAATTAAAGAATATGATATAATATGCAGTGTTTTTCGTCGGTACGCAGGATAACCTTATCAGATGAACGGTTTCACGTGTCGCTTTTATCGTGTTTCGTCCGACGAAAGCACTATGCATTTTATTTGTTCTAACTTATATTATACGGATTTTTTCGATTTTGTCAACCCACCCGAAGTGCGAAAAGGTGGGGAAATCGAATAAAATTCCCCGTATTTTTCTCAAATAACCGCAAAATTCGGCAATTGTTGTCAAAAAGGAGAAAATTATGAAAAAATTTCTTGCGTTATTGCTATCAGGTCTGATGCTTCTTGCTCCGCTCGTCGGCTGTTCCGAAAAAACGCTGTTGGATCCGAAGGAGCCTGTCACGCTGACGATGTGGCACGTATACGGTGAGCAAGCCGACTCTCCGATGAATCGGCTTATCGAGGAATTCAACAACACTGTCGGACGTGAGCATGGCGTTATCATAAATGTGTCCTTGATGTCATCGACCGCACAGATCGGTGAAAAGCTTCTCACCGCTCAAAAGGGTGGGGTGGGTTCGCTCGATATGCCCGATCTTTTCTTCTGCCACAACAACAATGCCGAGGAGCTTGGAGCCGATAACCTTTTGAATTGGAACGAACGATTTTCAGAGGACGAGCTTAACGGCTACGTTCCCGAATTTATAGAGGACGGCACCGTAGACGGCAAGCTCTGTGTTTTTCCCGTTTCAAAATCGACGCATATGCTGTTTATATCCGGCACGCAATTTAAGCGTTTTTCCGACGCCGTCGGTGTAAGCTATGAGGATCTTTCCACATGGGACAGCTTTTTCGATGTTGCCGAAAAATACTATGAGTATTCGGGCGGCAAGCCGTTTTGCGCATTTGATTATCCCATCCGTGCCATGGAATTTGACACGATGCAGAACGGCGGCGGTGAGCTTTACACCTCCGACGGTTGGTATTCGCTCGACAATGAGGCATTTAAAAGCTCTTATATCAAGTTTGCCGAGCATATTGCAAAGGGTCATATCATCGTATCCGATCTGTATTCAAACACGCAGGTAATGACGGGCGAGGTAATTGCGGGACTCGGCTCAAGCGCTTCCATTCTCTACTACAACGACACGGTAACATACCCCGACAACACCTCCGAGCCTATGGACCTGCAGGTAATTGCCCCTCCCACGAGCAAGGACGGTGAGCTTCTCGTTACTCAAGCGGGTGTAGGACTTTGCGCTTATAAGACGACCGAACAAAAAGCCGAGGCGGCTGTATTGTTCGCCCGTTGGCTTACCGAGTCGGAGCGTAACCTTGAATTTTGCGTAAAAACGGGATATATGCCCGTAAACAAAGAATCCTTCAATAAAATAAGCACATACGAGTTTTCATCTCAGGCGTACAAAAATCTTTACACCGCAATTGCCAAGGTCAACGAGACGGCAACGGCGGTAAAAGAACCCTCCTTTGTCGGCTATTACACCAAAATATATGCTTTGTATGACAAGCTTCGTGCCGCACAAAAGACCATGCCCGCACGACACGAAAACGGCGAAAGCATTGAGGCGCTTACAAACGAGCTGTGGGAAATATTCAAGAATGTAAGCAAGGCGGCGAACTGACGTGAAGCTGCCGAGCATAGCAAAAAAACAGACGTTAAAGCGTAAGCTGTTCATTTATATGTGCGTGCTTGCCTCAATTCTTTGCGCACTGTTGCTTGCCTGTTCGTTTCTTATCGGAAGCTTTACGGGTACAAAGCAACGCCTGTGTAAAACGCTTACGTTTCAATCCGAGGTATTTGAAAAGCAAATAGATACTTACTATGACAATCTCGCCGTGATGAGCGTTCAGCTGTCGCAAGGTACGACAACACTCTTAGAGAATTTTTTGGAGGAAAGCAGTATATCATTTTCGGACTTAAACGACTCGGAGGCGCACATTTCATCTCTTCAAGATACTCTTATCGAGCCACTGCGACGCAAGCTGTGGGAAGCCGACTGCTCGGGGGCGTTTATAATGCTGGATGCACACGTAAATTCGAATATTTACGGTGCGGAGCTATCCCGAACGGGTATATATTTGCAACGCAACAGTCTTGAGATGACCGACACACGTGTTTTGCTGTACAGAGGACTTTCGGATGTGGGCAAGGAACACGAATGTATGCCGCACCGTAAATGGCGACTCGAATTCAATACCGATTTTTTCCCGAATTACAATGAGTTGAGATCAAAAGCAGCTTTGCCGCTCGATCAAAGCTACAGAATAACGGACGTGGTGGTACTGCCGGGTACGGATCAGCACGTTATGCTGATGACGATACCGATCTTATCAAGCAGTGGCGAATTTTACGGCTTTTGCGGCTTTGAGATGAACGAGGGATATTTTAAGCAGATATTCGCACAGCCATCTGAGACCGAACGTGCCGTGTTCTGTCTGTCAAAAAGCTCCGATGAGCCTGCTCTGTCGGAAAAAACGCTCAGTGCGGGCGTTTTGAACGAGTATTATTTAGAGCCGTCGGGTAACTTTTCTCCCAAATCATTCGGTTCCGGGCTTGTTGAGTACGTCGGCGAGGATACGTCCTACGTCGGAATAACGAAGCAGATGAAATTATGTCCGGGCGAATGTGTTTCTTCCGTCAGCGTGCTTATACCGATGCAGGATTATGTGAATATGTCACGAGGCGACACGGTGCGGATAGTGTTTTTGATAACGGTATTCGCAATAGCCGCCGTAGCTCTCGCATTGCTCTTTACACAAAAATATCTCAAGCCGCTGAAAAGAGGGCTTGAGCAGATACGAAATAAGGAATATTCCGGCGGCACGGCTTATGCCGCAGAGATAAGCGATCTATTTGAGTTTCTCGCCGAGCAGGACAGAATAAACGAAGCGGAGCTTGAACGTATAAAACGTGAAAAAGCGGATGCCTTGTCCGAGGTGGGAGAGATAAAAACAAAATACAACGAAGCGGCACGGCAAAACGAGCGTCTCGCATATTCCCGTAAGGACGAAATAGACCCCTACGATTACGAGAACTTCAAGGCGGGACTCAAGACCTTGACGGAAAAGGAAACGGAAATATTTTCGCTGTATCTGTCGGGCAAAAGTGCCAAGGAAATAACGGAGCTGCTCGGCATAAAGGAAAGCACCTTGAAATTTCATAATCACAATATGCTTTCAAAGCTGGGAGTTTCCTCACGAAAGCAAATGCTGCGCTACGCCGCCCTTGCCGAGCATGAAATAACGCATGATGTCGAACCCGAAACGTATGCGGACAGCTCGGCTTGTCCGTAAAATCGTGTACTGCCCCGCTTAAATAGTCAACGAGATCCATCCTCTCTCCCCGCAAAGCGGGGACAACGCACATCCGCAATTACGGAATCATTTGCGCGAAGCGCAACATCATTTGTGCGAAGCGCAACATCATTTGCGCGAAGCGCAACATCATTTGTGCGAAGCACAACATCATTTGCGCAAAGCGCAACATCGTTTGCACGAAGTGCAACATCGTTTGCACGAAGTGCAACATCGTTTGCGCGAAGTGCAACATCATTTGCCGTAGGCAACATCATTTGTGCGAAGCACAACATCATTTGCCGTAGGCAACATCATTTGCCAAATGTCACTTTTTTGAATAACGCGGAATAGAACTTTGCCATTAAAGTTATATTCGTCAGCCCTTTTTTGTTTTCTTCGCTGTGATGAGATTGGTTTTCGCTGTCGTGATAGATTTCACAAGCAAAAATCTTATAGTTGAGCATTTGCGGTCAAGCACTTTATATCGTCCCTCATCAATATATTCACTTTTCCAAAGCATCTGAAGCCATTTGCTTGTTTCGTTGGTTTCTTTGAGCGATATTTCAAGCTTTGCAATAAAATCGGCACGACTGTGAGCATACTTGCTTTCAGCAATATTGGCGCAAATACTCGTTGCACTTCTACCGATCTGATTTGAGAGCGCACTTTCGTGCTTTGCACGAAGTTCTTTGGTCAATTGAAGAACATCAACGGATAATTCCATTGAAAGATCACCAAGCTTATCTTCTCTCATGGTGTCCACCACCTTTCCTAAAGTAATTATAGCACACTTTCGGTTAAAAGTCAACTATATTTCAGCGCACAAACAAACTGCTTCCACTCCGTTTGTGCGAAGTGCAACATCATTTGCCGCAGGCAACATCATTTGCGCGAAGCGCAACATCATTTGCCGTAGGCAACATCATTTGTGCGAAGCACAACATCATTTGTGCGAAGCACAACATCATTTGCGCAAAGCGCAACATCATTTGC
>CAZLRV010000008.1:0-96660 GCA_964562175.1 uncultured Lachnospiraceae bacterium
TGCAAGGCAACCGTTACCGGTGTCTCTCTTTGTATATTTATTATACCACAGCTTCGGTATTTTGTCAAGAGGTAAGGAAAAGAAATCGAAAAGATCGGTCTTTTGTTATGCTATTTAGCCTCAGAGCTTTATCGCACCGTATTTTCTTACGCCGAGTATATGACAGGAATCTTTACCGAATACCTTTTCCATACGCTCCACATAATTTTGCGTATCCTCTTGCTTGAGTATGCATTGGATAGTGCCGGCAAAGCCGCCGCCGTGTACTCGGACAGCATGAGGCTTGCCCTCGAGAATGCTTTCGCTCAAAGCCAAAGCGAGGGACAGTCCTTGCTCATTCGGACAGCCGGCGACATAGACGTTTTGCAGATATTTATAGCTTGAATTACCGGATTCGTTCATCAATGCGAGAAATCTATCGATATCGCCGTCAAGCAGGGCTTGCCTCTGCTTTTCAACGCGTTTTTGCTCGGTGTAAAAATGGTAAGCCCTAAGCACGCATCGATCGCCGTATTTTTCTCTGAGCGTTGAGATGCTTTTGAAAAAGTCCGCTTCATTGACCTCACGCAGTGCGGTCTTTCCGAAATGAGAGGCTATTTTTTTCATCTCATAAGTAACCGAGGCATACTCGGGGCTGAGGTCTGCATGGTTTCCGCCTGTGTTTACTATGCACATTTCATAGCCGTAATGCGATAAATCGAATTTTATAGGCTCAACTATCGGATCGGGCTTTTCAAAGTCCATATATACAAAGCTTCCGCACGCACACGCCGCTTGATCCATCAGACCGCAGGGCTTTCCGAAAAATTCGTTTTCCGCATAGCGTGATATCTTTGCTATATCGACGGGGCTGACACAGCCGTCGTTATAAAAATGCGATAGGATATTGCCTATCATATCCTCAAACGCCGCGGAAGAGGAAAGACCGCTGCCCTTCAGTACATTCGAGGTCGTATATGCGCAAAACGAGCCTATTTGATATCCGTTTGACAGAAAACCGTCACAAACGCCGCAGATAAGCGATGCCGAGCTGTATTTCATTCCCTCGCCTCGTCCGCTCTGCAGGTCGTTTAAGTAACACGTATCGGGAGAAAAGCCCTTGCTTTGCACGGTTATGCACTCATCGTCCGTCTTTGCCGCAACGGCTATAATGTCAAGGCTTATACCGCAGGCAAGCACGCATCCGTTTTCGTGGTCGGTATGGTTGCCCGATACCTCGCTTCTCCCCGGTACGGAAAAGAGAGAAACATCTCTTTGACCGTATATCTTCTCAAATTGCATTATCGCTTCCGTGTAGCGTTTTTTTTGGGTGTTCAGTGCCTGATTTCCGTATATATCGCAAAGTCGCTCGTCAAGCTTGCCGAGCTTTATTTCTTCAATGAGCTGTGTCGTTATCATTTCGTTATCCTCACTTATTTTACTTGGGTATATTGTATCACACTTTTTCATAATTATCAAGTACTATTTTAAAGTTTGGAGGGAAAAGACCGTTTATATTGAGAGTATATGCGAAAAAAATATCGTTTTACCGTATTTGCGTTGTGAGGACACGGACGGTGCGAGGGCAAAAAAGAGCTGTGCCGTATTTAACGGGCTTTCGAACAAGATAAAAAAGCGTTGTTTTAAGTGCGGGGAGGGGGCAAGTTTGCGCAGTAGCGTCAAGCGTTGCGATGACAGGCTCGTCGCAGTGCTTTTTGAGTACACAAACGGGACTCGTTTTTTTCCGTTTTCGTTGAATTACGATATTTTCTCTCGCTCGTTTCTTACTTTGCCCGAGGTGCTTGAAAAACACGATGTTGACAGAGGTGTGCGCTACTTCGCACGACATAATATACCGCTTGAGCGAGCCGAGCTGCGATATTCGTTCTATCTCACCTCCGATTCCGTTGTTATGTATAAAGAAAAAAACGGCATTATACTTTCGTTTTCCGTTGACAAAACGGTATGAAGCGTGTATAATAAAGTGCATAATAAGTGCGGAGGCAATGAAAATGAAGAAAACCGATACGGAGCTTATACCGAGGAGCAAAAACACCTCACCCGATTATTTTTGCACATGGCAGCTCCAGAGCTATGCAAGGTCGGGCGGCGAGCGTGATATACGGCGTGCCGCACTTTGCCAGACCTCTCTTTTCGGCGACGGGGAGCTTGAGGGCTGGGCGAAGCTGTATGAGCAGGCAAGAGGCGATATGCTGTTTGTCATGGATGACAGCTGGGACGTGCCTCCGATAAACGACGGTACATATTACGGCTCACTCGTTTTGCGAAAAGAAAAATTTCCGTCATTTACCGCAGGCGATGTGTCGAATGCAGAAGCACTTAAACGCTTGTCGGACAAAATGAAAGCACTCGGCTGGCGAGGACTCGGCGGCTGGGTAGCCGCACAACGCAGTAAAAGCATCGATACGGAGCTTGATGAGGTCGAATATTGGAGGCGGCGGCTTATCGATGCCGAACGCTCCGGCTTTGCATATTGGAAGGTCGATTGGGGCGAGCGGTGCGGTGAGGCGGAGTTCCGTCGTATGCTCTCGAAAATGGGCAGAGAATACGCTCCGCACCTTGTTATCGAGCAAGCCATGCTTCCCGAGGTATTATGCGACAGCGACGTTTTTCGAACATACGATGTCGCCGCCGTCGTTTCAATTCCCATGACGCTTAACAAGCTTAAGTCCTTGCTTTGCACCGGAGTAAATGCGCTTCTCAACTGCGAGGACGAGCCGTATATTGCCGCTTGCGGCGGCTTCTGCATGGGTATAATGCGTTATCCGTTCGTCGGTAGCTATCCAAACGGCAAGCCGGATAAAAATTTTCCGAGCATGGGACGCAATATCAAAACGAAGATCTGCGAGGTAATACGAGGTGTGCGCTGGCACAGAGTCGCACCGGCGTTCGGAGTGGGGGACAGAGCCGTTTACATTTCCGATACGGAGCTTGCCGACAGTTGGAATTTTGTAAATTACGATGAGGAGATCGCCGCATGGTGGCTAAAAACTCCGGAATTTATCAATGCGATGAGCTGTGACACGGCGGTTATGAATGCTCCCGCACAAATAACAGTCGGCTGTGAGCCGCTCAAGCTCAAGCCCGACGAAAACGGCGAGGTGCCGTTTGTTCTGGCATCTCAAAATCCGAGCGGAGCATATTCGATGGGAACGCTGGGAAGAACAATAGGCAGACGCTATTTTATACCGAGATGCGAGGTCGAGGCAAACATAGGACGTAGCGAGCTTGTCGGAGTCTTCGGCGAATACAAGTCGCTTAAGCTGAAAACGGGCAGGTCGGGCATAAAGCGTGTGCTTATGCAGGATATCGCCGAGGATACGGCATATGACGTAACGGACGAGGTCGAGATAAGCGACGGGGCGGTAACCATAGACGGCGAGCTGATACACCGTATCGGAACGCTTGCGCAACCCGAGGGCGATACCTCCGAGCCGGGCGTTTGTATCTGCCTGCAAAATTGAATTATATAACGGTCGATATATTATACGACCGTTTTTTTTATAAAATTTTAAAATAATAATGCGATATCTCTTGAAATATCTCACATTTTATGATACAATGAAAATGTATAATTGTTGAAAGGTGATTCTTGTATGGTTGAAAAGTGCGTTGAGCTTCTCGGAATATGCAAAAGCTTCGGAGAGGTTAAGGCAAATCACAATATAAATTTCGATATAAGACGCGGAGAGATACACGCCCTGCTCGGCGAAAACGGTTCGGGAAAAAGCACGCTGATGAATATATTATCAGGCGTTTACACTCCCGACAGCGGTACGATACGTGTAAACGGGCGGCAGGTAAGCTTCTCATCTCCCTCCGATTCCATAAAAGCCGGCATAGGTATGGTATACCAGCATTTTAAGTTGACAGAGGTAATGACGGCGAGAGAAAACATAGTGGCGGGCGAAAAGAATTTTCTTCTGAACAAAAAGAAGATCGACGAAAAAATAAAAGCCATAGGCGACAGGTACGGTCTTTACATAGACCCGAATAAAAAAATATACAATATGAGCGTGGGAGAAAAGCAGAACGTCGAGATACTCAAGGTGCTTTACCGAGGTGCCGATATACTCATACTCGATGAGCCGACGGCGGTGCTTACCCCACAGGAGATAGTCGTGCTTTTCAACATACTGCGTAATATGCGCGACAGAGGCTGTGCCATAGTAATAATCACACATAAGCTGTACGAGGTGCTTGAGATATCGGACAGAGTCACGATACTTCGCAAGGGCGAAAGCATTAAGACGGTGCAGACCTCTCAAACCGACTCGGCAAGCCTGACGGAGGAAATGGTCGGCAGACCGATAAGCCTCGATATAGAGAGGGCGAGCGTTGATGAGAGCATGATACGTCCCATACTGAACGTAAGCGGACTTTGCGTAAAGAACAACGAGGGAAGACTTGCACTCGACCATGTATCGTTTACGGTGAACTCCGGTGAGATACTCGGTATAGCCGGCATAGCGGGCAGCGGTCAAAAGGAGCTGTGCGAGGCAATTGCGGGCTTGCAAAGGGTCTCCGACGGACAAATAGAGTTTAAGGGCGAGAGCTTGAACAAGCTCACTCCGAGAGATATAATAAAGCGCGGCATCACGATGTCGTTCATACCCGAGGACAGACTCGGTATGGGACTTGCGGCAAGCTTGAGTATAGTGGATAATGTTCTGCTCAAATCGTACAACAGTACTCCGGGACCGTTCGTCGATCGCGAAAAGGGACGTGTCATCGCAATGGATATAATCGGCAGATTCGATATATCCACCCCATCGCCGTATCATGCGGTGAAAAAGCTGTCGGGCGGTAATATACAAAAGGTGCTTCTGGGACGTGAGATAAATCTAAATCCCTCTCTGCTGATAACGGCTTACCCCGTGCGAGGTCTTGACATAGGCGCATCCTATAACATATATGATGTGTTGAACAGCCAAAAGCGCAAGGGCGTCGGCGTACTGTTTGTCGGCGAGGACCTTGACGTTATGCTCGGGCTGTGCGACCGAATTGCGGTACTGCACGCCGGCAAGATAAACGCCGTGCTTGATGCGAAAACTGCAACAAAGGAACAGCTGGGTATGTATATGCTCGGTCTTGCAGACCAAACAAAGGAGGTGCGTGACAATGCTTAAAATAGAAAAAAGATTTGAAATGTCGGGCAAGCAAAAGCTTTTGCTCAGAGCGCTGTCCGTCGTTGCGGCACTGCTTGCTTCCGCACTTATAATTTTGATAATGGGTCAAAACCCGATTGAGGTATTCAAGTGTATTCTCAGCGGAACCTTCAAAATGAAAATAGCGACTATAGAAACCATAAAAACGGCGATACCGCTCGTTACGATGGCACTCGGTGTTGCCGTTGCGTTCAAAATGAAGTTTTGGAACATCGGAGCAGAGGGACAGTTTTACATGGGTGCCTTCGGCTGTGCCGTTGCAGCAAGAAGCTTTTCACAGCTTCCGCCGTATCTGCTTTTGCCGATAATGCTTGTATTCGGCTTTGCCGCAGGTGCGATATATGCTCTTATTCCCGCTTTTTTACGCAGTAAGTTCGGAACGAGCGAAACTCTTGTCACGCTTATGATGAACTACATAGCGACGTTTTTCATAACGTATCTTCAAACGGATCTGTGGCAAACAAAGGGCCAGGGCGGCAACCGAATAGACTATTTCACCGAAAATGCGTATATGCCCGAGGTGTTCGGCGTGCATGCGGGCTGGATAGTAGTGCTTGTCATAGCCGTGCTGTTGTGTATAATGTTTAAGTACACCAAGCTCGGCTTTGAAATATCGGTAGTCGGTGAAAACATAAACACGGCAAGATACGCCGGTATGAACGTCGGCGGCATACTGTTCTCGACGGCGTTGCTCAGCGGCGGTATATGCGGTATAGCCGGTATGCTTCAAGCATCGGGTATAGAGCATAGAATAAATGACGGAATGTCGGCGGGCATGGGCTTTACGGCGATAATCGTCGCATGGCTTTCGTCTCTTTCGCCGTTTGCCATAGTTGTGGTGGGATTTTTGTTCGCAATGCTTATGCAGAGTGGCACGACACTTCAAATACTACTGTATATACCCACGACAATGTCGGATATTATACAGGGCGTAATACTTTTCTTCGTGCTTGCAAGTGAATTCTTCATAAATTATAGGATAACGATAAAGAAAGCGAATATCGGGGAGGACGTAAAATGAGCGATTTTGTTACGATAGCGAGCGGATTTGTGTACAGCTCGGTAATTGTCGGAATAGCGTTGCTTTGCGGTACGCTCGGCACGATATTCAACGAAAAGGTCGGAAATACGAACCTCGGAACAGAGGGCATGATGATGCTCGGCGCATGTGTCGGATATATGACGGCGTGCAAGAGCGAAAACATCGTTGCGGCAATACTCGCCGGAGGGCTTGCGGGTATGCTCGGCTCGCTGATATATGCACTCGTAACGGTCACATTCAGAGGAAATCACACCGTGACGGGACTTGTGCTGTCGATATTCGGCTGCGGTCTGGCAAACTATATGGGTGCGGATTACGCAATCATAAATTTGCCCGCTGCAATAAAAGAATCGACAAACGGAATTGCGATACCGTTTCTTTCGGATATACCGATACTCGGCAAGGGACTGTTTTCGCACAATCCGTTCGTTTATATGGTTTTGGCTCTTGCCGTGCTTATGTATCTTTACATGAGCAAGACTCAGCAGGGCCTTAATATGCGAATGGTCGGCGAAAATCCCGGAGCGGCGGACTCGGCGGGCATAAACGTAAGTCTTTACAAATATGCGCATATACTTGTCGGCGGCTTCTTCTGCGGTATCGGCGGTTGCTACATATCCGTATTTTACAACACGCAGTGGTCGAGTAACTGCACATCGGGTCTGGGCTGGATAGCCGTGGCACTCGTAATATTCGCAACGTGGAATCCCCTCAAGGCGATAATCGGCAGTATACTTTTCGCAATGCTTCGTAATCTGCCGTTTTACGTGCAGAACCTTAAGATAAACGTACCCTCGGCAATCATGAATATGTTGCCTTATATAATGACGGTCGTGATGCTCGTTTTCATCACGATAAGCAAAAAGAAAGAAAATCAGCCTCCGGCATCGCTCGGTGCACCTTATTTCAGGGAAGACAGATAAAGCGGGCAAAGCAGGCGAAACAGGCGAAATAGGTAAAATAAGAAAAAATGGGCATTATCAAGGAGCTTGACATCTCCGTCGCAAATGCGATAGCGGCAGGCGAGGTCGTGGAGCGTCCCGCCTCTGCTGTCAAAGAGCTGTGCGAAAACTCACTTGATGCGGGTGCGACGAGAATAAACGTCGAGATAAAAAAAGGCGGTGTCGGGCTTATACGCGTCACCGACGACGGGTGCGGAATGGCACCGGAGGACGTAGCCGTATCATTGAAAAGAAACGCAACGAGCAAGATATCGACTAAGCAGGACCTCAATGCGATAACCACCTTCGGCTTTCGAGGTGAGGCACTTGCGGCAATAGCCGCAGTCAGCCGATTGAGAATAATAACAAAGCAAAAAAACAACAAGGGCATAATACTATCCTCTCGTGCGGGTCAAGTGCTTTCCATTGAAGAGACGGGAGCGAGCGACGGCACGACTATAATGGTGGAGGAGCTGTTTGCAAACGTTCCGGCGAGGCTTAAGTTTTTGAAGAGAGATTCGACGGAGGCATCTTATGTCACCTCGGTATGTGAGCGTATAGCACTGGCAAATCCCAACGTAGCAGTAACGCTGATATCGGACGGTGAGGTGAAATTCAGCACATCCGGCTGTCACGACTTAAAAGACGTGGTATATGCAATACTCGGACGGGATTTTGCAAACAATATGATAAAGCTCTCCTACAACGAGCAGGGGATAGAGATAAGCGGATTTTTGGGCGCTCCGATAAGCGCAAGAGGAAACCGAGGAGGTCAGCTGTTTTTCGTAAACGGACGAAGCATAAAAAGCACGATGTTTCAATCGGCTCTCGGTGAGGCATGTGTGTCTTACATTCCGAGGGACAGATTCCCGTGCTGTGTGCTTTTCGTAAATATTCATCCCGCATTCGTTGACGTAAACGTACACCCGACAAAGGCGGAGGTCAGATTTTCAAACGAGCGTGCCGTGTACGATGCGGTATACGCCGCCGCAAAGAGTGCCGTGCAAACGTACCAACGCCATCCGGAGCTTGACGAGCGTATTCTTACGGAGGGCAAATATAAGACCTCAAATATGTTTTTGTCGATAGACAAGGACAGACCGACAACACAGGAGAGGCAAATATCCTCCCCGGAGCTTACACAGCCTCTGCGGCTTTCATCGCCGTCATTCAATGAGGTGGGAAGATTCTTAAAGCAACAGGACGAGCTGCTTTACGGGCGGTACGATAAAGCCGAAGAGGAATCAAAAAAAACGGATGAGGATGTGGAGGTGCCGTTTCCGGAGGCGGAAGAACGGAAGCCGAAGCCCATGCCCGCGGCACAGAAGCCGCAACCTACGCCCACCGCACCGAATGAGGGAAAAAAGCCGCATGAGAGCCTCGAGCAAAGCCTATCCGAGTCTGAGAGGTCATCTCGCACAATACAGCATAAATATATAGGCGAGCTGTTTGATACTTATCTTATAGTACAGCGTGGGGACGACGCTTATATTATAGACAAGCACGCCGCACACGAGCGTATAATTTTCGAGCGTCTGCTTGAACAGAGCCGAGGTCGAGATATCTGCAATCAAATATTGATGATACCGATAGATATCACCCTTGACAGCGTGAGCCTTGCATATTCCGACGAATACGGCGAGGAAATAAAAAGTCTCGGTTTTAATTACACACGCACAGGAAATAATATTTCCGTAACGGAGATACCGACGGGCTTTTCAACCGAGGCGGCACGCACGCTATTTGAGGAGCTTTGCTACGACATAGGGCGCGGCTGCACCGCCGGTGAGAGCAGTAAGAGAATAATATTCGAACGTGCGCTTTATCAATCCTCATGCAAGGCGGCGATAAAGGGCGGGGAGATAAACGACGAGGGCGCATTACGCCGACTTGCGGACGAGCTTATGTCAAGGGACGATATAACATACTGCCCACATGGAAGACCGGTCGCATTTATAATGAAAAAAAGTAACATTCAGCATAAATTCGGAAGAGATTAAAGAAAAATAAAGGAATGAAAGGTAAAGTATGGAACTCAGTGAATTCTTAAGACAGCTTGCCGGCTCGCCTCCGTTGCTTATAACTACACTGCTAACACTCGGTGTCATCCTCGTAAACGGCTGGACGGACGCTCCCAACGCCATTGCGACCTGTATTTCAACACGTTCGATGAAGCCGAGAGCCGCAATAATAATGGCGGCGATAATGAATTTCCTCGGCGTTTTGGTAATGACGAAGATAGGTGCAAGCGTGGCGTTTACCATAAGAGATATGGTAAATTTCTCGGGTGATGACGTGGAGCGTGATTCGCTCATCGCACTTTGTGCGGCTCTGTTCGCAATAGTTACATGGGCAGTTGCCGCATGGTATTTCGGGATACCGACAAGCGAGAGCCACGCACTTATTGCGGGCTTATCCGGAGCGGCAATAGCATTGTGCGGCGTGTCGGGTATAAATTTCGATGAGTGGAAAAAGGTTCTGTTCGGACTTGTATTGTCCACGTTCTTGGGATTTTTCGGAGGCTTTATAACCTCCAAGCTTACAGGGCTTATATGTCGCGGCGTTGACAGAGTAAAGAGCCAGAAATTTTTCAAGGCGGCTCAGGTCAGCGGCGGTGCGGCTATGGCATTTATGCACGGCGCTCAGGACGGTCAGAAATTTATCGGCGTGTTCCTGCTCGGAATATCGCTCTGCGGCGGAACAGCCGATACACAGAGCGGCGAAATAGGTCTGTGGCTCATAATCTTATGCTCTGCGGTAATGGGTCTGGGTACGTCGATAGGCGGCTACAGAATAATCAAAGCCGTTGGCATGGATATGGTAAAGCTTGAGAGATATCAGGGCTTTGCCGCAGATACGGCGGGTGCGTTGTGTCTTTTGCTTGCAACCGTTACGGGCATTCCCGTAAGTACAACGCATACGAAAACATCATCTATAATGGGTGTCGGTGCGGCTAAGCGAATGTCGTGCGTAAATTGGAGCGTTGTCGGCGAAATGGTGTTGACTTGGGTGCTTACATTCCCCGGCTGCGGTCTTATCGGCTTCTTGATGGCAAAGATATTTCTTATGATATTCTGACCTCTGCGACTGCTTGACTCAGACAGAACCGTATTAAATTAAATTGATTTAAATTGAAAGGGTAAAAAACCAATGGCAAGTAAAAAAGGTGACGTTTATTTCACCGCCATGCATAATATGGCGTGCTGTGCAAAGGATGCGGCTGTTGAGCTTGACAGACTTTTCCGCTCCTTCCACCCCGATGAGCTGGAGGCTTCCGTAGAGCCGCTTCACGAAACGGAGAGGCAGGCAGACGACCTGCTTCATTCCACGATGGAAAAGCTCATACACGAGTTTATCACCCCGATCGAGCGTGAGGACATCGCAACACTGCTTGCAAATCTTGACGATGTCGTGGATGCGATAGAGGATGCGGCAATAAAAGCCAATATGTACAATCTTTCCTCTATCACACCGGAGGGTATCGAATTTTGCGAATTGATAAAAAACAGTGCATCCGCACTCGCCTCACTTATGAAGGAGTTCATCGACTTCAAAAAGTCGAAAAAGGTCAAGGACCTCGTGCTTGAGATAAATCAGATCGAGGAGCAGGGCGACCGCTTGTACACACGTGCCGTAAAACGCCTGTATACCGACGAGAAGGATGCGATAAAGGTAATAGCATGGACGAGAATGTACGACTGCTTGGAAAAATGCTGTGACTCAATGGAGCATGTTGCATATCAGGTGGAATCCGCTATAATAAAGAATATGTAAGTGTGCATTATGAAGAAAAAATTATTGATATTATTAAGTGTATTATTGTTGGGAGGTACGATGATGGAAAGCATTGGAGCGGCTAAGCTTGCAAACGGCGAGGAGCTGTTGTGCGAGGAGCTTGGAGAGGGCGTTGTACGCACGAGAGTAAAGACCGGAGCCGATTCACCCTATGGTGTGAACAACATAAATGTTATAGAAGCGGACTTGTCAAACCCCAACGTCTATTTTGACGTAATAGGCGCAGGCGATTACTCAAACGAGCTTGATCAGGTAGCGGACACGTGCAAGAGATATAACAAGCTAAACGAGGATAAAACTGCACTTGCCGCAGTAAACGGCGATATGTGGATGGTAAGCTATGCACACGCACGCTACGATATGTCCAAGGTCGCAGGCTCATACAGCCAATACGGCTTGGTATGCAAAAAAACGATGACGGTACCCAGAGGCTTTAATATGTACGACGGCGAGATAATCACCACCGCACATATGACGCAGGAAACACCTTACGAGGGCGACTTTTGGTCTTTCGGCATAACGACGGACGGCGAGCTTGTAATGGGCAACCCCAAGGCAACGGTCAAGATACTTGACAAGACGGGCGAAACGATAACAAAAGCGGACGGTATAAACAGACTGCCCGCAGATAATGCACTCGTGCTTTATACGGATAAGGGACTCGGCTCAAACGGCTATGCGCTCGATGATGCTTACGAGATACTTGTCGAGACCGACGGCGACTACAAGGTATGCCACGGTGCGAATATCAAGGGCAAGGTAACAGCGATATATGACGAAAGCACGAAGGAAAATCCCCCGAAGCTTGCGGAAAATCAGCTTCTTCTCACCGCACGCGGCACGAGAGTTAAGAAAGTAAACGAAATAAAGGTCGGCGACGAGATAAGCGTAGAGGTCACTGTAAGAGAGGTTGCAAAGCAACAGAGCGAGCAGTGGCAAAAGGTACGTGCCGCGGTCGGCGGTCATATTTGGTTCGTATCCGACGGTGAGCTTACCGGTCAGGGTGCGGAAAGCGGCTACCCCACAACCATAGTAGGCTCAACGAAGGACGGTAAGCTCGTGCTTGCAACCATCGACGGCAGACAGCCGGATTTTGCAACGGGCACCAATGCCGATAAGCTCAAGCAGCTTGCACAAGACCTCGATCTGTACAACGCATTCTTGGTAGACGGCGGCGGCTCTACGACTATGGCAGTACGCAAGAGTAAGTCATATGTGCTTGCAAACCGTCCGAGCGATAAGTTTTCCAACGGAAATTACGGCGCTCCGAGAGCCGTTGTAAATTCCGTGATCGTCGCTTGCGTAAATAAGGATGAGGAAACAAAGCCCGTTGCCTCCGATACGGTAGCGGAGGATATCCAGACACCGACAGACAGCTCGTCGGATACTGCACAGCAAAGCCAAGGCAAGGGCGGCAGTAAGGTCGTTCCCATTGCGATAGGTGCGGCAGTCGCAGTTGCGGCGGCGGCAGGCGTTGCAGTTCTGCTCGGCAAGAAAAAGAAGAATTAAAGAATATTTTCAACCGATATTTCGCCGATACGTAAAAGCCGCCGCAGGGCGTGTATAAATTCGGCACGGCTTACAAGATATTCATCGAAGTCACCCGACCTTGCATTATTGCAAAGTCGGGTGAATGACATATCCGCCTCTTCTATCTCGCGCATATCAACGAGATATATCATAATATTTCGTTGCTTGCTCCATTTTTTATCAAGCTCGGATAGCTTGTCCGAGAGAGATGAAAAGCCGTCACGCTCCGCCGACAAGGACTCGGCATCCGATATAAGCTCGGTGAGCGTGATATGCGTGTAGATCATATCAGCACCTATACCAAGACACACACAGACCAGCAGAACAACGGCGACGATGAGAGTTTTCATATCATCCTCCTATTTCAAAGCAATATAAATGTTGTCGCAATCGTCGCAGGTCAGCAAAAGCACTTGCCGCATATCGGCAATTTTTCTTTTTTTAAGCTTTTCGTCAAGCCAGTTCTCGCTATGTCCCAGAGCCTTAAGCGCTCCTCGGTCAAGCTTGCCGTCCGATATTATTATGCGTGACAGCCCCTCATCGGGTACGTTTATATTCATATCGCAACGGTGGGGAGGGGAATCGGCTTTGTTCAAGATAACGGAGACTTTGCCGTTTTCTTCAAGCAGACAGTATCGCACCTCATCGGGCGATGAAACGCCGCAAACTCTGAGCTGTCCCATAAGCTCCTCGACCGAAATGCGGCATTTTTTAAGCTCGCCCACATCGATACGCCCCTTGTTGATAAGCACGCTCTCCTTTCCCATGAACAGTCTCTTGAAAAAGACGCATTTTGTCGCAAGATATGAAAATATGACCTCGATGCAAAGCACAGCAATAACAGGCACGATACCGTATACGACAGGTATATTGTCGTCCGTTATCGGTGCGGAAGCAATTTCGGACAGCAACAGAGTCGTGACAAGTTCCGAGGGCTGAAGCTCGCCGATCTGACGCTTCCCCATAAGTCGCAAAACGAGTATGAGCAACAGATATATAAGTACTGTTCGCAGAAACGTAACGCTCAAAATATCACCTCATGAAAAGTATCGACCGAATCTTGTCCGTTATGCAAAAAAAATATAAATTCATAATGTGTATATTGCTTTTTAACTTAATATGTGATACAATAAAACATAAGTGTACTATCGCAAGGAAGAGCCTTGCGAAAAATGACACTATTGAGTATAAATGTAAAAAAATGTCTGCTAAAAAAATCATTTGTTTGTTACTTGCACTTTCCTTGTTCGCTTCGCTTTTCGTCATTCCGTCCCTCGGCGTATCCACCGTGTATGACCGACTTTCGGCAGAGCCTGCCGTGTATACCGCACAGGTGACGTTTGATACGATAAAAAGCTTTTACTCAGACCGCACAACGGACGAGATACTGTCCGATGCGGAAAACAATTATATGTACGGAGGCGTTACCGTTGCCGGGGCTGAGGTCATGAGCCACGTCTATATGCGGACGTTTTCGATAACGAATATTTCGCTTTATACCGCAGAGGCGGCGAATGAGCGGATATCGCACATCCTCGGCGATATAAAGTCGGCGGTTGGAAATAAATATTTGAAATGCATAGCCCGTCAGTACAGTATTTCCGTCAACGCAAAGCAGGATAAAAAAACGGGCAAATATACGTCAATGACAATGAAGATATTCATCGCCGTCGGTGAGAGCAATGCGCAGAGAAAAGAGGTCATCGACACATTTGTCGCACCGAACGTCTCGGCATGGGAGGGACTGGGCGAGGGTGAGCGCATACAAAAGCTGAACGCCCTGCTGCTTGGCGGACGCTTCAGGTACGATATGACCTTGAAAAACAGGAGCAGTGTATACGAGTTTGTAAAGGACGGGCTGGGCGTGTGTGAGGAATATGCGGCTCTCACCTCTCTTTTTCTCGATCATATGGGCTACGAAAACGCAATTATCACCGGTACGGTAGGTACTGTCGGTCATATGTGGAATACCGTATGCATTAACGGCAGATATTATCATTTGGATATACTATGGGACGGCCCGGTGAACGGAGAGGGCGTACATACCTCGGTAAACGAGAAATATCTGCTCGTTTCCACGCAAAGCATATCGGCAACGCATACGCCGAGCGAGTCGTTTTCCGCACTGTGCGAGAAGGCACGCTATAATTACGCCTTCGGTCAAACGCCGACGCAGATAGAAACGAGGCTGTATGAGATAACGGACGGCAAAATAATGCGTGTGCCGATACTTACGACGGTCGAATTTTTGGTTTCCTCACTTGAGCTTGACGGCTTTATAGTTGTTATGCAAAACGGTGTTGAGCTTGCACCGAATGAGCTTGTCGGCTCCGGCTGTACGGTACAGCTCAATGTGAACGGTGTCGTGCTTCAGAGCCTTACGGCGTGTGTACTCGGCGATTGCACGGGCGACGGACGGACAAGCAGAGAGGACATTCAATATCTGCACGATGTGATACTCGGCAGAGCGGGTGCGGATGCGCCGCTTGCCGATATGTGCGACGTGAACGAGGACGGAGCGGTCACGCTGAGCGACGTTTTCATATTCAAAAACCTGATGCACAGAACCTATAAGCCCGACGAGCCGGTGCTTGACACACCGATCGGCGAGCTTGAAAACCAAGACGGTAACGAAATCAACGCGGAGGCGGCTTAAATGAAAAAAAAGCGGTTAATAAAGGTCACGCCGGCAGTACTGTCGCTGCTTGCGTTTTTGGGAGCTTATCTGCACATTCTTCTGCTTGCCGCTCCATCCGGAGCTTTACGGCTTACAGGCGATGCGGTGGTAGAGGGAAATATATTTTATGTAGGGATCACACTCGACGATCCTGCCGATGTGTGGGGCGTGCAGGGCGTGCTTAAATACGACAACAGCTTGCTCAAGCTGCTCGAATTCGTACCGCAAAGCTCCGAGCTGTACGCATGGGATATGCACGACAGAGGCGGCGAGGTGGCGTTTTTGATATACGAAAACGATGAGCCGACAGACAGTGAAGAGTCGGTTTCCCTACCTACCGTACCCTCAACGGCTCCGGCGGATGATGCGGAAACGGAAACGGACAATATAACAGCGGATACCGCCGATACCGCAACGGAGAGTGCGACACAAGCGCCGCAGATGAGGGGCGAGCTTCTGTTCAATGCGTATTTTCAAATCGAAAAAGAACCGGATAACGGCAAAATAACGCTTACGCTTGACGAGCTTATTTTGACCGACGGAGTGCGTGAGACCGTATGCGCCTCAAGCACTATCGAAATAACCGTTGTAAACTATGTTCTGCCGCAGACGACTGCGCCGGAGACAACGCCGCCCGAGAGCGTATCCGATACAACGACAGTACAGCCCGACACGGAAGAAAAAACGCAGAGGGTGACGCAGGATATCGAAAGCGTATCCGAAACAGCTACGATAAGCGATACGGCGGGCGAAACGGACGAGGTAATAACACGTATGCCCGATGTGACGAGCGGTGAGGGCAACGGCAAAAAGGGAATCAAAATAGTACACCTTATAATCGTGTCGGTGCTTTGCGCCGCAATTTCGGGTACGGCGGTGTATTTTGTGATGAAAGGAAAAAACGGTAAAAAAGATGGATAAGTGTGCGTGCTTTACGGGCTACAGAACGAGCAAAATGCCTTTTTCTCCCGACGACGAGAAGAGCGTGAGCATGATAAAAAAGGCCATAGAACGCTCAATGAAAGTGTGTAACAAAAGTAATGTAACCAAGTATTACACCGGTATGTGTGACGGCGGCGATTTTTGGGCGGCTCAAACGGTGCTTAAAATGAGAGATGAATACAAGTGCAAGCTCTGTTGTGTAGTGCCGTTTGAGGGACACAGGGAGCAGATACCCGCCAGATATCGTGACGAATACGACGAGATACTCAAGGCGGCAGACGAGGTCGTAGTGCTTCGCGGACCCGTTACGGACGAGGAGCGTGCCGAGGCTTACAAGGCAAGAAACAGATATATGGTGGATAACTCGTGTGCGTTGGTCGCCGTGTGCGATGCGTATGCTACGAGGATAGGCGGCACTCTGCATACGATAAATTATGCTAAAAAGAAGGATCTGACCGTAATGTATGCCGATGTAAATCGATTTGTACTGCTCAGGGAGAAAGCCGAGAATGCTCCCAAGGAATAAAAGAAGGAGTCGGTATACCTACCGCTCCGCAAAGCAGGGCATCGAAGCCCCCGTTGTTTGTCTTATCGTTTCCCTGATCTTGTTGATAATAGTCATTTCCATGGTAATGATAACAAATGTAGCCGACGGCGAGGGAGAGGACAGTGACGAGGTAACGGACGAGACAGCATACGAGATGACACGTGAGCCTGTTGAGAGTGATGTCGATACGGAGGCACAGGTGCCGCAAATTCCGAGCGGATACAAGACGCTTAGCGTATCGAATACCAAAATAGGCAAGGGAAGCCTTGTTTTGGTGAATGTATCGCACTCATACGACGATAAAAATGTCGATACCTCCTCGCTTATGAGTCTGTACAACAACGGCAAAAAATATTCCATAGCCACATCCGATCTCACGCTTTTACCCGATGCGTATAACGCTTTGAATCAAATGACGGACGACTACTATAATGAAACGGGCAAAAGGAATCTGCTCATAACGCAGGCTTACAGAACAAAAGAACAACAGCAAAAATATTACGATGACAATATATCGAGCGTTGAGGATAAAAAATACTATGAGAGAGCGGGCTATTCCGACCACCAAACGGGTCTGGGCTTCAACGTGAAGATATTCGAGGACGGCGTTACCATGTCATACGCAAAATACGCCGAGCAAAGTGCAAGCTGGATAAAGGACAATCTTTACAAATACGGCTTTACCATGCGTTACAGAGCGGAGAATTACGAGATAACGGGAATATATGACGAGGGCGACCATTTTCGTTATGTCGGAGTGCCGCATTCGTATTATCTTGTCCAAAATAACGATATGAGCCTTGAGGAATACATTTCTCAGCTTAAGCAATATACGCTAAGCTCCGGTGTGCTTGAGATAAAATGCACCGAGGAAGAATATATCGTTTATTATACGAAAGCCTCGGAGGGCGAATTTACCGATGTGTACGTGCCGAGTGAGGCGGAGTATGAAATAAGCGGAAATAATGTTGACGGCTTCATCGTATGGTATAAGAAATAACGGAGAGAGTAATGCCGAAATTAAAAATAGTATCGTTTTTGCTTGCCTGCCTGCTTACCCTCGGTCTTATCTCTTGCTCGGATAAGGCAAAAAAAGTCGCCGTATACTCCGGCGACGACGGCATAGTATCGCATATGGTGCCGCTGTACGAGCAGGGGGACGAGTACGCTCTGCTGTATCGCAAATACGGCTCTTACGATTCAAGAGTTGCAGTCGGCACGCTCGACGGCGATAAAAAGACGCTGTACGAAACGGGCGAGGAGAGCTGTATATATGAGCTTTACGCAAAGGACGGCTTGATCGCATTTTACGATATGACACCGGAGGGTGAAATAGACGTTTATTACCGCCTGAAGGTAATAGACGCGAAAAGCGGCGAGGTCTATTCACCGTATTCAAAGCTGATATGCGAGGACGGGGATGTGCAACCGAGATTTTTGGCTATTGTGGGACGTGACGTTTATTACGTTACCTCATCGCTTGCAATGAGCATGAGCCGTGTTATGAAATACACTGTCGGGGACGAAAGACCCGTTGAGTTTATATCCACGAAAATGACGGAAAACGATTTCACCTACGGTCATTCGCATACGTTTGTCAGAGCCTGCGGCGGCAATATCGTCGTTTCGCGAGTTGACGGCTACGACCAATATATCGATGTGTACGATGCCGCAACAGGCAAAAAAAAGCTTGAAAAGGCACTTGACGATAATGTTGCCATAGTATATAATTGCGATTACGACGAAAAAAGCGGTGTTTTCGCACTGTACTACGGCGAGACAGTCAACGGACAGTTCGGCAACGAGGCTGTCGGCTTTACCACCGTCGGTGAAACGGCTATAAAGAAAATATCCACGCTTAACGCCAACTCGTTTCTCGAACGTGAGGATATACGGCTGTACAATAATTTGATATTGCTCAGCATGGGCGACAGCTCATTGTCGGATACGCCGTATGAATCCTACCACGGCGTGGCATATAATATAGTGGATGCCGGCATGACGAGCATTTCCGGTGCCTTGCAGGTGTGGATAAAGGACGATGAGCTGTACGACCTTTCCTTTGATAAAAAAGAGGGAGCGGACAAGCTTACCGTAACGAAGCGAAAGATAGAATCCGATAAATAAACACTTAAAAACGAAAATGATAAAAAACAAAGCCATACGTTTCGCAATAAATGCGTTAATGCTCGTTTTTGCCTTTATTATACTATTTAACTACGGTATATACGGGATAAATCAGCTGTACACGGGCAATATGACGTATATGCCGCTCATTTGCTCCATAATACTTATAACGGTGTTGCCGATAGTCGCTTTGCGCCTGTTCGGCAAAAGGTTCGGGAGGTGTGCCGATATACTTCAAATAATTTTTGTTGTCGGTATGGGCGTTTATTGCATTTCCTTTATCGCAATGTGCGTGTATACGATGCATGGGGTAAGGTACACGACAGAGGAGAGCTTTGATGCCGTAATGGTATACGGTGCAAAGGTCAACGGCAACACGCCGTCACTCTCTTTGACGGAGCGACTTGACAAAGCACTTGAGCTGTACGAAAAAAACCCCCGCGCATACGTTATCGTATCGGGGGGCAAGGGCAGAGGCGAGGATATTTCCGAAGCGGAGTGCATGAAACAATATCTTATCGAGCATGGCGTTGACGGCTCTGCAATAATATGCGAGGATAAAAGCACGAACACACGTGAAAACGTGCAGTATACAAAAAAGCTGCTTGAGGATATGGGGCTTGAAAAACTCAAAATAGTGGGAGTATCGAGCGAATTTCACGTAAAGCGCATACTCGGCATCTGCTCCGACTACGGGCTTGAGTCCGATTGCATAGGCTCGCACACCTCAAGCCTACCGAGACTTTATGTGAGTCTTGTGCGTGAATATATGTCAAATATCAAGTATATGCTCGGTCTTTGAGCTTATTTGCCGGTCGAGCCGAAGCCGCCCGCACCGCGTGCGCTTTCGCCAAGCTGTTCCGATATCTCAAAATCGCCGCGTATCACAGGCGTGAAAACAAGCTGGGCTATTCTGTCGCCGTTGTGTACTGTGTAAGGCTCGTTTGAAAGGTTTTTCAGGGCAACTATTATCTCGCCTCTGTAATCACTGTCAACCACCCCGACACTGTTGGCAAGCGTTATTCCGTGCTTTGTCGAAAGCCCGGAGCGTGCGAATATCAGAGCGGAAATATCAGACCTCTCACATTCAATGGCTATACCGGTCGGTATTTTGACACATTGCATCGGCGGTATTTCAACATCCGAAGCAATACAGGCGTGCAGATCCGCGCCTGCGGCATATTCGCTTCCGTACATGGGTACGGAAGCGTTTTTGTTTAGAAGCTTTATTTTGACCTTCATCATAATCTTCTCATCTCGCCGTCAAAGGGACGGCAGACTCTGTACGAGTCTATTATCTCCGCACAGCGTATCGCAGGCTCGTCGGTGAAGAAAAAGTGACGCTCACCGATAAGCTCGGCGGAAATAAGCTCCGCACGATCTGCCATATATACGGGCAGGCTGTTGTATATGATATTTCTGTGACCGAAGGTGCGGCGTATCGGAAGCCGGTAGCCGCGTCTGTCGGTAAGATACGTGTAAGGCTCTTTATCGCAATAAGAGCATTTGTCGATGTTCGGGGCGTGCCATTTCAATGCGATATCGCGTATAACGCATTTTTCAACGGTCATAACGGGAAGCTTGCCGTATACGGCACCGCCTGTCCTCACATCCGTATCACGTGCCGCACCTATCATCTGTGAGGAACGAAGCTCGGGTGAAAACAGTACATCATAACAGCCCAGACTCGCCCACAGCTCCGCATCGTGCGAGCCGAAAACATTTAACCCAAGTCCGCCGTGTGCGACAAAGCCGTATTTCAGAGCCGTGTTAAGCGTTCCTATATTGTTTATATAAGCGTGCTTTGCTCCGGCAATGTGTGCGGTAAGTGCCATATCCTCAAACGACGCCATTTCATGCTCAAGCACGACGGGAGGAAATTCGACACCGTCAACCGTTTTTCGTATCTCCTCATCAGCTTTCAAATATTCCTCAAGCGGCAGATATACGTGCGAAAACGTGCCGAGATATATGCTCGGCGGTATAAAGCGCGAATGCGTAAAGTGTGCGGACATACCGCCGGTACGCACTCTTGTCAAGCGCGGCTTTTCGCCGCTTTGTACCTCGCTTGCTCGGCGAGGGGGATATTTTTTTGTATTTATCGAGCAAAGAAGCTTTTCTATAGCGGTGCGACGGAGTGAGTTTATCGAGGCGGGGGAGAGGAAAACACCCTCGTCAAGTATCAGCGAAATGTCCTCGTCCTTGACACTAAACGGTGTTGAACCGAGCTTTGCGAGATTTTTAACGGCTGTCTGACGGGTAAGTGCGGCACTCCTTGCCGTCTCGGGCATGGCACCGTATACGACGGCGGTGACCTGACCGTTTACGGAGGGACAGCTTACTTGAAGCCTGCACGCCCTACCCAAGCAAAATTCCGCACTCATGCAGACGGGAAGTCGGCATCTGTCGTTTTTCAGCTCAAACGCCGCCGTCGTTTCGGTATCCGCTGTCTTGGCTTTGTCCTCATCCGAGCGTACACCGAGCATACCGACACCTATTTTGTGTGTAAAATATCCGTCGGTGAAGCCGTTGCGTGAAAAAATATTCTTAAGACGCTCAAGCTCCTCCGGCTCAGCCGCACGCCGCTCGTCGAGCAGACGGCGGTATATCTTGCCGACGGTGTAAACGTATTCGGGCGATTTCATACGCCCCTCTACCTTGAGCGTCGTCACACCGGAGTCGATTATTTTCGGTATGTATGAGGCAAGGCACATATCCTTAAGCGACAGGCGATAATTACCCTCACCGTCCGGCAGACGACACGGCTGAGCGCATTGACCTCTGTTTCCGCTTCGCCCGCCCATGCAGGAGGAGAGGGAACACATACCCGAATGGCAAACGCAATGAGCGCCGTGTACGAATATCTCGTATTCCATATCCGGACAGGCACGCTTTGTCAATACGATATCGCCGAACGAGCATTCTCTCGCCAGCACCACCCTCGAAAAGCCGAGCTTCTTGAGTATTGCCGCTCCGCTTGCGTTGTGGCACGAGGCTTGCGTGCTTGCGTGGAGTCGGAGAGTGGGGAAACGCTTTTTTATTTCCGCCGCCGCACCGAGGTCGGCAACGATAAGACTGTCGACATCGGCCTCGCACAGTCTGTCAACAAGTGAAAGCAAATCATCGTATTCTTTATCGTATATGGCGGTGTTGAGCGTGACGTTTGCCGAAGTGCCGAAAAAGTGGCATTTTGTCACCGCATCGGCTATTTTATCTATATCGAAATTCTCCGCACCTATGCGTGCGTTGAACAGCTTAGTACCGAAATATATCTCGTCGGCACCTGCGGCAAGTGCCGCATCGAGTGCTTCGGGCGAGCCTGCGGGAAGAAGCAGAGAGGGCAGGGCATTACTCATCGGCTCCGCCCTTTCGCTTTTCGCGTGCCAGATCTCTTTCAAGCTTTTTGATTCTTTCGTTGAGCTGTGCGTTCTCCGCTCTCAGCTTTTTCGATTCCGAACAGTAATCGAGTGCCACGAGAGTAGCCGCCTTGAGCTTTGTACAGCTCGTGTTCTTAAGCACAAGACTGCTTATCTCTCCGTTTACCGTGCGTGCCACCTCATAGGTGAAATTTTCATCATCCTCGGTAAGTATGCCGAAGGTCATTCCGGCAACTGTTACAATGTATTTTTCTTTCATTTTTCCTTGCCCTTTCTTGCATATGCGAAAAATTACGGTTTATCTCTTGACTTTATTGAGTTATTGTTGTATAATATCGGGGAAATATCGCAGTGAGGAATATTATGCTTGATATATTATATAAAAGAATAGTTGTCAAGGTCGGAACCTCTACCTTGACCTACGATACGGGAAGTCTGAATCTTCGCAGAATGGAAAAGCTTTCCTGTGTGCTGTCCGATCTGAAAAACAGAGGCGCGGAGGTCGTGCTTGTATCCTCCGGTGCCGTTTCTGCGGGTATTGCGAAAACGGGTTATCACGGCAGACCGACATCGCTTACCGAAAAGCAGGCGTTATCGTCTGTAGGTCAAGCGGAGCTTATGAAAATGTACGATAGATTTTTTACCGGCTTCGGTCACCAAGTCGCTCAAATATTGCTTACAAAGTATGTTGTCGAAAACGAGGAAACGAGAAAAAACGCACACGATACATTCAAGACCCTGCTTGATATGGACATAATCCCCATTGTGAACGAAAACGACTCCGTTTCCTACCATGGGCTGAAATTTGGCGGTAACGATACGCTTGCCGCATATGTGGCACTGCTGTGCAACGCCGATATACTTATAAATCTCAGCGATATCAACGGCTTGTACGATAAAGACCCGCGTGAGTTTTCCGATGCCGTGCTTGTCGAGCGTGTAGAACGTGTCGATGAACGGATATACGCCATGGCGGGCGGTGCCGGCACGAGCCGAGGCACGGGAGGAATGAAGACAAAGATAGAGAGTGCCGCCATGGTCACCGAACGAGGCACGGCAATGGTAATAGCCAACGGCTCAAACCCCGAGGTGCTTTACGATATAGTGGAGGGCGACTCTGTCGGTACGTTCTTTTGCCCGATAAAGGCTTAATATTCTTGCTTTATCTCATCAAGGAGCTTTTCGTCAAATTCGATATCGAAGCTGTTCAGCTTATCCGGAGAATAAGCATCGCTTTTCAAATAAAGGTCGGTATGGCACTCGTCCGTAAGGACGGCTGTTATATCGGCTTTTTTCATTCCCCGTCCGTATTTGTCCAAAATATAATAGGCGATATCAAGTCCCGAGCTCTCGGCTGCCGAATCAAGCTTCTGAGTGTAGGCGTTTATCTGATATTCCGACGGGGCGGGCAGTGCTGCGGCATTTGCCGCAGACTTGCCGCAAAGAAGCGTTGTCGCTTTTTGCTTTGCAAGGCTCATAAAGAAATCCGCATAGCTCTCACCGCTTTGAAGATATTGTTCACAGTATTTTTTGTTCGGGTCGTAATTCTTGACAAGCTCCTCCTCACCGTTTGCCTCGTCGGCTAAATACTCGTCGGCGCAGGATATATATAAATATCTCATTTGCAATCGGCTGTATGAATACTCACCGCACACGGCGGCCTCTTGCCGCCGTTCGCCCATTCCGTTTGCGGTGTATATCCTTGAGAATACAACGCCGACGGTCAGTGCTATAACGAAAAGATTCAGCAAAACGAGCGTGCCTTTTTTCATAAACTCGCCGTTTTTGCCCAAATGTATCTTGTTTTCCTCACCGTCACGCAAGCGTTGTATGTTCTTTCTGTGAGATACGACAACTATTACGGCGGATATGAGCGAGCAGACCGTTATTATAATATTAGGCTCGGAAAAACGCGATAGTACTATCGGATAGAAAAGAGCGAAAATAATCGAGCCGAGCGAGATATATTTGGTACACGAAACTATGATAACGAAAAAAGTAAGCAGAATAAAGCATACGACCGGGTTGCAATACAGAACGGTAGCCATGAGCGTAAGCACACCCTTGCCGCCCTTGAACGAGAAAAATATCGGCTTTGTATGACCTATCATACAGAACAGACCGGCAACGTATGCGCCCCCCTCGCCCAAGAATATCGAACCGATATAGCAGGACAGAAGCGTTTTTCCGACATCGCCGAGCAGTGTAAGAAGCGCCGCCGCTTTGCCGTAGGTACGGAGCATATTCGTCATTCCCGCATTTTTGCTGCCCGAGGTGCGAACATCACGCTTGTATTTGAGCCTTGATATGATAACGGCAAAATTCACCGAGCCGAGAAAATAGCCTGTTATCGCACATAAAAACAGACCGATAAAAAGCACATCCCAGCTTGAGCCGGAGGAAAAAATACCGTTGTTCATTTGTCATCGCCCCTTTCCCGTATCGTTATGCGGATCGGCGTACCCGAAAAGCCGAAGACCTGACGCAGACAGTTTTCGATATACCGCCTGTATGAAAAGTGAAAAAGCTTTTCGTCATTGCAGAATATAACGAAGGTGGGAGGACATACGGAGGGCTGTGTCATGTAATATATCTTCAAGCGTCTGCCCTTGTCTGACGGAGGCTGTACCCTGCCGACGGCATCTGCCAAAACATCGTTGAGCATACCTGTCGATATACGCAGGCTCGATTGCTCGAAAACGTATTTTATATGCTCGTAAAGCTTGTTTACACGCTGTCCCGTTTTTGCGGAGATATAAACGACGGGAGCGTAGGTCATATACGAAAGGGAGGTCATTACCTTTTTCGTGTATTCCGTCGTGTTCTTTTCCGCACTGTCAAGTAGATCCCACTTGTTTATAACGATTATCGACGGCTTGCCCGCATCGTGCGCAAGACCCGCAACACGCTCGTCCTGCTCGGTAACTCCCTCGGTGGCATCTATCATTATAACGCAAACGTCGGCACGCTCGACTGCCGCCTTTGCACGTATTACACTGTATTTTTCGATGCTGTTGTCTATCTTCGAGTTCTTTCTTATTCCCGCCGTGTCGATAAAGCAGAATTTGCCGTACTCGTTTTCAACGTGACTGTCTACCGCATCTCTCGTTGTACCCGCAACCGATGAAACTATCATTCTCGTTTGACCGAGTACCCTGTTTACGAGCGAGCTTTTGCCCGCATTCGGCTTGCCTATTACGGCAACCTTTATTTCGTCATTCTCCTCGTCCTCCTCGTCCTCGCCGGGGCATAGCTCAAGCACCGCATCGAGCAGATCTCCCGTACCCGTGCCGTGAACGGAGGAAAGCGCAATGGGGTCGAGTGAGAAGCCAAGCTCGTAAAATTCATAATATTCAAACGGGAGCTGACCTATCGAATCTATCTTGTTCACGCAAAGTATAACGGGCTTGCGGCTCTTTTGAAGCATTACGGCGATCTCTCGGTCGTCCGCTGTAAGACCCGCGCGAACATCGGTCATAAATACGATGACATCTGCCATATCTATTGCCATTTGCGCCTGAGTGCGCATATGCTTCAATATCATATCGTCCGTTTTCGGCTCTATTCCGCCCGTATCTATTATCGTTATCGCTCGTCCGCACCAGGTCGTTTCGGCAAATATCCTGTCACGTGTAACGCCGGGGGTATCCTCCACTATTGATATTCTCTCTCCGGCAAGCTTATTGAAAAGCGTGCTTTTTCCGACGTTGGGTCGTCCAACTATCGCAACTATAGGCTTTGACATTTATTCTTCTCCGATTATTGTATTGATAAGTCCCGCACCGGTGGAGTCGGTTATATCTATCGGCAGTCCGAGACGCTCACTCAGCTCCGAGAGGCTGACACCGTCAAGAAACAGATCGCCGTCGGCTCGAAGCATTACACTCGGCAGTATCAAACGCTCGCCGAGCGGCATACCGCACAGAGCCTTTTCAAGGTCCGTTGCGGTGATAAGTCCCGCTACCGTAATGTTTTTTCCGAAAAAATTATTTTCTATTCTGTACAGCTCAACGTGCGTATGCGGAAATTTCTTCTCAAGCTCGTCAAGCGCCGCCTTGATATACGGATAAGCCGCCGCACCCGTTGCCGCCGAAAGACTCCGCAGGGTATTATCGCCGTGCCTGTATTCAAGCTCCGAGAAGAACGACTCGTTAAAATCGGTTATCGTGCCGACACCGTTTTCAAGCTGGCAAAAATCGCCGTAATACTCGCTGTCGTGAAATTTAAGACCGGCGTTTATGTAAAACTCGTCGCCGCAATAAAATATACGCTCTCCGCATTCAGCAAAGCATTTTTCCGCAAATGCCTCGACCTGCGCCACTACCTCGCCGCTCGTCGCTTTGTCAAACGGCTCTATGTGATAAAGTCCCTGCCTGTAGTCGGTCAGACCGCAGGGAACTATCGAAACGGAGGTCATATACGGATACAGCGAATAAAGGTCACGCATTGAACGCTCAAGTTCGTCCCCGTCGTTTATACCTCGGCAAAGCACTATTTGTCCGTTCATATTTATTCCGCCGTCACGCAAGCGGCACATGACATCCATTATTTCGGCGGCACGTGGGTTCTTCATCATAAACACACGTAGGCTCGGATTGGTCGTATGCACGGAAATGTTGAGAGGGGACAGACGCATCTTTATTATTCTGTCGATATCCTCATCCGTAAGATTCGTGAGGGTGACATAGTTTCCCATAAGATACGAAAGTCTGCTGTCGTCGTCCTTAAAATACAGCGTATCTCTGCAACCATGCGGCATTTGGTCTATAAAACAAAATATACATTTGTTTTTACAGCAGTGCTTTTTGTCCATAAGATACGTTTCAAACTCAAGCCCTATGTCGTCGTACTCGCCTTTTTTTATCGTCACATCAAACAGCTCCGCACCTCTGTGTACCCTCAGGGTCACGATACGCTCGGTCAGGTAGAAGCGGTAATCAAGCACATCGTTTACCGGATGCGAGTTTATGGAGATTATAATATCGCCCGACAGCAGCCCGTGACGCTGTGCGGGAGAGTCGGGACAAACGGATCTGACCTCGACCATTATAAAATTTCTTCCAGCTTCTCAATGGTCGGCGCAACGAGCGTCGCGCCGCATTCCGTAAGCTTATCCTCGGGAAAAGAGGTGGTTATACCGAGAGAGGGCATATTTGCCGCCACTGCGGCACGTATACCGTTCAATGCGTCCTCGCATACCAAGCAATGCTCGGGCGAGACGCCCAATACCTCGGCACCTCTGAGATAAATATCGGGACTCGGCTTGTTATGTACGATATCCTCGCCCGTGATGAGTGCATCGAATTCATCGTGCAGACCGAGGGCTTTGAGATTGAAAGCCAGCTTCATTCTGTCCGCACTCGTGCATACGGCTGTCTTTATGCCTCTGCTCTTGAGATACCTGACGACTCGTGACGAGTACGGAAAGGCGATGCTCTCACCCTCGGATATGAGCCTGCCGTAAACGGTGTAAGCCTCCTTCGTCATCTCGGGGTCATACTCAACGCCGTACATTAAAGAAACGCCGCCGAGGTATGCGACCTCGCCGGCACCGATAAACGGTGTAAAATCCTCGCTACGAGCGTTTACACCCCATTTTTTAAGAGCAATGACGGCACTTTTGTTCATTATCCGCTCACTGTCGACAAGCACGCCGTCCATATCGAAAAGGACGGCATGTATGTCGAGCTTCTTGTTATCTATCATATTTTATCACCTATCAAGCTTCAATTCGCTTGCTTATATAAATTATCGGGAGTCGTTATAAGGCTGATATCCGCTCCGACACCTCTCAGCTTTTCGACTATATGGTCGTAGCCTCTCTCGATATGGTGGATATCCTCTATCACGGTCTTTCCGCTTGCGGCAAGAGCGGCTATGATAACGGCGGCACCCGCACGCAGGTCAACGGCTCTGACGGGAGCGCCCGACAGGGGCTTACCGCCCTCAATGACGGCTATCTTGCCGTCCACCTTTATTCCCGCACCCATGCGCTTAAGCTCCTCAACGTAGCGGAAGCGGCTCTCCCATACGCCCTCGGTCAAGTAGCTCGTACCGTTTGCCAGACACAGCAGAACACACATCTGCGGATTCATATCTGTGGGGAAACCGGGGTAGGGCATCGTTTTGATATTGGCACGTGTAAGCTCGGTAGTGCGTGAAACTATTACCGCCTCGTCAAGCTCCTCGATCTGCACGCCCATTTCGAGCATCTTGGCTGTTATCGAATCGAGGTGCTTCGGTATAACGCCGTTTATTTTGAGCGTACCGCCCGTTGCGGCGGCGGCGATCATATAAGTGCCTGCCTCTATCATATCGGGGATTATCGTATAGCTGCAGCCGTGAAGCTCTTCAACGCCCTTTATCTTGATAACATCCGTGCCGGCACCGGTTATGTTTGCGCCGCAGGTGTTCAAGAAGTTCGCAAGATCTACGACGTGCGGCTCGCGTGCGGCGTTCTCTATGATCGTGGTACCCTTTGCGCGAGCTGCGGCGATTATGATATTCATCGTGCCGCCGACGGTCACCCCGTCAAAATAAACGTGATTGCCGACAAGACCGTCCTTCGCCTCGGCATCGATATATCCGCCCTCGACACGAACAGACGCGCCCAGTGCCTCAAAGCCCTTGATATGCTGGTCTATCGGGCGAATACCGAAATCACAGCCGCCGGGACAGCCGACATATGCTCTGCCGTATCTGCCAAGCTCCGCACCGATAAGATAATACGAGGCACGCATACCTCTTACCATATCGTAAGGCGATACGCCGCCCAAAGCGTTCTTGCAGTTTATTTGCGCCACGGTACGCTTGGGACGCTTTATCTCCGCTCCCATGCTCTTCAAAATATCAAGGCAAAGTCTGACATCGCTTATATCGGGCAAATTTTCTATCGTACAGGTATCTTCTATTAAAAGGCACGACAAAATAACGGCTACCGCCGCATTTTTCATACCGCTGACTTCTATCTCACCGACCAGAGGCTTGCCGCCTCTTATCTCAATTTTCTTCATAAACAAATCCCTCGGTACTATTTAATTGTTATATAACAGCCCACACGGGGCAGGTAATAAGCATAATTTTGCATATTATAACACGCACATTTAAAAAATAAAAGATGTAAACTGTGAAATTTACAAAAAATTAACACATCCAAGCTTATTTTTCAGCTCCGCACCTCGTATTTATTGTATTCACCGACGTCAAAATGTGTGAAGCTCCGAATAAAAAATAATTAGGTCGGGAAAATTATCTGCCCGAAAAATGTGGATAACTTTGGTTTTCCACATTTTACCGATACTGATACCGACCCTGTTACTGATACCGACCCTGTTACTGACACTGACACTGTTACTGACCCTGACACTGACCCTGACACTGACCCTGACACTGATCCGAGTCTGTGCCGACACCGCAGGAGCGGTATGACGGCTCAAGGGAGGAGAGAAAAACGGCGAGAATTTACAAAAAATTTTGCCGTCGTTAATTTTATAATTAAAAAAATATGATATAATATACTGATAAAATACGTAAATCGGAGATTTGATTATGGATAGAAAATTGAAGGTCGGCATTATAGGCGCAACGGGTATGGTGGGTCAGCGTTTCGTTACGTTGCTTGATAACCATCCCATGTTTGAGGTGGTTGCGCTTGCCGCAAGCGGAAGAAGTGCGGGTAAAAAGTACGCTGAGGCACTTGACGGCAGATGGAAGCTTGATTGCGACATTCCCGCATATTCACGCGATATGACGGTCATGGACGCATCGGACATAGAAGCGATGAGCAAGCTTGTGGATTTCGTGTTCTGCGCCGTTGACATGAAGAAGGACGAGGTGCTTGCGCTTGAGGAGGCATATGCACGTGCCGAGATACCCGTTGTTTCAAACAACTCGGCAAACCGCATGACACCCGACGTACCTATGGTGGTGCCGGAGATAAACCCCGAGCATCTTGAGATAATCCCCTATCAGAGAAAGCGACTCGGCACGAAAAAGGGCTTTATCGCCGTTAAGCCGAATTGCTCGATACAGAGCTACGTGCCTCTGCTCACGCCCTTGCTTGAGTTTGAGCCGTATGAGGTCGTAGCGACTACCTATCAGGCGATATCCGGTGCGGGCAAGACCTTTGCACAATGGCCGGAGATGACAGACAACGTGATACCCTACATAGGCGGCGAGGAAGAAAAGAGCGAAAAGGAGCCGCTTAAGGTCTGGGGCAATATCGTCGACGGAAAGATAGTTCCCACCGACAGAATAACGATAACCACGCAGTGCATAAGAGTTCCCGTTACCAACGGTCACACGGCGGCGGTATTCGTGAAATTCAAAAAGAAGCCGACCAAGGAGCAGATACTTGAGCGTTGGAGAGATTACGAGGGTGTAGCGCAAAAGCTGCATTTACCCTCCGCTCCCGAGCATTTTATCACGTATTTTGAAGAGGATAACAGACCTCAAGCACGCCTTGACCGCGATATTTACGGCGGTATGGGCATAACGGCGGGCAGGCTGAGAGAGGATAAGCTGTACGATTTCAAATTCGTCGGACTCTCGCATAACACCTTGAGAGGTGCGGCGGGCGGAGCGGTGCTTATCGCAGAGCTTCTTGCCGAGCTGGGCTATATCACAGGCGAAAAATAAGGATTCGGAGCGGTGAGCTTATGAAAATGTGGGCAGGCAGATTCAAGAAGGAGCTTGACGGTGAGGTAAACGATTTCAATTCCTCCATTTCCTTCGACTGCCGTATGTATGAATGCGACATCAAGGGCAGTATTGCACACGCGAGAATGCTCGGCGAGTGCGGTATAATCGACAAGGGCGAGAGTGAGAAGATAATAGACGGGCTTGAGAGGATACTTGAGGACATAAAAGCCGGCAGGCTTGAATTTGACCCCGAGGCAGAGGACATTCATATGTTTGTCGAGCAGGTGCTGACGGAGCGTATAGGCGATGCGGGTAAAAGACTCCATACCTCACGTTCGAGAAATGACCAGGTGGCACTTGATATACGTATGTACTTGAGGGACGAATGCTTGCGTGTTCGTGACCTCGTTAAAGGCTTGATAGGCGTTATAGTTGAGCTTGCGGAGAAAAACACACGCACGGTAATGCCCGCATATACCCATTTGCAGAGGGCTCAGCCGGTGACGTTTGCGCACCATCTGCTCGCCTACGGCTCAATGTTCGCACGAGATACGGAGCGACTTGAGCAGACCTATAAGCGCATAAATATAATGCCGCTCGGCTCATGTGCCGTTGCGGCGACGACATACCCGATAGACAGATACATGGTATGCCGAGAGCTTGGCTTTGACGATGTAACGGAAAACTCCATGGACGGAGTATCGGACAGAGATTTCGTTATCGAGCTATGCTCCGACCTTTCGCTTGTTATGATGCACCTTTCGCGTTTTTCGGAGGAGATAATACTGTGGTGCAGCGGTGAATTTTCGTTTATCGAGCTTGACGACGCATTTTCCACAGGCTCGTCCATAATGCCGCAGAAAAAGAACCCCGATATAGCGGAGCTTGCAAGGGGCAAGTGCGCAAGGGTATACGGCTCGCTCAATACATTGCTTACGATGATGAAGGGACTTCCGCTTGCGTACAATAAGGATATGCAGGAGGATAAGGAAGCGATATTCGATGCGCTTGACAATACGGAGTTGTGCCTGTCCGTGTTTGCGAAAATGCTCGCAACTGTCACGGTAAAGGGAGAAAATATGCTCAATGCCGCACGCCACGGCTTTATAAACGCAACGGATTGTGCGGATTATCTCGTTAAGCACGGTATGCCGTTCAGAGACGCATATAAGACCGTCGGCTCACTTGTGGCGTATTGCATAGAAAAAAATACATCGCTTGACGCACTCACCCTTGACGAATATAAAGAGTTTTCGCCTGTATTCGACAAGGACGTGTATGAGGCGATAGACCTGTACAGCTGTGTTCAGGGCAGAGCGGTAGTCGGCGGCCCCGCCGAGCAAAGCACCGCAAGGCAGATAGAAAAGCTGAAAAAGCTTTTATAACATTTAATATAAAGAAAACGCAAGGACGGGAGCAAGCCTCCCGTCTTTTTTCTCCCGTCCGCAAGGACGTATCTCGTTACGCAATCGGCGGTCATACAAAGCGAGGCGGGGCGTGTGAATGAGACTGTCAATTTGATTTGACACGGTAGATATGCGTGTAGAGGGTGTGTTTTATTTGCTCAAACTCTTGTCGGGTGAGCTTGCCGAGGGTCGTCATTATACGAAGCTCGACGGGGCTTCTGTCAGCCGAAAAGGGCGGCTGGCAATAATCGTATTCGTTCAGAAAAAAGCCGTTTCTTTCGTAAAAGGCGATACGACGCTTTGCCGTAGGTGTTTCGGGTGGCTCAACTTCAAGGCATATGCGGTGCGGTATGAGCTTTTTCAGCTCGGCAAGCACGAGTGAGCCGGTGCCGTGACCTCTGAATTTCTCGTTTACCGCAAAATGCTCGACGAATGCCAAGCCGTCAAGCTCGTATACCGTGATAAAGGCGCAAAGCTCATCACCGAGATCAAGTCCGTATGCCGTATATCTGCTGTCGGAAAACAGCTTTTCCTGCTCTGAGCGCTGTCTGTACTCATCTCGGGGGAAGCTGTTTTGCATTATTTCAAACATTTCATCAAATCGGTTTTCGTTTAATTTTTCAAGCATTTTATTTCCGTCCTTTTATGTTACTTTTGTTATTTTTGCCCCACATCCCGAATATATTAATAAGAAATATGAGTAGGGAGGTCGTTTTTATGTCAATATTCGTTTCGTCACGCATCGGCTTTGCCGTGAACTGCATATGCGGCGTGCTGTTGCATTTCGCTTACGCTCTGTCGGGAAAGAATAAAGCCGTTGCCGTGCTTTCCGCCGTGAACGAATCTACATGGGAGCATATGAAGCTGCTTTTTGTACCCGCATTTTTGTATTCGCTCGTGCAATACTTCTTTTTTAAGAATATCGACGATTATCTATGCGTAAGGCTGAGGAGCATTGCGATAGGTCTTTTGCTTATTCCCGTGCTTTTTTACACCTACAACGGCGTTATCGGAAAATCGCCCGGCTGGGTGAATATCGGCGTGTTTATCGTATCCTGTGCGGTTATGTACATATACGAGGCGAAGGTCTTCGCGACGGCTCGAATATGCGATAACGCTTTTTGCTCTCATGCTTGCTTTTGCGTTTTGTGTATTCTTGCCGTGCTGTTTGTCATCTTTACGTTTGCACCGCCGCATATCGGTATATTCAAGGACCCGGTAACGGGCGGCTACGGAGTCGGTGCCTGAAGCTTTTTGCCGTTTGCTTTACATAGCTTTGCAAGGCTCTCCACGCTTACGGCTCGCTCGTAATAGCCTCGGCTCATGCGTGAGGCACTTGTCGTGTAGAAGCTGTTTTCGGAGAAAAATTCATCGGGTGTACCCGTGGAAGCTATGCCGCCGTGAAAAAACATTCCTATTCTGTCGGCACATGAGGCGGCAAACTCAATGTCGTGCGTTACGAGAACCACCGTAGTGCTTTTTTTCAGCTCTCGCAGACGCTCGGCGAGAGCTGACTTTTTCTCGCCGTCAAGCCCTTTCGTTATCTCGTCCATGAAAATTATTCTCGGCTTTTTTGCCAATACTTTTGCCAATGCGACAAGCTGTTGCTGTCCGCCCGATAGGTCGTAGGGGTGGCACTCAAGCAGAGGTATGAGGTCATCCGACAGCTCGGCTATGCTTGAGCCGACCTCCTCAAGCTCCGCACGTACTGTGTTTTTCAAATACAAGGTCTGCACATCCTGCGGCAGATACGCCGCACAGCCGCCGTAAAGCGAGCCGTTTTTGTAGTCTTTTATATTCTTTCCGAAAAGCTTTATTTTTCCCGTATAGGGCTTGAGCAGACCGAGAAAAACACGAAGTGCCGTGGTCTTGCCGGAGCCGTTGCCGCCGAGAATGCAAAATATCTCGTTTTCGTATACCTTAAGCGAAAGCTCACCGAGAATATCGGGCGAGCCTTTTTCATATCCGAAGCAGACATCGGAGCATTCAAGGGCAAGCCTGTCACTATGCTCGTACTTTTTTTGAGGCAGTGATACGATATCGTTTTTGTATTCACGCTCGATAAGCTCACGCCCCTCCCCTACGGAAATCGGCACGTTTGAATGCTCACCGAGCATATGGGCAAGCCTTATCGGTGCGGGAAGTGAGGGCAAAAGTGCGGAGTCGGCAAGCTTTTTCACTACCTGTCGCGGCTCACCGCAGTGTATCAGCCGTCCCTTTTCCATAACGAGCATTTTGTCGCATATCGGGATAAGCCGCTCAAGCCGATGCTCGGCTATTATCACGGTGAGTGACAGCTCGTCGTTCAATTTTTTCAAGATATTTATAAAATCGTCTGCGGCAATGGGGTCAAGCTGTGAGGTCGGCTCATCAAGTATGAGTATTTTCGGGTCGCATACCATTACCGAGGCTAAATTCAAAAGCTGTGCTTGACCGCCGGAGAGGGAGGCGACATCTTTTTCATAATCCTTTTCCATGCCGAAATAGCCGCATATCTCGGCAATTCTTCTTGATATGGTATTTCTGTCCGCACCGGCGTTTTCAAGACCGAATGCCAGCTCGTGCCATACCTTGTCGCATACCGTTTGCCGCCGTACGTCCTGTGCGACAAAGCCGACGGAGAACGCCGCTCGGCGCGGATCAAGTTCGTCACGGTCGATACCGTTATATAAAACACGCCCCTCAAGCTCACCGAGCGGCGTAAGCTCTCTTTTTAGTAATCGCAAAAGCGTGGATTTTCCGCAACCCGTCGCACCGCACAGCACGACAAGCTCGCCGCGTCGTACCTCAAAGGATACCTCGTCCACCGCACGTACCGCCGAGTCGGGATAGGTAAAGCTCAGACCCCGAGCCTTTAATATTTCCATTTGAAATCATTCCCAAAAATCATTGTATTGCAAGCACCGTATGCAAGCACGTGCCTATTCTACCACATTTCCGTTTTTTTTGCAAGCCCCCTGCGGCAAATAAAAAAGTGCCGCATATCATTCGGGCGATATGCGGCACGTTGGGCTTTATTTGAATTTCTTTCCGCTTCCCAATTCAAAATGGTATTTTGCGATACCGAGGTCTATTTTGGAATAAAAGCCGAATGAGGTTGTCGCTGCTACCCTGCCGTCCTCGTAGATGAATTTGAATTTCTGCTGATTCATTGCCGTCGGGGCAAGCAAAGCCGCCGCCACGCCTCGGTTGAACCATTCGGGCGTTTTATCGCTTGCGTTGCTTACTTGCTCGATCTGCTTTGAGGTGTGTGCCACTCCCTGCGTTTTGCCGTAGCCGAGGGCTATCACGACAGTAAGACGCTCGCCCTTGTCTATTTTGAATGCGCTCGGTATTTTTTTATACGTCATTGCCACCCAACAGCTGTTAAGCCCGAGCGTTTGAGCAAAAAGCACGAGTCGCTGTCCGTAGTATCCGCACAGCTCCTCAAGCTTATCGCTTTTCTTGCCGATAAGCGCAATGTAATTTTTCACGCCCTCAAATTTTCCGTAATGTGCCATAAAGCCGTCAAAAGCCTTCGGCTCGTTTTCGACGAGCTGTATATGCAGCCCGCTTTCTTTGTTGCACAGCTCCGTCTGCGTTTGCAGAGCGGTCAACACATCGCCCTCAATGGGGCGGTCGATGTATTGACGCACGCTGTGCCGTTTTTCCATAGCTTCCGAAAGTTCCATTTTAAAGCTCCTCTCCTCCTCTGTCGGGAAGCGAACGCATGATATTTTCGGCACAGATGAGCATATCGATGAGCTTTTTCATCTCGTCGGCATCTGCATCGAAGTAATAGTAATTTTTCGTTCCCTCACGCCGCATTTTGACTATTCCCGCCTCTTTGAGTATTCCGAGATGATGTGAAACGGCGGGACGCGAAAGATGCGTTTTTTCGGTTATATCGCCCACTCTCACGCCCTCACAGCTTCCCATGCGTATCATGGTAAGTATGAGATGCTGCCTGTTCGTGTCTCCGAGTGCGAGAAGTATTCGCCGACAGCTCTTGAATTTTTCCGAAAATTCCTCAATATCGTACATTGCTTTTCTCCCGTTGACTTGCTCTCAAGCCATTTTACATATCATATCACATTTTTTGCCCCAAATGCTCAATGGTAAAGAAAATCGATACGAATGTTTTTTCGAGAATAAGCTTATCACAAAAAAATGAACTATGCAACAAAAAAATGTGCGGCGGCGTTTAATTTTCACATAAAAAGAGCGGACTGAGAATATTCTCTAATATGAACAGCTTAAATGAATATATTTTATTGCCGCTTTTGCCCATTGTCGTATTTACAGTCGGCATTTACTTTTTCGCAAGGCTTGGATTTTACGATCCCGCAGTTCTCTTTTCGGTGCTGAAGCTGCCGTTTAAGGCTCAAAGAACGGATGGGATATCTCCTCTTTCGGCACTTGCCGTTTCGCTTGCCGGTACTCTCGGCGTGGGTAATATTGCCGGCGTTGCGACGGCGATATCGCTCGGCGGTGCCGGGGCGGTGCTTTGGATGTGGGTAAGCGCCGTTATCTGCATGAGTATTAAATATGTCGAAACGTATCTTGCGGTCAAGTACAGAGAAGGGCATGACGGACATTATGTAGGCGGCCCCATGTATTATATGGAAAAATGCTTCGGCACGCCTGTTTTTTCCACCGTATTCGGCGTTTTGTGTCTATGCTCCTGCCTCATAGCCTCACCGACGGTGCAGGTGGGCTGTGCAAGTGGCGCAGTGAGAGATATGTGCGGTGTGCCTCGTGTTGTGACGGGGGCGGTGTTTGCCGTTTTGTGCTATCTTACCGTGAGATGCGGCATAAGCTCGATATCCTCGTTTTGCGAGAAGCTGATACCGCTCGTTACGGGCGTGTTCTTTCTTGTATCGCTTGCCGTCGTGATATCCTCGTATAAGCGAGTGCCGAATATGCTCGGTGAGATATTTTCGCAAGCACTCGATATAAAGTCGGCTTTTGCCGGCTTCGGCGGTCATATGCTCGGTAAAAGCATTAAGCAGGGAACGGTAAAGGGCATTTTGTCACATGAGGCGGGCTGCGGTGTGGCATCCATAGCTCATGCCGCATCCGATGCTTCCTCACCGTCGCACCAGGGTGCGTGCGGTATGCTTGAGGTGCTTGTCGATACCGTCATAATGTGTACCCTCACCGCCTTTGTGATATTGCTGTCGGGCGTCGATGTGAGCGGCTATGACGGTGTAAAGACGACGGGGGAGGCTTATTCCGTGTTTTTTCCCACGCTCGGCAGTCGGTTTATAACCTCGCTCACCGTATTCTACGCCTTTGCCGCAATAATATGTCAAGCGTATCACGTTACGGTGTGCATGAATTATCTTACGAAAAACGAAACGGTGAGAAAAGCGACATTGCCGTTCTTTTGCCTCTGCGTTATCCTCGGCTCGTGTGTGGCACCGTCGTTTATGTGGGAGCTGAGCGATACGTTTACCTGCATTTTGACGCTGTTCAATACGGTATGCCTTGCTTTGCTTGCAAAGCACGTAAATTGCCGAGGGAATGCTTTATTTTGTAAAATTTTATGAAAACATCAAAAACCGGTTTACAAATCGCAAATAGTATGGTATACTGTAAATCGGAGCAGTATAACGAACCGTGCGTTCTGTAAAGGAGAGATGCAATTGCAAAGGCTTCGATATATTTGTCTTGCCCTCGCCCTGCCGCTTGCACTCGGTGCGACGGGCTGTAAGAGGTCCGAGGAGCGAGAGGGGACGGAGGCGACAGCACAAGGAGCATATACGTCCTCAAGCGATACGGCACATGAGTCCGACGTTGAAACGGTCGGTGAGAATACGGGTGCGGACAGTGCGATAAATATGTACGGCGACGGCTGGTACACGGCAAGCATGAGCGAGCAGATAATGGCGGATGACGACGATTGGATATTTACCGGCAGAAACACAAAGCTGTATTTCGGCTCTTATGCCGGCTGTGATACGGACGGCGGGGAATTTACCTTGATAAACAGACATTTCTATAACGATGAAAAAAACTGCGTTATGGAATTTGAGCTGTATACACCGGATAACGCCTCACCCGAATACGACAAGAGCGAAAACACGCTTTTTGCGGCACTTCGCGTGCAGTATGAAACGAGTACGCTTTCCGACGGTGACGGGCTGTGGCTCGGCTTCAAAAAGGACGAGCTTGCCATAGCGAACGCGGCAGACGGGGACGATATAAAAACGTACAAGCTTCCGTATTCGTTTTCCGAGGGCTTTCGCCGTGTGCGTATCGAGGATGACAAGCGGAGCGGCACCGTTTCACTCTCACTTGAGGATGATTCGGGCAAGCTCAATGAGGTGTACAGGCTGAGCGTCGGCTCGGAGGTGCGACTTTATTCATACACCGACGGCTTTACCGACCCGATCGCCGTGTTGAGTACCGAGGGCGATATATCACCCGACGGACAGATAAAGCTGTTCTGCAACGGGCGCGGCGGCGTGTATATAAAAAACGTGGCGTGTAAAAAGTAAAATACGGCGTGTGCCGTTAAAATAATTTATAAAGGTATGGAATCAAAAATGAAGAAAATGCGTAAAGGCTTATCGGCGGCGCTTGCGGCTCTTATGCTTTTGTCATCCACCTCACTCACCACACTTGCCGAGGACGATGAGAGAGTGAATCAGGCTGACATAGCGGGCGAGGTAGACCCCACTCAATGGGTGGGAGTTGACGGACTCGGACGAGAGCTTACCACCTATGAGCAGGCAGGCGACAAAAAAGAAAAGACAGTCGGTATGTTCTATTGGACATGGCATCAGGAGCAAGCCAACAACAAGCTGGGAACCATCACCAACATGGAGCAGTTTTCAAAGCTTCATCCCGAGGCGATCAACGATTACGATAACCCCGTATGGAAGCAATGCACGGGTGCGTACTTCTGGAACGAGCCTATCTACGGCTATTATTCGGGTGCGGACTCATATGTTTTGCGTAAGCAAGCGGAGCTTTTAGCGGACGCCGGTGTCGATTTCGTCGTTTTCGACTGCACCAACGGTAATATGACATGGGACGGCGCAACGACTAAGCTGCTTAATGTATGGGCGGATGCGGCACTTGACGGCGTAAAGGTGCCCAAGGTATCGTTTATGCTCCCGTTTCAGCAAAGTCCCGATACGAAGACCTCTGTGACCAATCTTTACAAAAGATTCTATTCGAACGAAAAATTCAAGGATATGTGGTTTATACTTGACGGCAAGCCGCTTATGATAGGATACTCGGCAAGCGTAAGTTCAAACAGCGAGATATACAACCACTTTACATGGCGTGCCAACGTGGCAAGCTATTTTGAAGGCGACAAGACAAACACCTATTGGGGCTGGTTGCACGTGTATCCGCAGGCGGTATATACCGCAAAAAGAGCCAAAAAGCCCGAAATGACGACGGTCGGCGTTGCAATGAACGCAAACTACGCCAAAAATAAGCTTCAGGCAATGAACGGTCCGAACAACATGGGCAGAAGCTACGCAAAGGGCGATTACTCGTATTCGTACACATATAAGGGACAGACCGTTACGGTAGATGCGAACATAGCGGACTCAAAGCTGTACGGACGCAATTTCCAACAGCAGTGGGATTACGCCATTGAGCAGGACCCCGAAATAATATTCGTAACGGGCTGGAACGAGTGGATAGCCGACAGACATAACAATTGGTCGCCCAACATACCGGAAACGATGCTCGAAAACGCATTCCCCGATACGTTCGATGACGAAAACTCACGTGATATCGAGCCGACAAAGGGAGATCTTAAGGACCACTATTACAATCAGCTCGTATCGAATATCCGTCGCTTCAAGGGCATGAGCAAAACGCAGACCTATACCTCAAAAAAGACTATAGACGTTAAGGGCGATGTATCGCAATGGGATTTTGACAGCGTTGCCGTATTCAATCACTATATAAACAACACATATGACCGCACCTCCTTCGGCTATAACAGAACAAAGTACGAAAATAAGACGATGAGAAACGACATAGCTCAAGCGAGAGTGGCTTACGATGATAGCAATATCTATTTCTATGTTCGCACGGTAGATAATTTGACCTCCTCGTCCGATACGGCGTGGATGCGTCTGTTTATCGATACACAGGAGGCGACGGCAAACGGCGCTGCGTGGGAGGAATACGAGTACGTTATAAACCGCGAAAGCCCCTCTGCCGATAAGGCAACGCTTGAACGCTCGACGGGCGGCTGGAATTGGGAAAAGGTTGCGGATGTCGATTATTCCGTATCGGGCAAAGTGCTTCAAATAGCCGTTCCCCGCTCGGCTCTCGGTCTGACAGACAGCCTCAGCTTCAATTTCAAGTGGTCGGATAATATGCAAGCCGACGGCGATATAATGGACTTCTACACAAACGGAGATGTTGCCCCCGGTGCGAGATTTATGTTCGCATTTTCGGGTGACCCCAACGCAGCAGAGGCTCCTACAGGCTCTGTCTCGACACAAGCCCCCGGCAACGTCGTAACGGATGCATCGGGTAACGTCGTGACTGACGATGCGGGTAATCTCGTAACGGTCGACTCCGATTCACAGGGTGAGGGCGGCAACAGCACAGTCGTCTACATTGCCGTAGGCGTAGGTGCCGTCGCACTTATCGGAATTGCGGTCGCAACTGTATTGGTTCTTAAGAAAAAGAAGTGAAAAAGATAATCGAAATATACGATTCCACTCTGCGTGACGGTTCTCAGGGAGAGGGCGTATCATTTTCGGTAAGCGATAAGATAAAAATAACGAAGGCTCTGGACAGCTTTCACATAGATTATATTGAGGCGGGTTTTCCCGCCTCAAATCCCAAGGATGCGGAATACTTCGAGCGTATGAAGGGCGTTGAGCTTAAAAACTCAAGGCTTTGCGCATTCGGCAGTACTCTGCGCTACGGCAGACAGCCGCAGGACGACCCCGCACTTTCTGCGCTGCTCAATGCGGGCACACCGTGTGTTGCCGTTTTCGGAAAGGCAAGCGCAGAGCAGGCCGGTGCCGTGCTTCACGTAAGCCGAGAACAGAATTTGGAGCTTATCGAAAAGACGGTGCGCTATTTGAAGTCCCACGGCAGAGAGGTCATATTCGATGCGGAGCATTTTTATATCGGATATAAAAGCGACCCCGAATATGCCGTGCTTGTTTTGGATACGGCTCGTATGGCGGGTGCGGATGTATTGTGCTTATGCGATACCGGAGGCGACCTTTTGCCCGAGGACGCTTACAAAATAACGGATGAGATATGCAAAAGATATCCCGATGTGCGCATCGGCGTGCATTATCATGACGACATCGGCTGTGCCGTCGCAAATTCGCTTATAGCCGCACGTGTGGGCGTATCTCAGATACAAGGCACGTTTTTGGGCTACGGCGAGCGGTGCGGAAACGCCGATCTGTCAGTGGTGATACCGAATTTGAAATTCAAATACGGCTGTGAGTTTAAGCAGGATATGCGACTGCTTAAGAAAACGGCAAATGAGATATCCGAGCTGTCAAATACGAGAATACGCAATAATAAGCCGTATATCGGCAAGAGTGCGTTCGGTCATAAGGCGGGTATGCATATCGATGCGGTGAAAAAACTGCCGTCAAGCTTTGAGCATATCGCCCCGGAGCTTGTGGGAAACGAAAGAAAGTTTCTTCTCTCGGAAATGTCGGGCAGAGGCACTCTGCTTGATGAGGTAAGACGCTTCGTACCCAATGCGGATAAGGATTCGCCGGAGCTTAAGCTTGCACTTGAGGCACTTAAGGAAAAAGAGCATTACGGCTACCATTACGAGGCGGCAGAGGCTTCATTGCAATTGCTGCTTGCAAAAAAATTTTATAAATATTCTCCGAAATTCAAGGTCATTCTTTACAAAACGACGGACGATTTTCCGTCTGCCGAGGGAGGAATGACTGCGGGTGCCTTGATAGTTATCGAGGTCGACGGAAAAACGGAAACGAGCGCATCGCTCGGAAACGGTCCGGTAAACGCACTTGACCTCGCACTGCGGCGTGCGTTGAGCGTTTTCTATCCGCAGATAGAAAAGCTTTGCCTTGTCGATTTTAAGGTCAGAGTCATCGACTCCGGTTCGACGACTGCGGCAAAGGTGCGAGTGCTGATAGAAACGACGGACGGCGAAAAGACTTGGACGACTCTCGGTGTTTCCCACGATGTTATCGAAGCAAGCTTTACCGCCTTGACGGATTCGTTTGAATATAAGCTGTCCGAGTGCGATAAATAGCTCAATGGCTTCTTCATTTCTTAATTATCGAGGAATAATTATGAGATGAGGGAGCTTTTTGCCTTTATATGATAGGAATAATATGAAGAATGTAAAAAAATACGAACCGCAGTTTTTTCCCGTTGTACCGAGGTGCAGAAAATGGACGGAAAAAACGCTTATAGAAAAGCCGCCCGTATGGTGTTCTGTAGATCTGCGTGACGGCAATCAATCGCTTGTCGTGCCGATGAGCCTTGAGGAAAAGCTTGAGTTTTTCAAGCTGCTCGTCAAGGTCGGCTTCAAAGAAATAGAGGTGGGCTTCCCCGCCGCCTCACAGACAGAATACACATTTTTAAGAGAGCTTATAGACAACGATATGATACCCGATGACGTTACGGTGCAGGTGCTTACACAGAGCAGGGAGCATATCATTCGCAAGACCTTCGAAGCACTTGACGGATGCAAAAACGCCATAGTGCATCTGTATAATTCCACCTCCGTCGCTCAACGACAGCAGGTATTCCGCAAGAGCAAGGAAGAAATAATAGATATCGCCGTCACCGGTGCGGAGCTGTTTAACAAAATAAGTGCGGAGCATGGGGCTTGCTACAGATATGAGTATTCGCCCGAATCGTTTACGGGTACTGAGCCGGAATTTGCACTTGAGGTGTGTAACGCCGTGCTTGACGTGTGGCGACCGAGTGCGGAAAGACCTGCGATAATAAATCTGCCCGTAACGGTCGAGCTTTCCTCGCCGCACGTTTACGCCGATCAGGTCGAATATATGTGCGAGAATTTGAAATACAGGGAAAACGTGGTGGTTTCGCTTCATCCGCATAACGACAGAGGCTGTGCCGTTGCCGATTCGGAGCTTGGCTTGCTTGCGGGAGCGGACAGAATAGAGGGAACTTTGTTCGGTAACGGCGAGAGAACGGGAAACGCCGATATCGTAACGCTTGCGCTGAATATGTACGCACAGGGAGTCGACCCGAGGCTCGATCTGTCGCATATGCCCGAGATAACGGAGCTTTACGAGCGTGTTACGGGAATGTCGGTATACGAAAGACAGCCGTATGCGGGCAAGCTCGTGTTTGCCGCATTCTCCGGCTCGCATCAGGATGCCATAGCAAAGGGTATGAAATACAGAGAGGAAAACAACTCGGATATATGGAACGTGCCGTATTTGCCGATAGACCCCGCAGACGTGGGACGTGAGTACGAAACGGACGTTATACGCATAAATTCCCAATCCGGCAAGGGCGGTATCGGCTATCTGCTTGAGCATAATTTCGGCTATGTGCTTCCGACGAAAATGCGAGAGGATGTCGGCTATACGATAAAGAACATATCCGACAATGCACACGCAGAGCTTGCGCCGAAGCAGGTCTTGTCGGAGTTTACGAAAGAGTACGTAAACGTAAACGATACGGTAAGGCTTATAGATTACAGATTTGTACGCTCAAATGTGATGAACGTCACACTGCATATAGATGTGGACGGGGAGCGTAAGGAGATATCCGCAAGCGGAAACGGTCGCCTTGATGCCGTGAGCAACGCACTGAAAAAGCATCTTGACGTATCGTTTACCGATCTGACCTACGAGGAGCACGCTTTGACAAAGGGTTCTTCCTCGCAGGCTATAACATATGTAAGCATTACTTGCCACAGCGGCAGAAAGGTCTGGGGCGTGGGAATACACGACGATATTATCGCATCATCCGTGAACGCGCTCTTTTCCGCACTTAACCGCAGTATGAAAATATAGGAGGTAAATAATATGTCCATGACCTTGACTCAAAAAATACTTGCCGCTCACGCACACCTCGATAAGGTAGAGCCGGGCGAGCTTATAAAAATAAAGCTTGATATGGTGCTGGGAAACGATATTACCTCACCCGTTGCCATAAACGAATTCGAGAAATACGGCTTTGATAAGATATTCGATAAAAACAAGATATCGCTCGTAATGGACCATTTTACGCCGAATAAGGATATCAAAGCCGCCGAGCAGGCAAAGGCGTGCCGCTGTTTTGCGAAAAAATACGGTATAAAGCATTTCTACGATGTGGGAGAAATGGGTATAGAACACGCACTTTTGCCCGAAAAAGGACTTGTCGCACCCGGTGAGGCGATCATCGGCGCAGACTCGCATACGTGTACATACGGTGCGCTGGGTGCTTTCTCAACGGGCGTAGGCTCTACAGATATGGCGGCGGCAATGATAAGCGGCAAGTGCTGGCTGAAGGTGCCGACGGCTCTTAAATTCACGCTTGTCGGAAGGCTTAGCCCGTATTGCTCGGGCAAGGACGTTATTTTGCATATCATAGGTATGATAGGCGTTGAGGGAGCCTTGTATAAGTCAATGGAGTTTTTCGGCCCCGGACTTGCCTCGCTTTCGATGGATGACAGACTCTGCATGGCAAATATGGCAGTTGAGGCGGGAGCGAAAAACGGAATATTCGATGTCGATGAAATTACGCTCGATTATTGCAAAGACCGTGTTAATAGGGAATTTACCGTATACAGAGCCGATGAGGACGCTTTGTACGATGCCGAATACGAAATAGACTTAGGTAAGATAGAGCCGCTTGTAGCCTGTCCGCATCTGCCCGAAAACACGGAAACGGCTCGCCGACTCGGTCAGGTCAAAATAGACCAATGCGTTATAGGCTCGTGTACAAACGGCAGAATATCGGATATGGCAGCCGCCGCAGAGGTATTTGACGGCAGACACGTCGCAGACGGCGTTCGCTGTATCATAATTCCCGCAACGCAAAAGGTATACCTCGAATGCATAAAAAGAGGCTATACGGAGATATTCGTAAAAGCCGGCTGTGCCGTATCGACACCGACCTGCGGTCCGTGCCTCGGCGGTCATATGGGAATACTCGGAGAAAACGAATGCGCAATAGCGACGACAAACCGCAATTTCGTCGGCAGAATGGGTCATGTGACCTCAAAGGTGTATCTTGCAAGCCCCGCAACGGCGGCGGCATCCGCCGTATGCGGTCATATATGCGATGTACGGGATATTTAAGGAGGAAAGCAATGCAGGCACACGGAAAGGTACATAAATACGGAAACAACGTAGATACGGATGTAATAATTCCCGCAAGATATCTCAATACCTCGGAGCATAGCGCACTTGCAAGCCACTGCATGGAGGATATCGACTCGGGCTTTGCCGAGCGGGTAAAGGCAGGCGACATTATGGTAGCCGGCTCAAATTTCGGCTGCGGCTCAAGCAGAGAGCACGCACCCATAGCGATAAAAGCGTCGGGAATATCGGTCGTTATAGCGGAATCATTTGCGAGAATATTCTACCGCAATGCGATAAATATCGGGCTTGCTATAATGGAATGCAAGCAGGCAAGCGAGAGAATAGAGGATGGGGACGAGGTGTTGGTCGATTTCGATACGGGTATAATAAAGAACGTAACGAAAAACGAGAGCTATACCGCAAAACCGTTTCCCCCGTTTATTCAGAATATGATACAAAACGGCGGGCTTATGAGGACATTGCTTGAGGAGATGAAATGATATGAAAAAGAAAATAGCCGTATTGCCCGGTGACGGTATCGGCAGTGAAATAATTGCCGCAGGCGTAAAGTGCCTTGACAGAGTCGGCAAAAAATACGGTCATGAGTTCGAATATACTTATATCGATGTCGGCGGCTGTTGTATAGATAAGTACGGTGTGCCGATAAGAGATGAGGACCTTGAAAAATGCAAGGAGTCCGACAGTGTGCTTCTCGGTGCGGTGGGCGGACCGAAATGGGACGAGCTTCCGCCTCATATAAGACCCGAAAAGGCGTTGTTTGCGCTCCGCTCCGGACTTGGGCTGTTTGCAAATCTGCGTCCGACAAAGCTGTTTTTGCCGCTTGCCGATTCTTCGCCGCTTAAAAAAGAGGTGATAGGCGGCGGAATAGATCTGCTTATCGTGCGTGAGCTGACGGGCGGTGTATATTTCGGCGAAAAAAAGACGGAGCTTGTAAACGGCGAGCTTGTCGCAGTCGATGTTATGCCGTATTCGGAGCATGAGATAGAGCGTATAGGCAGAGTGGCGTTTGAGGTCGCAATGAAAAGAGGCGGCAGACTCGCCTCGGTCGATAAGGCAAATGTGCTTGATACCTCACGGCTTTGGCGAAAAATAATGCATAAGCTGTCGGAAGAATATCCGAGCGTTGAATACCAAGATGTGCTTGTCGATAATATGGCAATGCAGCTCATAAAGGCACCGACTCGGTTTGACGTTATAGTGACGGAAAATATGTTCGGCGATATACTTTCCGACGAGGCATCCATGCTTGCCGGCTCGATAGGTATGATGCCCTCCGCATCGCTTTCAAATTCGAGTCTCGGAATGTATGAGCCGATACACGGCTCCGCTCCCGATATAGCCGGCTTGGATATAGCCGACCCGATAGGCACGATACTTTCCGTCGGAATGATGCTGAAGTATTCTTTTGATATGACAGAGGAAGCCGACGAGGTGGAGCGTGCGGTGGAGAGTGCGATAAACGACGGCTACAGAACAGCCGATATAATGCAGAGCGGGATGACAAAATGCTCGTGCAGTCAAATGGGAGATATAATAGCAAATAATATATTGAAGATCTGATATACATAAAGCGTATTGCCGATAAGCACTCGGCGATACGCTTTTTTTGGGTTATATTCTTTTTATCGCCGATATGAGCGATAAAGCATCGCTTTCGGTGTTAAACGCTCCGAACGACGCTCTTACCGCTCCGCTCTCGTACGTTCCGAGCCGCTTATGCGCAAGAGGTGCGCAGTGGAAGCCGGAGCGCACGCAGATACCGAGCGATGCCAAATACTCGGCAACATACTCGCAATCCTTGCCGTGTACATTGAAAAGCACGCACGGAGAGTGGGAGCTGCCGTACACGGTGACCTTTTTTGTTTGCCTAAGCCCCTCGGTGAGTATTTGCGAAAGCGCACATTCTTTTACCCTCAGCTTCTCCGTACCTACGCTTGAAACGAATTTTATTCCCTCACTCAGCGATACTATCGCAGGTACGCTCAGCGTGCCTGCCTCAAGCCGTTCGGGAAGCAGGCTCGGCATAGACATCTGCTTTGAGTCGATACCGTTGCCGCCGGAAAAGACGGCTTGAAGCTCGCCTACATTACACCTCTCGGAAAAGCATATTGCCCCAGCTCCCTGTATTCCGTAAAGCGATTTGTGTGACGGTATGCAAAGGGCGTATATTCCGTCACGCTTCATATCTATATCGTATACTCCGGCACTCTGCGCCGCATCAACGATGAATTTGAGTCTGTAGCTCTCGCAAAGCCTGCCGATACGCTCAATAGGCAAGAGCAGAGGGCAAATGTTTGAGCAATGCGTCATGACCACAGCCCTCGTTCTGCCGCATACGGCGTTTTTTATCTGTTGTATAATATTGTCCTCGGGAGAGAAGGCGTCGATATATGTTACACGTATACGTCCCCTCGCCTCAAGCTCCGAGAGCGGTCTTAATACCGAATTATGCTCGGCATTTGAGGTTATAACATGGTCACCGTCCCTCAAAACCGAGGATAGGACGATATTTAAAGCGTAGGTCGTGTTGAGCGTAAAGACAATGTTTTCGGGCTTGCCGACGTTGAAAAAACGGTCGAGCCGCTCTCGGCACTCGTATACACGCCTTGACGATTCACTTGACAGCGCATGAGAGGCTCGCCCGGGATTGCCGCAATACCGCTTTATACAAGACCTTACCTCATTGACGACGGATGCGGGCTTTGGAAACGTCGTGGCGGCGTTGTCGAGATATATTATATTATTCATTCAATACTTCCGTATATCTCACACCGCCCGATAGCAGAGCTCTTACGGCGTTTTCTCTGTCTGCCCGAAAAACGGATATTCCGTAGGAACAGCCGTGCCTCGTTTCGCTCGGTCGTATTCTTACCACTCGGTGTTTTATTCCTTTTTCGGACAGGAGCCTTGCACCCTTAAGAGCATACGTTTGTGATGACGTGGCTAATGTCACCCGTCCCGTTTCCATAACTGTTTCCTCCTTTTATTCGGTTTTTTGCGGATATGTATCCGCAATATCATTTTATGCACACCTGCCGTGTTTTGATATTTATCCCATCGGCACACGTCGCGCTATATCGCGTATCAAGCTTATATTACATACGATACGGCAACCGTCCTCCGTGCATTCCAAGGTAAGCTCACGGCCGACAAGCTCACCGTCACGCAGTGCCTCGTGAAGCTGCTTTTCGTATTCAAGTGTAGCCTCGTGAAGAGCTTGCTGCTTTGAATACTCCTTTTTTTCGTATCTGTATTCACGTCCGCACGTTTCAATAAGCTTTATCGGCAAGCGTATTTTGCCGAAGAGCATAATATTTTCGACGGAGGAGGTCATATCGTATTCACCGCACTCATCGAGTGCGCTTATGGTCTTTGTCCTCCCCAAAAGCGAGAGTGCGAGGGAGCGTGTGGTCTTGCCCGTGTAAAGCTTTTCCTCACGCTCATACGGGAAAAAGACCTCTATTCTTCGCTCAACCTCGGCGTATACACGTCCGCTTGCACATACCGTGCGTATTCCCGACTTGCTCTCGTACAAGCCCGATATCAAAAGCTCGCCTCGTCGCACCACGTCCCCCGCCTTGCATATCGGCGTGCCGCATTGCGTTATTCTGTTGATTATCCGACCGTCCTCGTCTGCGACTATATTCGACACCTCCTCCTCGGCGGTATCGTCCTCAATGCTCACACGTCTGCCGTATTCCGCAATGACGGCAGAACCGTCAAGATTTAATGATATATACGATAGCTCCGTGCATTTGATAAGCATATTGGCCTCGATGGAGCTTATATCCAGACTCGGTATATACGCCCCGCACCGCAAGCCGGAGTCGGCAAGAGCGGACAGAATATATTCGCTCGGTATATCCTCATCGCCTAACGTGACTATATCCCAAACGAAAAACGATGAAATATACAGCGTCAAAAGACAAGCGATAGAGCCCAAGACAAGTGCGGAGCGGTCAAGGTGAGAGCGTAAAAAGGGCAAAAGTCCGCAATGACGAAGGACGGACGGCTCACCCTGCGGAAACGCTCGCTTGTAATCGCCGCTTGAGAGCTTGACATATATTCCCCCCTCGCTTTTGCCCGAAACGTAAAAGGCGGCGTGTACGTTCAACAGACGGGCAAGACGGGCGGTCTTTTCTTCGTTTGTCAAATATATCTCCACAGCGGATAAATAGTACGGTATTTGCTTCATTTTGCGACATCACCGCCTGCCGAAAGCTCTTTTTCATCCTCAAATTCAAGTCGGACGATACAGCCGCATACGGCACATCTGCCCTGCGTAAGACAGGCGAGAGATAGGGAGGTGCCGTATATCGAAAATATCTTGCCGCCTTGAAATATGCCGAATGCCATATGCGAATCCGAATACAGAACAAGCTCGCATTTTCCTTCGATTATGCATTCACGTTGACCGACGAGCAAAAACGACGGTGTACTTGTCGGCTTGTGCGCTGCCGAGTCGGAAATTCTTTTTTTCATAACAAAAGCGTTCACCTTAAAATATTTCTTGCATTCTAATAATATTATTTTAGCAGCGAACATATGACGGGGGAAAAATGAAAAAGTCGAAAACGGTATTGCTTATCGTACCGTATATAATATCGGCGGCGTTTCTCATATTTATGAGAGATAAGGCATACAGCGGAGCATACAGAGGCGTGAGCCTATGTCTGTGGGGCGTTATACCGTCCGTGCTTCCGTTTGCGGTTTTGACAAAATATTTTTATTACTCGGCCGATGCCGAAAGAGTCGCGTGCCTTATCGGAAAAAGGCTTTGCCGAATGCTCGGTGCTACGCAGAATGCGGCGGTGATAATATTGCTCGGCTGTATAAGCGGCTATCCGACCTCTGCGGCATTATGCGCCCGAATGTATGAGGAGGGAAAAATAACAGCCTCGGAAGCGTGCAGACTTGCTTCGTTTACAAATAACGCAACGCCGGCATTCGTAATAAGCTTTGTCGGCGTCGGTGCGTTCGGAAGCATCAAAATAGGCGTGGCAATGTATATTTGCCTGATGCTCTCCTCACTGATATACGGGGCTGTGATATCGCCGCATACGGCTGTGGGAGATACGGTCTGCTTTTGCCGCAAAACGAGCCGAGCCGATGCTTTTACGAAAGCGGTCACATCGTCCATGCCGTCGATACTGAATGCGTGCGGATATGTTATCGTGTTCTCGGTGGTAGGCTCGGCACTTGAATGCTTTGTGAAAAACGGATATCTGCGGTGTATAATGCTTCTTTTGCTGGAGCTGAGTGTCGGAGTGTCGTGCATATGTGAATATGTAACGTATACGCCCGCCTGCTTTGCACTCGTTACCTCGCTCGTTTCGCTTTCGGGGCTGTGCGCAATGGTACAGGTAAGCTCTCAGCTTGCCGCCTGCGGACTCGGTGCGGGAGAATACGTAAAGGGTAAGGCGGTGCAGTTTTTTATTACATTTGTGCTGTCTTTTCTTGTTTTTTCGATTTTTTTCGCTTAGGGTATGGACATTTTGCGTGTTTTGTTGTATAATCATACTTGAAAGGAACGGGGGATGAAAAAATGGAAGCTGCGGAATACGAAAAAATGTGTGCCTATTGCGAATATGCGTGCCGCTTGTACGAGGGCGAGCATATGCTTTGCAAAAAAAGGGGCGTTGTCGCCGCTCAATACTCTTGTGCAAAATTTATTTACGACCCGATGAAGCGTACTGTCAGAAGGTCGAAGCTCTCGCACGATGAGCTTTTACACGACGAGTGAGAAATGCGTTTTGAAATAATCGGTTAATTTTTCAAAGGCTGTGATTAAAAGTCCCGACGCACGGGAAAATATAAGTACGTAACCAAGACTTATATTCTTTTGCGGAGGGGATCCATGCTGATAAAAAGAGGAGATATTTTTTACGCCGACCTGTCACCCGTCGTAGGCTCCGAGCAGGGCGGGCTGAGACCTGTACTTATCGTTCAAAATGACGTGGGGAACAAATACAGCCCGACCGTTATAGCGGCGGCGATAACGAGCAGAGTAAGCAAGGCAAAGCTGCCGACTCACATAGGCGTTTACGCCGAAAACTACGGGCTGGCAAAGGACTCGGTGATATTGCTTGAACAGGTGAGGACGATAGACAAAACACGCCTAAAGGAAAAAATGGGACATCTTGACGAGGAGGTAATGAGCAGGGTAAACGAGGCTATCTCGGTAAGCCTCGGACTTGAATGACAGCTCGCCTACCCACAGTGATTGACTCACCCGATAGTTCAAAGTAATACAAAATGCGGCACGGGTATGAACCGTGCCGCTGTTTGGTTGAAAAGTGTTTTTTGCCTAAAAGCCGTTATTTATCGCATCTGCGACCTTATTATATGAGAGGCTGACCTCGTAGCCCTCCTCCTCGGAACCGTCGGCAAATACGGCAACGGTTTTTGCCGTGAAGAGTGTATTCTTTGCCGAGTCGGGAATGTTGGTTATGCAGAGGGTGAATACTGTCTTTTCCGTATTGTAGAATTTTGTGATATCCACTCTTTTCCACTCGCCCTCGGGCTTTTTAACGAGAACGTAGAAGGACTCGGGCGTTTGCGTTAAATTCTCAAGTGAGAAGCCGAAGCGAAGTCCCGCAGGTGATGTCTGCTTTATCTGACCGCCCAGAGGCTCCGGAGCGTTGATATAAGCTACCTTTATGGAATTAGTCGTTGCGTATTCCTCCGCATAAGAGTTCTTATAACAACGCACGACCAAATCGGAAGGACAGTCTTCGAACTCCGGCTCGTCGATAGATGTTACACTGCTCGGTATGGTTATGCTCTTCAAGCTTGTACAGCCGCCAAATGTATTATAATAAACATAATTGGATTCCGTGCGTGTGCCGAAGCCGATCACCGTTACACTGCTCGGTATAGTAATGCTTTCCAAGGCAGAACATGAAGAGAACGAGCGAGAGCCTATACCGTTTATTAAGCTGTCGGAGGGTATATTGACCGTTTTCAAAGCAGTACAAGTATCGAATGTGAGCGGATCTATTCTTGTAAGCAAGCTGCCGTGGGCAATGGTAACGGTTTCCAAAGCTGTGCAATTCACGAATGCGCCAGTCGAACCGAGGCTTCTGTAAGATCTCATTGCCGTTACACTGCTCGGTATGGTTATGCTTTTCAAAGCACGACACTCAAAGAATGCACCGGCACCTATGATCTTCAGCATACCGTCGGAGGGCATGGTAACTGTTTTTAAACCATTACAAACAGCGAATACACCCAGTTCTATATTGGTTACGCTTCTCGGTATCTCAATGCTTGACAGCGATTTACAACCACTGAATGCATATTCTCCTATACTTGTAAGAGTGTCTGGCAGATCGACCTCTCCCAGATTATTGCAAATGTAAAATGCGTTTTTGCCTATACTGCGCACACCGCTCGGTATATAGACACTTTTCAAGTTGCGAATCTTATAGAACGCATTATCGAAAATGACCCTCGTATCCTCGTGGATAGCGAAATCGAAAAAGTTGTCGTCTTCGTCGTCTTCGTTTCCATCAAGCATTGTTTTGTCAATACCCATCAGAACAAGATACGGGTTATCTGTATTCCCCAAATAGTAACCGTCCAAGGTTTCATTGTATATCAAGCTATTGCATCCGCTGAATGCATCATTGCCTATAATGCTTATACTGTTCGGTATTGAAATATCCTCTAAGCTTCTGCAGTCGGAGAAGGCACCTTCAAGAATAATTACGGTAGTATCGTGAATGTTGAATGAGGTCATATCCTTGGTAACGGTGTTCATTAAAACATGATACGGAGAGACTGTGCTTCCCAAATAATTTCCGTTTTCGTATACGTTATATTTTAGGCTTGAGCAACCGTAGAATGCCTGAGAGCCTATAATTGCCACACTGCTCGGCACGGTCACGTTTTCCAGAACACTGCAGTCGTAGAAAGCCTGCAAGCCTATGCTCGTCACACTATCTGCCATGCTTACGCTCTTCAAGCCCGGGCAACAGCTGAATGCGTGATCGCCTATGCTCGTTACCCCGTTTTCGACAACAACGGCTTTAATACCGCTGTCAAAGCAAAAAGGCGATATGAAATCGGAATCGACTTCAAAAGTGTAATAATCGTACATTCCGCCGGTACCCGATATGGTAAGCGTGCCGTCGTCCGCGAGCGTATACGTTACATCGGGACCGCATTTACCGCTTTTGGGAAGCGTTGCGGCTTGATATGCTTTAATGCCGTCATACGTTATCGGCTCATCCGTGCCTGCCGTAACAGCCGATGTGTTGAACAGTACCGAGGAGATGATAAAGGTCAGTGCCAAAAATGACGAAATGATTTTTTTCATTGCTTGCTCCTTTTTTGATATTTTGTTATGATGATTGCCGAGGCAATATCGTATATTGCTTCTGCGGTCCGACTTGCTTTTTCACAGCGGTAACGCAGAGTATACAACGTAATTTACATTAAGTATACAATACAATTGATGATAACATAATATCGAAAAAAAGTCAATAGGTGCAAATATTTTTTTCGTTTTGTTAAAAGAAAAATCAAAAAAGTACGATGAGGGAATTGAAATGCACCCCAAAGGTGTCTGACCCTTGGGGTGCGTATCGGAAACGATCGGAGCTTGCGATATTTGTGTACGCCGAACCGCCCTCGTGCGGAGGCGGTCTTATTCTTCGCCGCGGTCAAACAGCTTACGGAGCAGGTCGGCGGGGATAACGAGTGAGGAGAGCAACAGTACAAACAATAGCTCGTCGGGTGTAAGCGGGGTGCAACGAAAGGTACTGCCGCCGCAATACATCAAAAACAGCTGGAATGCGAACACCGCCGCCATTATCACGCAGAACGAGCGATTTTCGGAGAGGTGAGAAAGTATATTCAATCTATGTGTTCTTGCGTTAAAGCAGTTGAATATTCCGGTAAAGACGAACAGACCGAAAAAGCCGCAATAAAACGGTAACGGGTCGGAATAAAAGCCGAAAAAGCTTTTGACGACCTCAGCCCTCAAGAACCATATCATAACGGACGTGGATATTATGCCGGTGAAGGCTATTCGCCTTTTCATTGCTCCACTCAGAACATTTTCGTCACGTCCTATGGGGCGATCCTTCATGTATTCCGCCCTCGGTGCTTCGGCGGCAAATGCGAGTGCGGCGAGCGTATCCATAATAATATTTATCCAAAGCATTTGCACGACGGTGACGGGCGTATCACAGCCTATCAGCGGAGCGATAAGCGAGATCCCGACGGCACAAAAATTCATCGTTAGCTGAAAATGCAGAAATTTTTTAATGCTTCTGTATATCGTCCTGCCGTAAAGCACCGCACGTGCGATAGATGCTATATTATCGTCGGCAATAACTATATCGCCCGCTTCCTTTGCAACGTCACAGCCACTGCCCATGGCAAAGCCGACATCGGCGCAACGCAATGCGGGGGAGTCGTTTATACCGTCCCCCGTCATTGCCGCAACACGTCCCTCGCTCTTGCATATTCTTACCATACGGCTTTTATCGGACGGATAAGCACGGTATATCACGGATAGGTGCGGCAGAAGGTGTTTGACCTCGTCATCGCTCATTTCCGAGAGCCGATTGCCGGATATGACGATATTTCTTTGCTTGCTTATTATCCCGACACGCTCTGCCACATTACGTGCGGTAGACTCACCGTCGCCCGTTATCATTATAACGTCGATACCCGCACCTTGAAGCTGTGCTACGGCAGAACGAGCCTGTGTACGCACGCCGTCCCAAAGCATGGCTACACCTACAAGAGTTGTTTTTCCTCCTTGCTTAACGCATATCGCAACGGCACGCATGGAGGCGTTCGCACCTTGCCCGAGGGAGGATAACAGCATTTGCTTATCAAGAGGTACTCTTTTGCCCATATTATCGAATGCATCGGTGCATTGAGGTATTACGGTGTCGGGTGAGCCTTTTATGTAAATATATTTTTCACCGCCCTCAAGCATTGTGGCGGAGGAATATTTCTTTTCGGATGAAAACGGCTCTCGGTCAATTACCTCGTATCGCGCGACATCTTTTTTATATATACGAAAATAAGAATATAATGCTCGGTCGGTGGGCGTTGCGCCCGAAATACCGTCTTTTCCCTCAACGCATGAGGTATCGAGCAGGCAGGATGCGGCAAGGTGACGTATCAATGGAACGGGGAGAGTGCCTTCGCAATACCGTCCGTCACCTGTGATCATCCCCCGAACGCTCATAATGCCCTCGGTCAGCGTTCCCGTTTTGTCCGTAAACAGAATATCTATGCCGCCGCAGGTCTCAATGCCGACGGGGGTGCGTACCATGACGCTGTCACGCTTCATTTTCGCTATATTTTGCCTAAGCACAACGCCTATCATCATGGGCAAGCCCTCCGGTACGGCAACGATAACGACCGTCAGGGCAAGAGTCAGAGCGTGAAACACACAGGATAAAAGCGTGGGGAGAGTGCTTAATGTGTGTAGTATTGCCGCCCTGTCGAAGCCGTTGTCTATTACAAGGGAGTTGAACAGATCGGCGCACGCCACGAGCAGAGCCGAAATATATCCGTAGCGGCTTATCGTTTCGGCAAGCACGGAGAGCTTTTTCTTCAGAGGACTTTCCTCCCCGCCCTCGGCAAGCTCACTTGCGATGCTTCCGTAATACGTTTTTTCCCCGACCTCACTCACGGTCATAAGCCCCTCACCGGAGCAAACGAGCGAGCCGCAAAACAAGCTGCAGGTGTCGTTTAATTGCATAGTCCGGGGACGCTTTGCCGCCGTTTTTTCAACCTCCTCACTCTCGCCGTTGAGCGGTGATTGGTCTACGGTTATCCGCCCCGAGGAAAGATAACCGTCCGCACGAAGCTTTTCGCCCGCACGCAACAGTACAACATCGCCGACAACTATCTCACCGCTCGGAATAACAACGGGTACACCGTCACGATAGGCCGTGACGCTTGCCCTCTGCGAGTCGGACATAAGCGTTGCGTAAGCCTTTTCACTGCCGTATTCGCTCGATGCGGAAACGAGCGTGGATATAAGCACGGCAGAGACGATACCGAATACCTCTATCGGATCGGGATTTTTGATATGTATCAATACGTTTATCGCCAACGCCGCAAGAAGGATCTTGATTATCGGATCGTTAAAGGACGAGATAAACAGCTTCAAAAAAGAGCGGCTTGCACGGCGGTTTATAATGTTTTTACCGTATTTTTCTCCGCTTTTCCTCGCCTCGGCGCTTGACAGCCCCACGATATGCTTTTGCTCCGTCATTTTTTGCTCCTTACGCATATTATTATAACAATGCATATGCACACGGGGGCAAAAATATCCGCACCCCCGTTTTGAGGTGCGGATAATATTTTATTTGTATGCTATTTCAGAGCCGTCGCAGGTCATATAATACTTTTCACCGTCAAGCGTTTCGACGAAATACCTATAGCCGTCCTGCAGATTCACGTACTTGTATTTTTCATCGATATCATCTATTTGATAATACGCATTGCCCGATGCATCCGTATACTTGAACACGGCGTTTTCACAATGATACATACCGCCGTGTACATTTGCGTACATCGGCACCTGCGTGGTGTAGATGCTTACCTCGTCGCAGACTATATCACGTATCAATTTCATCGTTATAAGATCTATCTCACCCCATTTGCCCTCTGAGCGAACAACGAGCCTGTTGCCGAGCTGTTTGCCCTCGTCAAAGGTGCGTTGGCGAAGCTTGTTTCCCTCGACTAAGACAAGGGTACAGCCGTCATCACCGAAAAGCACTATGTAGTAGCCTACGGACGGCTCGGCAGTGCTGCGAGGGTACTTGTCATACAAAATATCGGTATACTTTACCTCTGTCGTTATTTTTCCCTTGTGGCGTATTCCGTAATACATAACACCGTCAATTGAACGCACGGCGATATCCAAGCCGTCCGTCAGACTGTAATACATATATTCGTCCCCACCGTCGGGGCATGAGGTGTAATTCGGTTCTTTCATATCGAGAGCATCGAGCGTTGTGCCGACGATCCTTGGCGCACGGCTGAGAACACAGCCTTTGCCCGAATATATATCGATACAGCCGCCCTCGTTGTCGATACGCTGAAACGGCGTTCTGTCAAACACATCGGGTGTGAAGCTAAGTCGGTTGCCGACGGCAACGCCGTATGTACCGTCGTCGTTTTGCGTTACGCTTATGTCACCGTGTCCGATAAAGGGCAGGGAAGTGTTTTTCGGCAGACTTGACGTATCGAAAACAGGCTCAAAGCGTTTATCGAGCAGTATATACGCATCGGTGTTGCCGTTTAGCGTGCCGTCGCCGTCGGTCGCTACCTTAGCCGAAGCCGTGCCGTCACCGTATATTATGCAATCGGTGAGGCTGTACTTGAGCTTGCAGGTGTAATCGTTTTTTTCCGTATCGTAATTTATAATGAACGCATATGTCGTGTAGTCGGCACTGCCGCACAGAAGCATATATATGTCGTATAATTTGCCGCTTGAGTCCTTCTCGTAATAAATATGCTTTTCCTTGAAGGTACCGTCAATGATCGGCGTTCTGTTGTGTGTTATCTTAAATGAGTCGATACTTGCGGAAATACTTCTGCAAGCGTAAAACGGCAGGGAAGCGATCAGTGCCTCATATGCCATGCCGTCCGAGCTGTCCGGTATCACCTCGGTGCCGCCCGTCGTTTCGGGAGCGGATGTAACGAGGCTCTCACTCGTCGGCTCGCTCGTCTGCTGTGAGGTGTCGGAGACCTTGTCATCGCCGCCGCAGGCGGTCAGGGAGATAATGAGAGCGATAAGCGTTAATGCGGAAATGAGTTTTTTCATCCTTCAAGCTCCTTTTCGTTATATGTTATTTTGTCCCCGTCAAGCGTTATATAACAGCCCTCGCCCTCCGTCGTTACGGCGTACAGCTTATAGTCGCCTATCATATAGACGCTTGAATATTCTTCGTCGATATTGCCTATGAGATAATGGGTAGCCTCACCCTTTGATACGGTGAAAACGGGACAGGTGTCATAGAGGGAAACTGAATCGTATATAAAATCATACACAACGGTCATACCGTCCTTTTTAATGCCGCCCCATTTGCCCGACGAGTCCTTGACATACAGTATATCGCCGCCGTCAAGACCCTCGGAAAAGCCGCAAAGCTTGATGCCGTCCGTATCGTAAATTACGATAAGTGCATCATCGGGGGAGGTAAATACGGCGTAACGTGTTTTATTGCCGTCTCCGTACTCTCCGAAATCGACCGCAGTGTATGTGGGATGAGCTATGAGCCTGTCATTGTACATACAACCGAAGTAAAGCGTGTCGCCGTCGCTGTCCATCAGCATGGAAAAGCCGCGATCGTCCGGCGTGCATTTGATGAATACTTCATCCTGACCCTTTTGTGGCAGATTGCTTTCGTTTGCATCGTTGAATTTAAGTACCGCTTTGCCGACGGGTCTTTGTAAAAGCTCCTCAAGCGTGCATTTGCTGTCGGTGTAAAGGTCTATTGCACCGTATTCGGGGGCGGGGAGCTTTATAAACGGGGAGTCGGTATTGATGCCTGCGGTATATACGCCGCCGAGGGCGGTCTTATAGGTTATCTCGTCCCCCGACTCGGCTGTAACATCGAGCCTGCCGACTATGGGATAGTATACGCCTTTATCGAGCGTACCGGGCTTTATTATAGGCTCAAAGCGTTTGTCGAAAACGCCGAAGGCACTCTTGCCGTTGTAATCGAGCTGAGCCATGTCCGTGCCGTTGCTTACATATGTATAATAGCTCCCGTCCGAACTTACCCTTGCACCGTCAAAACGGTATTTCAGCTCGGTCGTACACCTGTCGTTTTTTGCATCGTAGGTGATGATATATGCGCCGCCGTCGTTTTTATAGCTTGCCAAAAAGGCGTATATCGTATATGTTGAGCTTTCCTCATCGTACTCATAATAATAATTATGAGCGATGAATTTTTCATTTATCAGCTTCTCCAAGTCGTGCGTTACGTAAAACGTCGTGGGCGTGTCATAGGCGAAATAGACATTACAGCCCGGGGCAAGACGCTTGTATACGGCACCCACTCCCGTATCGAGCCGCAAAACGCCGCCCGGGGTACGATAGATGATTTCGTCCCAATCGGGGCATACGTCTATTCCCAAATCTGTGTCGACACAGGTGTCCTCGGCGGTATTATCGGTCACATTGCCATATCCGGCACAGGAGACAAGGCACAACAAAAATGCCGATAATAAAACGAGTACGATACGTTTTTTCATAAAATGACCTCCAAAATTATTGTTTTGTTAAAAAATGTACGTATTTAACTTTTGCAAAATCATTGATGGTGGATGAAAAAATTGAATTGTTATGCTCTTTGCTTGCTCCATCCGATTCGTTCGTTTTGCTCGGGTCATAAATCCTAAATACATTAGTTTTGAATGATTTAGAGGATTCATTATAGGACAATCTTGCAACCATGTAATGACTGTCTACTCCGATAATTACGCCTTCCGGATGGTCAATCAAAATTGAATATACTATTTCTTTCTTTTCTGAATTACTTAATGAAGAAAAATTAGTACCACTATAATACTTGTTTGCATTGGTTGTGTTGCTGTTTATATTATTATAAGAATAGCCAAATGCATTTGTGAGTCTATTGTAATATACGTTTGTCGGATCATGTGATACTTGAATTATGTTACCTGATATTGACGGCCAATTGCAGTTAGCAAATATACAAGTTATTGGGTCGGGTGAGAGTTTTTTATTTGTATATTTGGTTCCCACAGCAATTGTATGTGATGTGGTCGTAGTGGCATTTAGCGCCTGCAATACCATTGCATATGAGCATATGTTACATCCGGCAAGTGCTATGGCAGGATAGAATCCCGACGCTGTAGAACTACCATATGATGCGGGAGTACTAAATGAAATATTATCAAAAGAACTATCGTACCAACTTGTGGTTGAATTTGCAGGAGATTTTTGAGAATACCACTCGTAATTAACATGTGTTATTGAAATATATGGAGGCACCGATGAAGAGGGAGTTGCAAAACGTTGGGAGACGCTATTTTCAGAATCAAGTTTTATCATTATTCCATGTGGTTCTTTTGTGCTTGAATTGACAGCACCGGAATTGTTTTGCATCCATAGCTTGAAAGCATCCATTAAATTGAAGCTATAATATATGCCCGTGGGCATTGGAACGATGTTATTCGTAGAAAGCAAACTTCCGTATGCATTGTATGTGCTTACTATTTCATCATAATCGTCAGATGTTCCCAAACCGTTACGCCAATCGCTCGTCATTAAATATGCACGAGCCGTAGCTTCCGCTGTTGCTGTGTTGAAGTATAGATTATAAGACATTGACAAAACATTTGAATCTTTATAATTGTCGGCATAGATTGATTTGAAATTATCAATATTAACTAAAATTCTATTTGGTAATGCGTTTCCTGTATAACCGATCGTATCTAACGATGTGGTAGATTTATAAGTTCCATAATTCGATATTATTGATTGACTTAGTCCGGTATTTTCATATATTTTTGTGAGCGAGTCACTAATTGTCAAAGGATATGCGATACTGTTATCAACTAATGCGGCTGAAATGTCATATGTTATATAATAACAATCCTCATCACTTGAGTAATTATACTCAGCAAGTGTTGTGTAATTTTTGCCATTTGAATCTGAGACATTAAGGTTTCCTATTTCAGTAACAATATTTCCGTCGGAGTCATTCAAAAACAACCTATTGTTGATTGAGTTAAGCGTTAATCCGTCAGCTCTTACTTTGAAAGTAAATCCTCCGACATCAGTTTCATTATTCATGATAATTGATTTTTCAAATCCATTAAAATCCGGAGTGAATTTGAGAGAGATGTCGTCACTTCCAAAAATTCCGTTATATACAATATTGCCATTGTCAAGTATTGAATGGGAGTTATTGTCACTTAGAGGATAAAAATATACTTTGTGGTCTCCAAAAGTAATTTTGATTCCTGATTTAGCATATCTTGGAAAGTACGTGAGGACATCGTTATGATAGGTTTTATGACTATAAACTAAATCGTATATACTTTTAATGTCGTTTGATTTGTCGCATACGATGTTTTGCTTGTTGATATATTTAATTGGCGAATTAAAGTACAAGGTAGTAAACGTAAAATCTTTGTTTAATAGCGATATCTCGTTTAAACTTGACTCGTATTCTGCGATTCGCGCCAAAAATACTCTTTGCAAATCTACATTTTTCGAAATCAATGATTCAATTAGTTCATTGTTATAAAATGCGTTTGCTTTGATTGGAGAAAAACAGAATGTTCCAAGAACAAATGTAATCACCAAAAGTGCCGATGTTATTGTTTTAATTTTTCTTTTCATCATGATACCTTTCTTTATAAAACCAAGCTAAAAAAATTTGTGCGTGCCGAGGCAATAAGTGACTTAATGTACATCGTGTTATATGTTACGATGAATTAAGTAGACCATGTAATTCCACTATTTTCAGCTCCCTCCGGTTAATTATTGCTTTGATAACTTAACCCATAACAATAATACCATAATTAACAGCAATTGTCAATAGTTTTTTCGCTTAAAACAATGAAAATTTGTGGATAATTTGAAGAATCATATTAAATACGTTCAGAAATATTTTTTCACACGGTATTGAAATTTTTGCTCAAGTGTGGTAAAATATATCCGGTGGTTTACCGACGACAAAAACACGATATGTAATAATGTGAAAAGAATAAATGAAAAAACTGAGAGAAAAAATTTTTTTGGCTCTGCTTGCGCTCATCTCGGTATTGCTGCTCACGGGCTTTTTGCTCGCGTACGGCTGTGTACATACCGAGCTTGTAAACGACAGGGGCACAGGTGTGAGCTTTTCGGAGGTATTGTACGGCATGGGCAACGATAACGATGCTCATCTGCTGTGGCAAAAGATAAAATACAAATACTTCGGCATATTCGACTCCGATACGGTGCAAAAGGGCAAAAACGGCTTTCTGTTTCCCCGCACGAGGGACGGCTTCGATTATGAAGCGGACAGGCAGGGGCGATATGCTTACGATGAAGCAAGCCTTGAAAAAATAAAAAAAACCCTTGAGGCAAGGGCAGATACGTATGCGCGCTTCGGGACGGAATATCGGTTGTATATCATTCCGAATGTGCAGACCGTTTATCCCGAATATCTCGGCGAGTACGATATGAGCGTAACACGTGCAAGCACTCTTCTTTCATACCTTGAGCAGAACGGCATAAATGCGCAAATGCTCGATCTCTCGGACTATGACGGCGAATATCCGCTTTACGACAACACGCAGGACAATATGAATATGCTCGGAGCGTATGAGGCTTACACACGGCTTGCAGAGGGCTTACCCGACTCGCTTAAGCAGAGGATGGCACCTCTCACGCTTGAGGGGATACAGATAAAAACCGCATACACATCGGGCAGGGGACTGACGGAGGACACGTACTTGAGCGGCTTGATAAGAAATTATGACGTTTATTTTTCAACCTCAAACTTCAAAGAAAGCTACACCTCGGGCAGACTTGACACGGGCGAGCTTAAGACGAGCCTTACCGATACAACGCTTTCCGATATCACCTCGGTGCTTGTGCAGATACCGAGCGAAAAGGAAAGGGAACTGCTTTTGCCGTTTCTTTCCGCATCGTTTTCAAATGTCGTATATTCTCACGGACTCGGCTATGACGAGGAGCTGACGGGTGAGCTTTTGCCCGATTGCGTCATAACGGTATTGCGAGAGGATGAGCTTGACAGGCTTCTTGACGGGGACGATATACGCTCGTTTGAGGACACGGACAGCGGCGAGAAAACGCCGAAGCCGCGTATTATCGCAAAGGCAAACAAGGACAGAAATACCGTTTTGATATTCGGCAGCTCCGAGTCGGGGGCTGTCGTGACAGGCGAGGGTGACGGTGAGACCTCAAGGTGCGTATGTCGTGACGGATTGTTTATTTTGCAGATAGAAATGTATTCGTTTTCCGAACAGCTTAAAATAAAGGCAAGCACGCCGGGCAAGAAAACGTCGGATGCGATATATATCACGGTGAAACGCTCCGTCGTATCTCCGTCCGCTCAGCCCGTCGTTTACGGCGGCGATATGCTGTATTATTCGCCGGCTTTGGTTGAATATAAGGGCGAGGGGCTTTTCACGGAAAAGGAGCTTGAGGGTGCAAAGGTCGGTGCGGAGAATTTTGTTAAAAAGCTCAGGCAGATGACGGGCAAGGATACACGGCTGATATTGCTTATAGCACCCGACCCCGTAAGCGTTTACGGGCAAAGCTCGACGGAGAGCATTAAAAACGGTATGTCGGATGTGACGAGAGCAAAACAGCTGTCGGAGCTTTTTAACGGCTCGGACTATGTAACTGCTCCGTATCTTGCCGATATAATGAGAGAAAACAAGGACAAGGGAAAGCTTTATTATCAGACCGATACGCATTGGACGGAGCTGGGAGCGTATTTCGGCTATGAGGCGTTGATATCCGAGGTGGGCAAATATCATAAAAACGTAACGCCTTATCCGCTGAATATGCTGAATATCGAAACGGTGAGCAGCTGTGGCGGTGACCTTGCCGGTTATCTCGGCGTTGCCGATACGGTGTACGAAAATGTGCCGTATCTGCAAAAGAGCTTTACCTCACATATAAACGAGATGCTCTCGGACACCGACACTATAGGACGTGCGGAATGCACGGGGAGCTTTACGACGAGCGTTGACGGGGCTGACCTGCCGAGTGCATATATAATGCGCGATTCGTATTCGGCTCAGCTCTACCCTCTGCTCGGCGAGCATTTTTCATGCGCTTATTATGAGGCTATGTGGAATTATACGCCGTCACTTGACAAGATAGAGCAGTTGAGTGCGGATTACGTGATATATATAATAACCGAAAGAAACATATCGTCCTTATCTTCTTAAGCCTTTTTCGGGTTTTTAACCATATTATACTTGACAAAATCGCTCTGTGCGGTTATAATGGTTACACGCCTTCAAGATCGAAGGGCGGTGTATAGTCGGAGCTTGCCGAGCCTTTTTCCTGAAAGAAGCCCTTAAAGCCAAGCTGTAGTGCGACCTCGGCAACGCAGTTGTATTCGTAGCTCGTCAAGCGTCTGTTTATCTCCTTGTATTCGGAGGCTCTGTGACAAGGGGTGTACTGCCGCATGAGGCTGAGATAATAGCCGTCTGTGCCGAATTTGTCGGCAAGCGTGCGAAGCACTTCTATGCTCTCGTTCTTGTGCGAGGGCAAAACGAGGTGACGTATTATCACGCCGCGCTTCATCACGCCGTTTTCGATAACGGTATTCGGCTCAAGCTCAAGCATTCGCCCTATCGCCGCAAGCGCATATTCGGGGTAATTGCGTACACCCGAATACTTTTCGGCAATATCGGCATTGACGTATTTCATATCGGGCAGAAATATGCTCACGTAGTCGGAGAGCATGTCTATGCTCTCACGCCTCTCGTAGCCGCTCGTGTTATAAGCGACGGGGACGGACAGACGACTGCGACACATATCAAGGGCGTTTATGATATTCGGCAAATAAGGTGTGGGGGAGATAAGATCTATGTTTTCCGCTCCCTTGTCGGCAAGCTCAAGAAAAATTTGCGAGAGCCGAGCGTCGGATATTTCCTTGCCGAAGCCGCCGCAGCTTATTTCGTGATTTTGGCAATAAACGCACCTCATGGTGCAGTGCGAGAAAAAGACCGCACCCGAGCCGCCATGCCCGACAAGGACAGGCTCCTCCCACATATGCAGAGCCGCACGTGCAAGCTTTACACCTCCGCCCGCACCGCATACGCCGTGCGATACGGAGCGCTCTGCCATACAGCGGCGCGGACATAATTCACATTTCATAAATAACCTTCTTTATATTAAACGGTAAAATGGAAAATTTTTTTGAAAACACGGAAAGAAAAATAATCGAAGCGATCAAGTCCGGTGTATCGCCGTCAATAGTCGTCGCTGTCGGCGATGCGGACGGTGTATATTACAAAAAAGCATTCGGATATGAAAGAGTGCTGTCGGACGATGAAGTGCCGACAGTCGTTTTCGAGGGTGAGATACCGGACGACGCACCGAGGGCGAGCCTGCAAACGGTGTACGATATGGCATCGCTGTCAAAGCTTTTGTCAACGACCATGGTGACACTCAAGCTGCTTGAGGCGGGTGAGATAACGCTATCGGATACAGTCGGCGGATTTTTTCCCGAAGCTCCGGCGGATAAATCGGGAATAAATATATTTCAACTGTTGACGCACACGAGCGGAATAAAGGCGCATTTTTCGCTTGCCTCGCTTTGCACGGACAAAAGCGAGATACTGAAAACGATACTCGACCATCCGCTCTCCTATGAAACGGGCAGCAGGACGGAGTATACCTGCATGGGCTTTATCCTGCTTGCGCATATGCTTGAGAAAGCAACGGGCGAGGGACTTGACCGCCTTGCCGACAGGCTCGTATTTGAGCCGCTCGGTATGCTTCACACGGGCTACAGACCGCTTGAGAACAAACGCTTTGAGGGCTGCAGCTTTGCCGCAACGGAATATTCGGCGGAGTGCGGCGGCTATGCTTGCGGCGTGGTACACGACGAAAACGCACGCTTCGGCGGCGGCGTTTCGGGCAATGCGGGCGTTTTTTCTCAAATCGACGACGTGATACGCTTTGCGACAATGCTGTCGGGCAGAGGCGAATTTAACGGGGGTTACTACCTTGCCCCGTCAACCTTTGATATGGCGATAAAAAACCATACGCCGCACTGCAAAGATTACAGGGGGTTGGGCTTCGATCTGTCAATAGACTATCGCTCCACCGGAGGAGATATGTTCTCCCCGCTCTCCTACGGTCACACGGGCTTCACGGGACCGTCGCTTTATGTAGACCGAGCGAGCGGAATGTATGCGGCGATACTTACAAACAGAGTACATTATACTCGCAAAAATTCAAAGCATTTGAGGTTTCGCAGAATGCTCCACACCGTCGCACTTTGCGAGTATGAGCGTATGAAAAAAGAGCTTTCCCGATGATTATATCAGAAAGCGACGGAAAAATCAATAGTGAAAATAAAATTCCGAAAGGTAAGGTAATAAAATAAATGAACAATATTCCGAGGCAAGAGCATCCCAATCCCATGTGGCAAAGAGATGCGTGGATAAATCTTAACGGTAAATGGCAGTTTGAGATAGACAATGTAAAAAGCGGTATTTGGAAGGACTATCCGAACAAGGACACACTGTCGGGCGAGATAATCGTTCCGTTCTGCCCCGAGAGCGAGCTGTCGGGCGTAAACAATAAGGATTTTATGTATGCGGTATGGTATAAGCGTACCGTAAATGTCGATGAATTTAAGAGCGGACGCACGATACTGCACATAGGTGCGTGCGATTACCGCACGACGATATGGGTAAACGGCAAGCAGGCGGCAACGCATTTCGGCGGCTATACACCGATAAGCTGTGATATAACGGACTTTTTGCACGAGGGCGACAATATGCTCACCGTTTATGCCGAGGACGATACGAGAGCCCCCGAACAGCCGACGGGCAAGCAGGCGTTCAGACTCAATTCATGGGGCTGTTTCTATACGAGAACAACGGGTATATGGCAGACCGTTTGGCTTGAAAATGTTCCCGACAGCTATATAACCAAGGCAAGATATATGACGGATATCGGCGGCGGCGTGAAAATAACCGCTCAAACGAAGAACGCAAGCGGCAAAGAGCTGAGAGCGGATGTTTACTATAAGGGTGAGCATATAACGAGCGGAGCTTGCACCGTATGCGGTACCTGCGGCGAGCTTTCGCTTAAGATAGATGAGCCGAAGCTTTGGTCTGTTGACTCGCCCTCACTGTATGACCTTGTGCTGACAATGGGAGAGGATGTGGTAAAGAGCTATTTCGGTATAAGATCCGTCGGTGTCGAAAACCACAAGCTCTACCTCAACGGCGAGGAGATATTTGGCAGATTTATCCTCGACCAAGGCTATTACCCCGACGGTATATATACCGCTCCCACAAAGGAGGCACTGGAAAACGATATTTTGCTTTCGCAAAAATGCGGATATAACGGAGCAAGGCTGCACCAAAAGATATTCGAGCCGAGATTTTTGTATTATTGCGACCTGCACGGCTATATGGTATGGGGCGAGCACGCAAACTGGGAGCTTGACATATCACGTCCGGAGGCTTATAAGGGCTTTATTTCCGAGTGGTGCGAGGCACTTGACAGAGATTTTAACCACCCCTCGATAATCGGCTGGTGTCCCTTTAACGAAACACAGGCAAACCAGGACAACGATCTGCTTGCCACTGTATACAGGCTGACAAAGACCGTTGATATGACACGTCCCGTTATCGAAACGAGCGGCTGGGTACACGTTGAGGGCTGTTGCGATATGCTCGACGCACATAACTATAAGCAGGACCCCGAGGAATTTGCCAGAGCCCTTGCCGAATACGTGCATCAATCGCCCGATATGTGCTTTATATCCGAGTTCGGCGGCACACGCTGGACGGGCAACACGGCAACCGATACCGCATGGGGCTACGGCACGGCTGTAAACGATTCGGAGGAATTTTTGAACAGATACGCCGCACTTATAAAAGCCGTATACGATAATCCCGCATACTGCGCATTCTGCTATACTCAGCTCACAGACGTTGAGCAGGAGGAAAACGGACTTTATACCTACGACAGACGACCCAAGTTCGATACGGACAAGATCGCACTTGCGACAAAGGGTCTTTTGAAATAAAATAATGCATACCGAACCGCACGCCGCACGGCGTGCGGTTTTTTTCGTACTTGAAAAGGGCTCGATATGCTTCAAATATGGTAAAATATTGAATAAATGGAAAAATTATACAAATTGAACAAAAACTCGGACGAAATTTTGTCTATGTTTTTTTCGTAAACCTATTGCAATTTATGGAAAATTATGGTAACATATAGACGTACCGACGAGCCGGAAACGAGGAAGAAAGGAAAACATAAAAAAAGGTAAAAGAGTAATGGAAACAAAGATCAAGGTGCTTATAGCGGATTCAAATTCGGATTTCAGAACGATATGCCGTGACAATCTGACCAAAATGGGAAAATTTGTGGCAGACGAGGCGATAAACGGCGAGGAAGCGTTGGCGAAGATAAAAAGAGGGAGATATGACCTCGTGCTTGCGGATGCGTGGCTTCCGAAAATAGACGGCATCCACCTGATAAAGGAGGTAAATGAGCTGCTCGGCGCAGGCAACAGCCCGGAATTTATCGTACTTACGATAGTAAATAACCAAAATATATATATCGAGGCAGACGAGGCGGGTGCGGCTTACTGTATGATGAAGCCCTTTGATTACAATGTGCTTGCCGACAGAATGATAAGACTCAAGGGAATGAGAGACGGGCAAGCCGTTTCCGCATTACGCGATGAGGGCGAGGACCTTGAAACACAGGTCACAAAGATAATACATAGAATAGGCGTACCCGCTCATATAAAAGGCTATCAATATCTCAGATGCGCGATCATCATGGCGGTAAACGATCCGGATATAATAAACTCGGTAACGAAGATATTGTACCCCACCGTTGCACAGCAGTATTCCACTACCTCCTCACGTGTTGAGCGTGCCATAAGACACGCCATAGAGGTCGCATGGGACAGGGGAGATATAGACGTGCTTAACTCATATTTCGGCTATACGATACAAAACAGCCGAGGAAAGCCCACAAACAGCGAGTTTATCGCAATGATATCGGATAATTTACGACTTAAAAACAAAATTTCACAGTAAAAGCCCTTGAAATATACCGCCGAGGTGTGATATAATCTTCTTTGAGGTGAGTATATAATGAACACGGCAATAATCACGGGTGCGTCAAGCGGACTCGGTAAGTGCTTTTTTGATGAGATAATAAAGAGCTGCGGAGATATCGACGAGCTTTGGCTCATTGCCCGACGTAAGGAACGAATGCAGGCGTTGAGCGAGGGATGCGGTAAAAAGGTAAAGATAATACCACTTGATCTGTCGGAAAGATCGTCGCTTGACAGCCTGAACGAGCTGTTGGAGAAGGAAAAGCCGAATGTCAAGGTGTTGATAAACAATTCCGGCTTCGGCAAGCTGGGCAATGTAGAGGATGAGGACTATTCCTCTCAGACGGCAATGATAGATGTAAACTGCCGTGCTTTAACGGCAATATGCACAATGTGCCTGAGGTATATGAAAAAAGGCTCGTTTATAATAAATGTCTGCTCCATAGCCTCGTTTGCTCCGAATCCGAGAATGACGGTCTATTCGGCAACGAAGGCGTACGTTATGAGCTATTCGAGAGGGCTCAGATATGAGCTGTCGGGCAGAGGAATAAACGTCCTTGCGGTATGTCCCGGACCCATGGACACGGAATTTCTTTCCGTTGCCGAGATATACGACAGGTCAAAGACCTTTAATACATTGCCGCGTTGTATACCGTCGCAGGTCGCAAGCGGCGCAATCAAAAACGCTAAAAAGGGCAGGAGCGTTTACACGAATAAATTTTTCTATAAATTCTATCGTGTTTTCGCTAAGCTCCTGCCGCATGAATTTGTTATGAAATTCAGTAAGACGTGATCAGCCGAACAGCTCGGACATGAATTTTTCGGTAAATTTCTCCTTTGCTTCAATATTCACGGCGGGGTAGTATATCTTCTCTATCATAGAATGAAGCTCCCCCGCCTCATGTAAGTGGCTCATTGCCTCCGCAGTTAATGCGGAGGTCATTTTTTTTGCGTTTTTCAGGTGCGGCAATATGCTTTTCACGCTTTTTTTATCGACAAATGACGAGGAGCTTATCGTATGCTCGCAAACCTCCTCCTCGTTGTCCGTTACCTTAAACAGAATATCGGAGCATAAAACGGCACAGACACGCTCGGGCATTATCGGGTCATAGCTTACGGTAAGCTCGCCGCCCGAGGCACGAAGCATATCGCAAACTGCGGCACATACCGTGTTGCCGACACCGTAAAATTCGGTTATGCGTATTTTTTTGCTTGCCCTTTTCTCAAGTCCCGTTACCTCCGCCTCACCCGCAACACCTATGGCACGTGTTAAGCGTACGCTCTCCCCTCCCTTTGTCACCTCGGAGGGCAAAAGCTTTGCAAGCTCGGCTTTTATGCTTGAATAGCGGATCTTATCCTCAAGCAGCTCGTCGCAAAGCTCGTTTAGCTCCCCCACGCACTTGAGATATTTGTACGCTCTCGTATAGCACCTTGATTTTTTTCCGCAAAGAGCTATTATTTCGCTCGCCGACTCGCTTAATATATCTCCGATGAAAAAGCTTCCCAGATCGATGATACGCTCGACCGCACCGGGGTATTTCGCCTCTATCGAATGCGGCGCCGTTCCGTCTGCCACGGCACAGCCGAGGGACGGTATAAGTATCGCATCGAGCGAATGCACATCAGAGGAGCAAAGAAAATACTCCACCTCGTACCCAAGTGATTCCGCACGCTTTCCCACTGCGTTCATAAAGTAAGATTTGCCCGTGCCGGGACCGCCCTTTAAGATATATATTCGTTTGATATCGTCCGTGAATAATATATCGTTAAATCGACAAACAAAGCCGTCATGCGAATTGCAGGCGGCAAAATACGTGTTTTCGGCATCTATTCTCTCCATACCGTTACCCTCCCGTTTTACTGTAGATATAATATGCGGCGGTGCGAAAATCGGTGAGAGGGTCATAAATCCGAGTGTAATATCATAAATATCACTAACAAGAAATATCTGCTCGGAGGTCGAAATGCTCTACGATAATAAAGAAAGATGCGTCGTTTTCGGCGAATATATAGTCGAGCGTAAAGCGACGGTGCGTTGCTGCGGCGCTCACTTCGGAATATCGAAATCAACGGTACATAAGGACGTTACCGAGAAATTAAAAAAGACCGCCCCGCTCCTTTGGTCAGAGGTCAGATGCGTGCTTGCACAGAACAAGGCGCAAAGACATCTGCGAGGAGGCGAGGCGACGAGGCAAAAATATATTTTGAAAAAAACTCTTGAGGACTAATCGTAAAGCTTGGGACATACACCGCCGGACTTGTATGCGGCGATATATTGCTTCATCCATTGATAGTATTTATCGCCGTGACCGCCTTCCATAGGCTCAATATCGCGGCTGTATTCGGTATTGTAATTATCGACGAAAACGTAATTGCCGCTCTCGTCCTTAAGTCTTTGCGCCGCCCACTCGTTCCACCATGTGAGCGTTACGACCTTCGGACGGTATTTGAACGCCTTTACCCAACCGTTGTAAAAGGTTTTGCCGCCCCGTCTGCCTATTGCGGTGCTTGTGAGCGACATATACGAGCTTTGACGTGCGGTGTAAATGCTTATCTGCTCGTATTTTCCGTTTGAGTCTCGGCAGGGCTTGTCGTTGTCGCAAAGAAACGTCCATTCGCTCGTTTTGAGCGTGCGGTTGATTATCTCAACGGTTATTTGCCTAAACGTGAGCTTGTCGGCGTATGAAAATTCGGACAGAGGGCATTGACGGTCATTAAGCTTTGTCACGCACATAAAGGGCTTGCCGTCCCAATATACCCAGCAATCGGCGTATTTTTCTTTGGATATGAAATTTTTATAGGAATGCTCAACCGTAGACCAGCGGCAATCGCTTGCGGAAACTCTGTTCCACATTACCACATACGGCGTTTTCAAGCCCTCCGAACGCATTTCGAGTATCGTATCGAGTAGGGCTGTCATAGGGTTTGTTACCATATGCGTGTAATAATTGCCCCAATGTGCGGCATCGCCGTTTGTGTTGTCAATAATTATAAAATCGACTCCGGCAGAGGCAAGCTGTGTCATATGTGTGCGGATAACGCTTTTATCGGTGCTTTTGTAATAGCCGAGTGCGGGCTTTCCCCAATAATGAAAGGCTCCGTCGGGTCCCCAATCACCTTTCCCGTCAAGCACATCTTGGATATTGTATATTTTTCCCGATGAAACTATGGGATCGAACCATATCGAATAGCATATGGAAACAAGCCCGTCCCGGTCGGTAATGTCAAGCCCTACCTCGTCCTCAATGACGGGCGGGGTGGGAGCCTTTGTCGTGTCAGGAGCCTTTGTCGTGTCGGGTACAGTCGTTTCCGGAACGCTCGTTGTGTCGGGTGCCGTTGTCGCAGCATCGGCACTTGTCGTGTCGGCGGCACTTGTCGTGTTCTCGACAGTAGTCTCGGCGCTGTCCGAGCCCGGTGTGCTATCGGTCGATAATGTGTCGTTGCTTTGCGTATCGCTCACGGTGATATCCTCCGTAACATTCTCACTTACCTGTGCGGTGTATTCGCTCGGTGCGGCATCCGTACCGACAGTGTCGGTAATATCCCCACCCGTACCCGTACACGAGGTAAGAGGTATCAGCGAGAGCATAAGGACGGAGACGAGCCTTTTAAAATTTTTCATCAAGCGTACTCCAATATAATTTCTTTATCTCGATAGTATCACATACCGACGATTTTTTCAATAAAAAATGAAAAAAATTTACATTTACTTGCAATGTATCGAAAAAAATTTGAAAAATTCATACTTGCTTTTGCGTTGGATATTGATTTTTTCGGAGAAATATGGTAGAATAATAAAAATATTAGATTTTGGAGTTGTTTATTTTGATATCCGAGCTTAGACTTTTGCAAACCGAGGACGGATCGTATGAGTTTATAAAGGACAGACTCTCCTCCGAGTCCGTTCGCACTCTTGCCGCATGGGCGGGCGACGGTGTTGCCGAACCGCTTCGGCTCTATCTGTGGTGCTGTAATGAGGGCGAGAGCTGTTTCGGCACACGTGAGGAAGCCGATGTGTTTTTGAAAAAAGCAAGGTGCGAGGGCATATCCTCGGACAGGCTCTACACCTTATATGAATCACGCACCGCACTGCAATATACCGACACGGCAAGTGTGGAGCGTGTAAAAAACAGAGGAGCGTTTATAGTGCTTGAGGGCATTGACGGAGCAGGCAAGACAACGCATTTGTCACGCCTGTCGAAACGCTTGACCGAATCGGGCAGACGTGTTTACACGACTGCCGAGCCTACTCAGGGTGCTGTCGGCGGTCTTATACGGGACACGCTGAGCGGTTACACCTCACGCACTCCCTCCGAGCTTGCCGCACTGTTTTTGGCAGACAGAGTTCACCATAACGTGAACAAGATAAACGGCATAAAGAAAATGCTCGAGGACGGCTATGACGTTTTGTGCGACAGATATTATTACTCGTCGCTTGCATATCAGGGTGTCGGAACGAGTATGCGTTGGCTCGTCGATTGCAATATCGGTTGCCCCGATATTATGAAGCCCGATCTGTGTATCTTTTTGGACTTGCCGGCAGAGGTCAGCGCCATGCGTATATCAAGCACACGCGCAACGAAGGAGATATTCGAAACGGAGGACATGATAAGAAAGATAAAGCATCGCTTTGCCGACGTGTTCGGAATGCTCAATAAAGAGGATAATGTAAGAATAATAAACACAAACAGATCGCCCGACGAGGTCGGAGAGGAAATATATTCCGCGGTCTGCGAAATACTTTGAAAAACGGGAATAGGTGAAAAAATAAGATGAAAAAAACAGTACTTGTTGTAATGGACGGAATCGGAATATCGAAAACGGGACTCGGCGACGGCGTAACGCTTGCGCATACCCCCACACTCGATGCATTGATGAAGGATCGCCCTTGGGTAAAGCTCAAGGCTCACGGCTCGGCTGTGGGTCTTCCCTCGGATGATGATATGGGAAACAGCGAGGTAGGTCATAACGCGCTCGGCTGCGGACAGGTCTATTCGCAGGGCGCAAAGCTCGTAAACGAATCCATAGAGAGCGGAAAAATATATACCTCCGATACATGGGCGCAGATAGCGACCTCTTGCAAAAACGGCGGCACGCTTCACCTCATAGGTCTGCTCTCCGACGGCAATGTCCATTCGAATATCTCGCATCTGCTTTCAATGCTCACCGAGGCAAAGAGCGAGGGCATGAACAAGGTCAGAGTGCATATACTGCTCGACGGTCGTGACGTGCCGGCAACGAGTGCGTTGACGTACGTAGATATGCTTGAACAACACCTCGCACAGCTCAACGTCGGCACATTCGACGGCAGAATAGCAAGCGGCGGCGGCCGTATGAAGGTTACAATGGACAGATACAAAGCCGATTGGCAGATGGTAAAGCTCGGCTACGATACGCACGTACACGGCTTGGGCAGACAGTTCGCCTCGGCAAAGGAAGCGATAGAAACGTTCCGTGCGGAGAATGAGGGCATAATAGACCAAGACCTGCCCGCATTCGTAATAGCCGAAGACGGCAAGCCCGTAGGTGCTATGGCAGACGGAGATGCGGTAGTGCTGTTTAATTTCAGAGGCGACCGCGCAATGGAGATATCAATGGCGTTCGATGACGATGATTTCCCCTATTTTGACAGAGGTGTACGCCCGAATGTAATATTTGCCGGTATGCTTCAATACGACGGCGACCTTAACATTCCCAAGCGTTACCTCGTATCGCCGCCCGAAATAAAAGACACGCTCTCCGAGCTTTTCGTTTCACACGGACTCAGACAGTACGCAATATCCGAAACGCAGAAATACGGTCACGTAACGTATTTCTGGAACGGCAACAAGAGCGGAAAATTCAGCGAGGAGCTTGAAACGTATGAAGAAATACCCTCGGATAAAATAAGCTTTGACCTTAAGCCGTGGATGAAGTGTGCGGATATAACGGACCGCCTTGTTGAAGAGATATACGGCGGCAAGTACGATTTTCTGCGTTGCAATTTCCCCAACGGCGATATGGTCGGACATACGGGCAGCCTCGATGCGGTAATAGTTTCCGTTTCCGCACTTGATTTGTGCCTTGCGAGAATACTCAAGGCGTGCAAGGATACCGACACGGTATTGCTCATAACGGCAGACCACGGCAATGCCGATGAAATGCTTGAAAAAACGAAAAAAGGAAAAATTCAAGTCCGCACGGCGCATTCGCTCAATCCCGTACCGTTTATAGTTGCAAACGGCGATTACGAGCTTGAGTCGCGCGAGGATGCGGGACTTGCAAATGTGGCTCCGACGATAGCGGATATATTCGGAATAGATCGCCCCGCTACGTGGGAAAGCTCGCTTCTTAAAAAATAAAGCTCTACGGAATATGTGATGGAGGCAAAAAATGAAACATCAAATCGTTTGCGCAAAAACGGATAAGGACTTTTATTCGGGTGAGGATAAATTCGGGGTATTGAGTGCCGACGGCGGCTTTTCGCTCCCGATGATATCGTCACTTGTCGAAAACAGCAGATATACGCCCGTGCAGATACCGCAGGGTGTTGAGCTGACAGAGGCATTGTGCGGAGTTATGCCGAGGAGCTTCACATATTCCGCCATAGGCGATGAACGTGTTTATATGCAGAATACGTTTACCGGCAAATGCGGTGAGGAATATGACAGCGTGGCGCATTGGATAATACCGAGCGACCGAGAAACGGAGATGCCGATAGAGTATTATCTCTCCCCCTCCTTTGTCACATCAAAGGAGCAGGTATCCGAGGGCTATATGAAAATATCGGATATGGCAGTCGGCTCATACGTAAACGTAAACAAGGTGATGAAATTTATAAGCGACGGACGAGGCGAGGTGTTCGCACAGCTCGTTAAGCAGGTGCTTATATGCCGCAGAAACGGTCAGAGAATAATAATCGCCGATACACCCGACAATATACCGCTTTGGATAGGCGCTGTTTGCTACGCCCTGCCTCGATGCGTATCGAAAAATATTACCTTCTGTACCTACGCATCAAGCCCCGATTCCGTATCTGTCGATATATGCGGCGTTTTGCCGGAGGGAACGGAATATTCACCCGATAAGCTCTACGAAAATGCGGTCATATTCGATACGTATGCGGGCATATATCCCGACAACGACCCGTGCGACCGCTATTACGACTTTTTGATAAACGGAATGACGCACGACCACGCATCGATAGACGCTTTCAACGAATTCGTACAGCGTAATTTCTCATTTACCGAGCCGTGCTACGATATATGCATAGCCTACACGCTCTACACCCTCTTAAACGACGGTATAGCGGCACTGCACGGTGACGACCACCGTGCGTGCAGAATGCTGCTTGATCGTTGCTCACCCGCCGTTTCCGTCAAGCTCTCCGAAAAGCTTTGCACGCAGGCAAGCGGACTTGCCGAAATGTCCGTTTCAACGCTTAAAGAAATGCTTGAGCTTCTCATCCTCCCGTACCGTGTATGTTCCCATGCTCACCGTGAGGAGATAAGGCAGACGGTATGCCAAACGCTTCTTATGTCCATGCTCAGACGCGATGTAGACGAGGGCGGCTTCAAGGAGCTGACCTCAAGCGTGAAAAAGACCGCAACAAATGCGGGCTTCTCCCTTTCGGGCGAGCTTATGGCACAGGGCGAGCGTAAAAAGCTCACGGCAATACTTACCTATGACCCGACTGTGTGGAAAGCGGAGCTTATTTTCTCATTGCTTTTGGAATATCTTACGGATAATAAAAAAGAATACGAGGCACTCAGTGCCGATTCGCCACTCGGACGCTTTGTGTGCGATATTGTGACCTCGGGCAAAAAGGCAAATACATCACTGCCCATCGCACGTGCGGCGATAAAGTGCTTTTCGCATAATAACATACTTCTCACCTCAGCCTACAGCCGTTGCGTATCGGTGCTTGAGGGGGAGGACATAGAGCAGTTGCGTGCCGATATGGCAAAAATATGCGCCGAGGGCTGTATCGAATGCAGATACGAGGTGTACGACTATTTTGTACATCTTGAGGACTACGAAACGCTGTATGCGGTATTCGAGCAGATGATGAAATGCTCCGATATCGAATTTTGCTCACGACTCTTTACCGAGCAATGCAACGACTATTTTTCAACGGTGGAGGACTACGCCGCAAAATATTTTATCCCCGCATCAGAGCTGTATTACGCACTTGCAAAGAACAACGGCAGAGTTTATACCGCCGAGGCATCGGAAATTATATTCTCGGCAATAAACAAGCGCAGAGTCGTTACGCCCTCGTGTGAGGAAATAGTAGCAAATATCGCATCGAGAATACCGCTCGTTTGTCCCGACGGCACCTCGAGGGCGAAGCTTGAGGAGCTTGAGCATTATCTCAAGGACGTAAAGAGTGAAAGACTCGGCGGCAGATTGCTGTCGCTTGCGTTCGGCATCGAATGCGAGAGGATAGACAATGTCGAGGATTACTACAAAACAAAGTCCGCACTTGAGGAGCTGACACGTGAGGAAAAGGTCGTTTTGCTTGCCTGCGGGGAGGAGGAATGGCAACAGTACTTCAAATGGGTATTGCCGATATTCACACCTCTCGGACTTGACGAAAACGAAACGGCGTTCATTTACGACAGATTTATGCTGACTCCGGAGCAACGTGCGGAATTTTGCCGAGCCTTTACAAAGGAATATCTGCGTGACGGACGTGACGGCGATTACACCAATTTCTATAATTTCCTCGCTTTTCTGTTCGATAATTGCGGCGAAAACGAGAGGGAAGAGGTTGCCTCAATAATCAAACGACTAAACTCAAAACGGCTTGAAGCACTTTGTGCGGGAGCGGAGGATGCGTTTGACGGCTCCGTTGAGCGTATGGACAGCTTTAACGCACTGCTTTCAATGCCCGTAAAGAGAAGCGGATTTTTCGGCACGCTGTTTAAGAAAAAATAATAGGTGAGAAATGAAAAAAATGCTTGCTGTTGACGGTAACAGCATACTGAACAGAGCTTATTACGGAATAAGACCGCTCAGCACGAGCGATGGACTTTACACCCATGCGGTGTATGGTCTTGTCAATATAATAAATTCGCATATTGAGCATTTGTCACCGCAGCTTCGTGTCGTCGCATTCGATATGAAAGCACCTACGTTCAGACATAAAATGTACGAGGGCTATAAAGCAAACAGAAAGGGAATGCCGCCCGAGCTTGCAATGCAGCTGCCGTATGCCAAGCGCGTGCTTGAATACATGGGCTTTACCGTGCTTGAATGCGAGGGCTGGGAGGCAGACGACATTTTAGGCACTCTCTCCGAGATAGCTCGTCAAAACGATACGGAGGCGTATATTTTGACGGGCGACCGTGACAGCCTGCAGCTGATAAACGACAGCACATATGTTTTGCTTGCCTCAACGGGAGAAACGACACTGTACGACAAAGACAAGTTTTTTGACAAATACGGCACCTCGCCCGAGCATCTTGTGGATATAAAAGCGCTTATGGGCGACAGCTCGGACAATATCCCCGGTGTTGCCGGAATCGGCGAAAAGGGAGCTTTGAAGCTGATATCCGAATACGGCACACTTGATGGGCTGTACGAGTCCGTTGAGCAAAAGCCGCTCGGGGCTTCCATGATGAAAAAGCTGACAGCGGGACGGCAGATGGCATATCTTTCGTATAAGCTGGCTCAAATAGACAAAAACGCACCGATATCGCATGATATATCAACATACGAATATTGCGGCATGAAGAAAAAGGAGCTGCTTGAAATATTCAAAGAGCTTAACTTCGGGGCTTTTATAAAGAAGTTCGATTTGCAAGAGCAAAAGGACGATGTACCGAGGCTTGAATTTATCACGTGCCGAGCAGACGAGCTTGACGGCGAGTGCGAATATTCTATCGCATATGATAATGAATATATATATTTATATAACGGTGACAACGGTTACAGACTCGATAAAAAATACGAGAGCGATATATGTACACGCCTGAAATTGATATGCACCTGCTCCAAAGATATCTATGCAAAATATCCCACAGCACATATAGTTTTCGATACGACCTTGGGCGGCTATGTGCTTGACTCTTCACAATCCGAGCATACCGTAGCACGCCATACGCTTATCTACCTCGGACTTACCGAGCCGACGGATACGGCGGGTGAGGCGTATTGTATCTATGAGCTTTACAAAAAAATGACACAGCTGCTTGACGAGCGAGGCGAGTCGGCATTGTATAACGAAATAGAACTGCCCCTGCCGGCAGTGCTTGCCGACATGGAGAGAAACGGCTTTAAGATAGACACATCGGCACTTGCCGAATTCGGTAAACGGCTCGATGAAACGGTAAGCACGCTTACCGAGCGGATATACGCAATGTGCGGGGAGGAATTCAATATAAATTCCCCAAAACAGCTTGGCGAGCTTTTGTTTGAACGCCTCGGCTTGCCCGCACAGAAGAAAACAAAAACAGGCTACTCCACAAACGCCGAGGTGCTTGAAGCACTGAGACCCTACCACCCCGTAATAGACGAGATACTTGAATACAGAAACGTAACAAAGCTGAAAAGCACTTATGTTGACGGACTTTTGAAAAACGCCGACGAGCATGGCATAATACACACCTCGTTTAACCAAACCGTAACGGCAACGGGCAGACTTTCCTCGACCGAGCCGAATTTGCAAAATATTCCCGTCCGAACCGAGCTTGGCAAAGCCCTTCGCAGGTTCTTCATTCCGAAAAAAGAGGGCTACGTGCTGATAGATTCCGACTATTCGCAAATAGAGCTGAGACTCCTTGCGGCAATATCAGGTGACGAAAATATGCTGAGGGCATTTGCCGACGGTGCGGACATACACACCGAAACGGCATCGCAGGTATTTTCCGTTCCTCAGCAAGCGGTCACACCCGAAATGAGAAAACGGGCAAAGGCGGTATCGTTCGGAATAGTTTACGGAATATCGGATTTTTCGCTCTCAAAGGATATAGGCGTGAGCCGTGCGGCGGCAAAAAAATATATAGAAAGCTACCTGAACAGATATCCCGGCGTTTCGCTCTATCTTGAAAACATCAAAAAAGAGGGCTGCGAAAAGGGCTATGTCACAACTCTGTTCGGCAGACGACGCTATATTCCCGAGCTGTCAAGCACGAAAAAGACCGTGCGTGCGTTCGGTGAGCGTGTTGCGATGAACAGCCCGATACAAGGCACAGCCGCCGATATAATCAAGCTTGCAATGATAAACACGCATAAAGCGCTTATCGCAGGAGGCTACGATGCGCATTTGATACTTCAGGTACACGACGAGCTTATAATCGAAGCAAAGCGTGAACAGGCGCAAGAGATAATACAGCTTCTGAAAAATGAAATGGAAAATGCCGTAAAGCTCCCAGTCGAGCTGAGTGTTGAAGTATCGTGTGCCGATAATTGGTACGATTGTAAATGAAAGGGGGACAAATGAGAAAAATATCACTTTTGTTGGCTTTGCTGTTGACACTTACGCTGTTTTCATCCTGCTCACGCAAGGCAAATGCGGAAATAAAATGCGTAAGCTACACGGATGACGATTTTCATTTCGTGCTAAGCTACCCGTCGTCGTTTTCACGCCCCGCAAAGGAGGAGCTTGACGAGGACGGTGACGAGGTACTGTATACGCTTTCGGCAAACGACGAAAGGATCACATTGAGCTGCTTGCTCAATACCGAGCAGACCTTTTACGACTATATCGAAAAAAAAGGCTTTGAAAAGGATAAAATGACATTTCGCTCGCCGAGTACATTCGAGCTTGACAGACGGGGCGACAAGGAGCCGTCTTATCTTATAGTTGCCGCTACCAAAAGAATGATATATACGGTAGAATATAAATACACCTCCGGCGAGCGTGAGGACTTTGAAAAGAACTGCGATATGCTCGACCTTGAGTTTTCGCTCTATGCAAATGTTCCCAAGGACAACGCATCGCTCAGCCCCGATATAATGCTCTGCGGCGGCTTGTTTTCTCTCAGAGTGGCGGCAAATTGCAATTACACCCTCACCCCGACACTTGACCCGATTCCGTATAAAACGGTGGAGGTAGAGACGGAAGAAGACGGCAAAACGGTTAAAAAAGACATTTCCGTTGTCGATACCGAAAAATACAGCGGTATTTTGGCATATAATGACGGATATATGATATCGGCAAGAGCTTATACCGCATCGGACGCACCGGCAAGTGCGGAGGCGGTAAAATCGGGCGGGCATAAAGCAAGCACGGAGCGGATAAACGAGATGCTTGACGGGAAAGTCACCACACTCACGCTGACAAACGAGGGCGAGTGCAGACAGAACAACGGCAAAACGTACATAATAACCGACTTTGTATGCAAATACGGCAAAGCGGAGTCCTGCGGCTCGTATCTTATCGGCTACGCCGAAAACGGTGCGTGCTTTGAATACGCATATCTCATCTGCCAAAGAACAGGGGAGGGCGAAAGCACCGAATATCATGATATGATAGCCTCCGCCTCATTCCCGAAGAAGTGAGTATTTTATGATGAACAATATGATAAAAAGAATGATATGCATATCGTGCTTTTTACTTCTTTTGCTCACTCAAGCACTTGCAATTTCAAACAGAATCGACGTTACACTGCCTTATACGTTGAGCAAGCCCGTAATAGACGGCAAGATAAGCGAGGGCGAATGGCAGCTTGACGGTACGGTAAAGCTTCGTGCGGATAATACGGCAACATGGGGCGGTATGGACGATGCGGAGCATATAACGCCCGTTGATGCTTACTATATGTGGGACGATGACGGAATATTTGTTTATGCCGATATCACGGATAATGATGTTTCCCTCGGCTCAAAACGTGATTGCTTTGAATTTTCGTTTAACCCGGGCGAGCTGATTCCGCATGACGATCCGCTTGAGGGTATGTTCTTTATGTGTTGGCCCGAAGAATCACAGGACGGAGTTGGCGGCGTTGTGACGGTAACACGTCATAATTTGGATCACGCATCGAAAAACGGCTTCGAGTCCGACATAAACGCAAGCTATACGCTTACCGAAAAGGGCTGGGCAATGGAAGCGTTTATCCCGTGGGAATACATATGTCCCGCCGAAAGAGCGGTTTGGGGAGGCAGAACGTGGGAGCAGGGCGTGCTGAAACGCTTTGACCCGCTCTCGGACGGCGCATATCTGACCGCAACGGTCTGCTATTTGAACGGACGAGAGGGCGACGGTAATTACAGCGCCGTTTATCGCACGGCAACGGATAACGACGCAAGCAATTTTTCTACCTCATCGTATAATGTTTACCTGACGCTCGGCGAGCGTGTGATACCGCAGACACTGCCCGAAACAGACCCGACAACGCAAGCTTTGCCTGCCGCAAGCGACCCTGACACCGAAAGGAACGGCGGCAACAATGCGCTCTCTGTCATAATAGCTGTCGTATGCATAGCCGTTATCATAGGCTCAGCGGCTTTCGTTATCATTTTTCTGCTGAAAAACAGGCGAGAGAGACAAAAGAATATAAATAAAAGATAAATAAAGCAACGAAAATAATAAATTTTTTATAAAATCGGCATAACTTCGCCCCTTACCCCTTGACAAATTCACAAAAACAATGTATAATTGTATACAATTAAAATAGACTCGTGCGGCGTAGCATACCAATGCGACGCATGGGTAATAATTTTGGAGGTTCAAGATGAAAAAGGTATTTTCCGCGATCATGGTCATAGCTATGCTCGCAACGCTTTTCATCCCCACCGTTGGCGCCGCTGAAGAGAGAACATTTATAAATGTTCTTAAGGCAAACGACGGTCAGATCACGATAGACGGTGTAGTCAACTCAAGTGAATGGGATGAAAATAACAAGCTTACGCTCTCCCTTTCCGAAACATCAACAGTTAAAATGAGCTGTTGGGCAGGAAAAGCAGCTAATTTTAAGGACTTTGAGTTCTTCTATTGCTGGAACGATGAAGGTCTTTACATGGCTGCAAAGGTAAACGACGATAAGATCATAGCTACTGACGACCTTGTGAGCGATAACGCGAACTTTGACCGTTTCCAGATAGCACTCAACCCCGCAGGCATTATAGACGACAAATGGCAGGGTATGTTCTTCAGCTTTATCCCGGTAAAGATTGCTGAGGGCGAGACTGAAGGCGTTGTTAAGTGCATTAGACACAATAGCTCAGAGGGCGGCGGCGGAAATGATCCCGATAAGCCCACTCCAATAGATATGACAGCGGACGGCGAGACCTACGAGGGTAAGTACACACTTACCGACGGAGGCTGGCAGCTTGAGGTACTTCTTCCTTGGAAGTACATAGCTTGCGAGGACAGAACCTATGACCTCGAAATAGTAGACCCCGATAACGATTATGATAATGTACTCTTAACGAACTTCACACCCAACGATACAAACCGTAAGCGCGCATTCGCTCAGGCATTCATAGCATACGTTGACCTTGACGCAGAGGGTACTACCGAGCCCTCCGCGACCGCAGGTACGTTCCTTAATGAAAAGGCTCTGACGAACTGGAATACCGAGAACTACGGTATGATCCTTAAGTTCAGAAACGCAGACGAGAAGGACGCAACCGATACCGATATTGAAACCTGGACGAGAACCACCGAAGGCGTTAAGCTGAACCCGGACCACGGTCACTTGCCCACCGACGAAACCGAAACCATGGATGAAGGCGGTCCCAATGGTGATGACGAAGGCGACGATACCACTGCAGCTCCTACGGGAACTGATAATTCTGTTGCCGGAACCGATAAAGACGGCAAGGACAATAAGAACAACGATAATAAGGACAACAATAAAGATGGCAATGACTTCCCTTGGCCTATAGTTCTTGGTGTTGTTGCTGTTGTTGCAGTAGTCGGTGTTGTAATCTTCGTAGTATTGAAGAAAAAGAAGAACTAATATAAATTAGTTCAAGCAAAATAATATTGCAAATTTGCGGAACGCTCCAAAGAGCGTTCCCTTTTTTGCCTCTCGCCAAGTCACCTCACGCAGGGAGACTTAGCAGACCTCGGTTATTTTACGAAATATTTCTTTATTACACTTGACAATGGCAAGAAAAAATCGTATATTATAAGCAGTACGGCAAAAGGAGAAAAAGATGAAAGAATACGAAAGCTTTGAGCGGATAGGCGTTATGCCGCACAGGAGCTATTACATACCCTTTTCGGAAAAAGATACGGAAAAATACAGATACGGAATAGTTGAGAGGACATCAAGCTCGGAATTTATTTCGCTAAACGGAAAGTGGGAGATAAAACAGCATGAGCATATGGAAGAATATGACATAAACGAAAGCTTATGCGACACTATACCCGTTCCGTCATGCGTTCAGCTTCACGGCTACGATCGGGTGCAATACATAAACACACGTTATCCCATACCCGTAGACCCGCCGCACGTCCCCTATGACACACCGTGCTGGCATTACAGACGGAAATTCACGCTTGATATGCGTTCGGGGAGGGCTTATTATCTTAATTTTGAGGGCGTTGACAGTGCGTTTTATCTTTATGTAAACGGAAGCTTTAAGGGCTATTCTCAAATATCGCACGCGATGAGCGAGTTCGATATCACCTCATTTGTTAAGGACGGCGAGAATGTAATAGATGTGCTTGTGCTTAAATGGTGTGCCTCAACTTATTTGGAATGTCAGGACAAATTCCGCTTTTCGGGCATTTTTCGAGATGTTTACATACTTGACAGACCGAGCGAGCATATAACGGATTACAAGGTTGAAACAAATCTGCATGACGGCTGCGGTGAGCTGATATTCAAAAACGAAAGCCCCTGTATGATAGATTTGAGTATTGAGGGACAATGCTTGAGCGTTGAGCCGAGTGAAACGGCACAGCTGTATATAAACGGCGTAAGACCGTGGACAGCCGAAAGCCCGACTCTTTATACACTTGTTATAAAGTCTTGCGGCGAGCGGATAACGGAGGCGGTCGGCTTCCGCACTGTGAGCATTGACGGAGCCGTATTCAAGATCAACGGCTCGGCAGTAAAGCTAAAGGGTGTAAACCGTCACGATTTTAACTGCGAGAGCGGTGCGACTGTCAGTCTTGATAATATGTATGAGGATATTCGGCTTATGAAAAGCCTGAATGTAAATGCCGTAAGAACCTCGCATTACCCGAATTGCCCGGAGTTTTATCTGCTGTGCGATGCTATGGGACTTTACGTAATGGACGAGGCGGACCTTGAAATGCACGGCGCTTGCACAAGGCAAGGCGGCTACAGTGTGCCGTTGTGGGAAAATTACGCCGAGTGCGAGCTGTTTTCATGCGGTATAGAGGACAGGCACAGAGCGTTGGTCGAGCGTGACAAAAACCGCACTTGCGTTATAATATGGTCGCTCGGCAATGAAAGCTCGTTCGGCAAGGCGTTTTTCGGCGGCTGTAAATATATAAAAGAGCGTGATAAAACACGTCCGGTGCATTACGAGGGACTTCAATGTGCGGACGAAAAATATTATTTTTCTGAATATGTCGATATGGTGAGCATGATGTACCCCTCGCGCGATACGATTCGGGAGAAAATACTTGATGATCCGAGGGAGAACAGACCGTTTGTCATGTGTGAGTACACGCACGCCATGGGCAATTCCTGCGGAGATATTGCCGCATATTGGGATATGATATACGCAAACGAGCAAATGATGGGCGGCTTCGTTTGGGAATGGGCAGACCACGGAATAAAAACAGACAAGGGCTTTTTATACGGCGGCGATTTCGGCGAGGTCGATCACGACGGAAATTTCTGCATCGACGGTCTTTTGACACCCGACAGACAGCTTAAATCGTCGGCGCTCGAAATGAAAGCCGTATACGGAGGAAAAACACGCTCCGATATCGTCGATATTGCACTGCCGTGCGGAAATTACGGCAAAAAAAGAAATATCGAAATTGAGGTCGATGAGCATAGCGGTGAGCTTGCTTCGCTCAAAGCGGACGGTGTGGAGATCTTGGCAAGCCCCATGCATTTGAATATCATCAGATACATAGATAATGATCGATTTACACTGCCCGAGCTTGAGCGTGTATGCCGTATAAGTCGGTGCAATAGCCGAGCTTACGAGTGCAAAAAAACGGAGAACGGCTACACCGTAATCGGCGTTATGTCAGCCGATTGCGTTGAGCCTGCCATGCGTTATGAGTTGAAATACGAGGTGGGTGACGGTGTACTTGCCGTATCGCTTGCGTATAAGATACCCGAGCATATAAACGGAGTTCCGAGAGTAGGAATCGAGTTCGGAGTTGATAAAAAATACGGACGTATGAAATATGTCGGCTTCGGTGCGGGTGAGAGCTATTGCGACAAGCACGTAGCGTGCGACTACGGCGTATACGAATGCGACGCCGCAAGCAACTATAACAAGAACTATGTTCGTCCGCAGGAGTCGGGCAGTCACTGTATGTGCAAATACTCGGAGTGCATTGGACTTTTTGAAATGCAAGCCGATGAGCCGTTTTCGTTTTCAGTCGCTCCGTATACGACAAGGCAGATCGTCAATACAAGCCATTCGTTTGATTTGGTTGAGTGCGGATGGACGAATATTTGCGTAGATATTGCAATGCGCGGAATAGGCTCGCACTCGTGCGGCCCGACGCTCGATGCTCGGTATGAGATACCGAGGGAGGGCAAAAACACCTTCTATTTCAAGCTTTGAATAAAAAGCCCCGAACGCTTTGGCGTTCGGGGTAAGCTTGTTTATTGCATGGGAGGTGTTTGACTTTGTATGTAATTATTTATTATCTGCTGAGTTTCAACAGTTTTGTTATATTTTTTGATCTCCGCACGAAGCAGGAACGAAAGCACAATGGAAGCAACTTGGAATATGAGACGGAATATGCCGGAGGCGGTCAAGCTGACCCAACTACGTGCGCCAACGCCCATAAAGCTTGCCTCTTCATTGCATGCGGCGACGAGAATGAGATATGCTATCAAAAATACGAAGAAATCAACGAACAGCATAATGCGAACGAAGATAAGATAGCCGCATTTATATGTCTTTGTGAAGAACGGTATGCACACTAAAGCGGATGCGGCAAGCAATGGCAGAAATCCGAGTATGATATTAAATATTCGAAGCCAGCCTATGCTGTCATAATATTCGCTGAGAGCAGCCGAACTTAAGCTGCTGCTACCGCCAAATAAGTCGGAGAGTTCATCCTGTCCCGTGTATTTAAAATTGAGCTTTGTCGAATGGGGAAGCATACAGATAAGAGAAATGAGCAGGCAAAGTGCGAGTATGGCGGTGAAGAGAAGCTTTTTGTCCTTAAAATCAAGCCCCATTTTCTGCGTGGTAAAGGTGTTTGCGTTTTTAGCAAATTGCTTCACCTGAGTGGTTGCATTGCCGACAAAATTACCCGCAGACTGACCCATATTTTGCATTTGGGGGTTCGGGGGAACGTTGCCGTTTACATTTTGTTCATATTGCGGGGGGGGGTAGTACCATTTCCCGCAACAGGCGTGCCGCATTTGGCACAGAAGTGTTCGTTTTCGTTAAGTGCGTTTCCGCAGTTTCCGCAAAACTTCATTTTTTTCTCCTTGTCGCAATTGTTAATACATTATCTGCATTATACCACTTTATTTTACATTTGTCAACATCCAAATAAAACAATTTTATCGTTTTCGAGTATTTTTTTCAAAAAAAACGCCGCACATGAATGTACGGCGACATTTTTATCTTGTCATAAGATATTGTTTGAGCGCAAGGAGCCAATCGGTTTGAATAAAATCGGCACCCTTATCGACGAGCCAACCCCAGCCCTTATCGGGTGAGGAGGTCAGCGAAATATCATCGGTATGGTATGCTGAGATGACCGACTTCTCGTTGTATACTATCGAGTTCATCCATATGAGCAGGCCGCGCTCGTGCATGGCTCTTATATATTCATCGCTTATTACCTCGTCATCCTCGCTCGAAAACAGAACCTCCGCACCGATCACGTTCACGCCCTTTGATATGAGCATATCGGTCACATTGTCCTTTGCTTTTATCATTGGCATAAACATAAAATCGGCGGCGTAGCGTGATACGTCCTCAAGACATTTTTCGTCTGTGGTCGTTTTTACTATTACCTGCTTTTCGACTCCCGCCGCTCTTATCTGCTCCGAAATGCCCGCAACGTCGGAGCCGAATTTGTCAACATTTATGTAGGCCTTATCCTTCAGAAACGCAAGTACCTCGCTCAGGGTCGGTATGGTGTAGCTCGTTTCCACTCCGTCTTGATTGAGCAGGCGAAGCCGTTTGACTTCTTCTCCCGTCATCTCCGGTATGCGCTTTTCGCATTTCAAAAATACGCTTTCCATGCCGGGGTGAAAGACGAAAAATTGACCGTCTGCGGATTTTGAAACGTCTATCTCCACAACGTCCGCACCGTGGGACAGTGCTATTTTATATGCTGCCATGGTATTGCACGGAATATTGGCACGGCAAGCACCGCGGTGTGCGGCAAGAAACGGTATTTTTCTCTCATCTCTGTTTTCGAATATGCTTTTGTTAAGATCCATTTTTATTCCCTCATATCTCCAAAATATCAATATCTTCGTTACCGAGCTTGCACACGGTATATTTTCCCTCGCTTTTTGCCTGCTCGTAATACTTCTCACGCTCGGGGCAGAAGTGACAAAAATAGATCCTGTCGATGATACCGAGTGCGGTAAAGTCGGTCGTGTTTGTAATGTTTTCATCAAATGGCAAAAGATGCTCCGTTGAGGGGCAGAGAAGGTGTACACCGGCACTTGCTCCGACATATACGACGCCGTTTTCAAGATAACGCAATAAAGCGGCACGAAATCCGACGGACTTTATCCGCTCACACAGCAAAAACGTGTTGCCGCCGCAGACATATATCAGGTCTATATCGAGCGATGTGTATTCCTCGGGCTTGTCCTCTTGAAAAACATATATGTTTTCACGCAGAAAGCCGACTTTTTTCATCATCGAAAAGAATTTTCCCCGACGTGTCGGCAGTGCTATCGCACTCGGAATGAAAAGCACCTTGCATTTATCAAGCGGCTTTCCGAGTGCGGATATTATTTTTTCTTTCGTTACCTCGTCGGCAAAGCCGCTTGAGGTGAGTATAAGCTTCATTTAACAAATTTCCGCCTTGTTTCATATTATATGATTGAGTCAAAGCATTGAAAGGACGTGAGAATATGCGAGGCTGTAACAGCAGACCGAAGCAGATAATAGCGTGTGCCGTTTGCTTCGGTGCGGGTATTTTGCTTTCGTTTTTTCTGCCGCCCGTCGTTATGGTGTTTGCGGAGGCGGCGGTAATATGTATTATCGGCATACTTTGTATGCTGTAGCGGGGAGGTGATGATTTGAAGGTAGTCGTGATAAGATCGCCGAAATTGTTTTCGGGCTTGCTTAAAAGAATATTTCACGTAAAATGATCATTTATGGTATTTAAGTCCGGCGTTTATCGCAAAGGCACGGTATATCTGTTCGGCAAGTATTACACGCATGAGCCTGTGTGGAAAGGTCATATCGGATACGGACAGACGAATATCGCAGGCTTTTTTGACCGATTCGTCAAGCCCGTGCGAGGAGCCGATTATAAATGCTATGCGACCGTGCGACAGCTGCGCATCGGCAATACACCGTGCGAGTGCTTCACTGCTCATACGTTTGCCCTCAACGCAAAGTGATATAACATAGGAGCGCGGCGGTATGGCTTGGAGTATTTTTTTGCCCTCATCGAGCAGGGCGGCACGTATCTCGCCCTCGCTCGGTTCTTTTGAAACACGGCTCTCTTTTATCTCAACATTTGTAAGGCGTGCAAATGCGCCTATCCGCTTTTCGTATTCAAGAACAGCATCGGCATAGTATTTTTCTTTAAGCTCGCCGACGTGTATTATGCAAACGCTCGTCATAGCAACCTCTTTGGAACAGTGCTTGAGGCAACGTCGAGATGCACGGATGAATATCCCGCCTCGTCAAGCACTTTTCTTGAGCCTTTATACGCAAGCTCCGGCGTGTTGTTTTCCTCCGAAAGATGTGCCAGCAGAATATTTTCCGCACCGTCATGTGCGAGGCGGGGAAGGATCTGCCGACAGGATAGATTCGATAAATGACCTCTGTCCGAAAGAATACGCCGTTTCAGCTCCTCCGGATAGCTTCCGCACATGAGCATTTGCTCATCGTGATTTGATTCTATTATAAGCGAGTCGCACCCCGATATTGAGGCGTAGACCTCGTTTGAGATATGTCCTATATCGGTTGCCACACCGAGTCGATGACCGCACAGCTCTATCACATAACCGACCGAGCCGAGACTGTCGTGAGGTGTCGGAAAACTCGTTATCGTCATATTGCCGACACGCTCGGTGAAGCGGGTGGAGTGAAAAACGATGTTTTTCATATCCGAAAATTTTCCGCACTCACCGCAGCTTTTTATCATATGCACCGGAATGGATGTTTTTTTGCATATCATGCCGACTGCGGTGGTGTGATCGCCATGCTCATGCGTGATGAAAAGAGCCTTGATGTCCGAAATATCCGAGCCTATTTTCGTCAAGCCCTCACAGAGCCGTTTATATGAAAAGCCCGCATCTATGAGAAAACAATCGTTGCCGTCACAGACGAATATACAGTTGCCTCGTGAGGATGAATAAAGCGTATATACCGCAGGTTCATTAAGCATATCTTATCCTCTCAGGGTCAAAAGCAATGGCTCAAGCACGAACATATTAACGAAATCTATCATAAGCACTACCGTAAGCGGCAAAATGATAAATAAAAGCTTTTTTGCCCTTTCTTTGTTTTTGTTTATCCGCTCGCACATATCGACACGCTCGGAGTACGGTATGCTACTGTCAAGCTCATCCGGCGTACATAGGTTTTTGACATCTCCCCTACCGAGGACAATGTACAGGACAAAGAGAACGAGCAGAATAAAGAACAACACAAAGACTGTAAACGGCGTTTGCGGATAAAGGGTCTTTTCAAGATAAAGCGCTGCTTGATATAATGCTTCACACAAAGCGAATATCCCCAAGAGCAAAAGCAGCTTTTTTTGAGCTTTTTTCATATGTTATACCTCGTCTCAAGCAGAGCGGCAACACGCTCGGCGACTCTTTGACGGACGAGCTGTCGCCCTATATCGCCCTCGCAAAGCTTGTATACCTCATTGCCGCTTTTGTCCGCTATCGCAACGTAAACAAGCCCTACGGGCTTTTCGGCACTTCCGCCGCCCGGTCCGGCTATTCCCGTAACGGATACGGCAATGTCGGCATTGAATAAGGCTTTTACACCGTTTGCCATGGCCTCGGCGCATTCTGCACTTACCGCACCGTAATTCTTTATTATGCTCTCCTCAACGCCCAAAAGCCGTATCTTTATATCGTTTGCGTATGATACAACACCGCCGTCGTATACCTCGGAGGAGCCGGCAATGTCGGTAATGAGCTTTGACAAAAGCCCGCCGGTACAGCTTTCGGCAAAGGTTATCTTAAGCCCGTTTTTTCTCAAATACTCGTATATTTTGTAAAACATTGTGTTTTCCCCAATAATATAAACTGATACAGTATACCGCATGGCGTATGTTTTTTCAAGCGTTTTGTGTGATATTTTATTGAAATTTGTGTTTTAGGCTTGACAAAATCGATTTTTTATGATATCATTACGAAAACTGCCACCGGGCAGAGAATGTATTTTTGCATTCGTCATTACACCGTTAGGTCATAGAAGGTGTAATGTCGGGTGCTTATTTTTTTTGAAATGAGGTATTTTATGAAAAAACGAAGCGTTACTCTGACAAGGCTTGAGCTTGGGCTTTATCTGTCCTCGCTTCTCGCTCTTGCACTCTCCTATCTGCTTTCGCCGAAGGGCGATATCCTGACGCTTACCGCATCGTTTATAGGTGTAACGGCACTTATTTTCGTCGCAAAGGGAATGGTAGCGGGGCAGATAATAACCGTCATATTCGCCGTATTTTACGGTATCGTATCATACTGCTTTCGTTATTGGGGCGAGATGATAACGTATCTTTTCATGACATCCCCGTCGGCTATAGCCACGGCGATAGCGTGGATGAAAAATCCCTACGGGCAAACAAGTGAGGTAAAGGTCAATAAGCTCGGACGCTTGCATTATACGATAATGCTCGTGTCGGGTGTGTGTGTCACGGCGCTATTGCATTTTGTATTGAAAATGCTCGATACGCCGAATCTGACGTTCGGCACGATCTCCGTATTTACAAGCTATGCGGCATCGTATTTGACATTTATGCGTTCCCCGTACTATGCACTTGCTTACGCCGCAAATGATATAGTGCTTATCGTGCTTTGGGTACTTGCATCGATAGATGATACCTCGTATATACCCATGGTAACGTGCTTTTTCGTGTTTTTGATAAACGACCTTTACGGTCTGTACAATTGGAAGCGTATGGAGAAAAAGCAAGACTCCGTCTCAAATAGAATTTGAGGCGGAGCCTTATCACGGCACCTATAAAGATCGAATCATTCTATATCAAGCTCCGGCGGAACATCAATTTGATCGGAAACGTATTTTCCGTTTTTCTTTCGTTGACGGACGCACTCGGTGAGCAGATATTCTATTTGACCGTTTACCGAGCGGAAATCATCCTCCGCCCATGAGGCTATTGCATCGTACAGCTTCGGCGAGAGCCTGAGCGGCACCTGTTTCTTTCCTGCCTCTCCCATGGCATCAATACAGACTGCCGGAGTTTACTATCGGCTGTGCATCCTTGTTTCCGCAGAGAACGACCAAAAGATTTGATACCATAGCCGCCTTTCTCTCCTCGTCGAGCTGAACAGTGTTCTTCTCGTTGAGACGCTCAAGTGCCATTTCAACCATTCCGACCGCACCGTCAACAATGAGCTTTCTCGCATCGACTACCGCCGATGCCTGTTGACGCTGAAGCATTGCGGCGGCTATTTCGGGAGCATATGCGAGATATGTTATTCTTGCCTCTATTATCTCTATTCCCGCTTCCGCCACTCTTTGCTGTATCTCACCTTGAATACGCGATGCGACGACCTCACTTGAGCCTCTCAAACTGCCCTCATCTGCAATACCGTCGCCCGTTGTATCGACATTGGGAGAAACATCATAGGGGTAGATACGTACAACATTTCGCAATGCGCTGTCGCATTGCAGTGACAAAAACTCCTTGTAGTTATCAACATTGAATGCCGCCTTTGCCGTGTCTACTATACGCCACGTTACGGCAATACCTATCTCAATGGGGTTGCCGAGACAATCGTTTATCTTTTGTCTGTTATTGCTTAAGGTCATTATCTTCAGTGACATTTTTTTGCTTCCCGTCACACTTAGCGTCTGACCCTCTATCTCTATTGCCTTTTCAACGGTCTTGACATCGCCGCTTTGATTAAGCTTTGTATCGGAAGCGGGGTTTACGGAAACGCAAAACGGATTTACCCAGTGTATACCCGACGTTTTTACGCTTCCGTAATAATTACCGAAAAGCGTAAGCACTATAGCCTCGCCGGGGTGAAGAACTCGCAGACCGAAAAACAGTATAAACGATACTATAAAAAGCAGTATCGACAAAACGAGTGTTGCGACGAATATGTATTTTCCGGGCGAGATCATTATTGCGCTTGATACGATGCCGCCTACACAGAGCAGTGTGAAAACTATGTTGAGAAGTAAAACAGTTAAGCCGTTTTTGGTTTTTAAGATTTTTTCTTGCATGGTTTTTTCCTCTTTTGTGATATGATATCAATATGATATCATAAATATTTCAATTTGTCAATAGCTCTGACGAAATTTTCCAAAAATATTTTTGCCGAAAAATGTGCTTCTCTATTGAAAAAAAACAAAGCATATGCTATAATGATATATAATATTTTTCGGAGAAACGATATGAACGGCAAAGAGATAAGAAGTGCCAAAAGATATGACGGCACGAACAGAAGCGAGGCGTACACGGATATCGTATATTCGGCACGTGGCGAAAGAGCGGAGTTTGTAAAAAAACTGCACGATATCGAGGCGAGCTATTTGCCGCAAGCTCACCCCTACAAGGCTTATACGGGGGAGCTGCACGGTCACAGCACGCTCTCGGACGGACGAGTGGACATAGATACATATTTTACTAATCTGAGAGATATTGCCGAGCTTGATTTTGCCGCACTTACCGACCATGATCACGGCGGCGTGGGCGGTGAGGAGCTGTGGGGCGAAAAATGGGAGCTTATAAAGCAAAAGGTCGGGCAATACAGACAAGAAGGAAAATTCGTAACGATACTCGCATATGAACGTGATTCGTACCCGTACTATACGAATATGGTGCTGTATTTTAAGAACGATGACGATGTACCGTACAGAGGGGTGCGTGACGGGGAGATAACAGAAGAGGAGCTTGTGCGACTTCTCGCTCGCAATGATGTGATATGTGCAACGCATGATACATATCAGCTGTCATGCTGCGTCGATTTTTCAACGCTTCCCGAAGATTTGATGTTGCCGTATATAGAGGTGATCTCAAGAGGTGATGCGGCGGAGTACATGGGTTGTTCGGCATGGGCTGAGAGAGATTGCTGTGAGGGCGGCTTTTGGCAGGATGCACTGAAACGCGGTGCGAGGATGGGAGTTATCGGCGGCGGTGACGACCATGTCGGAATGGGTGGCAGAGTCGACGAACGCCTCGGATATCCGGCAATGTACCCCGGCGTTACGGGTGTGTGGGCAACGGAAAATACGCACGAGGCTATATTTGAGGCGCTGAGCGCAAAAAGGACGTATGCTTATATGCTCGGTAGGCACGAGGGCGATATGTACGGGCGAATGGAGATGGAATTCAGAATAAACGAGGCTTGGATGGGAGAAACACTCAAGCGCAAGTGTGGGGATGAACTGAAAATATATTTTAGGGTCAAAGCCGATGTCCCTGTAAAACAGGTAACGCTCGTGAAAAATTGCAGAGATGTTATAAAATGGTTCGGAAAAAACGAATCGCTCGTGCTTGATTACAGGCAAGAGGGTGAATGCGACAGCTTCTATATAAGAGTCGAGTTGAATGACGGACGCTTCGGTTGGTGCAGTCCGATATGGGTAGAGCGAGCATAAAATGCTCGGTGTGCAGAGAAAAAACGGTAAAATCATTGACAAAACAAATATTTTGTGGTATTCTATTTGAAATATAATAAAAAACGAAAAGAGGAATATTATGAGCAAAAAAATATTATGCTTTCTTTGTCTGATATCCATGCTTTTGACCTTTACCGCTTGCGGCGGGGGAGAAAACAAGACAACGGACGACGAGTCGGATAAGGTCGGCACGGAGAGTGCGGAGCAAACGGAGGCGGTGACCGAGGCGGACAAAACACAAGCACCGTCGGAGACCTTAAAGGTAATGTATTATAATGTTTACGGATACAATAATATCAAGGTACCAGACAGACTTAAAATACAATGCGAAATGATAATCGAGAATTCGCCCGATATATTGTGCTTGCAGGAATTTGACAGCCAGCACAGGAATAACGCAAAGGCAACGCTTGAAGGTGCAGGATATGTTGAGGTACCCGTAGGCTCAAGAGGCAAGGTGCTATATAATTCCACACTGAACTGCGAGCCGATGTTTTACCGTGAGGATAATCTGAAGCTTATAGAAAGCGGCGGAAAGCCCTTTCCCGAATGGGTAACGATAGACGGCGAGGTGCTTTACGGAAACAACGGCAGCACGAAGTCCATGATATGGGGCGTATTTGAAGAAAAATCACAAGGCAAGCTGTTTTTAGTCGTAAATGCGCATTTCATGTGGACGGATTCGTCACACCTTACATATGAACAGGCGGAGAAGGTTCGTTTGGACAATGCAAAAAGAGTGCTTGCACAGATAGAGAAGATAAAGACCTCGAAAGCGGAGTATGCCGATATACCCGTTGTGTTCGGCGGAGACCTCAATACACCGCCGACGAGTGATGTATTCAAATCGCTTGCCGACAAGCTCAAATACGCTGCGGACGAAGCCGAAACGTATGAAAAGCTCGGTTACTACGGCGGCTATGCATCGTACGATGAAAGCACCGGAGAGTATATTTACAATGAGCCTTACGAATCGGATCATATAATCGACCACGCATTCGTTGACGGTGTAAAGCTTAATTCGTATCTGCCCATAAAAGAGCTGAGAGCAAAAATAACCTCCGACCATCTGCCGTGGGTGCTTACGTTTACCATATAAAGGGAAAATAAAAGGCATCGGCTCGGTAAGGTAAAACAAATTTACCTACCGAGCCGAATTTTTAGAGAAAAAAATCAGAAAATATTCAAAAACCCCTTGACAAAATCGAAAAAGTGTGATATACTATCATCCGTCGCATAAAGAACGATACACGATATGGGCTTTTAGCTCAGTTGGTTAGAGCAACCGGCTCATAACCGGTCGGTCCGGGGTTCGAG
>CAZLRV010000009.1:0-91305 GCA_964562175.1 uncultured Lachnospiraceae bacterium
ATGCGATTGCTGATATAAAAAACCGCCCAAACGGCGGCAGTATACGGTACGGAAAAATGAATGTAAAAAACACGATCTGAATGGCAAAATTCAAATCGAAATGTGCAAAATATCACTTTACAACATAATGCAAATTATGTTGTAAATAATAAAAACGAGGTGGTTTTTGTGGCACAAATTGCCGAAACAATTAAATATGAGGGCGATAACAGTACCTTCATATGGAAGCATCCGTGCGAGGACTTTAACAGCATGACTCAGCTTATCGTGCATGAGAGTCAGGAAGCGATTTTCTTTCTCAACGGTGAGGCACTCGACCTTTTCGGAGCCGGAAGACACACGCTTCAAACGCAAAATATTCCAAAGCTCGGAAAAATAATAAACAAAACTACAGGTGGAGACACGCCCTTCCATTGCGAGGTCTATTTCATAAACAAGACCGTGCAAATGGCAATAAAATGGGGAACGGATTCAAAGGTCAGGTTATTGGATCCGAGCCTGGGAATACCGCTTGAGATCGGTGCGTGCGGTGAAATGAATCTTGCCGTTTGCGATTCGCGAAAGCTGCTGTTAAAGCTTGTCGGAACGATGCAGGGCATTGCGTGGGAGGATAACGGCGTCGGATTTACCAAATCCATACAAAATGCTTTTCGTCCGCTTATCTCCACGGCTGTTAAAACGAATCTGTCAAATGCGATAAAATCAAATAATATCAATATTCTTGAAATCGATGAGCAGCTCGGGACTCTTTCTCAGATCATGCGCAAAAGCATCATAGGCGGCTTTGAGGAATACGGACTTACCATCCCTCAATTCTACATAACGAACGTAGCATTGCCCGAGGATGACCCCAATTTCAGAAAAATGAAAGAGCTTCACACCGTTTCCTTCCAAACCTCAATGATACGAGCCGAGGCACTCTTGAAATCGGCAAAAGCGGATGCAGACGCAGAGGTAACGGCATCTATCCGAAAGGTTGAAATGGAACGTCAAGCGACCGAAACCGAGATCGCAAAGAGAAAAGCGGAGCGTGAGCTTATCAATGCACAGGCAGAGGCTCAAGCAAAGAGAATGTCGGGCTTGGCAGAAGCCGAGGTAATGGCGGCAAAGGGCTATACTCAAAGAGATGTGTTATCCGCAGATGTTCAAAAGGCATACGCCGAGGGCATCGGAAATATGACGATCAACGGAGGCGGCGGTGTAGCGGGAGATATGCTCGGCTTGGGCGTAGGTATGGCGGCAGCCGGAGCGGTCGCACCTCAGCTCGGTGAAATGTTCAAGGGCTTTTCCGCACCCGTTAATACCGAAACAGCTTCGGAAAGCGGCGAAAAATGTGAAAAATGCGGTGCTACGCTTCCCGCCAATGCAAAATTCTGTCTTGAATGCGGCGAGAAAATAGTTCCGGCGGATATGGTCGTATGTCCCGAATGCGGAAAAACCGTTGCGAAAGGCAAATTTTGCCTTGAATGCGGACATAAATTCATAACTGAATGTCCCAAATGCGACAAGGAGCTTGCCGCCGGTGCAAAATTTTGCCTTGAATGCGGAGAAAAGCTATAACGGAGGATATGATAATGAAAAAATGATTTAAATATTACATAACAGCCTGGGCAGTGCTTTTGGCACTCTTTAACGTGATCGCATTCGTGTCTGTCGGATGGATCGGACAAGAAAAATATACGCCGTCGTTTTGGATAGACTATATATTTATTACATTAACCCTGAGCGGGGAACGAATCAAGTAAAGCGGAATGCAAAAAGGTTTTCGAAGCACTTCGCTATTCCGACCCGATGAACAACGATGCGCTTTCCTTGACAGAGGAACAAATAACGGAACGATTTGAAGAGCTTACCGAAGCGGTAAGCTCCGATGATGCCGAAAAGATCTCGGCGTGTGCAAAAGAGGTCTTGATACTCGTTGAGCAACGAAACAAAAAATGCAAGCTGTTAAAATGAACTGCCTCATATTTGAGATATGCACCTTGAAAAACAAGTTTTAAGATAATGAAAAATATACAGATGTCACATGGGAGATCTGTACGCTTCGAAAATGGCTCAACGATGACTTTTTGAACACCGCTTTTTCAGACGACGAAAAATCAATGATACCCACAGTAACGGTAACTGCGGACAAAAATCCCAAATATAATACAAACCAAGGCAACGCAACCCAAGACAGGGTCTTTTTACTCAGCATAAACGAGGCAAACAAATACTTTGCGTCCGATAACGCAAGAAAATGCGCACCGACAGAATATGCCGTTGCCACCGGCGCTTGGGAAAGCGTCAGTGGCAATTGTTGGTGGTAGCTGCGTTCTGCCGGTTACGTTCAGGATGATGCCGCTCGTGTCGACACTGGCGGCGACGTTTACGAGCGTGGTCTCGATGTCTTCAGTGATGTCGGTGCCGTGCGCCCCGCTTTGTGGCTATATCTTGAAGCTTAAATCTTCAAATCTTAAATCATCCACTCAGAGCCGAAGGCTCTAATCAGCGTGCGCAAGCACGCAAATCATAATACCGCCGTAAGGCGTTCGCACAAAATTTTATTTTGAGGTATACACTCCATGGAGCGCAAGCAAAGCGAGTTGACCGTGATTACAAATGATAATAACGCGCACCCCGCTTTGTGGCTATATCTTGAAGCTTGAACCGCTCATCGCTAAATTCCACCACTCGCCAAGGCTCCCTCCGAGAGGGAGCCTTGTTGTGTGATAGTTTACAGCTGCAAGCGGGCGGTGGGTGGTTTTGGAGATGTTTTTATTTAGTGGTTTGTCGACAATAACAAAAAATTCGGAAAAATGTGATTTTTTTCTGCTGAAATTTCGTATTTCTTTACTTTTGCTCTTGCATTTTTTTAAGATTTATGGTAAAGTGTTATATAGAATTATGCAGGCAAAAAGGAGAATTACAATGCAAAGCATTTGCCGAACCAATACATTCAGACGTGTCGTCTCGCTCATTCTTTGTATCGTCACCGTTGTATCCGCTTTTTCCGCTTTGAGCTTCAAGGCTTCCTCTGCCGATACTCTCAATATCCCCTGCGGGGTAGCAGATGACGGGTACATATATGATGCTCTTGCTTCGGAAATGAGGGAAGCGATATTAGATCTTTCGAATTACGAATACAATGAAAAAAAGCAAGCCTACGCCATAAGCATCAATGTTTACAATTACAACCTACCGACCTCAGACATTGCCACATTGGTCTCCTCCTTTACACGCCGATATACGGAGCTGTTTTTCCTGAAAAACAGCTATGCATACTCGAGGATCGGCACGACCGTTTATGCCGTTATATTTTATTTGACCGGCACGCCTGCGGAGGTTGCTTTGCAGGTAAGTGACTTTTTGACCGCATCGAACGAGCTTGTCGGTGCCGCAGCGGAAATTCCCGACGATGTGGGACGCATTCTTTGGGTACACGACCGTTTGGCACTCAACTGTGTTTACAATGAAAATGTTTTGCTCGGCACGACGGAGCCGGAATCGGTCTACACCGCATACGGTTCTTTATGCAACGGAGATGCCGTATGTCAGGGCTATGCCTATGCATACAAATATATTCTTTCTCGATTAAACATACTTTGCGAAATAATAGTAAGCGATTCAATGTGTCACGCTTGGAATCTCGTCAAGATAGGCGACAAATGGTATCACGTTGACGTTACCTGGGACGATCCCGCCTGGGATATGATAGGCAGGGTATATCACACCAACTTTTTACTCTCCGACGACGGCATCAAGTATGCCGGCACGCCGCATAGCGAATGGAACGACACGAACACCTCACTTCAAACGACCACTGCCTACAGTGCCGACTCGTCCGAATACGAGGGACGTGCTTGGCGAAATATGCGCGGTGCGATAGAATACCGTGACGGTTTTTGGTACTACTCGGATGGCTACGGCAAAAGCTGTGAGATAAGACGTACCGATGTGATAGACACAGACAGCATTATGTATATAACGCTCCTTAAATCCGCCTCGTATTGGAATGCTGAGTCGGGCGGCTATTACGTTTTTTCGCTCGGTATAGCGATATACGGAAACACGCTTTATTTCAACACCTTCGATACAATATACGCTTGCGATCTTTCGGGCAACATTTTGCGAACCGTATTTAAGTACACACAGCCCAATTCGTACACGAATATTTACGGTCTGCGTATAGCAAACGGAACCGTATATTACTCGATATGCTCCGATTACAACGCCACTCCGACCGCTCAAAGAGAGCAGATAGCGGCAAGTGAGCTGTTTTACGACCGCTATGTGGCACCGAACGGGCTTGTTTACACGCTCGACAGTACTACCAAGACCGCCTCAATCGGCAACACGAGCAACTGCAATGCAAACGGCGTTACGACGACCGCCTCGTCCTACACCATTCCGTCTCACATTACCTTAAACGGCGTATCGTACAAAGTAAACAAAGTATGCGACGGTGCGTTTTCGTTCCTTACCGTTCCGTGCGAGCTGACCTTTGAGGGCGACCAGCCGGAGGCAAGTCTCAATTCCTTTGAGGGCAGTGACATAAAAGTATTCTACGATTCATCAAAGGGTATTTGGGATGTGAGATACCGCACGTGGCTCGGCATGGAAACGAACGACACGGCAATAAAAGAGCCGGATTTCGACCCCGACGGCGACGGCGTGACCTCCATAAAGGACGTTATTATGCTCGATGCGTACATTAACGGCTTTATAAGAGGCGATATGTCCGCCTGCGATCTTAACCAAGACGGTACAATAAATGAAGAAGATGTGTGCATAATGATGAGGGCGGCGAAGGGCAAATATGAGTGAGGACGATAAGCTTTTTTGCGACAGAATGTGCGAGCTTTCCGCACGTGCCGATACGCGTGCAATGTGGGTATACAGCGATTTTCTTACCGAGGCACAGCAGAACGAGCTGAGGTATATGCCGCTTGACACCCCATATACGCTTATCGGCGGCTATGAGGGAGCGGAAAGGAAAATTTGCGCATTCGGCGATGAGGGACGGCTCTTTTACGAGCCGTCGCCCCCGTTTTTGATACTGAAAATAAGTCCGAAAAACAAAAAATTCGCCGCAGAGCTTTCCCATCGAGATTTTTTAGGCTCGCTTATGGGTCTCGGTCTGCGGCGGGAAATGCTCGGCGATATCGTAATATCCGACAATTCCGGCTACGTTTTCGTGCTTGAGAAGGCAAGTCGCTGCATTTTAAGCGAGCTTGTCTGTGTCGGCTCAACTCCCGTATCTGTAAGCGAGGTGCGGGAGCTGCCGAGCGGCTGTGTTGAGCTGCCGGAGCCGGTAGACAGGGTAACGCCGTCGCTTCGCTGTGATGCTCTGCTTGCAAGCGTTTTTTCGCTCTCTCGTGCCGAGGCAGTGCGCATGATAGAGTCGTCAAGGGTCTTTATAGACGGCTCGCCCTGCCGAAGCGGAGCTAAGGAAATAAGGCTCGGTCAAAAGGTATCGCTCCGAGGCACGGGCAAATTTATACTTGCCGAGGTAAGACAGCAGACTCGCTCCGGCAAGCTTCACGTGGGTGTGTTGATATTCGGCTGATCTATTCCTCGGTGTTTCCGCCCTTCAGCACGGGCAGATAGCTTGACGGGTCGATATATTTTTCGTCCTGAACAAGCTCAAAATGCAAATGTGAGCCTTCCGCCATTTCTATAAGCGTCGTATCGCCGACAGCGCCTATAACGTCGCCCGCCTTGACCTCGACACCCGCCTCGATACCGTTTATTCTCTCTTTTTGCAGATTGCCGTAGCACGATCTGAGTCCGTCGCCGTGGTCTATTATTACCGTCGTACCCATCATCGGGTCATCGTATATCTTATCGACTACCCCGTCGGTAAACGAAAATACCGCACCGCCTATCGGGCATGAGATATCTATGCCTTTGTGCGCCCTGTAATCGTTCATCGTTACCGAGTAAACGGGCATATCAACGGAAAAATCCTTCATTACCTCGCCCTCTGCGGGTACGACATACGATCTGCTCGATGCTTGCTGACCCTGCCCGATAACGGGCTTTTTTGTTTCCGCCTCGGTCACACGCTCCGTTTCGGGCGGCTCGACCTTTGGGGCCTTCGTATCCTCCGGCGGCTGTGTCGGGATATCCGCTCTTGCCGTCACACGCGGGCGTGCTATCGGAGGTGAGGTCACCGGTGTTGTTTCAAGGGGGGCACTTGGTTTTTTATTTCTCTTGTTTGCAGCCGATACCACCGAAACGACTATTACCGTAACAACGAGTGCGGCAAGCACGACATATAATATTTTCGCATCACCGTCTCGGTTCTTTTTGTTATCCATTTTCAGTTCTCCTTATCGCATTTTGTGTACGCTATTATTTTTACCGTCTCGGTGTGAAATATGCAAATGATAATAATTTTTTATATCGAGTGGTGATTTTTGTAAATTATCTTCATCTTCGCTTGACAAAGTCAAAAATAAGATTAAAATATATATATGCTTTTATAAGGAGTGATGGAAAATGGCTGAAAATAAAAAGGGAATATCCGTCGATACGGAGCATATTTTTCCCGTTATCAAAAGATGGCTGTATTCGGAGAAAGAAATATTTCTGCGTGAGATAGTTTCAAACGCCTCGGATGCGGTAACAAAGCTGAAAAGGCTCGCTTCGCTTGGCGAGGTAAAGGAGCTTGACGACGATTTCAGAATAGATGTCGTCCTTGACAAGGAATGCGGTACGCTGACCGTTTCGGACAACGGTATCGGTATGACCGGGCAGGAGCTTGAAAAATATCTGTGCAACATAGCTCTTTCCGGTGCGGTCGATTTTATCGGCAAGTACGAGAGCAAGGACGCAAGCTCGGCAGACGGTATAATAGGTCATTTCGGCCTTGGCTTTTATTCGTCGTTTATGGTATCGGATACGGTAACGGTCGAAACTCGCTCGTACACCGGTGAGCCTGCCGTTAAATGGGTATGCGACAGCGACGGCGGCTACGAGACATTCGGCTCGGATAAAGAGAGCCGAGGCACCGACGTTATAATGCACATAAGCGACGAGGAAAAGGAGTATTTGAACGAGGGCAAAATAAAGGACATCCTCGATAAATACTGCTCGTTCATGCCCACGCCGATATACTTTACGGTAGAGGGCGAGGAGCCGGAGAAGGATGCAGACGGCAACGTAAAGGAAAAAGCCCCCGTAAACGATACAGCCCCCCTGTGGCAAAAGCAGCCCGGCGAATGCACCGATGAGGAATACAAGGCGTTCTATACAAAGGTATTTCACGATTACAGAGAGCCTCTGTTTTGGATACACATAAACGCCGATTATCCCTTAAACTTCAAGGGTATTCTATACTTCCCCCGTCTTAATCACGAGTACGATAATCTTGAGGGTCAGGTAAAGCTGTATTACAATCAGGTCTTTGTTGCGGATAATATAAAAGAGGTAATACCGGAATTTATGCTCATGCTCAAGGGCGTGCTTGACTGCCCGGAGCTTCCGCTCAATGTTTCAAGAAGCTATCTGCAAAACAGCGGCTACGTTTCAAAGATCTCGGCACATATCGTAAAAAAGGTCGGCGACAAGCTCAATTCGCTCTTTAAGCTCGAACGTGAAAAATATCAAGAGCTGTGGCACGATCTTAAGACCTTTGTCGAGTACGGCAGTATAAGAGAAAAGAAATTCTATGAGCGTGTCAAGGACTGCGTGATATTCCCCGATGCCGTCGAGGATAAATATTACACCGTCGATGAATATCTCAAGCAAGCCGAGGGCAAGCACGAGAACACGATATACTACTGCAACGACAAGGTTTCAATGGCTCAATATATATCAATGTACACCACGCAGGGTATAAATGTGATATTGCTTGACAAGATGATAGACAACAGCTTCATTCATGTTATAGAGGAAAACAGAGAGGGCGTGAAATTCGTCAGAATAGACGCCGATACGAATATCCTCAAAAACGAGGGTGAGGCAAAGGAGAGCGAAAAAACGGCTCAGCTGTTCAAAAAGGTATCGGGCAACGATAAGCTTGAAGTGAAATTCGAATCGCTCAAGGACGAAAAAACGCCTGCGCTCATTAACGTAAATGAGGAAGAACGTCGCTTTGAGGAAATGATGAAGCTCTACAACGCTCAGGGTATAGCCGATATGCCCATGAGCATGACGCTTATAATAAACACAAGCTCACCGCTTGCTCAAAAGCTCATAGGCAAGGCAGAGGCAGACGAGGAGGGAGCAGAGAAGCTCGCAAAGCAGATATTCACGCTTTCGCTTCTTGCTCAACGCAGACTCACCGCAACGGAGCTTAAGGAATTTTTGAACGACAGCTTTGATATTTTGTTGAATATTTGATCATTCGGGCGAGGGTTCTTCCCTCGCCCGTTGCGTTATATATGCCGCAAAAGCATATAATAGGTAAATTTTTATTTTACCTATTGATTTTTACTCAAATAGCTGATATAATCAATAAAGTACGATAAGTAAAATATGGAGAAATAAAAAATGATAAAAGAAAGCATTGAGTTTTTGCACACCCTTGACCCTCAAATAGCGGACAGCATAAAAGCCGAGTATGAGCGTCAGGTAAACGGTATCGAGCTTATCGCATCGGAAAACTTCACCTCCGAGGCAGTTATGGCAGCCGTTTCGTCGGTTCTGACAAACAAATACGCCGAGGGCTACCCCTCAAAAAGATATTACGGCGGCTGTGAATATGTTGACGTTATTGAAAATATAGCCATAGAGCGCGCAAAGGAGCTGTTCGGGGTAAATTATGTAAATGTTCAACCGCACAGCGGCGCATCGGCAAATACAGCCGTTTACGTCGCACTGCTTCAGCCCGGCGATACGGTAATGGGTATGAGTCTGGCTCACGGCGGTCATCTTACGCACGGTTCGGGCGTAAATATAAGCGGTAAATATTATAATTTCGTCTCTTACGGAACAAACGACGAGGGCTTTATAGATTACGATGTTCTTGAAAAAACGGCACTTGAGTGCAAGCCGAAGCTCATAGTAGCCGGAGCAAGCGCATATCCGAGAATTATAGATTTTGAGCGTATGTCGGAAATTGCGAAAAAGGTCGGCGCATATCTTATGGTCGATATGGCTCACATTGCCGGACTTGTTGCCGCAGGCGTTCACCCCTCGCCCGTCGGATATGCCGACATAATAACGACTACGACGCACAAAACGCTCAGAGGTCCGAGGGGCGGTATGATAATGACAGATGACGAGGAGCTTGCGAAAAAAATAAATAAAGCCGTTTTCCCCGGCACACAGGGCGGTCCGCTCATGCACGTTATAGCCGGAAAGGCGGTATGCTTCGGTGAGGCACTTAAGCCCGAATTTAAGGAGTACGGCAAAAAGACGGTAGATAACGCAAGGGCACTTGCCTCGGCACTGCTCAACGAGGGCTTTGACCTCGTATCGGGCGGCACGGATAATCATCTCATGCTGCTCGATCTGCGCAGCATGGGCATAACGGGCAAGGAGCTTGAAGCTCGTCTTGACAGCCTGCATATTACCGTAAACAAAAACGCAATTCCCAACGACCCGCAAAAGCCCGGTATAACCTCCGGCATTCGAATAGGCACACCGGCTGTAACGACAAGGGGCTTTGAGGCAGACGACATGGAAAAGCTTGCGCACCTGATAAAGCTTGCCGCAGTCGATTACGAGTCGGGGGCGCAGTATGTGCGTGAGTGCGTTGCCGAGCTGTGCAAAAAACACCCGTTATATAGCATTTGAGAAACGATATGAAAGAAAATAATATAACAATAACGATATATTGGCCGCCGACCGAGAACTATATAAACGACGAGCAATATTCCTATCTTGCGGAGGCGGGTATAAATTATGTACTCGGTGCCGGCGAGGAAACACTGCACACACCGCAGAATCAGCAAAAAATGCTTTCGCTGTGCGAAAAATACGGGCTTGAGATGACATTGAACGACGGCACCTTCGGTCCGAGCCTGCTCGGTGCAAGCGAGGGGGAAATAGCAAAAAGAGTCGGCAAGTATTCCTCACATCCGGCTTTGGGCGGCTACTATCTTCAGGATGAGCCGATAAATCCCAACGTCTATATAAAGGCGGCAAGGGCGATAAAAAAAGCCGACCCGGAGCGTGTGCTTCATTTGAATTTCTTTCCCTATGTCGCATATCCCGACAAGGCGACATATGAAAAGCAGATGCGCGATTGGTGTCTGCTCTGCCATGCAAACGGCTTTGAAGTCGATTATCTGACATACGACCTGTACCCGTTCGGCTTCGATGAGGGCAGTATGAACAGAGAGGCGTTTTTCGAAAACCTCGATATCTGCCGCCGTGTCGGACTCGATCACGGTGTTAAAACGGGTATATATCTGCAGTCTGTCGGTCTTATCGGCGGCTATCCCGCACCGGATGAACGACGGCTCGAATACGAGATAAATCTCAGCCTTGCCTACGGCTTTAAGTGGCTGTCATATTTTACTTGGTTTACGCCGATAAATCGCCCAAACGAGAGCTTTGAGAACGGTATAATGACCTCCGACGGCAAAAAGACGCCGCTGTTTGACATTGTCAAGCGACAAAACAAAAGAATAAAGTCGCTCGGACGCCACTTGATAAGCTGTGATGCCCGTGAGGTATACTGCAACGGCACTTCATGGGGCGGCGAGCCTATACCGCAGGACTATTTTGTACGCCCGTGCGACAAGCTGAGCTACACTCTTTCACATCTCACCTCGCCCGACGGCGACTATATAATGGTCGTAAACAATAATTTTCTCAAATCTCAAAAAATAAAGCTGTGCTTTACGGACAATATTCTTCCCCGGTACTTTGTCGGTGAGGAGGACGGTGAGCTGTGCGGTATATATATGTCCGACAGCATACTGTCGCTCGAGCTTGCCCCCGGTGCTTGCCGCCTGATAAAGCTGTCTGGCGTACCCGAGAGAGCGAGCAAAGCGGAGAACGGGGAGAAAAACCTTGCTCTCGGTGCGAAAATATATGCGACAAGCTCGCTCGGTGAGAACGGTTGTTATATTACCTCGTTAAACGACGGAGTGAGAAAGCAGACGGAGGGCAACAACGGTTGGCGAAGCAGTGCGAGCGAATGCTGTGATATCACGATAGACTTCGGCGAAAAAAAGCGTTTTAACCGTATAGATATGTACAGAGCCGAAGCGTTGTTTTTCCCGAGAAGCTTTTCCGTATCCGTGTCTGATGACGGGCTTGAATATGCGATAATCGGCTCTTGCAACAAATACAAGCTCGGAAACAAATGCGCCTGCAGTATAGTATTTGACAGCATAGAGGCGAGATTTGTAAAGATATCCATAGCAAAGCAGGTCTCCGCACTCTGTCAGATAGAAATATACAACGACGACGGCGAATGCGGCAGTCCTCTCGATACAGCCGAGCTGTACGGCGACAAGTGCGTTGTAGAATACACGCACGGCGAGGATATAGCGCTTCACAAGCCGGTATATTCATCCTCTCACACAAGTGCCGACTATGAAAAGCAGAGTTGGGGCAAGGACTTTGTGAACGACGGTAAAAAAACGACGGGCTTTTCATCCTCGCCCGGGCGTAACGCAAAGCCCGACGGCTGTGAGTACGTTATAATAGATCTGGGCGACACATTCAAAATAGAACGTATAGATCTTACCTGCAAGGGATATTTCCCGATAGATTATTCTCTGCTCGTATCCGAAAACGGCGGTGCATGGCGGCAGTTCGTTTCCATTGAGGGAATGAAAAAGCTCGGCGACGGCATGACCGTTGAGCATACAGCGGACAGCGAGCCGATCGGACGGTATGTAATGCTGAGGGCAACACGTATGCGAGGCGATGAGCGTGACGGCTATATGCTTCAGATAGGTGCGATGGAGGTATACGGCAAGCCCGTATGCGATACAAAAGAGCTGAAAAAAGCACTTGAAAAATACGAGCGCTCCGGCGGCGATATCTGCTCATCGGTATATACCGAGGCGATAACACGCTCCGACAAGGGCGAGCTGACTCAAAGCAGTGCCGACAGATACGCAAGGCTTTTGCTCGAGGCAATAGACCCGAGCGGCTCGGCGGCGCATAACGAAGACGTTGTCGAGGTGTTTGAGCCGGAGCTTATAGAGAGTCGAAGCAATAAAAAAGCGGTAAAAGGTCTTACCGCGGCGGCGGGTGTGTTGGCACTTGCGGCGGCGGCAATAGGCACTATTGTATATAACAAGAGGAAAAAATAATCATGAATATTATAGTCGTCGGTGCGGGCAAGGTCGGTGTGACGCTTTGCGAGCATCTGGCAAGCGAAAATCACGATGTTACGGCAGTCGATACAGAGCATGAGGTGCTTGAGGCTCTTTCCGATAAGCTCGATATAATGACGGTCGTGGGCAACGGAGCGGAAATATCTGTCTTGCGTGCGGCACGTGCCGAGCGTGCGGAGCTGCTTATTGCGGTAACGGCAAGCGATGAGCTTAATCTGCTTTGCTGTGCCGCATCAAAGGCATTAGGCACGAAGCATACCATTGCACGTGTGCGTAACAGAGAGTACTCGGAAACGCTCTCGGTAATGAAAGACACTCTCGGTCTTTCCCTTTCGATAAATCCGGAGCTTGCGGCGGCAAAGGAGATATCACGCATTTTGCGTTTCCCCTCTGCGGCGAAGATAGAAACGTTTTCGCACGGACGTGTGGAGCTTGCGGAGTTTACCCTGCCCGCATCAAGCCCGTTGTGCGACCGTTCGCTTGTGGAGCTGAAGGGCTCGTCGGGACTTGATTTTCTCATCTGTACCGTGGCAAGAGAAAACGAGGTCTTTATCCCCTCCGGTGATTTCGTGCTTCGTGCCGGCGATACGGTGAATGTCACCGTTTCCGACAGTGACGTTACAAAGTTTTTCAAGTATGCCGGTATCTACCGCAAGGGAATACGCGACGTTATAATATTCGGCGGCGGTCGTATATCCTCATATCTTGCGGAGCTGCTTGAGGGTACGAAAATAGACGTTAAAATAATAGAAAAAAGCAAGGAGCGATGCGAGGCACTTGCCCGTGAGCTTCGCTTTGCGACGATAATCAACGGCGACGGCTCCGACCCCGAGGTGCTTGTACGTGAGGGCATAGACAGCGTGGACGGCTTCGTGGCTCTTACCGATATCGACGAGGAAAATGCGATAAACTCAATGTACGCCGTATCAAGGGGCGTACACAAAACGATAACCAAAATCAACCAAATGGCATATATCGACTTCTACCGCAGAGCCGGAATAGAGAGCATAGTATCGCCGAAATACATAACCGCGGCGTTTATTCTTCGCTTCGTCCGAGTTATGCAAAACTCCGAGGGCGGCGAAATAGAACGTCTTTACAAGATAATGGACAATCGTGCCGAGGCAATAGAATTTACGATAAACGCCTCATCCGAGATAACGGACGTTCCTTTGCGAGAGCTTGCGCTCAAAAAGAACGTGAAAATCGCCTGCATAGTACGCGGGGACAAGGTCATAGCCCCCTCCGGCGGCGATGTCATAAAGAAAAACGATACCGTAATAGTCGTGACGACGGCTGAAAAAATGAACTCGATAAAGGACGTGCTGAAATGAACTACCGCATGATACTTTATTTTTCGGGTGTGATACTCGCAATAGAGGCGTGTCTGCTCTGCTTGCCGATGGCTGTCGGTGCAATGTACGGCGAGAGTATAATGCCGTTTTTGAATACGATAATCATTCTTGCCCTGCTCAGCATACCGTGTATCGTTTTCAAGCCGAAAGAAACGAAAATATATTCCACCGAGGGCTTTGTTTGCGTTTGTCTGTCATGGGTCCTGCTCTCGCTGTTCGGCGCTCTGCCCTTTTATCTTTCGGGTGCCATTCCCTCATATGTCGATGCCTTATTTGAGACCGCATCGGGCTTTACCACAACGGGTGCATCGATACTCACCGAGATCGAGAGCCTGCCTAAAGGTATACTCTTTTGGCGAAGCTTTACTCACTGGGTAGGCGGTATGGGCGTGCTTGTCTTTATGCTTGCGATACTTCCCACGGGCGGTGAGGCGATCCACCTCATGCGTGCGGAGGTTCCGGGCCCGACAAAGGGCAAGCTTACCCCCAAGCTCAGATCGACGACAAGAATACTTTACGGCATATACATATTGCTCACACTGCTTATGATAATTGCCCTGCTCCTGTGCGGTCAAGGGCTTTACGAAAGCGTTGTCGATTCCCTTGCCACGGCAGGCACGGGCGGCTTTTCGATAAATAACAACTCCATCGCCGGCTACAACAAGCCCGCCGTCGAGTGGGTCATCGCGGTATTTATGGTGCTGTTCGGCGTAAACTTCAATCTTTACTACCTTATTCTCATCGGACGTGCGAGAGATATATTCAAAAACGAGGAGCTGCGTGTATATCTGTGCCTTATCGTCGCAAGCGTGGCGGCAATATCGGTAAACATATATCATTTGTACAACTCGCTTGAGAAAACTCTGCGTCTTTCGTTCTTCCAAGTTGCCTCCATCATGTCTACCTCGGGCTACTCCACGGTAGATTATGAGGAATGGGGAAATCTGTCGAAAACGATAATAGTCGTTTTGACCATGATAGGCGGCTGTGCCGGCTCAACGGCAGGCGGCTTCAAGATATCGAGGCTTATAATAGTATTCAAGAATATATTCCGCGAAATAAAGCATATGCTTGACCCTCATTCCGTAAGTGTTATACGAATGGACGGGGAGGTCACGGACGAGCAGACAGTAAAAAAAGCGGGAAATTACTTCTCGCTTTATATAGTGCTTATTATTTTGGTAACACTGCTCATAAGCATCGACGGCTTCGACCTTACAACGAACCTGACCGCGGCACTGACCTGTGTAAACAATGTCGGCCCCGGTCTGGGCAAGGTAGGCCCTACGGGCAGCTTTGCCGAATATTCCGTCCTATCAAAATTGCTTTTGTCGCTCACAATGATAGTCGGCAGACTTGAAATACTGCCGTTTGCGGTGCTTTTCTCACCGATATCACGCTCTGTACGGCTTCCTAAAAGTCGGCGAGGAATAGGCAACGGGCGTTACGGTAGGTAACGTCGCATATATGCTCATAGCTTACGCCGCGCAGCTCCGCTAAGGTCTGTGCGGTGTATTTTATGTTTCCGCTGTGATTCAGCTCGCCTCTGTGCGGTGTGGGTGCAAGATACGGACAATCGGTCTCAACGAGAAGCCTCTCATCGGGTATGCTTGCCGCACAGCGCGCGACGTTGCTTGCGTTCTTAAACGTGACACTGCCCGAAAAGGATATGTAAAAGCCGTGGTCTGTCAGCCTTTTTGCATCCTCCGCACTCTCCGAGCAGGAATGCATAACGCCTCTCACGCCGTAGCGTAAAAGCGTTGACACGCAATCGCCGTGCGCATCTCTGTCGTGTATCACGACGGGCTTTTTCAGCTCGGCGGCAAGAATGAGCTGAACGACAAACCAACGCATTTGCACCTCTCTCGGCACAGTATCGTAATGGTAATCAAGCCCTATCTCGCCCAGCCCCACACATTTGGGGTGGCGAAGCATTGCTTCCATTTGCTCAAGCGTTTCGTCTATATCATTATATTTGCCACACTCGGAGGGATGTATGCCGCAAGTAAAATACATACCCGAATAGCTCTCGGCAAGTCGCATCGAACGTCGGCACGTATCAAGATCCGTGCCGGCGTTTATTATATACTTTACCTCGCCCGAAAACAGCTTTGTCAAAAGCCCGTCAACGCCGCCCTCAAGCTCGGAAAATTTCGGGTCGTCATAATGTGCATGGGTATCGAATATCATCTTATTCTCTCACCGACAGGCGTTTCGGGATCCAAAAATACGACCTTCGGCGACTCCTCACCGCAAGCGAGTATCATTCCCTGCGACTCCTCACCGCACAGCTTTGCGGGCTTGAGGTTGCAAACGAGTGCAACGGTCTTTCCGACAAGCTCCTCGGGTGCGTAATACGGAGCGATGCCCGAAAGCACCTGACGCTTTTCGTAGCCCAGATCCAATATCAGCTTTAACAGCTTTTTGCTCTTTTTAAGCTTTTCACAGCTCAACACTTTTGCGGATCTCAGCTCAACACCCATAAAATCGTCTATCGTTATTTCATCAAGCTTTTCGGGAGCGGGCTTGCTCTCGTTCTTTTTTGCATTTGCCTCAAATTGCTCTATTGCCGTCTTTTCGTCAAGCCGTGCGAATATCGCTTCGCTGTCGCATACCTTACCGCCCGGCTCAAGTGCGCCGAATTCGAGATCGGCAAACGCACGCTTGTCCGTTCCGAGAGATGCGAATATCCGCTCGCACGCATCGGGCATAATGGGTGTGAGAAGCGTTGCGCCGATACGTATCACCTCAAGCAGATTATACAGCACCGTACCGAGTCGCTCCTTATCCGCTTCGTTCTTTGCAAGCACCCACGGTGTCGTTTCGTCAATATATTTATTCGCACGGCGAAGCAGAGTAAACACCGCCTCGCACGCCTCTGCGGTCTTAAATTCATCCATACACTTAAAGTAAGTCATTGCGGCACGGCTGACATTCTTCTTCAAGTCTATGTCAAGGTCGTTCTGCTCACGGGGCTGAGGTACGACGGAATCGAAATATTTTGCCGTCATTGCCACACTGCGCTTTGTAAGGTTGCCCAAATTGTTAGCCAGATCCGTATTGTAACGGTTTATAACGCTCTCATATGTTATGGAACCGTCGTTTGCATATGGCATCTCCGACAGACAGTAATATCTGCAGCCGTCTCTGCCTATCATGTCTATAAGGTCGTCGGCGTATATCACATTACCCTTCGATTTGCTCATCTTGTCCGCACCGAAAAGCAACCACGGATGACCGAATACGCACTTCGGCAACGGCTGACCGAGTGCCATAAGTATTATCGGCCAGTATATCGTATGGAATCTCAAAATATCCTTGCCTATGATATGAACGTCCGCAGGCCAATATTTCGAATAAAGCTCGCCGCTTCCGTCGATATCATAGCCCAGACCCGTTATATAGTTGCACAAAGCATCTATCCATACGTATATAACATGGTCGGGGTCGAATGAAACGGGTATACCCCACTTAAACGAGGTACGTGAAACGCAAAGGTCTTGCAAGCCGGGCTTTAAGAAATTGTTTACCATTTCTTTCTTTCTCGACTCCGGCACGATAAACTCGGGGTGAGAGTCGATATATTCCATAAGCCTGTCGGCGTATTTACTCATCGCAAGGAAATAAGCCTCTTCCTTTGTTTTCTTGCACTCCGCACCGCAATCGGGGCATTTATGCTCCTCCCCGACCTGTGTTTCGGTAAAGAAGGACTCGCAGGGCGTGCAATACCAGCCCTCGTATTCGCTCTTGTATATATCGCCTTGGTCGTACAGCTTTTTGAATATCTTGGCAACGGCTTTTTCGTGATCCTCGTCCGTTGTGCGGATAAATCTGTCATACGATGCACCGACTCTGTCCCATATCCTGCGAATTTCCTCGGATACCGAATCGGCGTATTCCTTGGGCGATATTCCCGCTTCCTTTGCCAGACCCTCTATCTTCTGTCCATGCTCATCCGTTCCCGTCATAAAGCGAACGTCAAAGCCGCACATTCTCTTATAGCGTGCTATGGCATCTGCCAAAATAATTTCGTATGTATTGCCGATATGCGGCTTTCTTGACGCATATGCAATAGCGGTGGTAAGATAAAACTTTCCTTTATTTTCCATCCTTGTCCTCTTTTCTCTCCCTCATACCGACATCGTAAGCATATGAGCCAAGCACGGCGTATGCGACAACGGCAAGCGGAGCGGTATATATTATCAAAAATATGCCAAATGAAAGCATTGATATAATTATAATCGGAATTAAGCATAAAGTCAATACAAAGCAAGAAAAAATATGACCTCTCATCGCTTTTTTCGATGCTTTTATCGCTTTTTTGCAAGATATTTTGCCCTCGGCGTGCCAAACGCTCGCCACGGGAAGCAGATAAAACAGGCTTGCGGCAAAAAACAGTACGCCTAATACAAGTAATACGACAAACACCGCAGTGCTTTGCGTAAACAGCTTTTTCACCGCAAGGCTCGGTAATAGGCATATAAACAGGCAAAGCAGTGTTCGCAAATACAGTGCAAACGCCGCAGGCAAGCTCTCCCCGTGAAGCAAAACAAGCAATGTGTCAAGACTGCACTCCCGTCTGTTCGCCGCCTCAGTTGCCATGGCGTATGTGCCGCAAAGACAGCAAAATGCAACAAAAAAGCCGAAAAACATTATAACACAGCGCATACAAAGCGTAAAGCACTTAAGTGCCGCATCGGACATGGGAAAAAGCCCGTTGCTGTAAATATATCGGCACGCATTCGACAAATAAAGAGTCGAGGCGCAAAATACGCCGACGACGATAAGTGCGACGATGAGCTTTATAAGCCGCCCATCGCTCATCAGGCAATTATGCGCATCTGCCAAAAAGAATTTTATCGAGCCTCTTTTTCTCATTTTCTCGCCTACAGACAAGACCGTTCTTTTCATATTTTTCGCTCACCTCTTTGTGAGTATAGCCGTTTTTTGCCCTCTCATTCGCAAAATACCGTTTTCCCCTTTGCAATGACCCTTTTGATTTTCAAGTCGCTCTTGTCAACGAGCAATATATCTGCACGCTTGCCCAAATCAAGGCTTCCGCACTCGTCATATATTCCGACCTGTCTTGCCGGTGCCGCGGTGGCACAGAGCAATGCCTCGCCGTAGGATATGTCACAGCACTCCATGAGTCTTTGAACCGATGAATGCATATCGACAGCCGAGCCGGCTATTGTGCCGTCGTCGGTAAGTATCACCTTGCCCGTCACGTTTATCGGCATTCCGGCAAGCGAGTATCTGCCGTTTGGCAAGCCGGCGGGCGGCAGTGAATCGGTGACTATTACGAATTTGCCTTTGTTTTTCAATTTATAGCCCATTCTTACAACATCGGGGCATACGTGAAACATATCGCATATAAATTCCGAATAAGCATCGGTAAGCAATGATGCGCCGACACAGCCCGGCTCTCTGTGCGAGAGCGGACGCATTGCATTGAACGTATGCGTAAACGATACCGCACCGAGTGAAAGTGCTTTTTTGCAGGTCTCAAAGTCCGCATCGCTGTGACCTATACCGACGCTTGCACCGAGCCTTACGCAGTGCTTTATAAGCTCCTGCCCGCCCTCCGACTCGGGCGACACCGTAAAATGCACTCTCAAGCCCTCGGCACAGCCGATAAGCTTCTCGACCTCACCGCAAGCAAACGATCTTATCTGCGATATATCGTGACAGCCGGGTCTTTTTTCGCTTATATAAGGTCCCTCGATGTGAACGCCCGAAAAGCTTATCGGACAGCCCTGAGCGTATTTCGCTATTCTCTTTATACTGCCGAGTATATTATCCATCGGGTTCGTCATTACCGTCGGAAATACCGTCGTCGTGCCTGTTCTCGCATAGCTGTACGCCGCCGTATCAAAATCGGCATTTTCGTCCATAAAGTCAACGCCCATCCGACCGTGCGTATGCACATCGATATAGCCGGGAACAACGTAACAGCCCCGGCCGTCTATGACCTCGCCCCCGTCCGTATCACATATAATATCGGTAAAACAAAGCTCCCTTACCGCAAAATCCGCAAGAGAGGTGTCGTATACCTCACCGTTAATTATCTTCATTTCTAACTATTCTCCTGTAAAGCTCGCTTTTCGGTATTCCCCTGTCCGATGCCGCCGCCTTTATCGCATCCATTTTGCTCATTCCCGCATCGATATACATTGCCACGTGTTGAGCCTCGCTCATATCGGAAAAGCTTTTTTCGTCCTTTTGCTCCGCACCCTCGACTATCAAAACATATTCGCCCCTCGGCTCGACGGTCTTGTAATACTCGATAAGCTCCGACAGCGTGGAGCGTATCACCTGCTCGTTAAGCTTCGTCAGCTCTCGGCAAACGCTTATTCTCCGTTCCGAAAAGACCGAGAGCATATCGTCAAGCGTTCGTCTGAGCTTATGCGGCGCTTCGTAATATATAACACATCGCCGCTCGTCCTTAAGCTCCTCAAGTCTTCTCAGTCTCTCGCCCTTGTTGCCCGAAAGAAAGCCCTCAAAGCAAAATCTCGAATTGCTCAGCCCCGAAAGCGTCAGAGCCGTTATCGCCGCACAGCAGCCGGGTATGCTCGTCACCCGTATACCCTTTTCATAGCACAGCTTTACTATATCCTCACCCGGGTCCGATATTGCCGGAGTGCCCGCATCCGTTATCAAGGCACAGCTCTCCCCGTCAAGAAGCCTTTGGCATATCACCTCGCCCCGCTGTCTTTTATTATGCTCGAAATAGCTCACCATCGGCTTTGATATTCCGTAATGTGAGAGCAGCTTGGGACTGTTTCTCGTATCCTCTGCCGCAATGAAATCGACCTCGGACAGCACCTTTACGGCTCTGTAGGTCATATCCGACAAATTACCTATGGGCGTTGCCACGAGATAAAGCACACCGCCCTCTACTTTATTTTTATCCTCTGCGTAAGAACGCTCGGGAGCTTTCATACTGCTCATTTGTAAAAATCCTCGGGGAAAGACATATTTTCGTATATATATTTAAGGTCGTCGCTGTACTCCCCACCCGCACACTCCTTATACATTATAAGCGGCTCGGACACACGCATACCCTCACCGCCGCCCTTTTTGCAATGCAAAAGCACAAGGCACGGCTCATGCCTCGTTGTCGGATAAACGAAAACGGCTCGCTTCGGTTCTATTCCCGCCGCTCGGCACGCCACCAAAAGCTCGCACAGCCTGTCGGGACGGTAAACTATATAAGCATCGCCGCCGTGCTTGATGTTTTTCGATATGCTCACGGCAAAATCCGCCATTGTCGCACTCGTTTCATGACGCGAGACATACGCCTCGGTATATTTATTCACACCGCCTACCGCCTTCATATACGGCGGGTTGCATACGCACATATCGGCAACCGGCTCAAGGCGCAGCTCTCGGCAATCCGATACTATCGGGGTAATACGCTCGCCGAAGCCGTTTGCCTCGGCGTTTTTCCGACAAAGCTCTATGCAATTTTCTCTTATATCCACACAATATGCGCCGTTTATCTTATCACGTCCCAAAAGCAACAGTGCGATAACGCCGTTGCCGGAGCATAGGTCAAGCACTACGCCTCGCCGCTTTTGCTTTACAAATGCGGCAAGCAAATACGCATCCGTGCCGAATTGCAGACCGTTTTTCTCCTCAAGCACGACAAGGTCGTTATTTATCCGATTTTCGCTTATCATTTCGTCCTCATTAAAAGAAATAAGAGGATGCAAAAACACCCTCTTTTTGTGCAATTACAGCTCAGGCAAGAGCGGGAGCACCTACGGGACATACGCCCGCACAAGCGCCGCATTCTATACATTCATCGGCATTGATGACGTACTTTCCGTCCTTTTCGCTTATAGCACTTACGGGGCACTCGGATGCGCAAGCACCGCAGCCAAGGCACTCATCGCTGATAAGATATGCCATTTTAATTACCTCCAAATTTTAAGATAATAAGATTATACCACATTTATTCGCACTTGTCAACACGAATATACGATAATTTTTACACCATTTTTTTAAGCTCACGTAAAAAATCGAACGCTTCAAGCGGATTAAGCAGATTTAAGTCGGTATTTTTCAGCTTTTGCCGTATCTGCTCGGCGCAGACCGATTCCAAGGACACGTTCATTTCCTCAAGCTCATGTGTATTTTGCGGCAGCTGCTTGGACGGTGCCTTGCCCTCTATCTCGGATAACACAGCCTCCGCACGCTTCGTTACCTCGCTCGGCACTCCCGCCAGCTTTGCCACCTCGATGCCGTAGCTGTCATCCGTCGCTCCGGGTACTATCTTACGCAGAAATATAACACCGCCGCCGCGCTTCTTTGCGGCAATATTGTAATTCACAACGCCCTCGCATTGACCCTCAAGCTCCGTCAGCTCGTGGTAATGCGTGGCGAAAAGCGCCTTTGCGCCTATTTTTTTCGCCGTATATTCCGCACAGGCACGTGCTATGCTCATTCCGTCATAGGTCGATGTGCCTCTGCCTATCTCGTCGTATATTATAAGACTCTTTTTCGTTGCGTTTTTGAGTATTGCGGCTACCTCGCTCATCTCAAGCATAAAAGTCGATTGACCGAGTGCCAGATCGTCGCTCGCTCCCACTCTTGTGAATATCTTATCCACAAGACCTATCCTCGCCTCCGAGGCGGGAACGAAGCACCCCATATGTGCCATTATGACTATCAGTGCCACCTGCCGCATATACGTCGATTTACCCGCCATATTCGGTCCGGTTATCAGCATGAGCCGATTATGAGAGGTATCAAGCACGGTATCGTTAGGCACGAACGATGCGTTTTCCGAAAAGCGTTCCACAACGGGATGCCGTCCGTCCTTGATATATATCATATCGGACATATCGACCTCCGGACGCACATAGCCGTACTTGACCGAGGCACGTGAGAGGCTGAGCAGTGCATCTATCTCCGATAGGTGCGATGCCGTGTCGAGAAGTCTGTTTATGTTCTCGTTCAGCTCGTCACGCAGGCGGCAAAACATCTCATACTCAAGCTTTACTATCTTGTCCGAGGCTCCGAGTATGTCGTTCTCCAGCTCCTTCAGCTCCTTTGTGATATACCTCTCACAGCCCGACAAGGTTTGCTTTCTTATGTATCTCTCGGGGACTTGGTCTATATTTGATTTACTTACCTCGATATAGTAGCCGAACACCTTATTGTAAGCGACCTTGAGGTTTTTTATGCCCGTCGCATCACGCTCTCCGCGCTCCGTCTGCTCTATCCAATATTTGCCCTCGTTCATCAGATTGCGAAGCCTGTCAAGATCCTCATCGAAGCCGTCTCGTATAAAGCCGCCCTCACGTACCGAAAACGGCACGTCATCGCCTATTGTGCGATGTATTCTCTCCCGTACGTCCGACAGCTCGTCAAGCTTATCGCACAATTCGAGAATACAAGGCTCGCCCAACGAGGACAGTATCTCCCTTATCCTCGGTATACAAGCGCAGGTCTGCTCTATAGCCTTCATATCTCTCGGATTTACCGAGCCGTATACGACCTTAGTGCATAGCCTTTGCAGGTCAAGCACCTCTTTCAGACTCGCCCCCAGCTCCTCTGAGGCTGTGAAATCGTCATTTAACGCCTGAATACAGCACTGACGGTAATTTATATCCGACAGCGAATACAGAGGCTCGTTTATCCACCGCTTGAGAAGCCTCGTTCCGCCCGAGGTCTCCGTGTGGTCAAGCACCCATAAAAGCGAACCTTTTTTCTGTCCCTGCCGCATCGTTTCACACAGCTCAAGGCTTCGCCTTGCATTTATATCAAGCTGCAGATACTGCCCGGAGGAATATATCTCAAGCTCGCCCAAATACGATATATCCGTCATCTGCGTGCGCTCGATATAGCCAAGCAGAGCGCCGACACAGCATACCGTTTCCATATCGAGCCGAGTGACATCCGTATTTTTGAACTGCTCTCTTACACGTCCCAAGCACAGCGACGGCTCAAACTCGTCCCCCATATCGTCGTTTACCATACATTCAAGCTGTTTTTCAAACAGCTCCTTAAGACGCGGGGTCTGCTCTATCGGCGCATTTATCAAGACCTCGCTCGGCTTGTACACTCCGCATTGGCATATTACAAAATCCTCACAGCCTCGCCCGTCACCGTCGGGCATCGCCGTTGCCGTTACAAAGCCCGTCGATATATCCGCAAAGCATACCGCCGCCTTTTTGCCGTCCGAATAAACGCAGGCGATATAATTGTTCGAGCTTTCGTCAAGCATACTTGCCTGTGTCAGCGTTCCGGGAGTTATCAGCCGAACTATCTCACGCTTTACAAGCCCCGTCGCCTTTGACGGATCCTCCGTCTGCTCGCATATTGCGACCTTATACCCGCTTGCCACGAGCTTTTCGATATACCCGTCAACGCTGTGGAAGGGTACTCCGCACATCGGGGCACGCTCCGGCTCTCCGCAATCTCTGCCCGTCAAGGTCAGCTCAAGCACCGCAGAGGCTTTTTTGGCGTCCTCGAAAAACATTTCGTAAAAATCGCCCAAGCGGTACATGAGAATATAATCCTCATATTCTTTTTTTATCTGCAGATATTGAAGCATCATCGGTGTCATGGAATACCCTCCGAATCAAACGTGTTTTATTATTTTGTTATTATTTCTTTTTCTTTCTTATTACGATGAAAACGACTATTGCCAAAACGACAACGACTGCCGCACCTATACCGATATACATACCGATATTGCCGCCGTCCTTATCCGTCTTATTATCGTCCGTCGTATTTGTGTCTGCCTTTGCGGTGTCCTTATTCTCGGATGTTGTCTTTCCGTCGTCATCGTCGGGGACAGGCTCACCCTCGCCGTCGTCCGTTTCCTTGTCGGTAACGTCGTTGACAGGCGGGTCGAGGTCGTCGAGCGGAGGCAGGTCGGGAGCCTCCAGCTTCTCGGTCTCCTCGGGAGCTTGTGTCAGCTCAAAGCTTGCCTTCAAAACACAGCCGGAAAGACGTGCATTTGCATCTCCGTGGTCACCGACATAAAGTGCGCCGTCGCCGTAGCCTATGCCCGACATACTGTACATCTGATTTTCACATTTAACAGTCGATACGACTGTCATATCGGCTTTGTCTATGACCGTAACTTGGGAGTCCGTACCGTCGTGCGAGGTGACAAAAAGATAATCTCCCGCAGTGGCGATACCGTAAGCCTCTTTTACCTCGGTCTGCGTGATAATGCTCTTGCCGTCCTCGGCGATCTTCGCAACGTGACTTCCCTTCTTGCCCGAGCCGTCCTTGAGATACGTTATGTAAATGTATCCCTCCGTGTCAACGGCTATGTATCCGGGGTCGGCGGTTGAGCCTGTCAGCTCGTTGTAATCTATAACGCCGTCTGCACCGAATTCGGAATAAAGCTTCATATCCGTAACATCGGTAACGTCATAACAGCGTATCGTGTCCTTATTGTAGCCCGTAAGCACGTAAAGCAGTATCTTATCGCCCGCCGTGCGTGTAGCTATACCGTTTATACCGGTATTTCCCTTGTCGCCTCCGTCGATATCCTCGGTAAGGAAGCCTATGGGACGCATTTCGTCGTTAAGACAAGCTATTGATATGTAGCCCGTGTTCGGGTGTGTCAAGCCGACAAACACAAGACCTCTGTTATCCGCGGCTATTCCCTTGGGATAGCTTTCATAAGGATCGGCTATGCGCTCGTCCTCGATCTCGCATATGTACTCGGCTAAACGGCTGCCGGACTTTGCATCGAATTTCGTTACGTGTCTGTCCTGCTGTAAAAAGCCGCAATAATAGTATGCCCCGTCCCTCGATACGGCAAAGCCTCTCATCTGGTGAGCCGAGCTTTCATTGTCAAGCGATATCTGCTTGATGTAATCAAGGCTCGCCGCCTTTACCGCATCGTCGTTTGCGCCTGCCGAGCAAGCAAGCGTCAAGACCATGCACAGAGCTGCGAAAATGGCGAATAATTTTGTTGATTTCTTCATTGCGTTTACCTCCGCTTTTTTGTTTTCACCTCTATTATACCTTTTAACACAAAAAAAATCAAGTAGTTAGGAAAATATTTATCAAAATTTATGTTGACAAAAAAAGAAATGTTTGATATACTAAGCCTATACAATAGCGAAAAATAATATTTTGGAGGAAATTATGAAGAAATTCTTATCTCTCTTACTCGTTTTTGTACTTACTCTCTCGCTTTCGCTCTCGTTCACTGGCTGTGACAAAAAGGAAGCAAGCAAGGAGCTTAAGCCCATTGCCAAGGAAGACCTTTTCGTCGGATTTATATTCGTCGGTGAAACGAGCGACCTCGGCTTCACCTACGCACACAACAACGCAAGACTCGGACTCGAGGCTGACGGTATTAAGACCGCATACGTGGCAAACGTAGCGGAGGATGAGTCAAGCGTTACCACCGCCGCAGAACAGCTTATCAGCCAAGGCTGTAACGTAATTTACGCAAACAGCTTCGGTCACGGCGAATACCTCTACAAGGTTGCCGAGAAGAACCCCGGCGTTTACTTCGGTCACGCAACCGGCTATCAGACCGCAAACAACTTCTCCAACTTTATGGGAAGAATCTACGAGGCAAGATATCTTGCCGGTATCGTAGCCGGTATGCAGACCAAAACAAACAAAATAGGCTACGTTGCCGCTAAGCCCATCGCAGAGGTGGTACGCGGAATCAACGCATTCGCACTCGGCGTAAAGTCCGTAAACCCCGATGCCAAGATCGAGGTCAAGTGGACAAACACCTGGTACGATGTAACGCTTGAAAAGCAGTGCGCACTCTCCTTGATCGACGCCGGCTGTGACGTTATGGCTCAGCACTGCGACTCTGCCGCACCTCAGGTAGCGGCAGAGGAAAGAGGTATCAAGGCTATCGGCTACAACTGCGCAACGCCCGATAAGACCCAAAACACATACCTCACCGCTCCCATATTCCATTGGGACGTATTCTACAAGGCCGATATACAGGCGATAATCGACGGTACATGGAAGTCCCAATCCTATTGGACGGGTCTTTCCACCGGTATGGTATCGCTTGATACGATAACCGACAACTGCGAAAACAAGGATGCCGTAGTTGCGGCAGTAAACGCAGCGGAAGAGAAGATAAAGTCCGGCGAGCTTGTAATATTCAAGGGCCCGTTCACCGATAACACCGGCGTAGTTCGTTACGACGGCGAAACGATGACCGACGCTCAGCTCACCTCCTCCGACTTTAACTGGCTCATGGACAACGTAATAGGAAGCGTTTCCACGGCAGGCTGATCATAATATAACACTCGGCTGTCTCATATGCAATGCATTTGGGACAGCCTCTTTTTTTCTCCCCGCAAAAAAACGAGTAACGGTTCATTTTTTTAATCAAACATATTGACAACAAAAGAATATTTTGGTATACTTAACACGATCAATGTCGAATAATAATATATTGGGTGAAATTATGAAAAAAATTTTATTACTTTTACTTGTTTTTATGCTCGTCCTCACAGGATGTGGCCTCTCGCTCGACAATAAGTCAAACAATGACGGTTTTGAGCAAGATCGTGTAACGCACAGACCCTTGAAAAAAGAAGAAAACAAAGTCACAAGTGAGCTTAAGCCCATTGCCAAGGAAGACCTTTTCGTCGGATTTATATTCGTCGGTGAAACGAGCGACCTCGGCTTCACCTACGCACACAACAACGCAAGACTCGGACTCGAGGCTGACGGTATTAAGACCGCATACGTGGCAAACGTAGCGGAGGATGAGTCAAGCGTTACCACCGCCGCAGAACAGCTTATCAGCCAAGGCTGTAACGTAATTTACGCAAACAGCTTCGGTCACGGCGAATACCTCTACAAGGTTGCCGAGAAGAACCCCGGCGTTTACTTCGGTCACGCAACCGGCTATCAGACCGCAAACAACTTCTCCAACTTTATGGGAAGAATCTACGAGGCAAGATATCTTGCCGGTATCGTAGCCGGTATGCAGACCAAAACAAACAAAATAGGCTACGTTGCCGCTAAGCCCATCGCAGAGGTGGTACGCGGAATCAACGCATTCGCACTCGGCGTAAAGTCCGTAAACCCCGATGCCAAGATCGAGGTCAAGTGGACAAACACCTGGTACGATGTAACGCTTGAAAAGCAGTGCGCACTCTCCTTGATCGACGCCGGCTGTGACGTTATGGCTCAGCACTGCGACTCTGCCGCACCTCAGGTAGCGGCAGAGGAAAGAGGTATCAAGGCTATCGGCTACAACTGCGCAACGCCCGATAAGACCCAAAACACATACCTCACCGCTCCCATATTCCATTGGGACGTATTCTACAAGGCCGATATACAGGCGATAATCGACGGTACATGGAAGTCCCAATCCTATTGGACGGGTCTTTCCACCGGTATGGTATCGCTTGATACGATAACCGACAACTGCGAAAACAAGGATGCCGTAGTTGCGGCAGTAAACGCAGCGGAAGAGAAGATAAAGTCCGGCGAGCTTGTAATATTCAAGGGCCCGTTCACCGATAACACCGGCGTAGTTCGTTACGACGGCGAAACGATGACCGACGCTCAGCTCACCTCCTCCGACTTTAACTGGCTCATGGACAACGTAATAGGAAGCGTTTCCACGGCAGGCTGATAAATCGAATAAAAAAGGCGACCGACGGTCGCCTTTTTTTGTTGTCCGAGCATTACAGGGTCTGAGGCTTTGCTGTCTGCCGCACTCGGCGAGTGCCAATTATTACGTGCTACTGCCGCCGTTTTCTGCTGTTTTTTTAGCACTTTATCGCACAGAGTGCTAACATTTACAAAAATTCAATATTAGTATAATGATAATTTCACAATCGTGAGTATAATAATAAGTGTTCCGTGAGGGACAAAAAAAGATAACAAGCAGAAAAACGGAGGATTAAATTATGTTTGAACTCAGACCTTATTCAAGAAAAAACAGTGTGGCGTTTTTTGACCCCTTTGAGGAAATGGAGAGAATTTGGTTCTCCCCCGAAAAGGATAAAAACGTACTTTCGACGTTCAGAACGGACGTTAAAGAGGAGGATGACGCATTCGTTCTTATGTCGGATCTGCCCGGCGTAAAGAAGGAAGATATCTCCCTCAGCATAAACGGCGATACGCTCACGCTCAAGGCAGAGCGTAAGAGCGAGAGAGAAGAGAGCAAGGGCAAGTATATCCGCACCGAACGCTCCTTCGGCACATACACACGTCAGTTCGATGTGACCGGCATTGATGTCGATAACATTAAGGCAAAATACAACGACGGCGTGCTTACACTCACATTACCGAAGAAAGCTCCCGAGGCACCCGCCGAAAGACAGCTTATGATCGAATAAACGACCTCATATTAAACCGTTCACCCAAATAACGGAGTGAGCGATCAAAAACGGCACGAAAGCTCGTGCCGTTTTTTTGCTTGCGTATATTTCTCAGCTTGCTATCTTGTCTATGGTGCGGACGTTTAATATTTGTATAACGTAATCGGGCTTAAGCTCGGAGGTCTGCTCAAGGTCAAGTGTATAATTCCACACGGGATTACATACGAGGGTGGAAAAATGCTCGGCTATATATGCTATGCAATTAAGTCCGTAGGAATCCATTATCAGCTGTGCGGTTGGAAGCGCATCGTTATCTATTCGGCTAATGGCCGTTTTTTCAAAAAACCGTCTTGTGTAGGTCCAAATGTCAGCTTCCTCCGGCTTTTGCTCATCATAAGGTGCGAGCGGTGTATATTTTGCGTGCAAAAACGGGGCTGTTTCTTTCATTCCCGAATCCTGTGTTTTTGCGTAATATATCATATCGGCATAAGTAAGGGTCACGTCCTCTATATCATACTCGTCAAGCTCGTGCGGTGCGGCATCCGGAAAGGCGTGTGCTATCTCGCTCATCAGCGCATAATATCCGAAATACGCTCCCAGCTCCGTCCAATGCGTATCGAGACAGTAATACAGCTTGCCCTTATCTTTGTTTTGCCGCAATATCTCGCCTGCGTCTATTACCGTCACCCCGTCTATCTGCTCAAGTGTTTCCTTGACCTGCTTTATCTTGTCGTTATTCTCGTTTACTCCGTCAACGCCCTCTGTATAAACATCGGTCGGGTGCGGTGCGATAAGATATATAAGCTCGGTATTCTTGCCCGTGCGTGTTCTTATATCCCGTAATTTATCGCGCACGACATATTTCATCGAATAAAGCTTGCCCTTGCTTATGGGTGCGGTGTGATATACATCGTCAAGCACGGCGTTTTGCAAAAGTCTTGAATCGTTTGTGACAAACAGCCCCAGATCCTCCGCTCCCCTGCTGTAGCTTGCCTTTATTCGGAGTGTTTGACTGTCGTCACGTCCCTCTTTTTTCGCCGTTACGCAGACCTCAAGCGTTTTTCTCGCCGGCACGGTTACGGAGAAAACAAAATTCTCCCCGTCCGGCTTTATCGTTTTTTCCTCAACGCCCTCGCCCCACACACGAAGCGTACAGCCCTCCTCGCATACTCCCGCAACCATTACAGTGTCGGGGGCTATGTTTTTCACGACGACGGTCCTCGGCGTATCGCACGCATTTTCGGATATATATTCCGTCTGTGTCACGCCCTGTGTCTGCCTCTCTCCTTGCTCTGTACTCTGCCCCTGTGCGGTACTCGCCGTTTGAGGCTCGGTCACACCGTCACCGTCGGATGTACACGAGGTAAGCAGCAATGCGGCAAGCAATAATGCGACAAATGATCTTTTCATATGTTTATATTTATTATTATAGGCAATATCATCGGGCGGCGTTTCGTTTTTTGATAGATATATTTTGCCAAGTCATCCTTTATCTTGTTTTTGATCTGCGCAAAATCCTCTACTCCGCGGTCAAAGCAATCGCAAATAATATTTGCCCCGCGTTCTTTAAGCTCGTCCATAAGCTCCTCGGCTTCTCTGACATACACGAAGCCCCTCGATATTATATCCGGACCGGATACTATCGTACCGTTGTCTATATCTATACCCGATACGACTATTATTATACCGTCCTCGGCAAGGTGCCGTCTGTCGCGAAGCACGATATTTCCGACATCGCCCACGCCGTAGCCGTCAACAAGCACTCTGCCCGCCGGCACAGTACCGGCAAACCTTGCGCCGTCCTCGTCTATTTCAAGCACCTTGCCTATTTCGGATATGAATATATCCTCCGCGCGCTCGCCCATTTCCTCGGCAAGCGCTTTATGTGCGGCAAGATGTCTGTACTCGCCGTGGATAGGCATAAAATACTTGGGTCTTGTCAGTGCGTGCATCATCTTAAGCTCCTGTTGACAAGCATGACCCGATACGTGAACGTCGGCTACCGCATCGTGAAGCACGGTAACGCCTTTTTTTATAAGCTCGTTTATTATCTTGTTTACGAACTTTTCGTTGCCCGGTATTGCGTTTGCCGAGATTATGACAACGTCATCGTGTGTAAGCTCGACCTTATCATGCTCCGAAAAAGCCATACGATAAAGTGCCGACATCGGCTCGCCCTGACTGCCCGTGGATATCAAGCAAAGCTGGCTCGGCTTGTATTTTTTTATCTCGGATATATCTATCAAAACGCCGCTTGCGGCGTGCATATATCCCAAACGTATCGCAACGGAAACGATATTTTCCATACTGCGACCCGTTATTGCCACCTTTCTCTTATATTTTTCGGCGGCATTGATTATCTGCTGAACACGGTGAACATTCGACGAGAACGTCGCTATCGTCAACCGCTTATCGTCATACGAGCGGAAAATATTGTCAAGCGATGCGCCGACCTTACGCTCCGACGGCGTATAGCCCGTCCTCTCGGCGTTGGTCGATTCGCACATGAGCAATAAAACGCCCTCGTTTCCTATCTGTCCGAGTCGGGTAATATTCATTATCTTGCTCTCGACCGGTGTAAGATCTATCTTGAAATCTCCCGAATGCACCACATAGCCCAGCGGCGTGCGTATCGCAAGACATACCGCATCGGCTATGGAATGGTTCACGTTTATCAGCTCGACCTCAAATTCTCCCAGCTCTATCGTCTCTCCCGCATGAACGACGTTGAGCATCGGCTCGTACTCAAATGTATGCTCCGTAAGCTTGTTTTCGAGAATACCTATCGTAAGCGGCGTGCCGTATACGGGGGGCGATATTCTTTTGAGGATATAAGGCAACGCACCAATATGGTCCTCATGACCGTGCGTCAGCACTATACCCCTTATACGCTCCTCGTTCTTTTCAAGATATGTGATATCGGGTATTACCAGATCGACACCGAGCATATCATCCTCGGGAAAGCCCAAGCCGCAATCGACTATCATTATATCGTCACCGTACTCAAGCACGGTCAGGTTTTTGCCTATTTCATAAAGACCGCCGAGAGGAATGACTCTCAACGCTCCTTCCTTCTTGGCTTTTTTCTTTGACATAAAATCTCCTTTAACTAAAAAACTCCGTAAATAAAAAAATTACTGTATGGATATACGGTACAGGAACAATATGTAAAACGGCATGACATACCGCCTCGTACAGGCAGAACCGTACAAGGACAAAACACTATTAAAGCCCACACGGGCGAATGAGAGACTCCGTGCTTCACGGTGCAATAAATTGCACACGGAGTATCGCTCTCTGTCATTTTATACCGCTGTTTGTTTTCACGACCACATAAACAAGATTATTGTACACTAAAATCCGTATACTATTCGCCCGAATAATATAAATTATCTATGAACATATCTTTCTATCTTGCTTTTCAGTCGTGCGGAAAATTCGCTTGCCGCCTCCGTTCCGTAGGCTTGTATCGTTGCGCAAAGTCCCTCCCTCACACATCCGATCTGTGCCGAACCAAGCTCATCCTTCAATCGCACGCCCTCGGTGTACTCGTCTTGATATGCACATCTCTCCTCATACAGCCGGGCAAGCACCCCTCCCCGCTTCGCTTCGTCAAGCTCGTATATCTCACGCCGAACGCTTATCTCGCCCAAACGTCGGGAAAGCGTTTTAAGCTCCTGCGAATGCTTTCGCATAAGGCATATGAGCAGAAGACAGGCATACACCGTATCGTAGCACCACGGTGTATTGTAAACGCCGGCTCTGTTTCTTTTGTTGGTTTCGCCGACGGGGTCGGAAAGATAATAATGCACCTCAAAGCCGCTCTTTTTCGCAAGCTCGACGATAAACGGCGGTGTATCACAGCTCACGCACAGCTCCTTACCCTCCCCCGACGAAAGCATCATTATCATTCCGAGAATGCGATAAAGCTCCTCCGTCGCCGCACTTGTGCGTGACTCAGACAGCTTAAGCTCATCTCGTCCCGCAACGATATTCAGCTCCGAATCGGATGAGCTGATATCGACGCATTCCGCACCGAGGGAGCTTAAACAGCGGCGTATTATATCTCCCTCACCGCTCGGAGCTACGCAGACCCTCAGCCCGTCAAGCTTGGGGTCGGGCAGGTATTTTTTAATATCGTTTTCGTACAAAGCCCCAAGCAACGGCACGTTTTTTATCGAATGATGCCCCCCGACCTTTCTCGGTGCGGAGTACATACTCTTGATTATTTTATCCTCAAGCGTTTTTTGCGGTGCAAGCCCGTCACGGTCAAAAAAATAAACGCTTATCCGCTCGTCGCATTCGGTAAAATACGCCGTTATATCAAAAGAAAAAAACTTATTTGCCGAGCGTGCCTGTCCGTATGTCGCCTCACCGAGTCGAAAGCCCTCGATGCCGCCGACATATGCACCCGACAAAAACGATTCCGACAACGCCTCGCACTCACCGCCGCCGTCATGACACACACCTATTTTGCCGATATGCTCCGCAAAGGCAATACCGAGCCTGTGCAAGCTTGCCGCATCCGCTTCATCTCCCAAGCACAGCGAGCCGTGGGAAAACAATCTTCCGCATTTTATCTTCATATTCTTCACCTCACCGTTTATCGTCTTGTTGTTACCTATAATATAGTCCTCGAATATCTCCGCACCCGATTCGATATAGCAGCCCTCGCCTATGCTGCAGCCGCAATGTATGATAACGCCGGAGCCTATCACGGTATTACGCCCGACGGTGCTTGACGTTATCGTACAGCCGTCACCGACGCTCACTCCGTCATGCAAAACGCTTGAGGTTATGCAAATATTCTTTCCGAGCGATACACCCTGCCCGATAACACTGTTATGACAGCCCTCACGCTCCGCTCTCACATCCTCCGAAAGCGAATATTTGCCGCCGAGTGCCTCAATATTGCAACGCCTGTATGAGTCAAGGTCGCCGATATCACACCAATCGCCCTCGCCCTCTGCGGCGTACAGCCTGTAGCCCTCCCTCAGCATACGGGGAAAAAGCTCAAGTGAAAAATCATATCTCCGCCCCTTTGGGATAAGCTCAAGTGCCGTCCTCGATAAAATATATATCCCCGTATTCACCGCATCGGAAACGACTCCGTTCCACGACGGCTTTTCGATAAATCCGATTATTCGTCCCGTCTCGTCACTGCATACCGCACCGAACGAAAGCGGACACGGCACACGCTTCGTAACTATCGTCACATCGGCATTTTTCTCTTTATGAGTTCGGTAAACGCTTTGCAGGTCTATATCGCATATGCAATCGCCCGATATGACCAATATGTCACCCTCGCCCTCGCCGACTGCGTTTTTTACACCTCCCGCCGTGCCAAGCACCTCATCCTCAATAAAGTATTTTATATTGACATCGTATCGACACTCGCCAAGCTCATCCATTATAAGCTGTGGCAAGTATTTTAAGGTTATCGCACATTCGTCTATACCGTTTTTGCACAAAAGCTTTATTATTCGGCATATTGCCGCCTCGCCCAAAACGGGCATGAGCGGCTTCGGTATTTTTTCCGTATACGGTCGCAGCCGCTCGCCGTAGCCCCCCGCCATTATAACGGCTTTCATTTTCATTCCTCCCCGATGCGTTTTATACTATTTTTCCCACGAGGTCTTATTGTATTCACGGCAGAGAATAAAAACGGCTTTTTCGGTTAAACTCACCCTGTAAGAAAACACAAGGGAGAGAAAAAATGCTCAGAGGAACGCAAAAGCGTATGCTTTTGATAAAGGACACGAAAAGCGGAATATTCGACGAGGCATATTTTATAATAAAAAGCTCGGGAACCGACGGCATATCACGCTCGGATATGATAGAGGAGGCAAACAGAATAATCTCGCAAAGCCTTCTCGGCACAATCGAAGAAAAAAAGAAAAAGCCCGCAGCGCCGTGGCGTTTTTTGCTCGGCTTTATCTGCGGTGCTTTGCTTTCTTTTTTGTTTTTTCCGGTTTTTCGTTAAGGCTTGCACAGTCCGCACGGCTCGTAGTCCGACAATATAAGCTCCTCACGCAAGCCGTAAAAATTTTTGCGGTTTCTCAAGCTCATCTCCTCAAGCGACGGACAAGCCGGCAGATGAAATCTTTTTGTCGAGGTATTCAAAACGTACGTTATATGCTTCGTATTTGCCTCGGAGGTCAAGCAGCTCTCGCCCGTCATATAGTCGATCTTTATATCGGGCTGAGCATTGTATGCGAAAACGCAAAAGCATATGCCGTGACCGTTATCCTCGACCGAATAAGCCTCCATAAGCACGCCGCGTGCGACAAGCTCGTTATCCTTGAATATGGGGCTGACCCTGTACATAACGTGGTTCGAGGTCTCCTTTATGTAATCGGCAAGCATATTTTCAAACGGGAGCATTCCCTCTATGTTCATATACCTCGTGCCGGTTATCAAATTTCGCTCGTTTGCGTTTTCGCCGCTTAGCTGAAAGCCGATAAGATGGCAACGGTTGTACAGATACTTTCCGTCAACGCAATCGTATTTTACCGTATGCCAGCCCGTCGGCTTGACCATACCTATATTGCCTCTCTCCTCCGTCGGCATAAGCTCCACGCCGAGGCAGGCGTAAGCGACGGTACATCTGCCGTACTTATCAAGCGGCTTGTATATCTCATACGCACGGCTCGTTATTTCTTCATCCGTAAAAAACGGGTTATTGTCATTTATTATGAAATAAGGCTCGCCCGAAAAATCGGGGACGAGCGACAGCTCAAACGACTCTGCGGGTCTATCGGTTTCGGGTAAGGCAAGCGTCGGCACCTCGTTCGGCTTTTTACAGCCTACGGCAAAAAGCAGAATGAGCAATATCAACGGCAGAGCCGTCTTTTTCACAGCCGATATTCTTTTATTTCTCATCAAGTCCTCCGCACCATATTTCTCTCGTTATCCTCTCGTGGCTGTAGCCGACAAGCTCGCACCGATGTGCGAGCGAAAACGACTCATACATTTCAAACCGTCCGTCGGCAGGGTAGCGTCTGTTCCAATTATACACCGTGAGCGTATCAACGAGCCGACTCGGCGGCATAAGGTACGGCTGCTCGATAAAATAATCGCCCTCACCGTCAAGCCCGTCGACCACACTTACATTACGATCAAAGTCTGAAAAAAGCTCCCTTGAATACTCGAAGATGAATAACCTACCCTCGGTCTGTCGGATAATGTCCTCGATAACACGCCTGTCACGGCTCACACGCCGCCCGTTAAACGTCATTGCCCCGCCCTCGCCGAGGCATATATATAAATTCATTTTCAATACTCTCCCATACATAAGACCCATGCCGGGGGATAAAAAAGCCGCAACTGTCCACCGCCCGACCTGCCCTGTTTTCGGAGTCTGCCGTGCGTTTCGTTGCGGCTGTTTTCTTTTTTACTCATGCTCCGCAAAAGCCGTGTAGCCGCCGGAGAGCTTAATAAAATCTTCTTCTCTGCTTGAGATTATACTCGGATCTGGGATTTACTATCTGCCGCCAATCAAGATCACCCTTTGCCAGAGCGCATATAAGCACCTCCGCAGTTGCGATATTTGTCGCAACGGGTACGTTGTGGATATCACACATTCTTATAAGATCGTAATCCTGTTGCGGCTCCGGCGAAGAGTTGGTATCTCTGAAATAGAGCAGCACGTCTATCTCGTTGTATGCGATACGAGAGGCTATCTGTTGCACGCCTCCGTGCAGACCCGAAAGCAGACGCTCTATCTTAAGCCCCGTGGCATCGGATACATACTTGCCCGTTATTGCCGTGGCGCAAATATTATGCTCGGATAATATTCCGCAATATGCTATGCAGAACTGCGCCATAAGCTCCTTTTTCTTGTCGTGTGCGATTATTGCTATTTCCATACTTAAACCCTCCATCGTTATTTACGGTGTTATTTGGTCAATAATTTTTTTCTTTTCTTTTTTATTACGCCCTTTAGTATAGGCACGGGTCTTTGCGCTTTTTTCATCGCCGTAAGCCGTTGAGCGGTATTCTCAAATGCCTTTGCCGATATGAATTTTTTGCCCACCGAAAGTATTCCCTTCTCCTGAGCATATACCAACGCCCTGTCGTAGGGTATCACCCCGATAAGCGGCAGACGTGTGCTGTCTATCAATTCAAGCATACCGTCACGCCGTCCGTCAAGCACCGAGTCGGGATCGAACGAATTTACCACAAGATACGGCTCAACTCCGTATTTTTCCACAAGCTCCGCACTTTTCACCGCCCCGCGTACCGAGGTCGGCGTATGGTTTGCGACGATAAGCGCAATATCAGCCGCATTTGCGGCACATATCAGCGAATCCGTTTCCGCACCCGGCGTGTCGAGTATTATATGATCGAAGTCGTATTCCTCGCCTATACGGCGTATGCACTCCGAAAAGCTCTTCGGCTCAAGCTCGTCCCTTACATTGTAAGGCGCTCCGAGAAAATACAGCCCCTCGCACCTTGTGTCGCATATCCACGCTTCCTCCGGCTTCATTCTGCCCGATACCACATCAAGGATATCAAACACCATTTTGTCCTCATAGCCCATTATAAGATCGAGAGAACGCACGCCGAGGTCGAGATCGCATAAAAGCGTTTTACTGCCCGCCCTTGCCAAATAGTACGCAAGGTTCGCCGCAAGTGTGGATTTTCCCACCCCGCCCTTGAATGAAGTTGACAAAAGTATACTGCAATCCGACATATTTTGTTTTTTCTCCTTTGTCCTCTTCGTTTTCGACGGCTCAAAAGCCGTGTTTCGTGTGCTATTTAGCGGTGATTTACCGTGTTGTATAAATTATACCACAATACATACCCTTTTGTCAATATTTTTATAAATATTTATTTTCCATAAGCTCGTAAAGCCGGGATATCTCTTTGCCGCAAGCGACGAGCCATACCGCAATAAGCACCTGCGGCACGAGCCACGCCTCGTCATGGCTCGGCGAAAGCACCGAGCAGACACAGCCCACAGCACAAACGACAACGGAAAGCACGATGCCTTTTACGGCAAGGCGTTTTTTTCGCCGTGCAAGCTCTTGCTCGTCACGCTTCGATTGATAAGCATCGTCCGTTTCGTAAACACGCCTTGTGTGCTTTGCTACGATATCGCACAAAAGCCCCGTCAAGAGCAGTGACGTTATAAACAGCATCGCATATTCAATGCACTCGGCTGTCGCACCGAGATTCTTCATCAGCATGACCTTATCTTCGACACTCGTCGTATGATAATACTCGTTGCCGACATACATACAAAATACGAATGCGCCGAGCGATATCAACGAAAACGGCACAGCCGTCCTCTTTAATAATTTCGCCCTCTCCGAAAACTCAACGAGCCGCCCCGAGGCAATATACAAAAGCACATAGCCTATGAAATGCGGTATTATATTCACGCCCTCTATCCGAAACGATATGAACATGACAAGCCCGGAAAAAGCGAATATAAAGCCCGTTTTCGCCCTGCGGCACGTTATAACGCCGCCCTTTGCCTCCGCTCCCGCCTCGCACAGCCCGTCAAGAGCCTCAAGGGTCGGTGCGTGCTTCATTATTCTTCTCAAATATCCGACACAGCTTGAAACAAACAGTACCGACAAAAACAGAGAGGCTACCATGCACAAAAGCGTTATAAGCGTCTTGTATTCGTACACCTCAAACAGCTTTCCCACATCCTGCGTCATCGAATAATCGGGATTTGAGAGCGATATAAGCTGCGGAATGAGCAGCATAACGTAATACAGCACCGAAAACATGGATGCCATAACACGCACGCCGCCGTAATTCTCATCCGAGTACGGACAGCCGACACGCTCCGCAATATAATTTATGCCCGAAAAAAGCTTTGTCAGCCCTCCGTAGAGCAATATCGCCGATATTACAGAGTAGACCAGACAGACGGTAAGCACCGCCACGCCGTCACGATTTCCCAGCCCGTCACGCAACGTATGTACGGGCAGAGCGAGGATATTTTTACCTAAATCTATAAAGAAGAACCTGAGCAAAAGCCCTCTTGCCTCCTCAAGCCTCGTATCCGCATCACGCAGACGGCTGAGTGACATTATTATAAGAAACGCACCTATAAGGTCCGGGGCTATATCGATAAGCCCATAGGACGGTATGAGAAAGAAGAACAGACCGGCGCACATAAGATAAAAGCTTTTTTTCATTTTTTATCCGTTCTCCCCTCCTCGTTCTTTTCGTGTCGCTTCTCCCTCGGCTTCATATCAACATCCGTTTCAAGGCATATCCACATATAGCAACGGAAAATAAGCTGTGCGGCAAGCAGCTCGAAAACGACGTAAATAAGATAACGCACGGGCGATATATAATCGCACACAACGGGTATTTGAAGCGAGGAAACGATATCAAGTGCGGAAAACACGACGAGAAAGCCCCTCAGCCTCTCCGCACGCACGGCAAGCCTCTCAAGCTCCGTTTGCTTCGCTATGGAGCGCAAGCCCGTCAGCATATAGAACATAAATGCGGCATACAGCAATGCACACAATATGCCGAGTATCGATGCCGTACGTATAAGCAGTGCCGACTCGACTCCCCCTCGCTTCAGAATGTATATCACGAGCCTGACGAGCATGAGCAGAGCGGAAAACGCCGATATCACCGACGCACGCTTCAGCTCGGGAATATAAGCCCCGAGCTTATACGCTCCGCCGCATACGATACACCAGCCAAGCACGCAAAGCCCGACCATAAACAGATAGCTCAGCGTGTCGGCGTACATCGTGCCGAGATCGAAAACGGTAAATATAAAGCCCGTAAACAGTATACCGAAGCCCATTATCTCACCTGCCCATATCTTCGGGTGAGGCTCATTCCTCTCCCTCGTTTGCTCCGCAGCATTTCTTGTATTTCTTACCCGAGCCGCAGGGGCAAGGGTCGTTACGTCCGACATTTTGCTTCTTTACGACGGGCTTCTTCACCGTCGTCTTGTCGCTTACCGAGGCAGATGCCTTTCTCTCCACCGCAACGGACTCACGCTTTATCTCACGCTTGGGCTGTACCGACAGCACGGCTCTTACCGTGTTTACTCTGATATCGTTTATCATAGAGTCGAATGCGTCCGCACCTACAAGCTTATACTCCGTAAGCGGATTTCTCTGCGCATATGCGTTAAGACCGATACTGCCCTTGAGATCCGCCATGTAATCTATGTGATCCATCCACAGCTCGTCGATGCTGCGAAGCAGGATTATTCTCTCTATCTCACGCATATCGTCGCCGAAGGTCTGCTCTTGGAAAGCGTATCTCTCCATCGCACGCGATTTGAGCCTCTCGGCTATGTCGTCCGGCTTTATCCTCTTAAGCTCCTCGGGTGAAAATACAAACTCGTCCGGTCCGGTGCAAAGGAACGGATATTTACCGAGAATCGTGCCGAAGTCCCAATCCTCTTTATGCTCGGCATTCGTGCAGTAGGCTACCTCGTCCTCTATCGTTTCGTTTATCATATCGATTATCTTGTCCCTCATATTGCCGTCCTCAAGTATCTCCTGTCTTTGCGAGTATATGGTGTTTCTCTGCTGATTCATTATATCGTCGTAGGAGAGGACATTCTTACGACGCTCGAAGTTCACGCTCTCAAGCCTCTTTTGGCTCGACTCGATAACGCCCGACAAAAGCTTCGCTTCAATGGGCATATCGTCCGGGGTGAGCGACATTATCTTCGACATACGCTCCTCGCTTCCGAAAAGCCTCATAAGATCGTCCTCAAAGGAAAGATAGAACTTGCTCTCACCCGGGTCTCCCTGTCGTCCCGCACGTCCTCTCAGCTGATTGTCTATACGTCTGCTCTCGTGCCGCTCCGTGCCGAGGATAAACAGACCGCCCGCCGCCTTGACCTTTTCGTAGTCGGGCTGTATCTGCTCCTTGAATTTGCCGAACAGCTCTCTGTATACCGTCCTTGCCGCCTTGACCTCATCGGAAACGGAGAGGGACGAGCCTGTGGCAAGCACTATTACATCCTCCTCATAGCCCATTTTACGCATTTCCGCCTTTGCAAGCCATTCGGGGTTGCCTCCGAGCATTATATCCGTACCTCTGCCCGCCATGTTCGTGGATATGGTGACAGTGCCGGGCATACCCGCCTGAGCAACTATTTCCGCTTCCTTTTCGTGATACTTTGCATTAAGCACGTTGTGCTTTATGCCCTCACGCTTCAGCATTTTGGAAAGATATTCCGATTTTTCTATTGATACGGTGCCGACGAGAACGGGCTGACCCTTTTCGTTGCACTCCTTTATCTGCTGTACTATGGCTTTATACTTTCCCTCAAGATTTTTGAATACAGCATCGTCACGGTCTATTCTCATCATGGGCTTGTTCGTCGGTATCTCCACAACGTCAAGATTGTATATCTCTCTGAATTCGTCATCCTCGGTAAGCGCCGTACCCGTCATACCCGACAGCTTGTCGTACATTCTGAACAGATTCTGGAACGTAATGGTCGCAAGAGTCTTTGACTCCTTCTCCACCTTTACGCCCTCCTTCGCCTCGATGGCTTGGTGCAAGCCGTCCGAATAGCGTCTGCCGAACATAAGACGTCCGGTAAACGTATCGACTATTATGACAGCTCCGTCCTTAAGCACGTAATCTTGATCTATATGATAGTTTCCGTGCGCCTTAAGTGCTTGATTTACATGGTGCGCAAGCTCCGAGTTTGACGGATCGGAATAATTCTCTATCCCGAAGAATTTCTCCGCCTTGGCTATACCGCTCTTTGTCAAAAGCGAATTTTTCGCCTTTTCGTCGATAATGTAATCGTACTGCGACAGCTCCTCGTTCTCGTCCATGCTCTCCTTGGTGTCCATTTCTTTCATCTTGAACGGACGCAGAGTGCGAACGAATTTGTCCGCCCGCTCATATACCTCCGTCGCTTTCGTTCCCTCTCCCGATATGATAAGCGGCGTTCTCGCCTCGTCTATCAATATCGAGTCCACCTCGTCGACTATGGCAAATACATGACCTCTCTGCACCATCGACTTTTTGTAAATGACCATGTTGTCACGCAGATAGTCAAAGCCGAATTCGTTGTTTGTGCCGTAGGTTATGTCGCATTCGTATGCCTTCCGCTTGTCCTCGTTCTTCATTCCCGGAATTACAAGACCGCAGCTGAGACCGAGAAAATCGTATACTCTGCCCATCTCCTCGCAGTCACGCGATGCAAGATATTCGTTTACGGTAACAACGTGAACACCCTTGCCCGATAAAGCATTCAGGTAAGCCGGCATCGTCGCAACGAGAGTCTTACCCTCGCCCGTCTTCATCTCCGCGATTCGTCCCTGATGCAGTATTATACCGCCCATTACCTGAACCTTGAACGGACGCTTGCCCAATACTCTCATATCGGCTTCTCTTACCGTCGCAAACGCCTCGGGCAAAATATCGTCAAGTGTCTGCCCCTCCGCAAGCCTCTTCTTAAATACCTCGGTCATTCCCCTAAGCTCTTCATCGGTCTTTTTCTCGTATTCACTCGATAAAGCCTCTATTTTTTCGACAAGAGGCATGATCTTCTTTATCTGCTTCTGACTGTATGTGCCGAATATCTTGGTGAGTAATCCCATAAAACTATTTCTCCTACCGTTGATTTACATTTAGTTATTATTATTCATAGTATATTATACAATACCGTATGGATTATAGCAAGAGTATTTTGTAAATTTTTTGCCCTTCCCCGCCTTTCGGAAATTTGCAAACGCCACCGCCTCGGGTCACTCCCCGCAAAGCGGAATCTCATCAAAGAATGCCATGCCGTTTGTCGATATATCCGACCGCCGAACATCGAAGCGGCGGCTCGGCGGGTAAAATTCGAAGTAAGTACATAAGCGGCGAAATATTTACACATAATGCATTGAAAAACGGCAAAATATATGCGATAATCGTTCTGAACGGAGTAAAAAAACATGAGTAATATAAACATAGTGCTTATCGAGCCGGAGATACCGCAGAACACGGGCAACATTGCACGCACCTGTGCGGTAACGGGGGCATCGCTTCATCTTGTCCGCCCTCTCGGCTTTGCGATAGACGACAGAAAGCTTAAGCGTGCCGGGCTTGATTATTGGCATTCCCTTGACATTACCTATTACGATTCTCTTTCGGCTTTTCTTAAGCAAAACGGCACCGAGCAAATGTATTTTTTCACGACAAAGGCTCGTCAAAGACACGTGGATATCGAATATCCGAGCCGAGTATTTATAGTTTTCGGCAAAGAGAGTGCGGGATTGCCCGAGGAGCTTCTCGTATCAAATCCCGAGCATTGCGTGCGTATACCGATGCGTGAGGGCGAGAGAAGTCTTAATCTTTCAAATTCCGTCGCCATAGCCGTTTACGAGGTATTGCGGCAACGTGATTTTGCCGATATGCTCACCGTCGGTGAGCTTCACCGCCTTAAATGGTGAACATGGGCGAATATTATAAAAATCACTTCCGAGAATTAACACCACGTTCACATATGTTTGATAGAATACTCGGTGTATATGAAAGAAAATAAAGTATTGAAAATAGGCTCGGCGGTCTTTGCCCACGGCTTGCTTTCAGCTCCCATGGCGGGGGTGAGCGACTCGGTGATGCGTGTTTTATGTGCCGAGAGCGGTGCGGAGGGCGTTTATACCGAGATGGTATCTGCCGCGGCGGTGTATTACGGCGACAAAAAAACATCGACGCTTGCCGATATAAGCGACGATATATGCCCCTGCGGTATTCAGCTCTTCGGCTCGGAGCCCGACAAGCTTGCCTATGCGATACAAGCGCTTTGCATGACGGACAAGCTTCCGTTTTGCTTTGACATAAACATGGGCTGTCCGGTAAAAAAGATAGTAAACAACGGCGAGGGCTCGGCTCTTATGGATAATATTCCGCTTGCCGCGCGTCTTGTCGAAGCCGCCGTGAAGGTAAGCCCCGTGCCGATAACCGTAAAAATGCGTACCGGACGGGACCCCGGTCACATAACCGCCCCGGCTCTTGCCCGTGCGGTGTACGAATCGGGTGCTTCCGCCGTTTGCATACACGGTCGCACACGCTCCCAGCTGTACGAGCCGAACTGTGTCGAATACGATACGGCGGCGCTGATAAAGACGTCGGTGGATATTCCCGTCATCGTAAACGGCGATATCACCTGCGGCGAGCAGGTGATAAGTGTTCTCGAATATACGGGCTGTGACGGCGTTGCCGTCGGCAGAGCCGCATTCGGCTCACCGTATGTTTTCTCCGAGATGCTCGCTTATCTCTCCGGGCAAGCCTTTACCCCTCCCACCGATAAGGAGCGTATTGCGGACGCTTACCGTCAGGCAAGCCTCATGGTGCAAAAAAAAGGCAATATAGGGCTTCTTGAAGCACGCAAGCACATATGCCGATATCTTAAGGGTATCCCCGGCGGTGCGGAGGCACGTGTCGCGATAAATACCGCCGCCACACTTGACGAGGTACGGCGTATCCTGCAGGAGCTGTCCGACTCACTTGAAGAATAATTGAAAGAAAAGGGTGCAAAATGACAACGCAAATTTCCACGCCACTGCTTCCGCTCGGCAAGCAAAGCCTGTGGCAGAGGTTCAAAAATTCAAACAGAACATATCTCATCGTATGCTTTCTTCTTCCGCTTCTGATAAATTGGTTCATATTCATAATACGCGGCGTTTATCCTTTCGGCGATAAATCCGTTTTGGTGCTTGACCTGAACGGTCAATACGTTTACTATTTTGAGGCAATGCGCGACATACTGCAGGGCAAGGCAAGCGCATTTTATACGTGGTATCGTTCGCTCGGCGGTGAGTTTTCGGGCATTTACGCATATTATGTCGCATCTCCCTTTACGCTTCTTTCCGTGCTTTTCCCCGAGGACGGCATAACGGAATTTCTTTTGACCATGACACTGCTCAAGGTCGGCTCAATGGGTCTTTCCTTCGGCTGGTATCTGCATAACAGCCGCCCGTCAAAGCCCATATACATTATAATGTTCTCGACTATGTACGCCCTGACCTCCTACGCCGTCGTTCAGGCAAACAACACCATGTGGATAGACTCGCTGATATATCTGCCGCTCATAGCGCTCGGTATAGAACGTATCTGCCATAACGGTAAGTTCCTGCTCTACACGATAACACTCGCCCTCTGCTTCATATCTAACTTCTACATCGGCTTTATGATGGCGATATTCTCAACACTGTATTTCTTCTATTACTATATTTCAAAATATCCGCTTAAGGACTTCACACGCTTCTTTTTCACCTTTTACAAGTGGCTCATCTGCTCTGTCTGTGCGGCAATGATAGCGGCGATAATAATAATTCCCGCATATTTCTCGCTTCAATTCGGCAAAAACACGTTCTCGAACCCCTCATACGAATTCAAATCGAAATTCGATTATATAAACATTCTCACGCAGATGCTCCCCAACTCCTACGACACGGTACGTCCCGAGGGTCTGCCGTTCATCTACTGCGGTGTGCTTTCTCTGCTCATGCTCCCCGTCTACTTCGTGACAAAGCGCATAAAGGGCAGAGAGAAGATAATGAGCGGTATAATTCTCGCTCTTATGGTGTTCTCCTTTACCGCCTCAACGGTCGATCTGTTCTGGCACGGTATGCAGCGTCCGAATTGGCTCAATTACAGATACAGCTTTATGTTCTGCTTCCTCGTGCTTGTCTTTGCATATGAGGCGTTCCGCTTCCTTGACGGCAGTATGTTCCGCACGGTGCTTTCGTGCGGTGCGGTGCTTGGGCTTGCCGTCGTGATGATACAGACGATGGACTTCGACTTTATAGACGATATACTGTGCATCTGGTTCACCGTTATCATGATAGGCGTTCTGCTCCCTCTGCTCCGGGGCTTTTGCAAGAAAAATTACAGAGGTGCGGCGGGCGTGCTTTGCGCCGTCGTATGCCTTGAGCTGTTTTTGAACGGAATATACGACTCCCTCAAGCTTCACGAGGACGTTTACTACTCCACCCGTCCCAGCTACGTCGATTTTATGGACCGCTGGTCTCCGCTCGTTAAAAAGGTTCAAAGCGAGGATATAAGCCTTTACCGTATGGAAAAGACGGTACACCGTAAGGTAAACGACAATATGGCACTGCAGATGAGAGGTATAACAAACTCCACCTCAACGCTCAACGCCTCGGTAATTCGCTTGCTCAACAAGCTCGGCTACGCATCGAAATCGCATTGGTCAAGATACGCCGGCGGCAATCCCGTATCGGATTCTCTGCTCGGTATAAAATATGTTTTGTCAAATAAAGAGGATCTCAGCAGTCAATACTCCCTCATGTACGACTACCCCGACGCGACAAGTGAAGACGGCGATATGCTCTACGCATACGAAAACCCGTATTGTCTGCCAATTCTCTTCGGCGTTTCTCCCTCGCTTTCGGAGTGCGAGATACCCGACGAGGCTCCGGCACCCGAGGTACTGAACAGCGTAATTTCCGCAATGCTCGGCCGCACCGTAAACGTATTCAAGCCCGTTGACGGCATAACGACAAGCACAAACGGCTTGCGTGAGGCAAGCGCAAGCGGTCATAAGAAGTACGCACTGCTTGAGGATGACGGCTCCGGCTACGTCGAATACGAATTTACGACGGAATACGAGGGCGATATATATGTTCACTTCCCGTCGAAATACCCCCGTGAGGTAACGATGTCCATTACCGGCGAGGACTCCTCGGCAAGATACTCGTACATGGGCAACGAAACGCACACGATAAAAAATATCGGCACGTTCAACAAGGGCGAGGCGGTAACCGTCAAGCTCGCACTTAAAGAAAAAGACCTGTATTTTTACAAAAATCAAAATTATTTCTTCTACTTTGACGAGGCGGCATTTGCCGAGGCGATAGAGGAGCTTCGCACAAGCAAGATATTTATCGACGATTTCTCCGATACGAGCATAAAAGGCACGATAAACGTCTCGGAGGGCGATGAGCTGATATATACCTCAATTCCCTACGACAAGGGCTGGACGGTCAAGGTGGACGGCAAAAAAGTAAAGCTTGAAAAATCACTCGATACGCTTCTATGCTTCACCGTTTCCGCAGGTGAGCATACGGTCGAGCTGTCATATATTCCGCAGGGCTTTTTAGTCGGTGCGGGTCTGTGCGTGATAGGTATATCCTCGCTCACCGTCTTTGCGGTGCTTGATCATAAGAAACGCAAGGTGCGCCGTGAGCATCTGCTCTCGCTCGTTCGCTCCGACGGCTCGGGCTATACCGAAACGGTCAAGCGTGTTATCGAGGAAGTACGCACGGGCAAGACCGATGAGGACGAAATATAAATGAAGGTATCTCGTCTTGTTATATTCGGTGACAGCATATCCACCGTGAATTTCAGCGGAGGCGGCTACGAAAAGCTGCTTTGCGACTCGCTCGGCTGTACCGAGGTCGAAAACCATGCGACAAACGCCGCCGCCCTCACCCTCACCTATCCGTATTCGGCACTGCAAAGCATAAAGGATGCCCCCGGTGAGGCGGGTGTCGATGCGGTAATACTTTGGGCAGGCACAAACGATTGGTTCTACGGCGTACCGCTTGACGAGTTCAACGCCTCCCTTAAGCTCATCCCCGCACTTCTTGAAGAAAAATACCCTTATGCCGAATATATAATATGCACACCTATATGGCGTTTTTCGGAGAGAGAGGAAACGCAGACCCACTCCGTTGCCGACATCACGCCGAACAAGGCGGGGCTTACCCTCTCCGATTACAGATATGCCATACTCCACTCCGGACTTGAGCATATATGCGATATGAACGCATATCTCGGTGTCAATATGCAAAACAACACAACACTGCTCCGTGACGGTGTACACCCGACACGGTGCGGCTACGAGGCTATATCACGCATTTTGTGCGAATATATAAAGAATTTATAATAAAAGAGGTAATAAAAAATGCTTAACATCAAAAAAGAAAGAACGACAACGCCCAAGCAAAGACCCGATTACGATAATCTGGGCTTCGGCAGATATTTCACCGACCATATGTTTCTTATGAATTATACAGAGGGTCAAGGCTGGCACGATGCGAGGATAGTTCCCTACGCTCCCATAGCACTCGATCCCTCCGCCATGGTCTTCCACTACGCACAGGAAATGTTCGAGGGTATGAAGGCTTATCTCACCCCCGACGGCGAGGTACAGCTTTTCCGTCCGATGAAGAACATAGAGCGTATGAGAAACACAAACGACCGTCTGTGCATTCCGCAGATACCCGACGAGGACGTACTGCAGGCAATAAAAGAAACGGTGCTTTTCGATAAGGATTGGATACCGAAAAAAGTCGGCACGAGCCTTTACATCAGACCGTTTATAATAGCGACAGACCCCCAGCTCGGCGTACATCCCTCACACACATATATCTTCTGCATAATCCTCTCCCCCGTTGCGGCATACTATGCGGAGGGAATAAATCCCGTTAAGATATTCATCGAGCGTGAATATGTAAGAGCGGTTAAGGGCGGCACGGGCTTTGCAAAGGTCGGCGGTAACTACGCATCGAGCCTTAAGGGACAGGAAAAAGCCGCTCGTCTCGGCTACTCTCAGGTGCTTTGGCTCGACGGTGTTGAGAGAAAATATATAGACGAGGTCGGAGCGATGAACGTGTTCTTCGTTCTCGGCGATGAGGTAGTGACCCCCGCACTTACCGAGGGCAACATACTCCCCGGCGTAACGAGAGCATCGTGCATCGAGCTTCTGCGCAGTAAGGGCTATAAGGTATCCGAGCGTAAGGTATCCGTCGATGAGCTTTACGAGGCATACGACAAGGGCGAGCTTAAGGAGGCATTCGGTACGGGAACCGCCGCGGTAATATCTCCCATAGGCACGCTTGACGACGAAAACAAGAAGGCACTTATAAACGATGGCAAGATAGGCGAGATATCGCAAATGCTGTACGACACGCTGACAGGCATTCAGTGGGGAACGCTTCCCGATCCCTTCGGCTGGACAATGAAGATATAATATAGGATAATATGTATAAAAAACAGAGGATAAACGAAGAGGTCTTAAGAGAGCTTACACGCATAGTACGCACGGTAAAGGACCCCAGAGTCGGAAATTATCTCACCTCGATAACGGGCTGTGAGGTAAGCGCCGATCTGAAATACGCCAAGGTGTACTATACGTTTCTCTCAAAGCCCGATACGGAAACGAGCGACGAGGCAAGAGCCAACATAAAGAAAGGACTTGTATCGGCTCACGGCTATATAAGGCATGAGCTTGCCGTTTCCCTGAATATGCGACAGACCCCCTCACTCACGTTCATTCCGGACAAGAGTGCGGAATACGGTGCGGGCATATCGAAAATTCTCAAGGAAATAAACGAGGAAAAGTCGTGATGAGCAGATCACTCACTATCCCCGAGCTTTGCGGAAAGCTGACCGAATACGGCAGCTTTCTGCTGTTTACGCATTCACGCCCCGACGGCGATACGCTCGGTTCGGCACTTGCCTTAAAACGCCTTATCGAGGGCATGGGACGCACTGCCGAGGTCGTATGTGCGGACAGAATACCTCAGCGGCTCGCCTTTCTTACCGGGCAGGACGATTTCGGTATAGAGCGGCTTTCGGGTACGTTGCCGAAATGCTTTATCAGCGTTGACGTTGCCGACTTTGAGCTGCTCGGTCGCTATAAAAGCTACGGGGGTAAGATAGACATAGCCATAGACCACCACGCTTGCCGCATCGAGGGCAACTGCTTTACGTATGTTGACGATACGGCATCGGCGTGCGGTGAAATAATATTCGAGATAGGCAAGGAGCTTGAGGAGATGGGACTTTCCGAAATAGACCGCGAATGTGCGGAATATCTTTACTGTGCCATATCCTCCGACACGGGCGGCTTTGCGTACTCAAACGTAACTCCGAGAACACACCGTATCGTCGCACAGCTGCTTGAATACGATATAGACCACGCAACGCTTGCCGAACAGATCCACCTTTTCACCACCCGTCCGCAGCTTGAGATGCAAGCGGAGATAATAGACGAAATGCGGTTTTATTCGTTCGAGCGTATAGCCGCCGTTTATATGACGGATGAAATGCGAACGGCTTACGGCGTAAAAAGCGGTGAGGACGGTGACATAGTAAATCTGCCGAGAGGCATTCCGACAGTGGAGATATGCTTTTCCGTCAAGGAGAGCATACCGGGCGAGTACAGAGTTTCGCTCCGCTCAAAGCACGTCGATATATCGCAGGTGGCAAAACAGTTCGGCGGCGGCGGTCATATCCACGCCGCAGGCTGTAGTGTAAAGGCGGATGATGTCGAGGACTGCCTTAATATGATAGCCTCGCGTTGCACGGAGGTGCTGGAGCATGATATGTGAAACGGAACGCACACAGACAGCGGTGATCGGCGCAGGTCACGCCGGTATTGAGGCAGCTCTTGCCTCGGCAAGGCTCGGCATCGATACGATACTGTTTACGATGAACCTCGATTCCGTAGGCAATATGCCGTGCAACCCGTCGATAGGCGGCACGGGCAAGGGTCATCTTGTGTTTGAGATCGATGCGCTCGGCGGTCAAATGGGACGCAGTGCCGATATGGTAACGCTTCAAAACAGAATGCTCAACCTCGGCAAGGGTCCGGCTGTGCATTCAAAGCGTGTGCAAGCCGACCGTGCAAAATATCATATCATCATGAAGCACATTTTGGAAACAACACCGCACCTGCGGCTCTATCAAGCCGAGGTCACCGACATTATAATAGAGGACGGGCGTGTTTGCGGCGTTATGACCTCGCTCGGTCTGAGTTTCGGCTGTGATTGTGCGATAATATGCACCGGTACGTATCTGCAGAGCCGTGTAATAGTCGGCGATGTCGCATATCCGTCGGGTCCGGACGGCTTTTTGCCCGCCGGCAGTCTTACCGCCTCGCTTGAGCGTGCCGGTATCAAAATGATGAGGTTTAAGACGGGTACGCCCGTGCGTGTGCTTAAGTCGAGCGTCGATCTTGATAAGCTTGAAATACAGTACGCCGATTGCACACTGCCCTTTTCCTCGCTCACCGACAAGGCGGAGCTTGCCGCACGTCCCTCCGTGCCGTGCCATGTAGCCTATACAAACGAGAAAACTCATAAGATAATACGCGATAATCTTCACCGCTCGCCGCTGTATTCGGGCATGATAAAGGGTGTGGGTCCGAGATATTGTCCGAGTATTGAGGATAAAATAGTAAGATTTGCCGATAAAGAGCGTCATCAGCTTTTCGTTGAGCCTGTCGGAGAGGACACGGAGGAGCTTTATTTGCAGGGCTTTTCCTCGTCTCTGCCGGCAGATGTTCAGCTTGAAATGCTTCATTCGCTCGTCGGCTTCGAGAATGCTCTCGTAATGCGCCACGCCTACGCCATAGAATACGATTGCATAGACCCCACTCAGCTCAACGCCACACTTGAATTCAAAAGCATATCCGGACTTTACGGTGCCGGTCAGTTCAACGGCACCTCGGGCTACGAGGAAGCGGCGGCTCAGGGTCTTGTTGCGGGTATAAACGCCGCACTTAAGCTTAAAGGGCAAGAGCCCATGGTGCTTCTGCGGCAGGAGTCGTATATCGGCACACTGATAGACGACCTTGTAACGAAGGGCACGAACGAGCCTTACCGTATAATGACCTCACGCTGTGAATACCGTCTGCTTCTGCGTCAGGATAACGCCGACGAACGACTGACGCCGACGGGCTACAGAGTCGGACTTATAGACGAGGCACGCTACGAGCGTTTTCTCGCAAAGCAAAAGCGGATAAACGACGAGATAGAGCGTGCGAAAAGAACGGTAATACGTCCGAGCGATGCGCTTTATGAGCTTATCGGCACGCCCGATACGCCGAGCCGCTCTTACCATTTGGACGAGCTGCTTCGTCGCCCGCAGGTAACATACGACAATATAGCCCCCCTTGACACGACAAGGACGGAGAATGACGAGGATATACTGTTTTGCGCCGGCGTAAAGATAAAATACGCAGGCTATATAGAAAAGCAAAAGGCTCAGGTCGAGCGGACAAAAAAGCTTGAAAAAACTCGCTTGCCCGACGATATCGACTACGAGCAGATAAAAGGACTCAGACTCGAGGCGGTGCAAAAGCTGATAAAGCAAAGACCTCAAACGATAGGTCAGGCATCGAGAATAAGCGGAGTTTCCCCGGCGGATATATCCGTGTTGCTCATCTATCTTTCAAGTAAATAAATTTGATATGCCCCCGCAGTGCGACAATTTTTTCGCACTGCGGGGGCTATACTTTTTTCAGATAGATATAAAGAGGTGATACGTTGGTCGTATACGGTGATATTCTTTTTATAATAAATTTTTCCATGGATGCACTCATATTGCTCGGCGTGGGACGGCTTCTCGGTCTTAAAACACGCCTGCGGTATATCGTGCTTGCCGCCGCAGTCGGCGGCGCTTATTCGGTGCTTGCCCTGCTGATAAAAAGAGGCTGGGTGAATATTCTTTGCACCGTTGCATTTGCACATCCGCTATGCTTTATCGCATATCCGAGGCAAGGGGTGAGAGCTTACCTCAAAACCGTTTTGCTGTTCTGCGCCTCCTCCATGCTCTTGGGTGCCTGTGTCGGCGTTTGCTGTTCTTTTATAGATTCCATACTGTCCCCCGTCCCCGCCGACAATATCACGCAAATACCGTTGCCTGTATTTTTATTCATTTGTCTGCTCTGCCTCTCCTTGGCGTACATAACGGGAAAAATATTTCACTCCGCTCACTCCGGCGAGCGTGCGGAGGTGATCATCGAGGCATCGGGCGGCAGAGTCGAGCTGATAATGCTATACGATTCGGGCAATACCCTGCGTGAGCCGCTCAGCTCACTTCCGGTAATAGTCGTAAACGAAAGCAAGCTAAGCCCCGTTTTACCGAAAAACGACGGCTCAAGCCCACCGAATTTGCGTTTGATACCGACAAAAACGGCAACGGGCGAGGAGCTGTTGCTCGGATTTCTGCCCGATGCGGTCTATATCCGCAAAGGCAGTAAGCTTCAAAAAGTGTCCTGCATCGTCGGCGTTTGCCGCAAAAACACGTTTACCGATATCGACGGCGTTTTGCCGTGCTGTTTTGAATAAGGAGAAAAAACAGATGACCGTTGCAAAATTTTTAAGCAAGCTATTCGGAAAATTATTCGGTAATAAAGAATTATTTTACATAGGCTCGTCCGTTTCGCTCCCTCCGCCGCTGTCGGAGGAGGAAGAGGCGGAGCTGCTTGAAAAAATCAAGGATGAGCCGGAGCTTCGCACCGTGCTTGCCGAGCGTAATCTCCGACTCGTCGTATACATAGCGAAAAAATTCGAAAACACGGGCATTGAGCTTGAAGACCTCATATCCATCGGCACCATAGGTCTGATAAAGGCATCAAAGACCTACGATGCGGACAAAAGCATAAAGCCCGCAACGTACGCATCACGCTGTATCGAAAACGAAATACTCATGTATATCCGAAAAAACAACCGTCTTCGCTCCGAGGTCTCGCTCGATGAGCCGCTTCACGTTGACCGTGACGGAAACGAGCTTTTGCTTGCCGACATAATAACGGTCGACGGCGAGGAGGTAAGCAAAAACATAGAGATGGACGAGGAGCGGGCAATGATACGCCGTCTTGTCAGTCGTCTTGATAAGCGACAGCGTGAGATAATCGAGCTTCGCTTCGGTCTGGGAGGCGAGCCGGAGCTGACGCAAAAGCAGACAGCGGAGCGGCTCGGAATATCGCAATCTTATATTTCTCGCCTTGAAAAAAAGATAATCGCTTCATTGCGTGAGCAAATATTGAACGGTCAAATGAAAGTTTGATTTAAATTTACATATTCTTAATATTGCCGACTACTGTATATTATATTATAAATTATGTGTGCAATATATACTTTTGGGAGGTCAGAATGAAGATAGGTGTAATGGTCGAATCGTTTCGAGTTGATTTTCTTGAGGCGGTAAAAAAAGCGTCTTCACTGGGAATAGTCGGAATACAAAAATATACAACGCATGATTATGATATGTCGGATGAACGTGTGCGTGAGCTGCTCGATATAGCACACAGCCACGGAATGGAGTTTTCCGCACTCTGCGGTGACTTCGGCACAGGCTTCGGCAATGAGGAAGCAAACAAGGAAACGATCGAAAAATCAAAAAGAGTGCTTGACCTCTCGCTGAAATTCGGTTGCCGCATAGTTACGACTCACATAGGCAAAATACCGCCCGAGGAATGCCGACTCAAAGAGGTAATGCGGAGTGCGTGCCGTGAGCTTGCAACGTACGCCGACAGCGTCGGCGCGACCTTTGCCGTTGAAACGGGTACGGAAAAGGCTCAAATACTTGCCGATTTTCTCGACTCGCTCGGCGCAAGCGGCGTAAGGGTGAACTTTGATCCGGCAAACCTCGTTATGTGCTCCGGCGAGAATGCCGCCGAGGCGGTTAAGATACTCGGTCCGTATATAGTACATACACACGCCAAGGACGGCGTAATGGTCGGAAATTTCAAATCGTGGCGTGAGCTTCCGCTCGGTGAGGGAAACGTCGATTTCGACAAATATCTGCCCGCACTTGCAAGCACCGGCTTTGACGGCTATTTGACAATAGAACGTGAATGCGGAGATACTCCGGCTGAGGATATCGCCCTCGCCGCACGCTTCCTTAAAGAAAAGCTCACCGCATTTGACCTGTAAAAAGGGTGTAAGTCAACGGCGCCGGCAGATTATTCCGGAATTCTATTCTCAATCGGAGGCAATACAATGAAAAAGGTTTTACTTGCCGTCGCGGATTTCGGTATCGGCGGTATTTCAAAGTCTGCTATTGAGTTTTTTGACACTGTCGATTATGATAAATACGATATTACTCTATATATACGCAGAAAAGACGTTCTCGAACTGCTGGATCGGGTAAACGAACACGTTAATATCGTAACAGCGGACAATCCGTTGAAACGCTATGAATTCGATAACTCTGTCGGAGACAAATGTTTAAAGCTCGTATGCGGTATTATGAAAAAGTTCAAGATGAATTATCTGCGGAAACGACTGTACAGAGCCGTAAAAGAGCCTAAGCAAAGAAAGGCAGAGGAAGTCTTTTTCAAACAAAATTCGCTTTCATATGATGTGGCAATAGCCTATTCCACTTCGGATGATATACCCACCTTCATATTGGATAATATAGAAAGCAAGCTTAAATATCTGTTTATTCACCAAAGCACACCGTTTTCGCGGCAAAATCAAAAACGACTAAACGACTTCGACGGTATTGTTGCGGTAAACGATATGCTTTGCCAAAAGCTGAGAGGTGAGTTTCCGAAGATATCAAAATTCTTCGCTCTGACAAATTATGTAGATAAAGACCATATACTCAAACAAGCCGATATGATCGACTTCAATCCGTCAAAGCCTTTTTCCATTGTCAGCTGCGGACGGCTTGAACCTGTCAAAGGCTACGAGCTTGCCGTAAAAACAGCGAGCGAGTTGAAAAAGAACAATATTGAGTTTGTTTGGTATTGGGTAGGTGACGGTTCGGGCAGAGGTGCAATCGAAAAATCAGTGCGTGAAGCAGGACTTGAAGATGAGTTTATCATATTGGGAAACCAATTAAACCCTTATCCGTATATCGGAAAATGCGATATATATGTACAATCCTCCGTTGCCGAGGCTTGTCCGCTGGCGATTCTTGAAGCCATGGCGTTGGAAAAAGTAGTCGTGACGACAAAAACCATAGGAGGTAAAAATCTCTGCCGCATGAATAATTGCGGAGTGCTTACAGAGTACGATGCGGAAGAGCTCTCGCAAGCCATCATGGGCTTGCTAAGCGACAAAGCACTTTTTGAAGAACAGAAAAATAAAGTCAAATCAATAAATTGGGATGTTCAAAAAGAAGCTTATTGCAAAAAATGGGAGTCTTTGCTTGAGGGTGATCTCGATACGTCAAGCTTGCCCGACAGTCACTGATAAACGGTCGCCGTTTTCGGGGCATTGTATAATTCCCTCAAGCCGCGAACGGTACGTGAGGGCGAAACACCCCGCGGCTTTAGATTTTTTATTTTCGGGAGAATATCCGATTGATAGGATACATTGTTAAAAAAACGATAAAAGACCATGATAAAACGGAGGCTGCCTCCGTACGAGAGCGGTACTGTGTGCTATCCGGCACACTCGGCATAATCTGCAACCTTTTGCTTTTTGCCGTAAAGCTTACCATAGGTCTTTTATCCGGTTCAATAGCCATTATTTCGGATTCGTTCAACAACCTATCCGACGGCGGCTCGTCCGTCATAACGGTGATATGCTCCAAGCTTGCAAACAAGCATCCGGACGCAAGCCATCCGTTCGGTCACGGCAGAATGGAGTATATATCATCGCTTTTCATATCTATAATAGTTATCCTCGTCGGCTTTCAGCTCGGAAAAAGCTCCGTTGAAAGCATCATAAGTCCGAGCGAGGTCAAGCTTGATATATTGCTCCTGCTCATTCTCGTTTTTTCTCTGCTCGTCAAGCTTTGGCTCTTTTACGTAAACCGCTATTTGGGCAAGGCGATAAGCTCATCTCTTCTGCTCGGTGTCGCCTCCGACAGCATAAACGATGTTTTTGCGACCTGCGCCGTTATAATATCGTCGATATTCGACTCGTATGTGCCTTTTTCACTCGACGGCGTAACGGGTACGCTCGTTTCGATATATATTCTTTATACGGGCATATCCATGGCAAAAAACACGATAGGTCAGCTGTTGGGTACGCCGCCCGACCCTCAGACAGTTGAGCGTATTTCGGAATATGTTACAGCCTGCGATGAGATAGTCGGCATACACGACCTTATCGTACACGACTACGGCCCCGGACGCAGAATGGCAAGCGTACACGCCGAGGTATCGGACAAGTGCGATATCGTCAAGATACACGAGATAATCGACGAAACGGAGCAACGCATCCTCAACGAGCTTGGCATCTTGATAGTAATACATACCGACCCCATAGCCACCGATGACGAATACACCTGCAGCCTACGCACGATAGTCGCCTCGGAGGTATATAATATCGACAGCGAATTTTCGGTACATGACCTTCGTGTCGTTCCGGGCGAGAACAGAATAAATGTTATCTTCGACCTTGTCGTGCCTCAGAGCTTCAACGATTCTCTTACCGAACAGCTGAAGGACGAGGTGAGCAAGGCACTTAAGAAGCACGACTCAAGGCTGTGCGCCGTAATAAACGTAGAGCATAAATATTGTTGAAAGGACAGGGATATGTCATATAACGTAAGACGCTTATCGTGCGAGGACATAGACCGACAGCTCGATATAGCCGCAAGGATAAAAGAGCTTAACGCCAAAGGCGGCAAGATAAAAAAATATTGCGTCAAGACCTTCGGCTGTCAGCAAAACGAAGCGGACAGCGAAATTCTTTCGTCGCTTTGCGAGAAAATGGGATATTTCGAGTGTGATGACGAATCGGATGCGAGCCTGATACTCATAAACACCTGCGCCGTGCGAGAGCATGCGGAGCTGAGAGCCTTATCACAGGCGGGTCAGTACAAAAAGCTTAAGGAAAAAGACCCCGAGCTTCTCATAGGTATGTGCGGCTGTATGGTATCACAGCCCCACCGTCGGGAGGATATCAAATTCAAATACCCCTATGTCGATTTCACTGTCGGCACGAGCATGATATATATGCTCCCCGAGATAATATATAACAGACTAAACGGCGGCAAGCGTTGCTTTTACGCCAACGACTGCGACGGTGTCGTTGCGGAGGGTCTGCCGACAAAACACAAGAGAAGCGACAAGGCATGGGTCAGCATAATGTACGGCTGTAATAATTTTTGCTCCTATTGCGTCGTGCCTTACGTAAGAGGACGCGAGCGAAGCCGTGAAAAGGACAAAATATTACAAGAGGTAGCACAGCTTGCCGCATCGGGCGTGCGTGATATAACACTGCTCGGTCAAAACGTAAACTCATACGGACGTGACCTTTACGGCTCGGATTACGATTTTGCCTGCCTGCTTGCCGATTGCGATAAGATCCCGGGCGATTTCATATTGAGATTTATGACCTCGCACCCCAAGGACGCAAGCCGTCAGCTGATAGACACGATGGCAAGCTGTAAAAAAGTAGCACATAATTTTCACCTGCCGCTGCAAGCCGGCTCGGACAGAATACTGAAAATGATGAACCGCTCCTACAATTGTGAGCAATATCTCGCCACGCTTGCATATATGAGGGAAAAAATACCCGATATAACCGTAAGCAGTGATATAATAGTCGGCTTCCCCTCCGAGAGCGAGGAGGACTTCACCGCAACGCTCGATATGCTGAAAAAAGCCGAATTCGATATGATATTTTCGTTCATCTATTCTCCGAGAAAGGACACGCCCGCCGCATCATATCCCGAACAGATCGACGAGGAAACGAAAAGTCGGCGTTTTTCACGCCTGCTTGAGGTGCAAAACGAAATATCGCTCAAAAAGAACCTTGACTTGCTCGGGGCAGAGCTTGACGTTCTGTGTGAGGGCTTAAGCAAAAACAACGATAAAATGTACACGGGCAGAACCGGCGGCGGCAAAATAGTGCATTTTGAGGCGGATGAGTCCGATATCGGAAAAACACTTAAAATAAAGATAGAAAAAGCCGAAACCTTCGCACTTTTCGGCAAAAAAATATAAAAATTAAAGAATTAAAGAGGTAAAAAACAATGGATAAAATAAAAGAACTTGCAATAGCACTCGGTCAGGCAATAAAAGAGGACGAAAGAGTCAAGAAAATGGACGAGCTTAACGCAAAATACTCCGCAAACGAAAAGCTGTGCGCCGCTGTCGACGAATACAATGCGCTTACCCAAACGCTCACCGAGCTTTATCAAAACACAGAGCGTGACGAGGTGGCAATGGACAAAGTGCACTCAAGGCTTCTCGTACTTTACAAAACGATATACGACAACCCCTTAATGATCGAGTATCACGCCGCACAAAAAGCGGTGGACGATCTTATGCATTCGGTAAACGATGAAATAACATATCAAGTTACCGGTCAACTCCCTTGCTCCTGTGATTGCGGAAGCTGCAATCATCATTGCCATTAAACGCCTGTCATGTACCCGATCGGCGGTGTGAATAATATGAAACAGGTTAATACCGATAAAAATAAATATTATTTACAAAAAGTTTCAAAAATACTGTATAAATTTTACCCCTGTAAAAGTCATTATATATTGAGGGACTTTTACTGATGGATAATAACAAGGTAGAAGACCTTGACTATGCTCTGTCCCACTGCGGCGACGATATGGCTATGCTCGATGTGGTATATCGGCTGACCTATCTGAAGGTCACCTCGGTATGCTACGCCGTATGTAAGGACAAGCAGCTGGCACTCGATTATGCCCACGATACATATCTCAGGCTCATTTCAGTCGCCCGTCGCTATAGACGAGGCACCAACCCGCTTGCATTTATCATGCGAGTCGCCGTAAACGTAACACGCGAACGCAAGCGACGAGATGATAACCTACGTGGGGCAATTGAGCTTGAGGACGTAACGGAAACAACAACGGAAGAGCTTGGAAGCACTCTTTATACCGATTGGCTTCTGTCACGTCTTGACGAAAGCAAACGGCTTATAACCATGCTTTACGTATATTCGGGGCTGACCTTCGAGGAAATAGCCAAGGTCACGGGAAAAAACGTCAACACTGTCAGAGCAGAGTATCGCAGTGCATTGAACATTTTGAAAAAAGAGGTCAATACAGATGAAAAACGATGATTTCAAGATAAGCAGAGAACGCATTGATGAGGATATGCGTAAGCTGTTTGCGGACGAATGTATAACCGATTCTTTTATCGGCAACTCAGAGCTTGTAAAAAAACAATATCGCACAAAAAATAAAAATCAAGCAGCTAAGAGAAGATTCGTCATCGGTCTTGCGGCGTCGGTCGCCGCAGCAATAACGGGTACACTGATAATCCCGTCTGTTTTTCCGCCGGATAACACTTTATCCTCCGATTCGCCGACTTGCTTTGCGGGAATCGAAACGGAATTACAAAACACATATCAAGTCTCACCGAAGCTTGACGGCATAACACTCAACGGGCTGACATACGTGCTGTACGACATAAACGAAGAGCTTCCGCGCCCCGAGGATGGTCAAATACACGCCGTCGCATACTTTAAGGACAAGGTCCGCGTATGCATAGCCGACCGTCGGCAAGCTCCCGAGGTCTATGACAAGCTTAAAAGAATACTGTCCCTCGGCACCTCCGGTTCACTCAGCCGGGCAGAGGTGCAAGACCCTCAGATCACCGGCAGCATAGCCTCAAGCACGGATGCGCTCAATATCTCTTTGGTAAATACGGCGCAGATAAACGGCAAAAACGAATTTGTTTCATGGTCTTGCAAGGTAAGTGCCTTTATTTCAAACGCCTTGACAAGCGAGTCGGACGGCGATACCATGTGGTACAGCACCGAGGAGCTTTTCGACGACGAAACACTTTCAATGGTCAACGGTTGCAAGCAAAACGATATGCTTGAATCGGAAAAGGACGATATACCGCATTATATATCTCGTCTTTATTCGCTCAAGCTCGAATCGGATCAGGTGCTTGTATCCAACGAATACGGTGATTGTATAATATATGAGGATAAATATGCAAAGGCAGTGCAATATTTCGCCTCACTTCTCAAAAACGGTAACTTCTCAAAGGGTACGGCAATGCAATATCATACCGCCGATCTGATGCTTATTCTGCCCGACGGCACGAGCATCGCTCTGTGGTGTACACCGATGAAGCATTCCTCACTGCGAGGTATCGCCTCTTTCTGCATAACCTCCGATAAATTCGATATGTCGCAAAAGAATATATATTCATGTCGCCCTCTGGAGGACGTGCCGCTCGATGAAGCTATGGTTGAAATAATGGGTGAAATATACGATGCCTTTGAGCTGGGTATAGGATAATAAGAAAATGAAAATATATATGTCCGTCGATTGCGGCGGAAGCAAGACCGATTGCGTGCTGTTCGACTCGTTCGGTCAGGTAATATCCGAAAAAAGAGTGTACGGCGGTACAAATCTCCGTACACTCGGTGAGCAAAAAGTAAAGGAAAACATTGAAAAATGCTTGCTTGAAATAAAAAGCTCACTCGGCGAAAACGAAATAGAATGCGTCTACGGCTATTTTATGCACAACGAAGCTACATTTGCCGAATATTGCGGCAAAATACTCGGTTGCGATAAAACAGTTCCGATAGAGGAGGGTACACTTGCACTCTATTGTGCCGGTATCTATCCCTCCGGTATAGTTCTTCTCTCCGGCACGGGTGCGGATGCGTTTCTTATACAAAACGGTAAGACCGTCGAAATAATAGGCGGCTATGGCGCATACCTCGGCGACGACGGCTCCGGCTATCATATGGGCAGAGAGGGTATTAACGCCGCTTGCGCTTATTATGAGCGGCGAGGCGATAAGACGATTCTGCTCGATATGCTGAGGGAAAAATATAAAGCGGATACATTGAGAAAAAGCGTTTATAAAATAATCGGTTCACCCGAACCGATAAAAGAAATAGCCGCATTTTCTCATGTTGTCGAGCAAGCAGTCGATGCAGGCGACGATGTAGCTAAGAAAATATACTATATGGTGGCATCGTCACTCTCCGACTACGTTATATCCGCTTGCTTGAGGTATTCATTGCCCGATGATTTTCCGCTTACCATAACAGGCGGTATATTGCGATCCGATGCGGAAAGAAAAAAGCCATTGCTCATACCCATGATAGAAATAATGACAAATAAAAAAATAATCCGCCCGACAAGAAAACCGTCCCACGGCGGCATAGAATACCATTTGCGTAATAATTAAAAGCGATCCTTCCCACACAATGGGAAGGATCTTTCGTTTATTTAACTTCAATATGATCTTACCGCCCGCTAAGGCTTCATCTCGGGGGCGGAATCATGAAAATTCTCACGTAGCAGCTCTATTTCCTTTTTATATCCGTCAATGTCGTTAGGCGTTTCAAGTATAAACGGCAGTTGGCGAAGTGTAGGGTGATTTATGACCCGTATCAGTGCGGACAGACCTATTTTTCCCTCGCCTATTTTTTCATGTCTGTCCTTTCTTGAGCCTCTCTCGTTCATGCTGTCATTGAGGTGAACGGCACGGAGGCGACTCGCTCCGATTATTTTATCGAACTCTTCAAGCACACCGTCAAGTGAATCCGTTATATCGTAGCCGGCATCGAAAATATGGCAGGTATCTATACACACTCCCACACGGCTCTTTAACTCCACACCGTCGATAATATTCTTGACCTGCTCAAATGTCCGTCCTATCTCACTGCCCTTGCCCGCCATACATTCTATCAAAACAGTTGTATGTTCATCGGGCAAAAGCACCTCGTTAAGCGTTTTTATACACTGCTCCATACCCTTTTCATCTCCCGTTTTGACGTGGCTTCCGGGATGAAAATTATACAATGCATCGGGTATATTTTCAAGAATTTTAAGATCGTCCGCAAATATCTGTCTTGCAAGCGATTGTATTCTTTCATCGCTCGATGCGGGATTGAGTGTATACGGGGCGTGCGCTACGACAGGCGCAAAGCCGTTTTCTTTCATAAGCTCAACGAGCTTTTTGCAATCCTCCGCATCAAATTCTTTCGCCTTGAAGCCTCTCGGATTGCGTGTGAAAAATTGAAACGTATTCGCTCCGAGCGATACGGCTTGCAGTCCCATTTTGTAATATCCGTCGCCGCATGACAGATGACAACCGATATTAAGCATTATTTTAAGCCCTTTCCCAGCACTTCGTAGCCGCCCTGCTCGCTGTAGCATACCATTGTGCCGTTTACGCATTGCGATATCTCGGTATAAATGCCGAACGGTATTACCACAGCTCCGTCAAGGTCGATAACGCATTTTGAACCGTCCTCCCGTCCCAGCACCGCAAGACCCTCGCTGTACGGTGTGGCATAGGTATATTCGCATTCGGCTACCCATGCGTTTTTCGTTGCGTAAAAGCCGTATTTGCCGTTTATCGTTATAAGCACCCTGCCTTGCGAATACGCTTTTACCGAGGATGACGGCGGTAAATACAGCTCATTGCCGTCGCTGTCTACTATGACCTCTATATCGGTCGATACCTTATCTCTCGTATTGTATTCTATATAGCGAACCATGCACGCGCCGTCGGAGAAATACACCGCACCCGGCATATCCTTGACCTCGCTGACCTTGTATTTACGGAAGCTTGCCTTTTTCGATGTATCTATCTCGCCTCTGTTATAAAGAAAGCCGAGCTTTTCGTATTCACAGCCTGCAAAGCCGCCGTCCTTTATCGTGCAATAGTCCTCGCCTACTCGGAAAACGGGCGATCCGTCCTCGCTCAACTCGTATACAAAGACCGGTTCATCTCCGTCGTAGCCCGATATGACCTTTGTCATACCGGAGTATATATCAAGCTTGCCGTCTGTGCAAACGACGGTATAGCCCATATACTGCTCGACGCTTGCCCTGTCCTCGGTGACCTCTTCCGTGTCGAATATTCTAAGCACACCGTCAAGGCTCACCGTCTGCTTTATCGACGTTTTTTTATCCGCATATTTTTCCTTAGGCAGGCTCATATCGAGCTTGCCTATTACCATATCATCGGAATAATTCTCGCCGCTTATCTCTTTGTCAAGCGTGCCTATGACGAATTTATCTTCACTCGGCTCCTCGCCGCCGCTCGTTGTTTCATCCTCGCCGCTCACCTCCCCCGAGCTGTGCGGGGGAAGCGTTTGAGACGGCACCTTATGTTCTTCTTCTCTCTTGATAAACGAAAGGTCGTAGTACCCCTCGTTGTAAAGCACGAGAGCAAGCACACACAAACACATCAAAATGACGCTTACAGTCAATATTATAAGTCTTTTTATATTTTTTTGAGAAAACATATTATTTTATATTTTTACTCGTTTATCTCGGTATCCTCTATTTCCTCTTCCGCATTAACGGTAAAGCCCGTGTCTATTTCCTCGTCCTCTACACCGCCTATACGGTCTACTATGTCGTCCTCCTCAACAGGCTCAACGTCGTTAAGCTCCTCGGCACCGGAATGAGAGAAGTTCGTTACGAAATCGCCCTCACGCTTAAATCTCATCACCGTAACGCCCGATGCGCTCGTTCCCTGAACGCTTATGCTGTCTACCGCCGTTCTTATCATCATTCCGCTTGCGGTGGTTATGATTATCTCCTCATCGTCCTTTACCGAGGATATTGCACACAGCTTGCCCGTTTTATCGGTAAGACCGTAGCAACGAACGCCGTAGCCGCCTCTGCCGTGAACATTGAATTTATCAAATTCCGTTCTCTTGCCCTTGCCAAGCTCCGTTATGAGAAGCAGCTTTTTGCCCTCCTCACATACAGCCGTGCCGATAACGAAATCATCGGGTGCTTTGAATTTGACCGCACGCACGCCTCTTGCCGCTCTGCCCATGCTTCTTACGTTCTTTTCGTTGAAGCACATCGCATATCCGTCATGAGTTGCGACAATTACATCGTCCTCACCGTTTGTACGTCTTACGGCAAGAAGCTCGTCGCCGTCATCGAGCGATATCGCTATCTTACCCGTTTTTCTGAAATTCTTGAATTCGTCAAGCGGCGTTTTCTTTACGATACCGCGAAGCGTTACCATAAGCAAATAGCAATCTGAGCTGAAGGAAGATGCGGATATTACCGCCGTTACCTTCTCACCCTCCTCAAGGCTGAGCAGATTTACTATATTGCCGCCCTTTGAGGCTTTTGAATTAGGCTCCGGTATCTCATATGCCTTTTTGATATAGACCTTGCCTTTATTGGTGAACATCATAAGATATGAGTGCGACGGCGTTATTATGATATTTTCTATAAAGTCCTCATCCTTGGTGCCCGCAACCACACCGCCCTTGCCGCCTCTGTTATGCGCCTCGTAAAGGTCAAGTCTGGAACGCTTGAAATAGCCCGCATGGGATATCGTTATAACGCAGGTGTGTCTGTCTATAAGGTCCTCAAGCACTATTTCGTCCTCTGCCTCCGTTATTCTCGTCCGTCTCTCGTCGGCGTATTTGTTTTTTATCTTTATAAGCTCGTCCTTGATTATCTCAAGCACCTTGTTATCGTCCGCAAGTATGCCCTCAAGCTCCTCTATAAGCTTTATCAGCTGCTCAAGCTCCTGCACTATCTTTTCCGTTTCAAGATTTGACAGCTTACCCAGCTGCATTTCCACTATTGCCGTGGCTTGTATGTCATCAAGCTCAAAGCGTTCGCAAAGTCTTTCTTTCGCATCGGGTACCGAGCCGGACGCTTTTATTATCTCTATTACCTCGTCTATGTTCGCTATGGCTATCTTCAAGCCCTCAAGTATATGCGCTCTCTTTTTCGCTTTATCAAGGTCGAATTTTATTCTGCGTCTTACTACCTCGTCACGATGCTCAATATAGTATTTAAGCACCTGAACAAGACCGAGCGTTTTCGGCTCGCCCTTTACGAGTGCAAGCATATTTATGGCGCAGGTATCCTGCAGCTGAGTGTATTTATAAAGCTGATTGAGTATTATTTGACCGTTGCAGTCTCTGCGATACTCAACGACTATTTTCATACCGTGCCGTCCGCTCTCATCTCGCAGTGCCGTTATTCCGTCTATCTTCTTTGCCTTTACAAGCTCCGCCATGGCTGCCACAAGCATTGATTTGTTTACCTGATACGGTATCTCGTATATCTCTATTCTGTGCTTGTCCTCGAATATCTCCGCCTTTGCTCTTACGGATATTCTGCCCTTGCCCGTTTCATACGCCGCTCTTATGCCCTGCGTGCCATATATATAACCGTAGGTCGGAAAATCCGGTCCTTTTATAAACTGCATAAGCTCCGCTACCGTAGCCTCGGGGTGGTCTATCAAATATACCGTGCCGTCTATTACCTCGCCGAGATTATGCGGAGGCACGTTCGTAGCCATTCCGACGGCTATACCGACAGAGCCGTTTACGAGAAAGTTCGGAAAGCCCGAGGGCAATACCTGCGGCTCACGGCGTGTATTGTCGAAGTTTGGGTCGTAATCAACGACTTCTTTTTCTATATCGTCAAGCATCTCGTCCGCAAGGCGTGCCATTCTCGCCTCGGTATAACGGTATGCCGCCGCTCCGTCTCCGTCCACGTTACCGAAGTTTCCGTGTCCCTCGATAAGCGGATAACGAAGTGAAAAGGGCTGTGCCAGACGTACCATCGCATCGTATACGGCACTGTCACCGTGCGGATGATATCTACCAAGCACGTTACCTACCGTCGTTGCCGACTTTCTGAAGGGATTGTCGTGTGTCAGCCTGTCCTCGTACATTGCATAAAGTATTCTTCTGTGTACCGGCTTCAAGCCGTCACGTACATCGGGCAACGCACGTGAAACTATTACCGACATAGAATACTCCAAGAACGATTTTTTGACCTCACGCTCTATTTGTATATCGACGATTTTTTGGTCTTTATACTCTATATCACTGTTTTTCGTGTTTTTTTCCATTTAAAATAAAATCCTCACCGATCAATATGTTTTGATAATCGTTTTGTTAAACGCTTCTTCTCTCAAGCTCTTGTCGATCGTCATATCGGGCTTTTTCAGCTTTTCCGTACATCTTGCGTATGAAAACGCTATGCGCATTGCCACACTCTCGTTTGAAGTATACTCAAGCCCCCACAAAAACGCCGAGAGCAATGCCGCACCTCGCCGTGCGGGATCGAAATATACCGTTTCCTCTCCTGTCGCCTTGCCCGTTTCATTGTCCGAGGCGTGTATCATACCGCACTGCCCGTAATATAAAGCCTCATCTCCCGCATCGCAAAGCACCGCACAGCCCGTTTCCATATAAAGCCGACGTGTAAGCACCATCGTTTCCGCAAGCGTTTGCGGATAGGTAAAGAAATTGTCGTTTAATATATCCTTGTTTATATAAAGAAGCTCCGGCTTTTCTTTTACCGCAAGCCTGAACGGAGCGCCGCCGAAGTCGGTTACCGTTTTACAACCGTACTCCTTCAGCTTTTTTATTATAAGCGCATATTTGTCGCCGAAAAAGCAGTCGGGTATATTGCCCGATATTATAAAATACTTATACTCGGCGGCATATTTTTCAAGCAGGCTCATGAGCTTTTGATTTTCATCGACCTTCGCATAATGACAGCGCGGTCTGAAATACGTCGTTTCCCCGCACCTGCAAACGTAAGCGCCGCCGACACTCTCACACTCCGTATCGACCATACCCAAGCCCACACCGTTTTTCATAAGCTCACTTTTTAAGTGCTGACCCAAAAAGCCGCCGCAAAAGCCGAAAAACGAGGTGTTCACACCGAGCGACTCAAGCTCAAGTGCGATGCTTGCCGCCTTTGCCGGACGGCAATAGGCGTGCGATATATGATTTGTTTCCCCTGCCAAGGGTTCTTTTTCCGTAACATATACATTGTCGAAGGTATCCGAAAGACTTAAAACGGCATACTTGCCGAAATGCGAATATTTCTCACTCATACATCAAGGTTTGAAACGTATTTTGCGTTTCTTTCTATAAACTCACGTCTCGGCTCGACCTTATCTCCCATAAGCACGGAGAATATCTCATCGCACCTCAACGCATCTTCTATCGTTACTCGCAGAAGCGTTCGCTTTTCCGGGTCCATGGTAGTATCCCAAAGCTGTTCCTTATCCATTTCTCCAAGACCCTTGTATCTCTCCGCACGAACGTTACCGCCGAGCATCTCACATATTTCTTCTTTTTCTTTTTCCGAAAAGGCATACTTTTCCGTCTTGCCCTTAACTATCTTATAAAGCGGAGGCATTGCAGAATATACATGACCGTCCTCTATAAGCTGACGCATATGTCTGAAAAAGAACGTAAGCAGCAATATTCTTATATGCGAGCCGTCAACGTCGGCATCCGCCATAATTACTATCTTGCCGTACCTCAGCCTGCTTATGTCGAAATCATTTCCTATACCGCAACCGAGTGCCTGAATTATCGGAAGCGTTGAGGGATTGGTATATATTTTATCCATTCGGCTCTTTTCCACATTGAGTATCTTACCTCTGAGCGGCAAAATAGCCTGAAAACGGCTGTCTCGACAATCCTTCGCCGTACCGCCTGCACTGTCTCCCTCGACAAGATAAAGCTCCGTTAAATCCATACGCTTTTCGTGACAATCGGCAAGCTTGCCCGGCAGTGAAAAGCCCTCCAAGGCTCCCTTCCTGTTTCTGAGTGCCTCTCTTGCACGGCGTGCCGCCTCTCTCTCGTTTGCCGCCGCCATTGATTTTTCGATTATCGCCTTGCCCGATGCGGGATTTTCCTCAAGATATTCCTCAAGCTTTGCCGAAACTATCGAATCGACAAAGGTCCTTACCTCACTGTTTCCGAGCTTCGCCTTTGTTTGGCTCTCAAACTGCGCATCCGGCAGCTTTACCGAGATTATTGCACACAGACCCTCACGCACGTCGTCACCCGTCAGATTTTTATCCTCCGGCTTCATTGCCTTTATCTTTCTCGCATAGTCGTTCAAGACCTTAGTCAATGCGGACTTAAAGCCCGTTTCATGCGTTCCGCCGTCTATCGTCGCCATGTTATTTGCAAATGTAACGATGGTATCGGAATAAGTATCGTTATATTGCAGAGCCACCTCGGCGGTCATATCGCCTTTTTTCTCTTTAATATAAATTACCTCGGGGTGTATTACGTTCCAGCCGCGTAAAGTGTTTTGATATTCCACAAAGCTCTTTATACCGCCCTCGTAGTGAAGTGTGTCGCTTACAGGCTCCTCACCTCTCAGATCCGTCAGTATTATCTTTATTCCCGCATTCAAAAACGCCTGCTCTCTCATTCTGTTAAGCACCGTTTCGTATTCAAATACGGTCTCCTCAAATATTGTCGGGTCGGGCTTAAAGCGCACGTACAGACCATGCTCATCGCCACAGCTGCCGCATTCGGCGAAATCACGGGCTACATTGCCCTTTTCGAACCTCTCGGTATACTTTATACCGCCGTGACGGTTCTCGACCTCTACCCACTCCGAAAGGGCGTTTACGACGCTTGCGCCGACACCGTGAAGACCTCCCGATATCTTATATCCGCCTCCGCCGAACTTTCCTCCGGCGTGAAGCACGGTAAATACGACCTCAAGCGACGGTCTGCCGGTCTTTTCGTTTATACCCGACGGTATGCCGCGTCCGTTATCACGCACCGAGCATGAATTATCGGGGTGGAGCGTTACCTCTATCGTATCGCACCAGCCCGCCATTGCTTCATCTATCGAGTTGTCAACTATTTCGTTTATCAAATGGTGCAGACCTCTTACCGATGTCGTACCGATATACATTCCCGGACGTTTTCTTACCGCCTCAAGACCCTCAAGCACTTGAATTTGCTCGTCGTTGTAATTTTCTTCGGCTATCTGCTCCGCAGTTTTCAAATTTTCATCCATTTTATCGACCATTCCAATTATATTATACTTTCATTAAGTCTTTTTTTGAGTATCTTCGGCGAAAACGGTGACATATATATCACGTTCTCACCGCCGCGACAGGCAAGCACATATGACTTCGGCAGCTTGTCGCATACGCTTATCAATCTGCCCTCACCCTGAGCCTGCTTCAGTGTCGCCCTGCTTACCTCCGATACGGTTGAGGTATCGGAGTCGAATATACCGAGTATATCCGCAGAATTTATTAAAGTGTCCTGCCCGATATATAAATACAATTTTTTCCCGCCTTTATATTATTTTGCCGCCGTCTATGTGTATAAGCCTCGCATCCGTATCCTGCGGCATATCACAGCAGGTTATTATCACCTGCATGCCGTCAAGCTCACCGAGCAAAAACCGCCGTCTTTCCTCGTCAAGCTCGCCGAATACATCATCAAGAAGATACACCGGCTCCTCGCCTCCGTCCGTCCTCGATATCTCGCCCTCAGCCAATTTAAGCGAAAGTGCGAGACTTCTCATCTGCCCCTGTGAGCAATAAAGACGCGCATTTTTGCCGTTAAGCTCTATATTTATATCGTCCCTCTGAATACCGTACAAGGTCGTTTTATAAATTGCTTCACGTTGAATATTTTCGGTAAAAAGCTTAAAATAGGCTTTTTTTATATCGTCCGCAGTATCTCCCTGTGCGTCGCATTCATAGCCGAGCCGTACATTTTCACGTCCCCTGCTCATGAGAGAAAAATATTTTTCCACACATATTCCGACACGCTTCAAATATTCGGCACGCAAAACGCTTATTTCACCGCATAGCCCGCTCATCTGCTCGGCGTAAGCCTCCGCAAGACCGCCGTTTATGCTATCCTGCTTCAAAAGTGCGTTTCTTTGCGACAGAAGCATATTGTAGCTCTTTAATGCTCTGACATATTTGCGGTCAAGCTGTGATATTGCAACGTCGAGAAACAAACGCCGCTCCGACGGTGATGACTTTATAAGCGAAAGCGAATCCGGTGAAAAAAGCACCGCTCTGAAATTGCCTATAAACTCCGACGTTTTTTTGATATGCACGCCGTTATGAGTAAGCTTTCTGCCCTCGCCCTTTACCGTGCGGCAGGTCATTTTGTTTTTTCGTCTTATATCCTCGTAGCTTATTTGACAAAAGCAAGCTTCCTTGTCAAAGGCTATCGTCTGCTCCTCTTTTTTCGCCCGAAAGCTCCTGCCTCGCGCAAAAAGATATATACCTTCTATTATATTTGTCTTTCCTTGAGCGTTTTTTCCGTATATGATATTAACTCCGTCGTCAAATGACACGCTTTCGTTTTCGATGTTGCGATAATTTTCAAGCAGTATATCGCACAGCTTCATTTCAGTTGTTTTCTCTCAGCCTTACGGGATAAACGAAATACATGAAGCCTCCGTCGTCCTCACTCGCCCTTATGCTCATGCAAGACAGAGGTGAGGTAAGCGACAGAGTTACATATTCACTGTCCGATACGGCTTTCATGATTTCAAGCAACCACTTGCAATTAAAGCCTATCTCTATATCATCACCCGTTTTTTGTGCGGGTATTTCCTCATATATCTTATTTGAAGTGGAAACGCTCGTCATTTTTATCGCACTTGCTTCAAATCTCAGCTTTATAAAGCCTTTTATCTTGCCGTCCTCACGCTCCTCGGTAACAAGCAAGGCACGCTCAAGAGCCTGTGCCAAAAGCTCGCCTCTTATCGTAGCCTCGATGGGACAGCCCTTCGGTATGAATCTCTCGTAATCTATATAATCTCCGTCTATCTGACGCGTATAGAAGATATAATCCTCTTTCATAAACATTATATGCTTAAGTCCGCGAACCACCTTTATTTCCTCATCGCCGTCCGATAAAAGCCTTGTCAGCTCAAGCAAAGCTTTTTTCATCAAGATGAATTTTATATCTATAAACGAACCGTCCGCATTTAAATTTTTCAGCTTGCATTCCTCATAACGCTGAGCGAATCTGAAGCCGTCAAGTGCCACTATTTTTATGCTTTCTTCTTTTATCACAAAGTAAGCTCCGTTGAGCTGCAGCTTCTGATTGTTCTCCGCACAGGCGAAGGCGGTCTGATTTATCATTCTCTTAAGCTGTCCCTGCTTTATGACAAAGGCGTAATCGCCTTCAAGCACAGGCGTGTTCGGAAAGGACTTGCCCGAGAGACATTGTATCTCAAATCGGCTTCTGCCCGACGTGATCGTTGCAAGCATTGACTCGGAAACATCTATCGTTATATCCATCGGCATACTTCTTGCTATGGATATGAGCTTCGATGCGTTTATAAGATAGCAGCCCTCTCTCAGTACACGACATTCCGCCTCGGCTTGAAAGCCTCTCTCGCCGTCAAAGGCGGATATAAGACATTTATCATCTCCCATAGTCTTGAGCCGCACGCATTCCGTAACGGGATTTTCTTTTTTGTTCGATACGGCAGACATAGCCGGTGCCAATATATCCAAAAGCGTATTTTTATCAAAGATTATCTTCATAATTTTCTCTCCTTGCCGCCGAATGTGGAAAAATTCAACGGGCTGTTCTCTCCTCCCTCTCTCTCGTCTCTATAATAGAAAGAGAAAGAGAAGAATTATTAGTAGTAGTTGTAGTAGGGGGTGTGGAAAATGTGTAAAACTCGAAGTATGCTATATTTTCAGCCGTTTTCGACCTGTTTTTTCTGTGTAAAAGCCGCTGTAAAAGCTGTTGGGACAGTGTTGATGAAATGTGGATTAAAAAATTCGGTATTTTTTCGGGCTTTTTTATCCACATAATATCAAATCGAAATAAACAGCTTTTCCACATGGATATCAATATATTTTTCCACCTACGCTTGAGTTTTCCACATTTATGTGGGCTTTTGTGGAAAAAAGTGTGGAAAACTATCCCTTTATCTCCGTATCAAGCTCCGATATCTCACGCTCAAATAAAGGTTCGGTCGAAATCCTGCCCTCTGTGACCTCGATTGAGCTTAAGATCGTCGAGTGATCACGCCCGAATATTGCCGCTATCTGCTTCAAAGAGTAATTTGTGTACTTTCTGATGAAATATATAACGACATGGCGTGCGTTCGTTATCTCTCTTCTGCGTGATTTGCTCTTTATCTCGTTTTCGCCTATTCCGTATTTGTTCGATACGGCGGTGAATATCTTTTCTATCATGACCTTGGGCGAGGTGTCAACGCTCATCATATCCGAGAGCGAACGCTTTGCCATATCAAGCGTAACGGCTGTGCCGTAAAGCGTGCTTTTTGCCGCAAGACGCTTGAGCGAGCCTTCTATCTGACGTATGTTCTTATTCAGATTTTCGGCAAGGAACGTAACGACATCCGGAGGTATCTCTATTCCGTAATCGTGTGCCTTGCTCGTTATTACCGCCGCCCTCAGCTCGTAATCCGGCGGCTGAACGTCTGCCGTAAGTCCCATCTCAAATCTTGTTTTAAGTCTGTCCTGTAAAAAAGCTATATCTCTCGGCGGCTTGTCCGAGGTCAAAATAATCTGCTTCTTATCCTCATAGAGCGAATTGAAGGTGTGGAAAAACTCCTCCTGTACGCCCTCCTTGCCCGCAATAAACTGTATATCGTCTATAAGCAATACATCAAGCTTTCTGAATTTGTTTCTGAATTTTTCCGGTCCGTCCTTTACCTTTAAGCTTGCCACAAGCTCAATGGTGAAATCCTCGCCTCTGTCGTATACTATCTTCATATTCGGAAAATTTGCGGCAAGCTGATTTGCTATGGCGTAAAGCAGGTGCGTTTTTCCCAAGCCCGACGGGCCGTATATGAAAAGAGGGTTCCACGCCGTTGACGGGTTGGTAGATACGGCAATGCTGGCATTGTATGCGAATTTGTTCGATGATGATACGATAAAATTGTCAAAGGTGTAATCGTTGCCCGTTCCCTTAAAAAGAGGCTCCGGAGGCGGTGAGTTTTTCTTCAGCTCCTCGTCCTGCTCCTCACTTCTCGGCCCTGCCGACTTCTTCAAATATTTTCTCAAATAGTCGTCCGCATCTATATTTACCTCCATTCCCTCATCCGGCTTCATTAAGCTTCTGGGAGACGGTCTGTCATATACACTGCCCGCACCGACGGGATAAACAAGATCGAATTCCGCATCCTTCTTCAAAGTGGCAAGCCTGTTTTCCTCGTTTGAGGAATGTATGTAAATAACTCTGAATTCACCGAATGCGTCCGCAAACGCTCTGTCTATCTTACCTGTCTGCGAACGGAGAAATTCAAGATTTTCTTCTGCATCCGTAAATAAAATGGCATATTCGTTTTCAATAGCCGCAACTCTTATCTTGCAAAACCGAGTTTTTATAATATCATCCGTATAGTATTTTCCAAGCTCTTTCTCCACAGATAACCAAACGTCTTCAAAAAAAGTCATTATATATTATCCTTTCGTATAGATATATAATATTATACCATATATTATAAAAAAAATCAAGTCCGCAGACTTTAATTTTTAAATAAACCACACTTTTTTGACCGTTTTTTCAAAAAAAACGGTCAAAATAAAAAAACCGCGGTAAGAACCGCGGAAATATTGCCGGATCGCCGATATATTATCACTCGCCGACTCTTCCTCTCGTAGGAGGGCATTTATCGGCTCGTGCCGAAAAGAGCCTTTTCAAGTGATAAGATAATATAGGTAATGAAATCCTCGGCGTGCCGCCCAAGGTCATTTCGAAAAAGTGAGATGATGTTATTTATCCGTCGAATATTCAAGCGGAATGGAGTATTCCGTTTCATAGATATTCTTCCATGCCGTGCGGTTTTCGTTCATCATACGCTCCACTCTTGACGAATACTTTTCGTTTTCGCCCGGGTAGATTGGTGGGCAGATGTGTATCGTATATTCTTGGACATAGAAGCCGTCATCACCCACTATATCCGAGTCACGCATCGTTATAAAGCACGGCAAAACGGGCACGGAGGCTTTTGCGGCTATAATATATGCGCCCTTTTGCAGTGGCTTGGGCTTTCTGTAATTCCACCACATACTTTGCTCGGGATATATGAGTACGAAGTTTCCGTCCTTGAGCAGCTTTGTCACCGCAGACATAAATTTGTTGAGTGTTTTACGGTTACTTGACAGCGGCAGGGTATTGCAATGACGCATGAGAAAGCCGTAGAAGCCCGGAAATGAGGTGTAATTGCCCTCTCGTATAACTCTGTAGAAGGTTCTGTCAGGCTGGTTTGAAGCCTCGTATGCCATTTGTATGGCGAAGCTGTCAAAGGCGTTGAAGTGATTGCAGGTCACCACCGCGCCGCACTTGAGTTCTCTGAAATTTTCAATACCCTTTATCTCTTTGATTATCAGCTTTTTATCGCGTATCAGCTCACCCACAAAGCGGCGTGCGAAGCGATATGCTATTTTTGTTTTGAGCTTTTCTATCGGGCTTTTTTTCAAATAGTCTATTTCATCGGGCAAAAGCTCTCTGCTCGGCGGGTCGTTCTCTACATCCTCGTCAAAACGTCCGTTTTTTTCGTATTCCTCTATTTTTTTGAGTATTTCGACTCTGTCTTTCGCACGGCTTGCTCGGTTCAGACGATTTAAGTAATTGTCGTCGCGGTAGGTTTCTTTTTCCGCAAGCTTAAGCAGCTCCTCGGCGGAGCTTGCATCGGATGCTCGGCTCTCGTCGCTGTAGCCCTCAAGCTCCTTTATAAGCTCGCCGTAAACGCTCGTATCGAGTGCGTTTTTCCAAAATATATCACCGTGCGGACATTCGTAATAATGCCACGGCTTGTTTACCATTATATAATGTATTATCTTCGCTTGCTCAACGGGAAACGGTATTTCCCCGAAAACCTCCGTGTTCCATCTTCCGTCAAGCCAATACACATGGTCCTTGCATATAAGATTAAGATAATCCTCGTCCTGCGTTACGACGAAATTATAAGCCTTAAGCACCTTTACGAATTTATCGAATATCATATGCTGTCTGAAAGCCGTGCAATTTATGAGCATTACTCCGGCATTGAAAAAGTTGTATCTTGAAACACCCACGACCTTTTCTGCGTAAGTGCCGAATGTATCTACCTGCACCATTGCCTGCTCATGGCACGCACCGACATATGAGTCGCCTATATCCGTATTGTAAAGCTCGCTTATATCGCCCTGAATGACAGTGTCGCTGTCTATATATATCGCCCGCTCGTATTCGGGAAACATATCCGCAATGAAAAATCTGTAATACGTCGTTTTGGAATAATAATCTCTTATCGGAAGCTTATCGGATACACTTCGCAGATGCTGTGTAACGTCGGAGAATACTATTTCAATGTTTTCCCCGCCAAGCTCCGTCATTTTTTTCTTCATTTCCTCGCTTACACCGGTATGAAGTATATGAATGCGGTAATTATACTCCTTCGATGCGTTTTTTATCAGCGAGTGCGCCGAAGCCACCGTGTATTTTATAAATGCGTCGTCACAGGCGTAGAATATGGGAATCGAATTATTCATGTTTGCTTTTTTCCTCCTCTTCAAATTTTTCTTTCAGATAGATATATTCATATAAAATATCATCAAAAGCATAGTAACCGAAAATCTTATGCACTCGGCTTACCTGCCATTGCTTTACGTTGTCTGTATGCGGATATGGCAGATAAAACAATCTTTTCGAAAAATGCCGCACGACGGTGTGCTTATGAAGAAATTTTTGGTCATTGAAGCGTTGCGGCAAAACGAGCTTTTTCGTTGTGGAGCGTATTATCGCACTTTGGTCGGCAAAGGTCAGCTTTTTTGTTTTTATAAGCTCCCTCGCACGCCTCATAAGCCCTGTCTTGCGTATCATTGCCATGTTGAGCAGTAAAACGCCCGCATTTATATAATTTGGGTGGAGCAGATACTTGCCGTAATGGTCACGGCTTGCCGCATATTCCACATCCGATATGTCAATATCGTACAAAAGCCTTATATCTCTGTTGAACATTATATCCGCATCGAGATATAAAAGCTTGTCGGGCATACCCTCTATCTCATCGCAAAAAAGACGTATGAGAGTATACGGAGAGCAATATGCGTCCTCGTTCGGGCATTTGTCAAATTCTTTTTTGTAAAGCGAGGTAATATCAAAGCGTACAAATCGGTTTTCCTTGTTGTATTTTTTGACAACACCGTCCGAAAATTCCGTTTGTCGCTCGCTTATGGGTATGTAATCGGCACGCAGATGCGAAACATCCATTGTGAGGACATAAAACGTAAACGGCTCGTCGGTATCGGTTCGCTTAAGTATAGACAGACACGAGGTCAGAATGCCGTCGAAAACGCCGGCGTTACCGCAAAAAAGTATGTTTATCATTCTTCTTTTTTTATATACCGTACAAGCTCGACCTCGTTAAGCTCGGCTCGTCGGCACATGGTTTCGTATATTTTATCGCGCAGTGCTTTTTTTCTCTTGACGGCGGGAAGCGACATATCGGGATAAAAAGGCCCGTCTATATAGGTCTGTATCCGCACGCCGTGCCTCTTCTTTTTGTAAACATTTGTCGAGCAAAATACGGGTACACCGTATTTTATCGGATAATAAAACGAGGTGTCGGGAAAATTTCTTATACGTGTGCAGTACGGCCAGATATGAGCCTCGGGGTAAACGAATACGGGCTTTTTTTGCTCTATCCGCTCGCCTATCACATCGAGAAAATTCTTATATGCCGTCATATCGTCGGGCAGAGGCAACGCACCGAGGTACGGCGTGAGCTTACCCAAAAGCTTCATTGAAACATTGTTCGGATGAACTATGACATAGGTATCTCTCGGATGGTTTATCAATGCCGGCATAAGCGCATCGCCTATATCCTGCGTGTGATTGCCGTACATAAAATATCCCGTCCCCTTTGCCTGCTTAAGCTTTTCCCCGCCCGTTATTTTGTGCGAGAATTTCAGCTTCAGATAAAGAAAGGCAAGAGGCATTGCGATAAGCCTGTATAATATAAAATGCGGTATCGGCGACCTTTTGTATTTGTAGCTGCCGTTTATCTCAATTGGAGTTATCACACCACGTGAAAATTCATCATTATGTTCGTCACTGTAATAAACCGTTTTCATCTGTGCTTGTTTATTCTTCGCCATTGCCCATATTGCTCTTGTCGGCTCGTTTTATCTTCTTTGACGAGGTGAGCGAAAATTCCTTTTTGCGTATATAGAACCTGTGGATATGCTTGTAAACGGGAAGTGCTTCGTTTATCGCCTTTACCTGCTGTCTTATAAGCAGATAAACGTGCTTTTCGTATTCCTCGTCACTCATCTCGGCTGATATATCGGCAAAATAACGCTCGATCTGCTTTTCGTCAAGCCTTACGCTTGCCTCGACCTCCGTTCTGCCGTCATCCTCCGTGTGTCCGTAAACAAACGACTCGGCAATATACGGGCTTTTGTTCAGCAGCTCCTCAAGCTCCTCCGGCATTACCTTTTTGCCGTTGTTCTTTACTATCATGCTCTTGCACCTGCCGACAATAGTATAGCTTCCGTCCTCATTCTTTTTGGCAAGATCGCCCGTCTTGAACCAGCCGTCATCAAACGCCCTTGCCGTTTCCTCTTCGTTTTTATAGTAGCCGAGCATAACGACGGAGGAACGCACCGCAAGCTCACCCACTCCGTCCCCGTCCGGCTCGATCAGCTTGACCTTTACGCCGCACAGCGGTCTTCCCGACGTTTCGGGGTCTTGGTAAAAATCGTTGTCTCCGAGAATGATGGGAGAGGTCTCCGTAAGTCCGTAGCCGCAATATACGTTAAAGCCGAGCGAAATGAATTTACGTTTCAGCTCCGGCGAAAGTGCCGCACCGCCGCACAGTATAAGCCTCAGCTTGCCGCCGAACGCCTCGTGTACGTCCTTGTATATTTTTCGTCTTGCGTCAATTTTTGCCGCCGAAAGCGTCTTGGAAACTATTCTCGCCGCCGAAAAAATGAGCCTTTTTGTTTTATCTCCCTCAACTTTCGAATTGATGTTTTTATATATGACCTCCATTATAAGCGGCACGGTAACGAATATCGTGGGCTTGTAATATTGCATATCGGCTACCATTCGTCGTAGATTTTCAGCATACGCTATACTGCCGCCGCTGTATAAAATTGCAAGAAAGCCCGCCGTGCATTCGTATGTGTGCGACAGCGGCAGAACGGACAATACTCTGTCCTCACAGCTGACATATACCTGCTTCAACACGCACATTATATCGGAGCAAATGTTGTATTGTGAGAGCATAACGCCCTTTGAGCTGCCGGAGGTACCGGAGGTGTAGAGCAAAACGCCGAGAGAATCGGGATATATCATATGCTCAAAATAGGGGTCCGAGTTGTTGAGCAGCTCATAGCCCTTGCATAAAATTTCATCTGTTTTTGCAAGATCTATCACGGGTATGCCGCAGTCGGAAAGGTCTGTCTTAAAGCCCTTTGTGCATATTACGGCACTCGATTCCGTCATTTTCAATATTGATATTATATCGTCGTGCTTCATCTCACGGTCTATCGGCACAACAGCGCCGACACCGCAGGTAACGGCGAGATATCCTATTGCCCAGCCGTAGCCGTTGCCGCCTATAAGTGCGAGCTTTTCACCCTCGCCGACTATGCTTCTCAAATACGCCGCCAAGGCTCTTACATCATCTCTCGCTTGGCAATACGTTTTTTCCCTCTGCTCCGTTCCCTCTTTGTACAGAAATGCCGTGCGATCGCCGTATTCCTCAACGCTTGACTCAAGCAGCTCGCGAAAATTTTTTACAAGCTTTACATCATATACCATAATTTACCCCTTTTTGCCTAATACCGCATACAACGCCAAAGCCGTGAGCATTGTCGCCGTACCAAAGAGCATTGCGTTGTTTCTCGCTCTCATACGCTTCGCTATCTTCAAAAAATCACCGCTCGGACGCTTCTTCACCTCGCACTTTGCGTTTATGTCCCACTCGCGATAAAAATACCTGCAATCGGTGCAAGTGCTTAAATGCTCCGTAACGAGTTTATATGTGATAGCACCGGCACAATTGTCCTTTATTGTCGGATAAAGATCCTTGACAACATCACACGGCAGTGTATTCATTTCCGTTTTTTTCCTCGTTTTCATCTGTTTTCGGTGTCCTCCTCAAGCTGTGCAAGCTCTTTTTTGAGTATTTCCTTTGCTCGGTGAAATATCACCTTTGCCGAGCCTTCTCTTATTCCCAGCGAGCTTCCTATATCGGCATAAGACAGGCGTGCGTATATCCTGAGTATGACAACATCTCTGAATTTCGGCGGAAGAGCGTCTATCGCACCTCTGACCTGAGCTGCGGTAAGCTCTCTTACGACTATCTGCTCCGGCTCCTGTCCGCCCTCGTCATATATTGCAAGGTCAAGACTCACGGTCTTTATCCTGTTTTTTCTCAAATATGTAAGCCATACGTTTTTGCCTATCGCCGCAAGCCAGGTAAATAACTCGCATGAGCCGTCATAGCGGTCAAACGAAACGAACGCGCGGTAAAAGGTTTCCTGAGTCATTTCCTCGCTCAACTCGGAATTTCCGCAAAGCTTGTACAAAAATGCGTATATTCGGGAAAAATACTCGCCGTATATCTTTTCAAATTCCTTCATTTCGCTTTGTTTTCTTTATATCGTCCGCTCCTTTCGTTCTTTTTCGCATAAGTTAATGTCGAAAAAGCCGAAAAGGTTACAAAAATCAGTTGAATTTTTGCATCGCAAGGTCAATGTCGCCCTCAATTATATATTCAAGGGATGAAATACAAGCATCGAAAACGGGTGTAAGAAGCTTAAGCTCGGCGGAAGAAAAGTTAGACAAAACATGGTCGGCAAGGTCTTGGTCGGGGTGAGCCTTTTCGCCTATTCCTATTTTTATTCTCGGAAAATCCTCCGAGGATAGATGCGATATAATGCTCTTTAAGCCGTTATGACCGCCTGCGGAGCCTTTTCTTCTCACACGAAGCTTTCCCACGGGCAGTGAGATATCGTCGGAAAAAACGATAACACGCTCCGGGGGTATTTTATAAAACGAAGCCGCCTCACCGACGGCAAGTCCCGATTCGTTCATATAGGTCTGCGGCTTCATAAAAAGGCATTTATGACCCGCAAGGCTGCCTATACAATAATTTGAGTGGAATTTTATTTTATTGAACTTAAGGTTATTTTTGTCTGCCAGCCGGTCGCCGCAGAGAAAGCCCGCATTGTGGCGTGTAAATTCGTATTTATCTCCCGGATTACCCAAAAACACAACAAGATATTCCGCACCGGAGCTTGAAAAAAGCATAATTAACTCTCCTATGTTACGATTTTACCCCATTATACAGAAATATACCGAAAATTTCAAGTATTTTACGCAAAAAAATGCGTTTACCTCTTGCAAAATACGAGAAAATAATATATAATAATATAATGGAGTGAAATATATGGATAAAGATTTTATAAAAGCCACGACGGAATATATCTTTTTGAGGGACGAGCCGAAGAGGGCGGATGTTATATTCATACCCGGATGTATGAATTATCTTCTGCCGGAGTACGCCGCACATCTCTGTAATTCGGGTCTTGCGAAATATATCATACCATCGGGCAGACACTCGATAACACGGGGAGAGCTGACACGGCAAAGCCCGAGGGAGAAATATCGCTTTGACGGTGACAGCGAGGCGGAGTTTTTCGCCCATGTGCTGAGGTCAAACGACGTTGCCGAGGAGGCGATATTGTGCGAGTGTGAGAGCGAATATACCTATCAAAATGCGTTTTTCACACGTGCGCTCACGGATAGGATGGGTATTTGCGTAAATAAAGCATTGCTCGTTTGCAGACCCTTTCACGCACGCAGGGCTTATTCTTACTACAAATGGGCTTTTCCCGAAACCGATATACTCGTATGCCCCGCAGAGAAGGATGAGATAAATGCGGAAAATTGGTTTTTGACGGAGTCGGGTACAGATCGTGTTTTGGGTGAGCTTAAACGAATATCGGACTATTTCGCCTCACTTGTACAAGAGGCGGTAAAGATAAATATTTAATACTGAAACGGAGAAAAACAAAATGGGATTGTTTACGGGAAAAACACTGCTTATAACGGGCGGCACGGGTTCGTTCGGAAATGCGGTACTTAATCGTTTTTTGCAGACGGACATAGGCGAGATACGCATTTTCTCAAGAGATGAGAAAAAGCAGGACGATATGCGGCACGAATTTCAGGCTAAGATGCCCGATGCCGCCTCGAAGATAAAATTTTACATAGGCGATGTCCGCGATATAGCGAGCGTGCGAGGCGCAATGCCCGGCGTTGACTATATCTTCCATGCCGCCGCACTGAAGCAGGTGCCGTCGTGCGAGTTTTTCCCGATGGAAGCGGTACGCACTAACGTAATAGGCACGGACAACGTGCTTACCGCCGCAATAGAAAACGGCGTAAAGCGTGTTATATGCCTCTCGACCGACAAGGCGGCTTACCCGATAAACGCAATGGGTACGAGCAAGGCAATGATGGAAAAGATCGTCGTTGCGAAATCACGTATAGCCGACCCCAATAAGACAATGATATGCTGTACGCGTTACGGCAATGTCATGTGTTCACGCGGCTCGGTAATACCGCTTTTCATAGATAATATAGAAAAGGGTCTGCCTCTTACGGTAACAGACCCCAATATGACGAGATTTATAATGAGCCTTGAAGAAGCGGTGGATCTGGTGCTGTTCGCCTTTGAGCATGGTCAGAGCGGCAATATTTTGGTGCAAAAGGCTCCCGCCTGCACCATAGGCGTGCTTACCGAGGCGGTACGCCGCCTGTTCGACCCGAGCGCCGAGATAAAGAATATCGGTATACGCCACGGCGAAAAGATGTACGAAACATTGCTTACCGCCGAGGAGGCTCTGCGTGCGGAGGATATGGGCAATTTCTACCGTGTTCGTGCGGATAACAGAGACCTCAATTACGACAAATATTTTTCAAAGGGTGCGGAAAAGCCCGTGCGGATAGAAGAATTCAATTCCGACAACACGGATCGGCTCGACGTTGAGCAGGTAATGGAAAAGCTGCTTACACTGCCCTACATAAGACAAAGACTTAAGGAGATGGGCAAATGAAGATACTCGTTACCGGCTCCGGCGGCTTTGTCGGCAAAAACCTCGTCGCCGTACTTAAATGCATAGCGGACGGACGTGACAAGTCAAGACCCATAGGGCAGGATATTGAGATATACGAGTACGATATAGATACCTCACCGGAGCTGCTCGACAGATACTGCCGAGATTGCGACTTTGTTTTCAATCTCGCCGGCGTGAACCGTCCGCAGAATACAGAGGAGTTTATGGCGGGCAATTTCGGCTTTGCCTCAACACTGCTCGACACGCTCAAAAAGCACGGCAACAAATGCCCCGTCATGCTCTCGTCCTCAACTCAAGCACTGCTCGATAATCCCTACGGAATATCCAAAAAAGCGGGCGAGGAGCTGTTCTTCGAATACGCCGAGCAAACAGGGGCTGAGGCATACGTATACCGCTTCCCGAACCTCTTCGGCAAGTGGTGCAGACCCAATTATAACAGTGCCGTTGCAACCTTTTGCCACAATATATCGCACGAGCTTCCGATAAACGTCAACGACCGCTCGACGGTATTGACGCTGGTATATATAGACGACCTCGTAAACGAGCTTATAAACGCACTTGTCGGTAAGCCGACAAGGGACGGCAGGTATTGTAGGGTAGGCGTTGAATATAAGGTCACGTTGGGGCAGATAGTCGATCTGCTGTATTCGTTCAAAAGCTCAAGAGAAAAACGCACGCTTGCAAGCACCGCCGACGGCTTTGAAAAAAAGCTGTATTCCACATATCTTTCTTATATAGCCCCCGATAATTATTCGTATCCGCTCAAAATGAACGTCGATATGCGCGGCAGCTTTACGGAAATTATCAGAACGGCGGAGAGAGGTCAATTCAGCGTAAACGTATCAAAGCCGCATATAGTCAAGGGCAACCATTGGCATAATACGAAAAACGAGAAATTTCTTGTCGTATCGGGCAGCGGCGTTATACGCCTGCGCAGGATAGGCGACGATAAGATATACGAATATTACGTAAGCGGACAGCGGCTCGAGGTAGTTGACATTCCCGTCGGATATACACATAATATAGAGAATCTCGGGCAGGAAGATATGGTGACATTTATGTGGGCAAACGAGTGCTTTGACCCGGAGCATCCCGACACTTATTTTGAGGAGGTATAAAAAATGGGCAAGCTTAAGCTAATGACGATACTCGGTACACGTCCGGAGATAATCCGACTTTCCGAGGTAATAAAAAAATGCGATAAATATTTCGATCAGATACTCGTGCATACGGGGCAGAATTACGATTACGAGCTTAATCAGGTCTTTTTTGAGGATCTGGGACTTCGTGAGCCGAATTTCTATCTCTACGCCGCAGGCAAAACGGTGGGAGAAACGGTCGGAGCGGTTATCTCAAAGTCGTATGCGCTTATGCAGAGCGAGGCACCCGACGCACTTTTGGTGCTGGGCGATACCAACTCATGCCTTGCCGCATATTCGGCAAAACGCTTGCATATTCCGATATTTCATATGGAGGCGGGCAACAGATGCTTTGACGAATGCCTGCCGGAGGAAACGAACAGGCGCATAGTAGACCATATCTCCGATGTGAATATGTGCTACTCGGAGCATGCACGCCGTTATCTCAATCATGAGGGCGTTGCAAAGGAGAGGACATATGTGACCGGCTCGCCCATGGCGGAGGTGCTTCATGCGAACCTGGATAAGATACTTGCCTCGGATGTTCTCTCACGCCTCGGACTTGAGAGAAAGAAATATATTCTTCTCTCCGCTCACCGTGAGGAAAATATCGATAACGAAAAGAACTTTCTCGACTTGATGAACGCCGTAAACGAGCTGGCGCGTAAATACGATATGCCCGTGCTTTATTCCTGCCACCCCCGTTCGGCAAAGTTTATCGAAAAACGCGGCTTTGAGTTCGATAAGAGAGTCATAAAGCATAAGCCGCTCGGCTTCCATGATTACAATAATTTGCAAATGAATGCCTACGCCGTCGTATCGGACAGCGGAACTCTTCCGGAGGAGTCGAGCTTTTACACCTCAATAGGAAAGCCGTTTCCCGCAGTCTGCATAAGGACCTCCACGGAGCGTCCCGAGGCGATAGACAAGGGTTGCTTTATAATAGCCGGTATAAACGGCGACGGAGTGCTTTCCTCGGTAGAATGTGCCGTTAAAATGAACGACGAGGGTGACGACGGTCTGCCCGTGCCGAATTATACGGACGAAAACGTAAGCACAAAGGTAGTCAAGATAATACAAAGCTACACAGGTATAGTAAATAAAATGGTATGGCGTAAGCCCGAATAAGAAAAGGAGAAACGCAATGAATTATATAAGCACAAGAGGCTTGACGGAAAAAACAAGCTCGGCACAGGCAATCAAAAAGGGTATCGCCCCCGACGGCGGACTTTATATGCCCGATGAGATACCGCAGATAACACTTGATGAGATAGACAAACTCATACCCATGCCGTATTACGAAAGAGCCGCTTACATTCTCGACAAATTCCTGCCCGATTACGACAGTGAGCTTTTGCTGCACGACTGCAAGAGGGCTTACGGCGAGGATAATTTCAAGGGAGGTGCCGCCCCCGTTGCAAAGCTTGAGGACGGAAGCTACGTGCTTGAGCTGTTCCACGGCCCTACCTGCGCATTTAAGGATATGGCACTTCAGATAATGCCCTCGCTTCTCTCACGCTCCCTTACCATGACGGGCGAGAAGCGCACGGCGTACATTCTCGTTGCGACCTCGGGCGACACGGGCAAGGCGGCACTTGAGGGCTATGCCGACAAAGAGCAGATAAAGATAAAGGTATTTTACCCCTCGCAGGGCGTAAGCAAGATACAAAAGCTGCAAATGGCAACGCAGAGCGGCGAAAATGTTTCCGTATGTGCGATAGAGGGCAATTTCGACGATGCTCAAAACGGCGTTAAGCGTATATTCGCCGATGCCGATATAAATGCCAAGCTCAACGAAAACGGATATTTTCTTTCAAGCGCAAACTCGATAAATTGGGGCAGACTTGCACCGCAGATAGTTTATTACGTATCGGCATATGCCGACCTTCTCGGCTCCGGTGAGCTGAGTCGCGGCGAGCGTCTTGACGTTACCGTGCCTACGGGCAACTTCGGTAATATATTCGCCGCATATATCGCAAAGAGAATGGGTGTGCCGATAGGCAAGCTCGTTTGCGCATCAAACAAAAACAATATTTTGACCGACTTTCTGACAAAAGGCACGTACGACAGAAACAGAGAGTTTTATCAGACCATGTCACCCTCAATGGATATACTCATATCCTCAAACCTTGAGCGTCTTTTGTACCTCGTATGCGGATGTGAGGCGACGGCAAAATATATGTCCTCGCTGAACAGTTGCGGAGCATATACCGTTGACGGCGAGCATATGGCAAGCATAAAAGCCGATTTTGCGGCAGGCTGTACCGATGAGGCGCAGACAAGAGAGCAGATAAAAAAGACCTTCGCCGAGCATTCCTATCTTATAGATACGCATACGGCTGTGGCACTGCGAGTTGCCGAGGAATACAGAGGCAAAAACGGCGGCAAGATGCTTACCGTTTCAACGGCAAGCCCCTATAAGTTCGCCGCAGACGTTTTGTCCTCGCTCGGTAAGACGGCTGAGGGAGATGAGTTCGCACCGCTGTACGAGCTGCAGAGAGTAACGGGCGTTGAAATACCGACACCGCTTGCGAGTCTGAAGGAAAAAACGGTAAGATTCACAAAGGTCATAGCTCCGTCCGATATGGCGAGTGAGGTCGTTAATGGCTGAGAATTTCAGAAACGAAAAGACAGATATGCTCTTTGACGGCATACTTACCCTGAAAACGAGAGAGGAATGCTACGCATTTTTCGAAGACCTTTGCACCGTTGCGGAAATCGTCGAAATGTCAAAGCGGCTTCATGCGGCGAGAATGCTGTCCGAAAACGCCGTTTACAGCGAGATAACTGAGCAGACGGGTCTGTCAACGGCAACGATAAGCCGTGTAAACAGGTGCTTGAAGTACGGCACGGACGGCTACGGCACCGTGCTTGAAAGGCTCGGCAAAAAATGAACAGCCAATACACGTCCCTTGCCGCATTTTATGATTCGATGTGCGGACGTGACAACAAGAAATGGACGGAGTATCTTATATCCCTGCTTGAGGAAAACGGCATTCGCCCCGGTGAGCTTGTGCTTGATTGTGCCTGCGGCACGGGCACGCTCACCGCAGAGCTTGCACGTGTCGGCTACGATATGATAGGCTTCGATATTTCCGAGCAGATGCTTGGGGAGGCATACGAAAACACATCGGGTCTGGGAGTTCTGCTTCTGTGCCAAAGTCTTACTGACTTTGAGCTGTACGGCACGGTGCGTGCCGCACTCTGCAATATGGATTCGCTGAACTATTTGCCGTCGCTTGAGGATATAGACAAATATTTTTCGCTCTGCAATAACTACATAGAGCCGGGCGGCGTGCTGATATTCGATATAAATACGCCGTATAAATTCAAAAACATATATTCCGACCGAGATTATATAATCGAAAACGACGAGGGCAGTATGCTGTGCTGGAGCTGTGACTTTGACGGCTCAGCCTGCCGCTTCGCTCTGACGGTCTTTTCTCCGAGAGATGACGGACTGTGGGAGAGGGAGGACGAGGAACAGACGGAGTATTGCCATGACCCCGATGCGATATCGGCTCTGCTTGAAAAAAACGGCTTCAAGATAAAAAGCATATTTGCCTCGCTCACTCGCTCCGAGCCGAGTGAGAGTGAGGAAAGAATACATTTCGTCTGCATAAGAGAGGGCAAGGATGAGTGATAAAATACTGCGTGCAATGACACGTGACGGTTCGGCACGTGTGCTTGTGATAAATTCCACCGATACGGTGAACGAATGCATAAAGGTTCATAATACGACCCCTACGGCAACGGCAACACTCGGGCGAGTGCTTACCGCGGCTTCGCTTATGGGTACGACCCTGAAAAACAAAACGGACTCGCTCACCCTGACCTTCAAGGGTGACGGCGAGGCGGGCATGGTAATGGCAGTTGCCGACTATATGGGCAACGTCAAGGGCTATATTGAAAATCCGCTTGTCGATCTGCCGCTTAAATCAAACGGCAAGCTGAATGTCGGCGGTGCTGTCGGAGCCGGTACGGTAAATATAGTGCGTACCGACGGCGACAAAGAGCCTTATGTCGGTATATCCGAGATAAAAACGGGTGAGATAGCGGAGGATCTGTCGTATTATTTCGTGCAAAGCGAGCAGATACCGACATTGCTGGCACTCGGCGTGCTTGTCGGCACGGATCTGTCATGCCTCGGTGCGGGCGGCGTTTTCGTTCAGCTTCTGCCGTTTGCCGAGGAGCAGACCGTCAAGCAGCTTGAAGAAAACGCTCAAAGGCTCGGCAGTGTTTCAAAGCTGATAGCCGACGGCTATGACTGTGAGAGGCTTATGCAATACGCACTTGAGGGCATAGAATACGATATATTCGATGAGCTTGATATGGGCTATGTGTGCGATTGCAGTGAGGAACGCACACGGCGTGCCGTCGTATCGCTCGGTGCGGATGAGCTTAACAATATCTTTTCCGAGCAGGATAATATAGAGGTGTGCTGTCGCTTCTGTAATAAAAAATACGTTTTCGGCAAAGAAGTAATGAAATACCTCAAATAAGGAGGAGCAAATGAACGAAACGGAATATTCCATACCGCTTGGTGATATAATCGACGAGTTTAAGCTTGAGGTGCTGTATCTGCCGGAGAATATGGCAGACAGACGTGTTACGAAAAGCGAGTTGAACCGTCCGGGCTTGAAGCTGGCGGGCTTCGGTGAGCTGTTCGACCCGAAAAGGATACAGCTTATAGGCAGAGTGGAGTTTGAATATCTCAGCAAGCTCGGCGAGGACGAGGCGGAGAAAAGATTTGAGTCGCTCGTGCGTGAAAAGCCCGTAGCCGTGATATTTACCACCTCGTTGCCCGTGAGCGAGCGAGAGCTTGAAACGTGCAAAAAATACGGCGTGCCTCTGCTTCGTACAGATTGGCTGACCTCGTCGTTTATGGCGGCGCTCATTGCATCGCTCAATGTTTCCCTTGCTCCGAGAGTGACACGCCACGGCGTTTTGGTTGAGGTATACGGCGAGGGAATACTTATACTCGGCGACAGCGGAGTGGGCAAGAGCGAAACGGCAATAGAGCTTGTAAAGCGAGGACACAGACTTATAGCGGACGATGCAGTCGAGATAAAGCGTGTTTCAGCCGTATCACTCGTCGGAACCGCTCCGGAGATAATACGCCACTATGTCGAGCTGAGGGGCATCGGAATCGTCGATGTTCGCAGAATATTCGGTATGGGTGCTGTCAAGGTCTCCGAAAAGATAGATATGATAATAAAGCTTGAGCCGTGGGTACAGGGCAAAATGTACGACCGCTTCGGGCTTGAGTCGGAATATACCGAAATACTCGGAATAAACATACCGACGACCACAATACCCGTTCGCCCCGGACGTAACCTTGCGATAATACTTGAAATTGCCGCAATGAACAACAGACAGAAAAAAATGGGCTACGATACTGCCGTTGAGTTTAACAAAAAGCTTATGGGGCAGTTTGAAGAAAAATAAAGGAGAGCGTTACGCAAAGCATTATGCAAACAGAATATTCAAAAAAAGTATCGGGGCTTAAGCCCTCGGCAATAAGAGAGATATTCAAGAGCCTGACAGACCCGTCGATAATATCATTTGCGGCAGGCAATCCCTCACCCACAAGCTTTCCCGTCGAGGCGTTTAAGCGCTTCTCCGATGAGATATTCACAAACGAAGCGACCTTGGCACTTCAATACAGTATAACGGAGGGCTATACGCCTCTGCGCGAGGCGATAAGCGAGCGTCAAAAACGCAAATTCGGCATCGGACGCGACTTCGACCGCTGTATCATAACGACGGGCGGTCAGCAGGGTATTGACCTTACCTGCAGAATACTGTGCAACGAGGGCGATACGGTAATATGCGAGGAGCCGTCGTTTATAGGCGCGCTTAACTCGTTCCGCTCCTACGGCTGTAATTTGGCAGGCGTGCCCGTTGAGGACGACGGTATAGACACCGATAAGCTTGAGGAAACTATAAAAGCGCACCCCGAGGCCAAAATGATATATCTCATACCGACCTTCCAAAATCCGACGGGCAAGACGATGTCGTATGAAAAGCGTAAGATATGCTACGCTCTTGCGAAAAAATACGGGCTTATCATACTTGAGGATAACCCCTACGGTGAGCTTAGATTTTCGGGCGAGGACGTGCCGACGATAAAGAGCATGGACGAGGACGGACGCGTTGTATATTGCAGCTCGTTTTCAAAGATACTTTCTGCGGGTATGCGTGTCGGATTTTTGATACTTGACGAGCAAATATCGCAAAAAATAGCGGTGGTAAAGCAAAGCGCCGATGTGCATACACCCATATTCTTCCAGCTTGTTTGCAATAAATTTTTGACCGAGTTCGGCCTTGACGCTCATATAGAAAAAATAAGAGCGCTGTACAGCGGAAAATGCAAGCTCATGCTCGACTGCCTGCAAGCACAGCTTCCCGAAGATTTCGAATACACACGCCCCGAGGGCGGTCTGTTCATTTGGGGTAAGATGCCCGACAGATACGAGCCGAAGGCGTTTATACAAAAGCTTGTGGAAAATAAGCTTGCCGTCGTTCCGGGAGCTACATTTATGTGCGACGGCGAAGCCGTATGCCATGGCTTCAGAATGAACTATTCCACACCCTCGGACGAGCAGATAATAAAGGGCGTCGAAATACTCGGCAAGGTCGCACGAGGCTAAGGAGAGAATAAAATGGAAGAAAACAAAAAAACGGTCTTCTCCGGCATTCAACCGTCGGGAAACCTTACTATAGGAAACTACCTCGGAGCGCTGAAAAATTTCTCATCCTACGGCGATGATTGCCAATGCCTCTACTGCGTTGTAGATCAACACGCAATAACGGTACGCCAAAACCCCGCAGAGCTGAGAAGACGAACGTATGAAATACTCTCGCTCTATATCGCTTGCGGACTTGACCCGGAAAAAAATATTCTCTACGTTCAAAGCCATGTGCCGGCACATGCACAGCTTGCATGGGTGCTTAATTGCTATACGATGTTCGGCGAGCTGTCGAGAATGACACAGTTTAAGGATAAAAGCGCAAAAAATGCCGATAATATAAATGCGGGACTTTTCACATATCCCACACTCATGGCGGCGGATATATTGCTCTACCAAACCGATATAGTACCGGTGGGCGAGGATCAAAGACAGCATATAGAGATAACGAGAGATATCGCAAACAGATTTAATACCGTCTACGGTGATACGTTTAAGATACCCGAGGCGGCAATAAGAGCCGGTGCGAAAATATATTCGCTCGCCGAGCCGGATAAAAAAATGAGTAAATCCGACTCAAACCCCAACGCTTCCGTTTCGCTCCTCGATGATAGAGATACGATAATAAGAAAGTTCCGCCGCGCCGTTACAGACTCCGATACGTGCGTATGTCGAGGCGAGGGCAAGGCGGGTATAAATAACCTTATGACGATATATTCCTGCTTTACCGGCAAAAGCGATGAGGAGATAGTAAAAGAATTTGAGGGCAAGGGCTACGGTGACTTCAAAACAGCCGTCGGCGAAGCGTGCGCAGATGAGCTGGCACCGATACAAGCCGAATTCGACAGACTTATGAAAAACCGTGACTACCTCGACGACGTGCTTGCCGCAAACGCTCAACGCGCAAGCCGACTCGCCGCACGTACCCTATCAAAGGTCTACCGTAAACTCGGCTTCATAGCCCCAAAAAGATAATAAACAATACAACAAAAAACATATACAGCCCCTGCGGAATCACTTCCGCAGGGGCTGCGTCATTATGCTGTTTTATATATTAGCCTTCTGCAATTGCCGCTTGTGCAGAAAGGTAAAAACA
>CAZLRV010000010.1:0-83593 GCA_964562175.1 uncultured Lachnospiraceae bacterium
AACGGGAAACCGCCTGTCTTGTTACAAATATCTTTTCGGCAAGTTCCTCTTGAGACAGTCCTTTTTTCGTTCTTAATTCGTAAATAATATCTTTCGTTTCCATAAAATCACCATCTTATCAGTTTGTGATTATATTATATCATGAGTTACCACGGTCGTCAAGCAACTCGCTGTTGCTATCTACTCGACAAATTTTTATCGTTCGTTCTGTTTTATAGCAAGTTTCGCCTTTGTTTTACAAAGGCTTCGGGCAATGCCCGTTCCCCCATTCTTGTTTGGCTTTGATTGTATTTAACGATACAATCAGCATTCGACATATAGCCCTGCGATCGTTTCGAATGGCCTTGTATGCGGTTTGTTCTATACAGCCTGTTCAAAATAACAGTTCAAGCCAATATTCGGTTTCATAGCACTCCTTGCGAAGCAATGGAAGTCGCCATGGGCAAATAGAACCGGCGTGATACTCCGTTAAGAGTATCACGCCAAGTTCGGGGAGCTTTTGTATTCTGTTTTAATATGGTAAAAACTTCTGTGGGTTCAGCTTTTCGTCGTTATAGCGTATCTCAAAGTGGAGATGATAGCCGTACGCCATACCGGTGCAACCGACACGACCTATCATATCGCCCTTATTAACGTATTCGCCTTCGCTTGCGACAAGTGCCGACATATGTGCATAGAGTGTTCTGTAGCCGTTTTGATGCTCGATTATAACGTACTTTCCGAATGAGCTGTGTGTTCCCGAAACGATAACGTGACCGCCGTCGGATGCGTATATCGGCGTACCCTTCGGTGCATACATATCCACACCGTAGTGGTAGCTGTAGCCTCCGTTTAGCGTTCTTGAGCCGTACAGATCCGTATAAACGAAGCTCTTAAGCGGAAAATCGAAGGTTCCCGTTGTTATTCCCTTAGGAGCCTCTTTTGTACCGACGAGAATTATCTTATCGGTGGGCTTGCTGACTATAACGTCATCCGTTTTTTCCCTGCTTATTTCGACACCCTGTACATTTTTTACGATATAGAGCGTTTTGCCCTTACCGTCTGTGCCGTTCTGCTTTAATTCATATTGACCTACGTAGAGCTCGTCTGTCTGCTCGTACACCGTTTCATAAGGAATGGTGTATTCCTCCTCGGAAATAAAAACATCTTTTCCCGCCGCGTCAACGCCGTTTGTCGCAGGCAATGTAATATCGTTCTTCACCCCGGCATTCTGATGCTCAAGGTTGGGTGCAAACGATTTATCCTCGTCCTGCGTAAATTCGAACAGCAGATCGTCCGAGACAGCCTCGTAGGATATACTGTCAAGCAGTGTTGAGAGTCCTGCGGGGTCAAGCACCTTGTTTTTGGGCATAAGCACCTCTTTTGTGCTTATATAAGCTCTGTCCGCAAGCAACGACTTATCGACCTCATCGGCGGCGCCTATAAGCTCACCGTCGATATAAAGACCTATGCAATCGGTATAATAAGATGATTCTACTTCATAGAGGGAGGTATAGAGCATATCGGGATCTGCCATTTCCGCCGCACCGCGTTTGAAGCTGTAGGTCAAGCTACAGGTATCACGAGCGGGCAAAACGGCTTTGTCCGAAATATCGCCGCGCACTTTTGAGAGCAAAAGCGTGGCATCCGCCTTACATTCCACATTACCGACATATCTGCCGTCCGCATACACGGCAAGCGATATATCCGCGGAATTGAAATACGATATGTAGCCTATCGACAAAGCGGAGAGGGCGGCAAAACAGCAGACTGACGAAACAGTACGCACAAAGCGTTTTGGTTCTTCACGCCGTGCGGCGGATATACGCTCAAGCACTGAGGTACAGCCGTCACGCAGACGCAAAGCAATCTTCTGTAACAAACCGAATATTTCCTTTCCCTCGGACGGTGCTTTGCACCGACACGAATTCGTTCAAGATGTCACATTCTCAAACCAAAGGATATTATACTATAAAAAATCGGAAAAATCAACCCTTATTGAAATAAAAATTCCCGATTTTCGCCGTCATTTTTCACAAAATTCAACCGCCGTTGATGTGCAACTTGCCCAATTTCAAAATAATTTTAATTTATTTCGGTTTTTTGTTTGCATTTGTTTCACAAAACTGCTTGCATTCCCTCCGCTTTTGTTATATCATATTCTCATGAATAATAACAACGATATACACGACAAGCTCCACCTCGCCGAGGAGTTGAAAAAACGTCAGGCTCGGTGTGTGTGCGCTTTGTTCATAATGCTGTTTGTCGGAGCGGTAACGAGCATTTTTTCGTCTTTTGCCGATGAATATACAGCCGAATATCCGAGCAAAATAAGATCCTTGCTCGATACGGTATTCGATATGATATCTTATACCCTCTATCTCGGTATACCCACAATTTACATGGCACGTGCAAATATCGAGCCGATAAAAATAAAAAAGAGAGTAAGCCGTACTTTCTTTTTTGAGGTATGCTTCTGTCTCGGCTCTATGTATTTGGGAAATCTGGCAGTCGGTTATTTACAGAGCTTTCTCGACACCGTCGGCATAAGCATCGCAACCCCCTCGCCCGTCAGCGCAAACGGAGCGGACGAAATAGCCCTTTTGTATATTTCATCGGCGCTTTTGCCTGCCCTGCTTGAGGAAATACTTGTGAGGGGATATATGCTCGGTGCCATGGGCGAGTACAGCCCTTGTTGCGGCATAATACTTTCAAGTCTGTTCTTTTCTCTTATGCACCTCTCTCCCCTGCAAAACGTATTTGCTTTGTCGGCGGGGCTTTCCATGGGCTTTTTCACTCAAAAAAACCACTCATTGAATGTGGCGATAACGGCGCATTTCATCAACAATTCCCTTGCTCTGACAAAGGAGCTTATAAGCAGAGGTGCCGCCGAGTCGGTATATATCCGATTTTCGCTTATTGCTGATATTACCGTCTTTGTTTTGGGAATGATATCCGTTTTCGTGATCTTTCGCAAGAAGCAAGAGCTTGAGGGGGGTGAGCAAGTACCGTTTACCCTCTCCCCTTACACCGTATTATACGCTTTGCTTGCCCTTGCGTTGGCATTTACGCAAATAACCTTAGGGTAGTATAGAATAAATATATGAATAACGAAGAAATATACTATTATATGTCGCACGCCTTGAGCCTTGCCGAGGAAGCGATGGAGCTGAACGAGGTTCCCGTCGGAGCGGTAGTCGTATGTGACGGGAAGATCGTCGGTCAAGGCTTCAATACGAGGGAGAGGGACAAAAACGCACTGTGCCACGCCGAGATAAAGGCAATAAACGATGCTTGCAACACTCTCGGCGGCTGGCGGCTTCACAGGTGCGATATGTTCGTCACTCTCGAACCGTGCATGATGTGTGCCGGAGCAATAATAAACTCGCGAATAAAAAATCTTTATTACGGTGCTTGCGACTTAAAGGCGGGCGGCTTCGGCAGTATCGTGGATCTGAATTCTTATCCGTTCAATCACAAGGTAAACGTAGTGGGAGGAATAATGAGTGAGGAAGCCTCGGAGCTTTTATCCCGTTTTTTCCTCAAGCTTCGCTCTCGGTCATAGATCGTCCGCATCCTGTGTGGGCTTATCGCAATCGGGTATACACACACCCGTATAGCTTCCGTCGGGATCGGTCTTTATATTCGCATCGACGTGCTTATATGCGTATATTGCCTCGTTTGCGCTTTTTTTCTTGTTTTTGTTTTTGTTTTCTTTTTTCATACCTTTATTGTTCCGCATTAAGCATAAAATATTCGACATATAAAAGAAGAAATAAAAATACAAAATAAAAGCGTAAGAGTCGAACATAGCAGGGCGTGTCTGCCGTGCTTTATTCCAACGGAGGATAGGTAAACGGCATTTACATAAAGCATTGTATCCGACGAGCCCATCACCACCGAAATAAAATATCCGGCATAGCTGTCCGGTGAAAGCTGTGAGAACAGATCCGACGCCATGGCAAGCGATGCCGAGCCGGATATGGGACGGAGAAGTAGCAGAGGAATAGCCTCGGAGGGTATTCCGAGCCTGCAGAATATCGGTGCCATGAGCTTACCTATCGGTTCGAGTATTCCGCAGGTACAAAACATATTCACGCCGACGAGCAACAATATAAGTGTCGGCAAAAGCTTTACGGATACCTCAATTCCTCTTACAGCACCCTCGATGAATTTGTCAAACTGTGCATCATTCGAAAAAAACAGCACTCCGACAACTACAAGCAGTGCGGGAATAACGTAAGCGGTTATATTTTCTATTATTTGCATTTAATATATTTTGGAAAATATTTTTGTTATGATAACGGCGAATACCGTCGTGCATACGGATGACAGCAAAACGGGAATTATTATACCGCACGGATCGGACGAGCCGCAGCTGCGCCGCAAGGCTATGAGCGTTGTGGGCAAAATATCTATAGAGGCAGTATTCAGCACCACAAGCATTACCATATCGTCTGTCGCTCGTCCCTCGGTATCGGAGAGCTTTTTCAGCTCCTTCATTGCTCCGAGTCCGAGTGCGGTCGCCGCATTTCCCAGCCCCAATATATTTGCGCTTACGTTTGATGCTATTTCGTTTATCCCAACACCCGACTTTGCGCTTTGCGGAAATACCGCACGCAAGATCGGGTGTATCGTTTTTGAGAGCTTTTTTATCAGCCCACAGCCCTCCAATACGTTCATACAGCCGCAAAAGAAGCACGTTGTACCCACAAGCGATACCGTAAGGCTTACAGCTCGCTCCGCACCGTCGAAAACACATCCGCTCATTTGCGATATATCTCCGCATACAGCGGAAAACACAACGGATACTATGCAAAGCACGGCAAATATTTTTCCTATCATGCCCTCACCTCCGAAAGCAAAAGCTCGTATGTTATAGATATTATCATCTGGGGCATTATATGAATGTAGCTATTGACGATATTATTCGACATTATGTTTCCATTTTTTTACATTCTTGGCTTTTGTTCATAATATTTGATTGTAATTTGTAATCACATACAGCAATATTTGTGCTAAAATGTAAGCATAGACAAAACAGTAAAATCAAGAATAATATTCCAAATTTATATTTTTAAGGAGAATTTTACCAATGTTAAGATCCACCGGAATCGTTCGTAAAGTCGATGAGCTGGGAAGAATAGTGCTTCCCATTGAGCTGAGAAAGAACATGGATATTGCCCCCAAGGACTCTATCGAGATCTTTGTCGAGGAGGACAGAATAATCCTCAAGAAGTATATGCCCTGCTGTATTTTCTGCGGAAACGCCGAGGATGTTTCCTACTTCAAGAACAAGCTCGTTTGCGCTCAGTGCTTGGAAAGCCTGCGTGAGACGACCTTCTGATGTAAGATATGGCAGAGGGACACAGACAGCGACTCAAAAACCGCTTCTTAAACTACGGTCTTGAGAGCTTTGAGCCGCACAATGTTATCGAGCTGATGCTTTTTTATACGATACCGAGAAAGGATACAAACGGTTTGGCACACGATTTGATAGACCGTTTCGGTTCCTTTAATGCCGTACTTGAAGCGGATTACGAATCGCTTATGGAGGTCAAGGGTATCACCGCACATTCCGCATCGTTGATAAAGCTGTTTCTTGAAACGATAAAATACTATGAACGAGGTGAAAAGCCCGTTGCACGCACGTTTTACAACACAAATGAAATAGGACATTATCTCGCGGGCGTGTTCACGGGATTCGTAAACGAGCAGCTGTACATTATGTATTTGGATAATAAAAACCGTGTTATATACTGTGCAAATTCTTTCGGAGGTCCTTCATCCTCTACGGCATATACCTTGACAAATTCCATAGTCGATGATGCAACCGCAAGGCACGCCTCGGGAATAGTACTTGCACACAATCATCCGAAAGGCACATACATACCGTCAACGGATGATATCAGGTTCACAAACATAATACACGGTGCCGTACATGAGGCAGGTATGAATTTTATAGAGCATTACATCATAGCGGACGGAAAATACAACGCCTTACTCAGCAGAACTATCGGCTCGTGAAGAAAAGCATACACGGCAACTCTCCGACAATACGGGCTTTGCCGTGTTTTTTCAATCGCATTTCGCATTTTTCACAAAAATGCGAGTGCATAGACGGCTATTATACCGCTGTTTTTTTCAAAAGGACTTGACATTGACGAAATAATATGATAAAATAAGACATATTGTTCCGTATGGAGAAAATTATGGGATCTTTGAAAACATTCAAAAGAATTTTATGTATAGCTCTTTTGCTTCTATGTCAGGTCGGACTTATATGCTGCACGGGAAAGAGCGAGCAGACGGGTGAGGATACCTCGTCGAATACGATTTTCAAGCCCATGGCAAGTGAGGAAATGAAGAAAGAAAACGATATAACACAATTCGAGCTTGACAAATACCTGTCGCCCATATGGGAGGGCGATATCAGCTACGCCGAATCGGCTTTTGTCAGACAGAACAAGGACGGGGAAATCGATCCCATTAAGCTGCTCTACCCCATCGAAAAAATAATTTCCGTAAGAAGCTCGGATCTTAAGACCGAATATATATACGGTACGGATTATACCGTAAACGAAAACGGTGAGCTTATTATAACGGACGGCGGAAGCATTCCGTTCTTGAAATACGACGATTACTTTTTCCCGCTTTCCGAGGCACAGCACGAGGAAAATAAGCTGTCTACGAAATTTCCCGCGGCTAACCATCGCGGCATGGGCTATATACGTGCGGAGATAGGCACAAGCTCGTCCGGAATGGCAACATGGTCGCTTGCCGTTACCTACAGCCACAGCTCGGAATGCGTCGTCAAAGAGCCGACATCAAAGCGTGACACGTTCAAGGGGCTTATCGAAAAGCTTGAGAGAGGCGAGGATATAACCGTAGTTGCAACCGGTGACAGCATAACGGACGGCTGGTCTTCTTCTGGCAAGGTCGGTATCGCTCCGAATTGTCCGCAGTACAATCTGCTCTTTGAGCAATACATAGAGAAAACTTACAATGTAAATGTCGATCAAAAAAACGTCGGTGTCAGCGGTTCGGTTTCATCGGGCGGTGTTGAAAAGCTTGATGAGATAGTTTCCTACTCGCCCGATCTCGTTATCATAGCCTTCGGTATGAACGACGGCGGCGGCACACCCGTTGAGAACTACATTTCAAACATAAATCAAATGGTCAGCCGAATAAATACAGAGTTGCCCGACGCTTATATCATTGTCGTAAGCACTTGTCTGCCCAACGAAGAGCTTTCATGGAGCGTCGGCGGTCCTTCGATGCTCGTATATCATAAGGCTTACGCTCCCGCACTGTGCAATGAAGAAAAGAATTGGACAAATGCGGCAGTGGCAAATGTAACGCAAGCCAATATCGAGCTGTTTGAAAGAAAGGTCTACCAAGATGTTGCCGGCTCTAACTCAAATCATCCGAACGACTATATGCATCGGATATATGCGCAGGTAATAATACAGACCGTATTCGGCAAATAAGCCTATATATTTTCAAGCATTGACAAAAGTTTCATTTTATTTCATATAAAATTCACTTTGTTATTGAAAAAGCTCTTGCTTTTTTCCTCAAAATATGTTATAATCTTATCAAATGATAACAAAATGTTAATAAGAGGTATGTTATGAGAACTCATAATGAAGAAAGATTCTTGAGAAACAAAGCCGTATTTATGGAAAAGTGCTACGATTGTTTTGCCGAGCATGGGTTGAACAACGTAGGTATACGTGCTTTGGGTGAATGCTGTGGTGTCAGCTCCGCGGCACTGTATACATATTTCGATGGTACGGACGACCTTATTATTAAATGTACCGAGTATTGCATGAATCAGGTTGAAGACGATTTTATGTCGATAGCTCCGACAGATGCGGACGACCTTGAGCGTTTTATAAACGAAGTTCCCTATTGGACCGCCGAAAAGCACGGAAAAAGATACCGTTTGATGTATCAAATATACACCAACCCGAAATATCGCGAGTACGGCAAAAAATTCTTTGAGGGTGTTGACAAGAGATATACCGAATATGCCGAGATGCTTGAGGAGAAATTGGGTATATCCGTTGAGTTTCTTCGTCCGATGATATTCGTATTCATTCGTGCCTGTGTCCACTATGCGCTTTATGAAGACGAATTCTATTTGCAAGAACAGTTGAAATTTCTCAAGGCAAGCATTGAAATGTACAAGCAAACGCATTGAATGGAACACCACTCGAAGCTTTGACCTGTTATCATACAAAAAAGCATAATTATATCGGCGGAGGCTCTGTTTCTCCGCCGATTTTTGATATAGTGGGAGAAACGATATAAATGAACGAAGAAAAGGAATTTCAAAAAAGAAAATATACGCCCGAAGAATTACGATCATAGCTCTTCGGGCGCATATTTTGCAACTATCTGTACGATAGACATAAGAAATCGCTTTTGGAGGGGAACGTGTTCGTTTGCGGTGATGTCGTGTCGGATGAATCGGAATGTCGGAATCAAACATATCCTACGGTATCATTGTATACATATACGATCATGCCGAAGCATCTGTATATAATTGTTATTATCTCCGCCGACGAATACGGGCGACCGCAGGTGTCCCTATGCTGTCGTGCGCAAATAATATCAAATGCCGTACTTCTTTTTTATCCGTTCAAGCTTTTGCCCCATGCTATCGGAGAGTATGCACAGATAAATGACATTGGATACCGAGTAAACAAGTGTATACGGCACAGCCGAAAGCAACGAAGCACGGTAAAGCGATATGTTGAACGTGCCGTTATACCAAAGCACCGTCCAAATATCCATTATAAATGAAAATGCGATGCCCGATATTATACCGTAGAGTATCAATAAAATGCGGTACTTTTTAAGAGCACCTCCGAGCAAGCCCGCAAAATAACCCAAAAGCCCGAAAGCGAGCATCTGAAAGGGTGTCCACGGTCCTTGCCCGAAATAAAAATTCGACAACAGCACCGACAATGCACCGACGAGAAAACCCGATTCCGCACCGAGATACATTGCGCTTATAACGGCTATTGCCGTTATCGGCTTAAAAAGCGGGATAAAGCGACCTACTATGGAAAGTGCCGTCATTACGGAGCATATCACCATTCTTCTTGTGCCGATATTCTTTTTTTCAAAGCCAGTACAAAACAGAAGAAGTGCGGCAAGTGTAACGGCAAGCACGATGAGCATATACTTTTTTTCATCTATCAACACCGCGCCGAGCAATACCGCAAGCGGAATGATACAAAGCGGCAGGGCATATCTCAAAACAGTGCGTGCATATTTATTTTTTACGGTAAGCATTTATTACCTCCACGCCCTTGAGATGAGAATTTTTTCCGTATCGCATATACAATGTCGTTGAGTATCGGAAGTGCGGCAAGCAATGCAAACGATAGCCGACCGACAAGCTTGGCACAAGACATCGGCGATGTTTTGAATGAAGGGTAAAACTCGGTATTCATCGCACCGCTTGCCACGCATATGCACGTTATCGCCGACAGTGCCGACATTGCGACGATAAGTATGACATCCGCTTTTTTTATGTGATATTGCGAATAATTTGTACGTTTTCCCACTCCCCAGCCGCGTGCCTCCATGCTTTGTGCGGTGGTTATTCCGTTTTCGAGTGTAAGGGATACCATTACCGAGAATATCCTGAGCTTGCCTTTTATTGCATCAATGGGATTGCCGTCGGCGTAAATGCCGAGCGTTGTTTGAGCCTCGCTTATGCGTTTGATATCACGGCTGAATTCGGGAATCAGGCGTAAGCCCATCGAAATAACGAGTGAGAGCTTCGGTGAGAGAATACCGAGCAGATAGAGCAGCTTATCGCTTGTCATTATATGAGTAAACGAGCCGAAGGCGTACAGTGTCGAGCATATCATTGCGGCGGCAAAAAGCCCGTAGACGGTTGCCTCAAGCGTTATCGGTCTGTCATTCAAAACGAGCAGTACGGTAACGCCGTCGTGTGAAACGAGCGGATTAACTACAAGCGTTGCGGCAAATATCAATGCATAATATATATGCGACCTTCCCGCACCGCACATCATAAGATTATATACAACGCAAGAGGCGAGCGAGGTGAGCAACAGCATCGGCTCAAAGCAAAAAACGGATATCCCGACCACTGCGGCAAAATACACAAGAACCGTTACCGGGTCGTATCGTGCAAATGTACGCATCCGTACCCCTCCTTTCGTTTTACTCTATATCTCTGCCTAATTGAACCGTATAGAGCCATTCTATATTGTCGCCGTCAGTCAAAGCATATTGACCGCAAGCCACATTCGGCGTTACTCCGTTCACACGGTACATCCAGCCCGACAGATCGCCGAAATCAAATTCGTATAAGCTGTTTATTCCCGAAACATACGCACTCTCCTCGCTTCCCCGTATATCCAAGCGCAGGCTTCGACTTTTTGCCGCTCGGATAAGCACATCGTAAACGGTATCGCCCTTTATCAAATCAAATTCGGTATACTCAAGCATAACGCCGTCACTCGGTATATGCGCCTTGCCCTTATCCGATACGGTATCGCACCTGATACAAAGGCTCACATGACCTATGACCTCACCCGTGCTTATATCGCTTGTACCGTAATAGTTTCCCGGTAAATGCACATCCGTAAAATAAACGATACAGACAATACATCCCCACACGAGAACGACGGCAATATAATTTTTGATATTGCGTTTTTTTATCAAAAAAAGCCAAAGGCACACAATAACGCATAGCACGCTTGCGATAATATAGGCAAGGTGCTTATAGTTTATCGCTTTCTTTTCGCCCCCCGTCGGCACAGTCGGCTCGTCGGTGTCGTCGTTTTCCGTAATCTTATCAACCGCTATTGCGGTATTTGCGTTATCAAGGATATAAAGCCCCTCTCTGCCCTCTTTCATTCGAAGATAAGACACGGAGGAATAAAAAGCTTGAACGGTCGCATTCTCACTCGTTTTTTGACCGAGGGTATGGCAGAAGCTGCCGTCATCAAGGCGAAAAAGACACATTGCATCGAAAAGCGTATTTCCGTTTTTGATAAATCGCTCATCATATCGGCAATCTATACCGAGTGAGGACAGAGCCGTTATGACCTGTGCAATGCTTTCGGGATTTTCCGTACCGTAGCTTTTATACGTTCCGTTATCGAGCTGTGCGGCAGACAAAAACGCAAGTGCTTTTTCGATTTTTTCCTCAGCCCCGTCAAGGTCTTTATGAGGCGGCAGAGCCTGCAGAGCCATAGATGTGACATCAACATCGCCCTTTTTTCCGTCAAGCGACCAGCCGCCGTCGGAGCATTGCATGGAAAACAGCTTTTCCGCAGTGCCGTCGGCGGTATACTTATCGCTTGTGTAACCGTTATTCAGTAAATGAAGTCCGAAAATAAGGCTCATTATACCGCCTTTCTCCGTATATTCGTCAATAGAGGAAAGGATATATCCGTCACAGCTGCCGAAAGATGCCAGACACAAGGCGAATTTCAGACCCGATGCGGGCGAATATGCTTTATTTTCGGACAAATATTCGAGAAGTGCCGTCTCGTATGTCGAGGTATCGCAATCAACGTACTGTGAAAGCGTAAAAGCGTACCACTCGTTGCCCGATGCGGGCGATGCCGAAAGCGTAATGTCTATCCACTCTTGAAGGCTTGATGACGATGACGTACTCAGCTTATAATTTATGATACCGTCGACGAGCTGTTTTACCTCGCCGACGGTATCATTATTTTCGGCAAAGACGTTGTGCGGCGTAACCGATATCAATATTACGCATAAAAGCAATGCCGAAAGCTTTTTCATTTTTTTCTTCTGATAAAAGCGATAACGGCAATAACGATTATTGCACACGCTACCGCAACAGCCGCTGCCGTGGCAACGGTTTTGGCAGAATCATTACCGTTCGCATTCTCTACGTCACTGTCGGAGGTCTCGCCGGACGTTTCCTCGTCCTGAGGTGCTTCCGTCGTTTCACTCGTATCGGTGTTTTCGGTATCTGTACCCGTTGGCGCACTCGCCTCAACGCCTACGACACAGACAGTGGGAACAAGCACTTGCGTATCGGATACGGCACTTACGATATGCTCACCGCCGTTATCGAATTTAACGCTTACCTTACCCTGTGCATCGGTCTTGAACGACGTTTTTTGTCCGTCTATCGTTATTGTGGCATCCGCAACGGGCGTTTTCGTTGCATTATAGTTTTCATCGTACACATTGTATGAAAGTGTCAACTCAAGCTCGCCGTCAGCCTTTACGGTAGCCATGTCTTTGTCAAACCAACAATAAGTATCGGACCATGCATTAAGGTCGGAATATACGAATGCGTTTACGTGATCGCCCTCATTTACCGTATCCGCCAAGCTCATTGCGGCATTGTTATTTACGTAATAGCCGTAGCTTCCGCCGTTTTCAACGCCCCATAGCTTTGTGAGGCTCAGCCCCCACTCGGTCTTTGCGGTAGCGTAGCCGGTTGCCGCACCGCCGTCAAAAAACTTGTCGTGTGCCGCATACAGCACATCATTTACGGTAATTGCATTGTCCGAGTCCGTATCGGCTACATTTAGCTCTGCTCTGCTCAGTACCAAGCTGCCGGCGTTGGACAGTGTGACATAGACCTTTATACCGTCTGCCTCACCGTCGGCAAGCGATACGATACAAGTGCATGACAATATCATCATCATGACAAGTGCGATTGAAAGAATTTTTTTCATTTTTTCCTCTTCTTTTTTTATTTATATCTTAATTGAAGATATACGTTCCGAAAAACGGCAAGATACCGTTCTTATAATCGTAGGTCATACCGCACACCTCGGCAAGTGCCTTAACGTGTATACAGTATGCCGACATACATGAATATCTCAGCTCGGGATATCTGCACCCCTGCCCGGTGGGCATAACGCACGGTTGGCATAAAACACAGCCGCTCGCCCCTATCATAAAGCCGTCGTGTCCACTTGCACGCAATTTTTTTATAACGGCAAACATCATGGCGTTATGTGTATTTCTTGCGTGCTTAAGCTTATCGTTATCGGATAGCTCCGGTACGTCCCATTCCGTTTTGACAAACAGGGCTTTTTTGTATGACAATACCCTTTGCTTCATCTCCTCCGGTGTGCCGCAGGTCGGTGGGCATGAGTAATTTACGCCGTACTGACCGCACAGATTTTCCTCACAATACGGGCGAAAGCGTTCGTCAAATACTATTTTATCCGTTTGCGTGACCTCGGCATTTGAAAAGCCTTCGTCAAGTGCAAGACTCACGATATCCTCGTTATTCACTTTTATCTGTGTCCGTCCTCTCTTTTTTCGCTTCTTTCATTGCCTTTATTCTGTTTTGCTTTGCTCTTATGCGTTTTTCTCTGTTCTTTTGCATTCTGTCGTCATCTCTCGACGGCTTTATACCGGCACTTTCGAGCGCTCTCGGCCATGGTCCCAAATGCGCCTTTATCGCAACGACTTCGCTCTGCGACATATCCGAGCGTTTGGGATAGCGTCCCAGGCACTCATACTTTTTTCGCAACAGCTCAATGCATTCACTTTCGGATATCGGTTGACACACGGCTTCCTCCGCAAAAAAATAATACGCTTCTTTATCCTTTACAATAAAAGAGCGTAGCTTTACTTCCCGATAATAAACACTCTTATCGGGTATTCGGGCTACACTTTTCATGTCCAAAAATGATGTTACACCATACCGATACGGTGAGTATTCCGACTTAACGGGCAAATGCCCGAATTACGGTAATGACGGTTGCGACGGATTTTCACCGAACTTCCCTCTGATCCGCTCTGTGCGGAACCATATCGGCAAATATTCTGTTTTTATGTATGATACCACTTTTTTTTCGTTTTGTCAATCGCTTTTGCCGATTTTTTTTCATTAAATGTATTATTTTACTTTAGATAGGCACTCTTTTTGCATTCGCAAATTGCGGTTGCAATGAAAAAAATCTCCGAAATACACAAATTTTATCAAAAAAGGGCTTGAAATTTGAGTTTTTTTATGGTATCATGTACATATATAATGTGTCTTGGAGAATTAAATAAATGGAAGAATGTAACCTCAAACAAATAGGTGAGAGACTTAAGGACTTAAGAGAGATATTTTCTTACTCAACCGAATACACGGCAAAGGCTCTTGATGTGTCCGAGCAGATATATATTGAAAGCGAGAACGGTGAACGCGATCTGCCGATTTCCTTTTTGCATAAGGCGGCTAAGCTGTTCGAGGTCGATATAACCGATATCATTCTCGGCGAAGCACCGACGCTTTCGCTCTACCACGTTGCTCATCTTGACGACGGCTTGCCCGTCGAGCATAGAGAGGGCTTTGCGTACAGAAACATGGCGTATCTGTTCAAGGACCGCAGAGTTGAGCCGTTTATCGTAGTTGCTCCCTATTCCGAGGCGGCTCAGAACGCACCGATATCGCTCTCCGTTCACGACGGTCAGGAATTTGATCTGGTGCTTAAGGGCACGCTTAAAATGGTCGTAAATGAGAAAACGGAAATACTGCACGCAGGCGAGAGCATCTACTTAAATTCGAAATATCCGCACGGTATGATCGCCGTTGACGGTGAGGACTGCGAATTTTTGGCTGTGGTCATTCCCGAAAACGCTTGATATGCGATTTTTCGTATCAAACGAGTGCATTCACGGTGATTCGATAGTTATCGGAGGCGAGGATGCACGCCACATCTCCTACTCGTTACGTTGCAGAGTCGGCGAGCTTCTGACCGTGTGCGGCGAGGGTGGGCTTGAATATGCGTGTAAAATATCGGATATCACAAAGGACACCGTATTTCTCACCGTTACCGACGTTAAAAAAAGCGAGAACGAATCGGCTGTGAGAGTCCATCTGTTTCAAGCGATGCCGAAAGGTGAGAAAGCCGAGCTTATCGTGCAGAAGGCGGTCGAGCTTGGCGTATACGATATCACCTTTGTTCAAACCGAGCGGTGCATAGTGAAGCTTGACGGAAAAAGTGCCGAGAGCAAGCGAACAAGATATGAAAAAATAGCGAAAGCGGCATCCGAGCAATGCGGGCGGGCAATGATACCGAAAATCATAATGCCCGTTTCTTTTGAGAGTGCCCTGCACTCCCTCGGCAATGCGTGCAATATCTTTTGCTATGAGGGCGGGGGCACAGTATCGCTGAAAAAAGCTCTGAGGGAACGGGTGAGTGACGATATAAATGTTTTCATAGGTCCGGAGGGCGGTTGGTCGGAGACAGAATACGAGCTGTCGCTTGGCTTTTGTACTCCGGTAAATCTCGGAAAAAGGATATTAAGGTGTGAAACTTCTCCGCTTTTCGTTCTCTCATCGGTCGTTTACGAATGCGAACTGTGAATTTTCCGTCAACCTGTCGTAAACATTGGCTTTTATTCACGATTTTTTTTGCAAAAACTATTGAATTTTGCCAAAAAGTAATGTAAAATATTGTTGAAATGTACTCGTACAGAGTCGATACGGCGCTGTACGCTGTACGCACGCAATGAAAGGGGCTGCGTAATCGTATGTCAAACAGATTATTCCAAAGTATAATCCATCAAATGAAAGATGCTATTGATAGAGGCATCGGCGTTATAGACGAAAACGGTGTCATTATATCCTGTTCGGAGCTGGGACGCATCGGAGAAACGAGGCTTGGCATACGCGAGGAGCTGTCATATTCAACCGACGTTATATTTTCGGGCGGCTACACGTACCGACCTCTCAGCATCGGTGCAAAGGCGGAGTACATAGTATTTGTCGAAGGTGACGATAAGCTGGCTGAAAAGATCTCCGCATTGCTTGCCGTTTCACTCAACAACATAAAGACCTTGTATGACGAAAAATACGACAAGGCTTCGTTTATCAAAAACATAATTTTGGACAATATACTGCCGAGCGATATATATATCAAATCAAAGGAGCTTCATTTCGATGCCGACGCAATGCGCGCCGTCGTTTTGATAAAGTTCCATAACCATACCGATACTCTGCCCTTGGATATTGTATCGAATCTTTTCCCCGACAAAAACAACGATTACGTTATAAGCGTCGGAGAGACCGATATCGTCCTTGTTCGCGAGATGCATCACTCCTACGAGTTGCCCGAAATAATGAAGACCTGCAAGACCATCGCCGACACGCTTTCGGCCGAGTTCTTCGCCAAGGTCTCCATAGGTATAGGCACGCCCGCAGAGAGCATAAAGGATCTTGCCCGCTCTTTCAAGGAGGCGCAGGTGGCTCTTGAGGTCGGCAAGGTATTCGATACCGAAAAGAATATAATCGCTTACGAAAATTTGGGAATAGGCAGACTTATTTACCAACTTCCCACCACTCTGTGCGAAATGTTTTTGCAAGAGGTCTTCAAGCGCGGCTCGCTTGAGTCTCTCGACCAGGAAACACTGCTCACGATACAATGCTTCTTTGAAAACAATCTGAATGTTTCCGAGACCTCACGTAAGCTGTTCGTTCACAGAAATACGCTCGTATACAGACTTGAAAAGATCAAAAAGATTACGGGACTTGACCTGCGTGAATTTGAGCATGCCATAACCTTCAAGGTTGCCTTGATGGTTAAAAAATATCTCACCTCCAAGCCTGTAAAATATTGATCTTGACGCATCTCGGATGCGGAAAGGCTTAAATTGATAGATTTCAAAAACGTGTCAATGGTGTATCCCAACGGCACCGTGGCACTGAAAAACATAAACCTTCATATCGACGACGGTGAATTTGTTTTCATCGTGGGAATCTCCGGTGCGGGCAAAACTACGCTTATGCGTCTATTGCTCAAGGAGGAGGTACCCACCGACGGCTCGGTCACCGTCGATCAATACGTATTAAACAAGCTTCCCACAAGGAAGATACCGTATTACAGACGTAATATCGGCATGGTATTTCAGGATTTCAAGCTCTTTGAAAAAAGCACGGTCTACGAAAACGTCGCCTTTGCTCTGCGTGCCATCGGAAGAACACGCTCGGTAATACGCAAGCGTGTCCCCAAGCTGCTTTCCTTAGTCGGCTTGGAGGATAAGGAAGATAATTTCCCTCATCAGCTGTCCGGCGGTGAACAGCAGAGAGTCGCACTTGCCCGTGCAATCGCAAATAATCCCAAGATAGTCATAGCAGATGAGCCCACCTCAAGTGTCGATTACAAGCGCAGTCACGAAATAATGGAGCTGCTTCTTGAATTTAACAAGAGCAAACGAACCGTTATAGTTATAACTCACGATCTTTCCTTTGTCAATTCGTACGGAAAGCGAGTTGTCGAGTTGAGAGACGGCGAGATAGTTTCGGACGAGATAAAGGGGGTGAGGGCGTGAAATATTACAGTATTTCCTATATGCTTTCACGGAGCTTCAAGAGCTTTTTGCGAAATGGCTTTATGTCATTCGCCTCCGTGCTTATCTTGACCTCCTGCCTGTTTATAACCGGCTCCGTTGGTCTTTTGACGTATAATCTATATGTGAATCTTGAATCGCTTACCGAGCTGAACGAGATAGTTTGCGAGGTAAAGCTTGATGTTGACGACGATACCGCCGCAGGTCTTAAGGAACAGATCGAGGCACTTGACAATGTTAAAGAAGTCGTTTTCGTAACAAAAGAGGAGGCAATGGAGCAGATGCGCCAACGCTACGCATCGCATCCCGAGGTCTTGGCTTTTTACGAGGAAACGGGCGAAAATCCACTACCCTTCGTGTATAAGGTCACATACGAAAGCACCGATGAGGTTCTGACCTTAAAAAGCAATTTGGGCAAGATAGATGAGTTCGAGAGCATAACCGACCGACTTGAGATAACAAAGACAATAGAGAATATGAAGAATTCGATCACTCTCATTTTCATAGGTCTGTTGATAATACTTGTATTTACTTCAATAGTAATAATAATGAATGCGATACGCATGGCGATAAGCTCCCGCAGTAAGGAGATCACCGTTATGCGTTATGTCGGTGCGACAAGCTTTTTCATCTCCGCACCGTTCGTGCTTGAATCGATGATAATCGGGCTTATATCCACCGCAGTTGCGTATGCGATACAGTACGGTCTGTACTCTTATCTTTACAACGCCGTAAACAAGGATATGGGCATATCCGAGTTTATCAGAATAGCCCCGTTTTCAGACGTATGGCTCTATACCCTGCTTGCGTTCATTGCGATATCGTTTATCACCTGCTTTTCGGGCAGTAAAATATCGCTTGCCAAGCACATAAAGGTATGACCCACGTCCTACAAAAGGAAAGAATAGTAAAAGAATAATAAAATGAACCAAAAAATCAAAAGAACAGTCGCCGCACTGCTTGCCGTCGTGACTCTTTCGGTAAGCGCGATAAGTGCCAACGCAAAAAGCTTTGAGGATAAGCTCAGCGAAGCTGAAAAAGAAATAGCGGCGGCGAGATCCGAAATAAATTCACTTGAGGACCGACTTAAAAAACAGGAAGCCGAAAAAAAGAAAAACGAGGCGGCAATAGCCGAGCTTGAAAAAGAAGGACAGCTGACCTTAGAGAAAAAACAGCTTTTGGACGAGGAGATGGAATATCTTCTGCGTGAGATCGAGATAACCGAGGATATCATCTCGAATTACGAGGTTCAAATAACATACAAGAAGCAAGACATTGAAAAGACCGAAAAGGAGCTTGAAGAACAGCGCGAGCTTTTCTCCGAGCATTTCAGAAACGATTACATTCAAGGCTCAACAAAGCTCAAGTACATAGAATATCTTTTCTCCTCCGAGTCGATAGGAGATTTCATTTCAAACTTCAACTACGTTGCGAGCATGATGAATTACGAAAAGCATCTTGTAAACAAGATGGAAACACTTATCGTAAGTCTTCAGTCACAGCAAGACGAGCTTGAAAAAACGCTTGCCGAACAGCAAGAATACGTTAAAACACTCGATGTCAAAAAAGGCGACGTTGAGGTGCTGAGCGAGCAAACGATAGCTTATATGCTTCAAATAGTCGAGGATGCCGACAAGCTTGCCGAGTACAGCAAGGAGTTGGAGGACGGCGAGGCGGAGATCGAAGCTGAGATAGCGAAGCTTGAAAAAGAGCGTGACGAGCTTGTAAAGACAAAGGAAGACCTCATAAAAGAGGAAGAAGCGAGAAAAGAAGCCGAAAGAATTGCCGAAGAGGAACGCAAAAAGGCAGAGGAAGAAGCCAAGAAGAACGAGATATTGAACAACAATACTTCCTCCGGCTCAACCTCAAGCATACCGTCCTCATCAAAGAACATAAGATTTGACAAGAACTCCGTCGGAGTATGGCAATGGCCCGTTGATTACACGAAATTCAAATGGACCGAGGATTTCGGATACAGAGTAGACCCGATCACCCATGAAAAAGGAAAATGGCACGGTGCGGTCGACCTCGCACTCGGTGCGGGTAACAATATATACGCCGTGGATGCCGGCGTCGTGCTTATCGCAAAAAGCTCACGCTCATACGGTAATTACGTTGTAATACTTCATGACAACGGAATGAAAACGCTGTATGCGCACGCCTCAAAGCTTCTCGTTTCCGAGGGAGACAGAGTTGCGCAGGGCAAGGTAATAGCTCTCGTCGGAACGACGGGCTATTCCACGGGCAACCACCTGCACTTTGTCGTATATAACAAATCCGGTGTTGCGGTTCATCCGTTTGACTACTTCCCCACTTTGAGTAAGGGACTCAAGCTGTATTTGTAATTTGCGAATCCAATTCGTCAAATATATACAAATATTTCGCACCGCACGTGGTATGATATAATACGGTGATGCCACGCAAGGTGTCGCGGGCAGGAAGAGGATATGCTTAGGTATATCCTCCGACCTGCCCGACTTGCATATTAAAAGTGCGAAGAATTCGGAGGTTTTTAATGGAAGAAGAATATGAAAACGAGCAAGACTCGGAAAACGAGGAGCTTGAACCGGAAAAAGAGCCGAAAAAGCGAAAACGACAGCCGAAAATGCTCTCTTTGACCTCAAGCATTATATTGATAATTCTTTCCTGCGTGCTTACGTTTCAAATAACATATGTTTCGCAAGCCAAGAAATACGAAAACGCACTCAATTCCGCATACGGCGACGAGCTTGATCTTTCTTTGCTCGGCGAATTGAATTCGCTTTACAAGAACAATTTCGTCGGCAAGCTTGACAAGGATAAGCTCAATGAGGGAATACTTGAGGGCTATATAAAAGGCTCGGGCGACAAATACGGCAGTTACATGACAGCGGAGGAATTTGCCGAGCATAGTGCGACGATGAAAAACAACGCCGTGGGTATAGGTGTTTCGGTAACATACAACGCCGAGAACGATGCCATTGAGATCCTGCGCGTCTATAATGACTCGCCTGCCCTGACTGCGGGCGTAAGGGTCGGAGACCTTATAATTGCCGTTGACGGTAAAAGCGTTTCCGAGGTCGGATACAACGATTCGGTGGATGCCGTGAAGGGTGAGAAGGATTCCGTCGTGAAGCTTACCTTAAAGCGTGACGGTTCAAATACGGAGGTCTCCGTAAAGCGCCGCGAGGTAACCATAGAAACGGTGGAATACAAGTTGCTCGATGACAATATCGGATATATAAGAATAACCAATTTCTACGAAAAAACGCCCGATGAATTCAAGAGTGCCGTTCAGGCACTCAAAGATAAAAACGTATCGGGAATCGTGTTTGATGTGAGAGGAAACACAGGCGGCAGGCTCGATTCGATAACGAACGTGCTTGACTATCTGCTTCCCGAAGGTCCTCTTGTAAGAATTGCGGACAGCTCCGGCAATTTTGAAACGATAAGTTCAGATGAGGAGTGCATTGACATACCGATGACGGTGCTTGTCAACGGCATGACCGCATCTGCGGCAGAGCTGTTCACCTCGGCGCTTATGGATTACGATAAGGCAACGGTCATCGGAACACAGACCTTCGGCAAGGGTACGGTCACATCGGCTAAGCCGCTTTCCGACGGCTCGTGGGTATATATTTCCACGGAGCTGTATTATCCGCCCTATTCGGATAATTTCGAGGGTGTGGGAATAACGCCCGATGTGGTTCTTGAGCTTCCCGACGAGGTCAAAAATATCAGCCTGTACAAGCTGAGCTATGAGCAAGACACACAGCTGAAAAAGGCTGTTGAAATATTAAAATCAAAATAAGTATAACATATAAGAAAGAAGGAATGATTTATGTCAGAGCAGATCTCAATAACAGAGGAAGGACTCAAAAAATTACAGGATGAGCTTGAATACCTTAAAACGACAAAAAGAAACGAGGTCAGAGAAAGCGTTAAGGTGGCACGTTCATTCGGTGACTTAAGCGAAAACAGCGAATACGATGCCGCACGCACGGAGCAAGCGCAGGTCGAAGCAAAAATTGCGGAGCTTGAGGATATGCTTAAGCGCGTTAAGGTATTTTCCGAAAGCGAAATAACGACGGACAGAGTAAACGTCGGTGCAAGAGTAACGGTCTTGAACGAAACAGACGGTAAGCAGACCGAATATATTCTCGTCGGCTCAACCGAGGCTAACCCGTTTGAGCATAAAATATCGGACACCTCGCCAATAGGCAAGGCGATAATCGGAGCCAAGGTCGGTGACAAGGTAACTCTTAAGCTTGCAAACGGTGAAAAAACGCTTCTGATAAAAGAAATAGGAAAACAATAAGTAAGGATACCGAGATCATGAGTGAACAAATAGAAAACAACGAACAAGAACTGAGCGAGGTAGTGGCTATACGTCACGCAAAGCTTGACGCACTTAAAGAAAGCGGAAAAGACCCATTCGTTATAACAAAATACGACGTTACCGCAAAATGCAAGCAGATAAAGGAAGAATTTGAGACTCTCGAAAATCAGACAGTAAGAATTGCCGGCAGAATGATGTCACGTCGTGACATGGGAAAGGCAAACTTTATAGATATTGCCGATTCCACCGGCATGGTTCAGGCGTATATAAAGATCGACGATATAGGACAAGAGCTTTTTGATGATTATAAAAAGTGGGATATCGGCGATATAATCGGTCTTGAGGGCTTCGTATTCAAAACACGTAGAGGCGAGATATCGGTGCATGCAAAGAATTTAGTGCTTCTTTCCAAGTCACTGCTTCCCTTGCCCGAAAAGTGGCACGGTCTTAAGGACACGGACACACGTTACCGTCAGAGATATGTCGATCTGATAGTCAATGCCGAGGTTCGCAATACCTTTGTTTGCAGAAGCAAAATAATAGCCGAAATGAGGAATTACTTAAACGGAGAGGGCTTCTTGGAGGTTGAAACTCCCCTGCTTCACAATCAAGCGGGCGGTGCGGCTGCTCGTCCCTTCGTCACACACCACAATTCTCTCGATATAGATATGTATCTGCGTATAGCGCTTGAGCTTCATTTGAAGAGATTGATAGTCGGAGGCTTCGACAAGGTCTACGAAATAGGCAGAGTATTCCGTAACGAGGGCATGGACGCACGCCACAACCCCGAATTTACATTGATGGAGCTTTATCAAGCGTATACCGACTTTGAGGGAATGATGGATCTGAGTGAGAATCTTATAAGACATCTTGCAAAGACCGTCGTAGGCTCAACGCAGATAAAATTCGGAGAATATGATATAGACCTTGAAAAGCCGTTTGAAAGACTTTCCATGCTTGATGCCGTAAAGAAATATTCCGGCGTTGACTTCAATATTATAACCTCGCTTGAGCAAGCAAGACATGCTGCGAAGAATTTTCATATTGAATTTGAAGAGCGTCATAAGATCGGCGATATACTCAATCTGTTCTTTGAAGAATATGCCGAAAAGAAGCTTATTCAACCGACGTTTATCACACATCATCCCGTTGAAATATCACCTCTTGCAAAAAGATGCCCCACCTCACCGAATTATACCGAAAGATTTGAGCTTTTCATCGCAGGCTCGGAGCATGCCAACGCATTTTCGGAGCTTAACGACCCCATCGACCAACGTGCGAGATTTGAAGCCCAAGCGGCGCTCAAAGCACAGGGCGATGAAGAGGCTTGCGGCGTTGACGAAGATTTCCTCTGCGCCCTCGAATACGGTATGCCCCCCACAGGCGGTATCGGTATCGGCGTAGACCGCCTCGTTATGCTCTTGACAAATAATACCTCCATCCGCGATGTTCTTCTCTTCCCGACAATGAAACCCATTGATTGACATATTATTTTTCAAAGCCGTAATTTGATATCTTAAGATATCAAATTACGGCTTTCTTTTTTAAGCTGCACTTTAGGATACGAGCCATGGTATAAAAGTCATGGTTTTTTGTCGCTTTAATTGTTAATAATGTTTTTACAATATATATATATATATATATATGATGTGATATAATCACATATATAGGAATCAACGACAAGATAAATTCGAAAACATTCGATGCTCTCACGGGGTCAAAAGAACGTCAATCATACTCAAGCAGAAAGCTTCGGGGTTTCTTTAATGAAAAGTCAAAAATATTATAGAATATTTTGTCGAAACACATCGAGCTTCCGTTCAAACGACGGTGTACCATAATAGAGTTTGATAATACATTCAGAAACGAAACAGCTTCTTGTTTCAAATACATAGTATGGAATCCGTTTATTCAGAACTATACCTAAGCCGGCGTCGAAATTGTCTGCCGTAGCAGCATAATCTGCGGAGATCATCAATGTGAATATCATAAAATATTGAAGGAGGCTAAAAGGATGATCAAAGGAAATAAAACGATAATTGACGATTTTACGCAGTATCTCTCGGAAAAAGTATCTCCTTCTCAGCTCTCGGGGTTATACTTCTGTTTTTCTGAAATCGAGAATTTCTGTTTAAAAGTCAAAGTATTACATAAACCTCTATTTGAAACGACAGATTTTGAGACGATCAAAAAAGTCCGTCAAACAATAGAACAGAACAAGATTTTCAGAGTTACGCATAAGCGTCAGTATAATAAAATTCTGATTGCTTGCAGGCAATATTATCTTTATATCAAAGAAGGTCATTTTCCTCAGGGAGAGAAACAATTCAAAGAGGAATGTAAGGATCGTTCGAAAAATATTGAAGCAGCATCGCAAAAAAACGCTGTCGGTAATGCTTCCGTTGAGACACAAATTGTACGAACAAATCAAGACGAGAGGCTTTTGCAGAAATATCCGATCGTTTACAAGCAAGTATACAATGCACTTATAAATGCCGGTTGTTCATTATCAATTGAAATTATCTGCAATAAGATCGGGCGTATTGCTCGCTCTGCGGTGCTTGAAGAGATATTGGATAGTGTAAGTTGGGCAAAGTGGGTTGAGAACGAGTATTCTTTTTCAACTGAAATTGAGGAGCATCACATTGTCGCAAACGAGGTCAATGAGAAATCAATAGTAAACGAAGCAAAAACCGCTGTTACCTACGTAATTGATTTCAACAGTTCCTTTGATCTTACTTACTCCAAGCCTATATCATTCACCTATTTTGGAGCAAAAAAAGAATTCGGTAACACATGGGTCGATCTTTATATTGCTTTTTTCGAGGCAATTCACGAGGATCATCATCATTTGTTGAAGCCCGGTATGTCATTCTCAAAAACAGGCACACGAGTTGAACTTGCGGAAAATACAAATTACGATCTCATGATCGATCCAAAGCATATTCCCGGAACGAATCTAATGCTGGAAACCAATGTTAGTGCAAAAGATGTTGCTTCCAAAATCAAATACGTTCTTGAGCTGTGCGGCATTGACTTTGAAAATATTATAATCGGTTACATTAAAAAGAATGACGTTTCCCCCTCAAAGGAAGAGTGTCCCACTAATCCATCAAGAAGAGGAGCAAGCGGCTATAGCGCTGATTTTTACAATTTTCTATCAAAGAGATTAGGAATGGCAGAGGCAACTTGCCGTAGCTACGTTTCGGCTATCAATAACTGTGAATCATTTGCAAAAGAGCATCACTTTGTGTCTTGGCAACTATACGGAGTACAACAAACCGCCGCAGAAGAAACTATTAAGCTCCTAATGGCAGATGAAGCTTTTCAAAAGTATACTGCGAGCCAACATAACAGATTTCGCACAGCACTTCAAAAATATCTGTTGTTTGTTGGAAGCGAAGCTGTAATTCACAGCACTGCACCGGAACCTTATAGAACCGAAGTTGCCGCACCATATAGAAATGAAGAATATGAGATGATGCTCAGCCGTTTTTTTCAAAAAGGATTTCGAATGGAATCTCCGCTTGAGATACGAAAATTCAGGCGATACTACTCGTCAACTTACGAAAAAGAGCTTCTCGATTCCGACGATGAAATAAGCTGCAATATTAGGAAGCTTGCAATTGAATACGACGGAAAAGCTTTCTTGCCCGTTGCAATGCTCAATGATGAAGTTAAAGCTCAACTGTATGCCTACATTGATTCCGCATTTGCCGAAGGAAAAAAAGCAATTTACTATCAGGCATTATACGCAGAGTTTGCAGAAACTTTTCTTGACCACCATATTCATAATGCAGATATGCTTAAAGCGTATTTATCTGCCACAGCTAATGGGAAATTCTATGTTCAAAAGAATTTTATATCAAAGGAAGAAAATGTAACGATAGATCCGCTCTCGGAAATTCGCAAATGCCTCATTGAGTATGGTAGACCCGTAGAATACGAAGAATTATTTGAAGCGTTACCGCACATACCGCAGAAGAAAATCAAGTATCTATTAGCAAGCAATGGAGAGTTTATAAATAACGGACAAGGTACTTACTTTCATGAAAAAACAGTACGGCTTTCGGATGATGAGCTTGAAAGCATTGCCGAAATTATCAGCTGTACAATAGAAGACAAGGACTACATGGGCGGCAATGAGCTCTATGATGCAATTAAGGCGAAGTACGGTTACATTATAGAAGATAATAAGCTGCTATCCATATATGGCTTCAGAGACGCTCTGAGCGCAAAACTCGGCGATAGATTTTCTTTTAAGGGAAATATTATCAGCCGCTACGGCAACGAGTTATCTATGGCTGATGTATTTGCAAAATACGCCCAAACGCACGACAGCTTCACATTGTCTGAACTTCAGGAACTTGCTTCTAATCTGGCAACAGTAATTTACTTTGATGCCGTATACGAAAACAGCCTGAGAGTCAGCAAAGAGCAGTTTGTATCTAAAGAAATGGCGCAGTTTGCAATCTCCGAGACCGATGATGTGCTTGATCGCATTTGTCTTGGAAAATATATTCCGATTTGTGAAGTTCAAAACTTCGGAATTTTCCCATATGGAGGATTTACTTGGAATAGTTATTTGCTGGAACACTATGTTGCAAGTTATAGCCATAAATACAAGCTTCTTCACAGAGGCTTCAGCGAAACGGAATGTGCGGGCGCAATAGTACGACGTTCCGCAAATATCAATAGCTTTGACGATTTAATTGTCGATATCTTAGTCAACGACCCGATCGAATTGAACCAATCCTCGGTACTTCAGTACTTGAGTGACAAAGGATATCTTGTGCGAAGAAGATATTCCGAAATTGAATCGCTTATGATCAAAGCGAAGGCACAGAAACAGAGGAGGGGCGACTAATTATGTATTCATATAATTGGGACGCAGAAACGGGAGGTCTTCTGCTGAATACTTCCCCACTGACATTCAGCAAAGAACCTCGTCCGGTATATTATAAAGAACTTGACATTCTCGGGTTTGATAAGTATTGGAATTACGCAAAAGATGACACATATCCGTATATGTGGGCAGAAGCAAACAATTACTTTTACAGGGGGCGGCTTGTTGCAAAGACAAAAGGAGGCAGTCTGTATACTGCACCTGAAATCATTATTCTTGAGGATGCGGAACCCGACGGGGAGCCGCTCCGCTTCGTTGACATACCGGCAATGGTGAGCAAGAACCGTGATTTGATCGAGAAGCTCGCTGCTGATACCATCAAAAAAATCTATAACATTTATATAGATTATGCAGGGAGGGTAGATGTTTTCTATGTTGCATTCAGCGGCGGTAAAGATAGTATAGTAGCACTTGATCTTGTGCAACGAGCATTGCCGCACAACAGCTTCAAGGTGTTGTTTGGGGATACTGAAATGGAATTTCCCGACACATACGATATTGTTGACAAAATCCGCAATTATTGTATTCAAGAAGATATCGAATTTTTAAGATCAAAGTGCGATTTCCCACCTGAGTACACATGGCACAAATTCGGTCCTCCTGCCCAAACAATTCGCTGGTGCTGTAGTGTACATAAAACTGCGCCTCAAGTTATACTTCTTCGAGAACACATGAATAATCCTCACTTTCGAGGAATGGCCTTTACAGGAGTTCGGGGCGATGAAAGCGTGTCAAGAAGTGAGTACGAAGGAGTCAGTCAAGGAGAGAAAATCCGAGGACAATATAGTTGTCATCCGATTTTGGAGTGGAACTCGGCAGAATTGTTTGCCTATATTTATGATAGAAATCTTCTGATAAATGAAGCATATAAAAAAGGAAACAGTCGAGCGGGTTGTTTAGTTTGTCCGTTAGCAGCATCCAAAAATATGTATTTTAAAGAGCAAGCGTACAACACCGGGTGCAACGGGCATAGGTCAACGGCAACATTTAACGATATCATCTTGGAAACCACTTCGAAAGAACTCTCAGCTCCGGAAGCTATAAAAGAATATATGGATATCGGAGGCTGGAAAGCAAGGCGAAGCGGCAAGGAACTTTCTTTTGCCAAAAGTTATTCAACTGAGGTCTTTGAAAAAGGTATTCTCACAATTCATTTAACACAAAAAAATACTGATTGGAAACAGTGGATAAAAACAATCGGTGATATCTCATTTTTAGAAAATGGAGATGTCGATGTACTTTATCGTGGAAAATTATATCACATTGAAATCGAAGAAAATGATAAGGAACTCACAGCAGTTGTAAACATCGGTTCAAATACACAAAAGGATATTTATTTTGCATCGGAACTAAAGACTATCTTTAGGAAAACTGCTTATTGCATCGGTTGTAGAGTTTGTGAGGCAAATTGTCCAAATGGATTTATAACCATGAAAAACGGGTGCGTTACTATAGATAATCGATGTGTTAAGTGCAAGAAATGTCATGATATATTTCATGGTTGCTTAGTTGCGAACTCGTTACGATTGCCGAAAGGAGATAATAAAATGGGAAGCATAGATAGATATGGAAATATGGGAATTGAACTCAATTGGGTGAAAGAGTATTTCAAAACAAAAGATGAATTTTGGAATTCCCCACACAGTTTAGGAACGAACAAGGTTAAATACCTTAAAAGTTTTCTTAATGATAGTGAGATCACCGTGAAAGGTAAGCTTTCCGATTTCGGCAGAGTCATTGATTACATCGGTATAGAAAATACAGATGCATGGGCATTGATGCTCTGCAATCTTGCCTATACATCGGAATTTAATTGGTGGGTAAAGAATATCAAATTCTCGATTATATACACTCCAGACACAATTTATGCGATGCTCGATGATGCAATGAGCAAAAATTCAAAATCGCACATTGTTTCCGCATATAAGAATATCTTGATTTCAAATCCACATTTTGGTAACGAAATAGGGCTTGGAACTTGCGAATACGAAATTAAAAACGAAAAGCGTTTATGGAACAGTGTGATTAGGCTCGAGTGGAAAACGCCTAATCCTCTCGTTATCCTCTACAGTCTTTTTAAATTTGCTGAGGCTTGTGGAAATTATCACCAGTTCACGCTCTCTCGGTTGCTGAATCACGATATTGAAAGTGACGGCATCAGCCCTACCGAGATCTTCGGACTTGATAGGAAGCAGATGGAAAAGCTTCTTAGCGGTCTTTCCATTAACTACCCTGATTTCATCAACGCAAGCTTTACGCTTGATCTTGATAACATTACGCTAAATTGCGAAAAGACATCGCAAGATGTTTTGAAGCTGTTCTAAGGAGAAATATGCAATGCCAATGTTAGAGAAATATCGAGATTATTTTGATATCGATCCTGATTATTTTCCTGCCGTAAACGAAGCAGTTATTACAAAGAATCCGAATGTGTGGAAGAAGTTTTTCCCGCACGAAACCTTTATTAAGCTCATCAAGAACACTGTCAGTGTACTTGAACGCAGACAAAAACAATGTTTGTGGGTCGAGGGTGCTTATGGTACCGGTAAATCTCATGCGGTTCACACGCTGAAAAAGCTTTTGGATTCGGACGATGCGGACACCCGCGAGTATTTTAAAAAATATGATCTTGATAATGACCTGCTCAATCGGTTTCAAGCAGTCAAATCCGGCGCTCGCATTCTTACCGTTCACCGCTATGGTTCCGCTACCATCCATGGTGATCACAATCTCGTATTCGCAGTTCAGGAAAGCATAGAAAAAGCTCTTATCGATGCCGGCATTGAGAATAAGGGTGGCAACGCTCTGAAAAATGCCGCAATCGCTTGGCTTTCCGATAAGGATAACAAAAGCTACTTCAACGGACTTATCACCGGCACATATTCAGATATATTCGGCGGAGATAATGTTGATATGGTTATCGAAAAGCTTCGCACATTTTCCGGCGATGCATTGGCAAAAGCTATGGATAACATCTTCAGAGTCGCTGACGAGCGTCAAATAAAGGCATTGTCTTTGAGTGTTACCGACCTCTGTAATTGGATCCGTGAGGTAATAAAAGCCAATAGCCTGAAGGCTATTGTGTTTATCTGGGATGAATTCACCGAGTACTTTTATAACAATACTCGTAATCTGACAGGCTTCCAAGAACTGTGCGAAATCAGTGAAACAGATCCCTTCTATTTTGTATTGGTGACACATGTTACGCAGGGTTTATTCCATGAACACGATCGTGATTTTATTAAGTTGAACGGACGCTTCGTCAGCCCGCATAGCTTAATTAGTCTGCCTGAAAACATTGCATTTCAGCTCATGGGTGCGGCAATGGAGAAAAACCAAGATCCTGCCGTAGCAGAAGATTGGGAGATCGCCTTGGGAGATTTAACCGACAGGACTCAAAATTCTCGAAAGCAGGTTAAATCAGTTGCCCGTATTACGGACAAAGAAATGACGGATATTCTCCCGATACACCCCTATGCGGCATTGCTTTTGAAGCATATATCATCTGCATTTGATTCCAATCAACGCAGCATGTTCGATTTCATAAAAAATGATCGTGACGACGAGATCAAGGGCTTTCGGTGGTTTATTGACACTTTCGGTCCGGAGGACGACAATCCTCTGCTTTCCGTCGATATGCTATGGGAATTCTTCTACGACAAGGGCAAAGAATATCTTGCGCATGATATCCGTTCGATTCTTGACTACTATAACCGAACCGGTAATCAAAGGTTGGATTCCGACCAAAAGCGCGTGTTAAAGACCGTTCTGCTGTTGCAAGCTATTTCTCAATATGCGGGTGATTCGGTAGAACTGTTTATTCCCAACGAAAAGAATCTCAATAATGCGTTTGAGGGCACGGATATGGAGGGTTCAGCAGCTCGTTGTGCAGATCAGCTTGTCCGTGATAAGATTCTGTTTTCCAAATCTTTGGGCGGTGGCAAATTCCAGTACGCCGCTTATAACAATGAGGGAGAAATTGATGTTACGCCTTTTGAGGAGCAGATCGATAAAAAGAGTACATCTGCTTTGATCATTGAAGAACTTGCAGACAGAACCAGAATCGTTGACGCAATTACTTTGGGCGGGGCGTTGAAGCTTCGTTACGAGCTACGTTATGTATCGTCATCTGATTTTGATTCTGCGATCAAGCAGCTTCGTAATACCGAAGATAAATATGACAACAAAATCGTTGCGGTCGTTTGCTTTGCAAAGGATGATGCCGAGAGTGTTGTTATTGGCAAAAAGATCAGAGATGCGCTTGCCGATGGTTCCTATCACATGATCTTTATCGATGCATCCCGAACACCACTCGGAGCTGATGGATATAGTACATACCGTCATGATATGGCTTTGTCCATGTCTCAGCAAGGCAAAGACGGAGCGCTGGCAACACAGTATGCAAATAACGCCAAAGATTCCCTGAAGAAATGGAAAAACAGAATTACAGCCGGCGAATTTATTATTCACACTGCGGATAAACGTGACGGAGAGCGTGCTACCTCTCTCGATGCGCTGTACACAATTCTTGCCGAAGTGAATAAGAAAAAGTTTCCCGGATGCCTTGAAGGTGCGTACAATGTTATTGCAAATATGTATACGCCGAATAATCTTAAGCAGGGTGTTGAGTGTGCATTTAACGAAAAAACCGCAGGTACTTTTCTTTCCGGAAGTCCCGCAACAAAGCTTGAAACCGCACTGGAAGGTGCATGGAAGGTAGCAGAATACTGGAAGATAAAGCCACACCTTTTGATTTCCAAAATCAAGCTTTGTGTTGATGAAATTGTAACCGATGGGTTTAACAATGGCGGTCGTGTATCTATTAAGAAGATCTACGATGTACTGAAAACCGCTCCTTACGGATTTATGCCCTGCAATCTCACTGCATTTATTCTGGGATTTGTTCTCAAGGAGTATGCGACCGGTACGTACAGTTGGAGCGACGGCTTGACAAATGATGTTCTGAATGTGGTCAAGCTGAAGGAGATGATCGATGAGGTCATCCGACTTGAGATCACGCCTAATCCTCGCTACAAAGACAAATACATCGTTGCTATGACTCAGGAAGAAAAAGCTTTTAATGAAATTACTTCGACCGCATTCGGGATCCCTCTCAACATATGTACCTCCGTACCGAACACAAGAGAACGGATTCGCGGAAAAATGAAGGAATACTCATTCCCGATCTGGACAATCAAATATATCTTGGATTCGGTCGTAACAAAAACCGATAAAGCCGTATTAAGTGAAATTATAGACCTTTTCTGCGGAATTGCAAATAGCAATAACATGGGATCATCTAAGACCGACAGCGATATAGCCATGTCGATCGGAAAGCTTTCACTCGACAATATTGATGCGGCATCCGATTTGAAGAATATTCTGACAAAAGAAAATTGCACAAATGGCATGATACGATACATTGCGTCTTTTGACAATGGGTCGTTGGTTAATTTGTCTGAGGAGATCGGCGACGGTGGTCAATATATCAATGTATTACGCAAGAAATTTGATGCGGATGCCGCGACTTGGGTGTGGAATGTCGAAACCGTGCAGCAGAAGATTTGCGAGGTGATATTAGAATATGCTACTATTGTCGAGAGCAATAAAGTTATCTCCAAGAACATCTCCTATGATGCAACTATTAGAGAATGGTGTGATAAATGTGGATATATTCGCATTTCTTATGCCGCCGCAAAAAACTATCTGGATGAGCTTGGTCCTTTCCTGAGCCTTCTGCATAGCATGAAAAAAACCGGAACTTTGCCGGATTCTCAGAAAAAAGCCTTTTTGGAGTTGCTTGAAGCAAACGCCGAGTTATTCCGTGACTTTTACAATAATCAAGTCAAAATGTTTAAGCGAGTGTGCGGATATTATTTGGACAAGCTATCCGACGAAGAAATAAAAGAAGTTTTCAGCACAATTCCCTCCGGCTCCTTTACTTACGAAAAAGCTGACTACCTAAACACCGTTGAAAGTAAAGTGAAGTCCTACAAGGAGGGACGAAAGAGCACGAAGCTGAAGAAGTTCTGGAAGGATAAGACAGGCACCGATTCGCCGCGTGAATGGTCCGAAAAGCATGAAATGCCGATACTTTGTTTAATTCCCGACGATGAAGTAGCAAAAGCAAGAACGGCTTTCGGTGCAGTTAACCGTACAAAGCCTGACGAGGCATCCATAGACAAAGCAAATGAGTATTTTGCTTCCGCAAAATTCTTCGACTTGCTTGATGATGAAGCAGCACTCGACAGAGCGTTCAGAAACGGTGTCATAAAGAACTACTCGGTTATGCTTACAGACATACCGGCTGTAAAGGAATATCTTAATTCTCACATTGAAGCGGAGCCTTTTGATTGGTTCGGTCTTCCGGAAATCGAAAAGAAATTACACATGATGGCAGAAGCCAACTACAATCAAGGCGGTTGCGAGCGTGCATTGGCAAAAATCGATGAAATGGATATTGCCGATGTTAAGAAATATCTAAAGGATTTGATCAAGGATAATATGATCGTCGGCATGGAGATCATCAAAGAAAACTAAGGAGGTACGATATGACCACCGATGAAGTTATAAAAAAGATAGATCGCTATCTGAGGAAGGATGATGTCGGATCTATTATAGTTGATGTACAAAACAAGACCGATATGGAGATAATTGTTACTCATTATCAATTACCTCAATACACCTTCATATATGCATCAGATCCTGAAATCTGTAATTATGACGAGTTCCCGACAATTGATAGGCTTCTTGAAAGAATTGCTAATGAGACTGACAGCTTTTTCATTAAAGAGCTTTCTACCTTTTATATGCTGAAAGGTGAAAAAGAGCTGTCTCGGGAATTAAAGGAGCTTCTGTCTATGAATATCGCCGGTCATGTTGTATTTCTTACTTATCAATGCAAAAATTATCTTCAAGCACTTATCAAAAGCGATAAACGTCTGCAGGGACGAGTTTGTATTATTGACGGACAACAGTGTCTACGTCCAAAGCTTGTATTTACGATTGGCGGAGTTCGATCTTTGGGCAACGGCAAGACGGTCAAGGGGTTGCATAGCCTTGCCGGTGCCATTGAATGCGAGTCGGCAGACACGATCTATGTTGAAACAAAAAAGCTCAAGGCAAATTTTCCTTTATCACTATACACTGTTTTTGAACGACACAGTCCTTATGATATCTTGTGTGATTTAGACGAATTAACTTCCGTTCTTGACCGTAATGCCGGTTCGGAGGAAGAATGGGAGTACGCTCTTGCTGAGTTTCAGACATTTCACTCATGGAGTGATTTTCTAACTGACAAGTTTGGAAGCGTTCAAAGCCTTGGCAGTGCCATTTCAAACTATAAATTAAATTCTAACGATAAAACTTGGTGTTGGCTTTACTTTATTGGCTTGAAATTATTTGGCGCGACTAATGACCGATACATGAACAACGCAGTATCTAAGGCTTTGTCGCCTTCTGATTTTGTACGTGGCATATATCGAGGCATTTTAGAATTAGAGATAAACGACGATTCGTTTGAGACAGTATACGAAAGAAGAAAGGCATTATTGAATGCACTGGGTAATCCGATAAACGAGACCATCGATTTTTGCAAAATTGTACTCAGCAAAGGAAAGAATGCAATATGTTATCTTACTGACAATTCCATTCAGGAGAAGGAACTCGTATTTGAACTGCTTGAAAAATATGGAACGGATTATACAAAAGCAGAAATCCTCTCAATATTGAGGAAAGTATATCCGGCATTGTATTCATATTTACAGCCGTTTAGATTTAAAAATGAGCTTTTGGATGGTTATTTTCAGGACTATAAGTATCAGAAGGTGATTAACAAAATCTTTCCGGAGTTTATGGCACTCGTTGAACAACAAGCAGTTACCAGGGACTACAATGTACTGCTTCCGCCTCGAAGTGCGTTGGTGGAAAATATTGACACAGCAAATACACAAACATATTTTACCGATGCAATGGGTGTGGAATTTCTTGGATTTATCATGGATAAATGCAAAGAACTGCAGCTAATGGCTAAGGTATCTGTGTGTAGAAGTGAATTACCGTCGATTACAAGCCGCAATAAGGATTTTTGGGAGGAGCTTTCCAACGCAAGTTATCCGATCATCACTGTTGATAAGCTTGATAAGATCAAACATCACGGAGAAGATGGATTTGACTACAGTCGCAAAGACAGAAAACTTCCGATCCATTTGATAAGAGAGCTTGAAATAATTGACGATCTTCTCAAAAAAATTAAGTCAGACCTTGCATCGGGTAAGTATGCTAAAGGGATACTCATCTCAGATCATGGAGCGAGCAGGCTCGCAGTGATCCACGAAACCGAAAATCTTTGGGAGATGGGCTCCGCCGGAAAACATTCCGGAAGATGTTGTCCCAAAAGCGAGATCGACACAAGACCGAATAGTGCTGCCGATGCGGATGATTTCTGGGCATTGGCAAACTATGATCGTTTTAAAGGCAGTAGGAAAGCAAACGTTGAGGTTCACGGTGGTGCGACCTTAGAGGAAGTCGTAGTTCCGATCATTGAAATCACATACTTGAACAATTCCATTGAGGTTAAACTAATGCCGCTTGATGCTCCGGCAAGTTTCGTTGGAGCGCCGAAAATCAGCGTAAGTTTCCGAAAAAAGGCAGCCATTAAGATTTTCGCTACACGTAAATTGATGGATGTGTGCATTGAGATCGATGGTCATACATATGATGCCGAGCCTATAGACGATAATTTCTATGTAGTAAAGGAAATGCCGGAGATCCGCAAAGCAAAGCAATATGCTGTTGATGTATACGCTTGCGGAAACAAGATTGCCGATTCTTTACCGCTGGTCGTTGAGAAAGAAAGCGGAAGCGAAAACAGCATACTCTAAGGAGGAATAGCCGTGATTGAAAAATTGAGAAATTGTTTTGATGATATGGTTGTCTACAAAGACTTAAAGAAAAGTAATTTTTTCTCGGCTTTAGGACTGCCTTCGTTTTTGAGAGATTGGTTGATAAAGAAATTTTCCGATGATGATGGCAATCTTGACGTTGAGAAGCTTACCGACTTTATCCGTACATATCTTCCGAATAAGGAAGAATGGATAAGTATTAAAGACAGGATCATCAACGACAACGAGAGGGTGAAGCTTCTCACAAGAATATCTGTTGATATTAGCATTAAAACGGGTGAAGTCGCATTTTCACTTCCCAATTTTGGGCTGACAAACAAGGAAACAATGATTGACAATTCCACCTGGGAGCAATATAGAGGTGAGCTTGCAAGCGGTCAAGAAATATGGGGAGTTATTGAGTTGGGTTATCGTCCGCCCGATGATACGGTGAAGCCTAAGATCCCGGGCAAGATCAAGCTTATCGGATTTACCAATTTTTGCCCATACACAATTGATTTAGACTACTATAAAGATGTCCGAAATGAATTTACCACTTCCGAGTGGATCGATGTGCTTCTCGGTGCAATTGATTACAATGCATCGGGGTATGAAAACGAAGAACAAAAGCTTGCTATGCTGACGAGAATTCTGCCCTTTGCCGAGAAACGCCTTAACCTAATAGAGCTTGCACCCAAAGGAACGGGAAAATCCTATGTTTTCGGTCATGTTAGTAAATACGGACTCCTCACCGACGGAGGAAAAGTAACACGTGCAAAAATGTTCTATGATGTTGCGCGAAAAACTCCCGGCTTTATTTCCGGGAACGATTTTGTTGCCATTGACGAGGTGAAACTTGTTCAATTTGGCGATGTCAATGAGATGCGCTCCATTATGCAAGGATATATGGAGTACGGTCAATTCAACATTGGAGGATATGAAGGAAAATCTGATGCAGGTGTAATATTCCTCGGCAATATTGCTCAGGATAATATGGATGAGTACCGGAATATGTTCTCGGAGCTTCCTCCCCTATTTCAGGAAAGTGCATTGGTAGATAGAATACACGGCTTTATAAAAGGCTGGGATATTCCCAGGATGAACGATGATCTCAAGCTCTCCGGCTGGGCGTTAAATTCGGAATATTTTTGCACGATCCTGCATGAGCTACGTAGCGATATTTCTTACCGAACTATTGTTGATAGGGTGATTGAAGTCCCCGACAAGGCAGATACTCGTGATACCGAGGCGATAAAAAGAATCGCCACTGGTTATTTAAAGCTTTTGTTTCCCAATGTGAGAAGCGTGTACGATATAAAACCCAAAACATTCCAACAATATTGCCTTCGTCCGGCGGTGCGTATGAGAAAGATCATTAAAAGGCAGCTTGGTATTTTGGACAAAGAATTCAAAGGTAAGGATGTTCCATCTTTCGCGTTAAAGGAGATAACGGATGAAGAGTAACTGCGTCATATGCGGAAAAGATCGCCTTAGTAAAGACACCATCGGCATTAACAGGAAATTGTTAGGAGAAGATATAGATAACTTTTACTGCCTTGACTGTCTTGCAGAGTATCTCGGTTGTACAGTCGATGAACTCCTTGATAAGATCGAGGAGTTCAAAGAAGAGGGCTGTAAGCTGTTTGCCTGATCATAAAGAGAAAAATGAAAAGTATTGTTTATGCCGATAATGCGGCAACCACAAAATTGGATATTGATGCATTTGAGGCGATGAGGCCATACTTATTGGAAGAATACGGCAATGCTTCTCAGCCATACTCGTTTGCCCGAACAGCAAAAAATGCCTTGAAAGAATCCAGAGAAATCATTGCGCAATGCATTGGAGCCGCTCCGGAAGAAATATACTTTACTTCAGGCGGAACGGAAAGCGATAATTGGGCAATCAAGGGTAGTGCTTTTTCCGACCCCTCGAAACGTGCGACGATCACATCAACAATTGAGCATCATGCAATTCTGAATGCCTGTGCAGACATTGAAAGATTAGGATATCCTGTAAGCTATTTGCCGGTAGATTCTTATGGTAAAGTTTCGCCTCAAGCACTTTCCGAATGGATTACCGACAATACAAGATTGGTATCGATTATGTTTGCAAACAATGAAATAGGAACGATCCAAGAAATTCAAAAATTATGTAGCATTACACATTCGATGGGAGCAATCTTCCATACCGATGCAGTACAAGCCGTAGGTCATACCGATATCGATGTGAAATCACTTGGGATCGATATGCTGTCCGCATCCGCTCATAAGTTTAACGGTCCTAAAGGCATTGGTTTTCTGTATATACGGAGCGGAACGAAAATCACTTCCTATATCAGCGGTGGCAAACAAGAATTTGGCATGAGGGCGGGGACGGAGAATGTAGCATCAATTGTTGGTATGGCGGTTGCTCTTGAGAAGAATCTGCGGTTTTTGAACGAGAACACGGCTCACATAAAAAAGCTTGAGAAAGATCTAATCGATGGATTACGCATGAAAAAGATTGATTTTGTACGAAATGGCGGTGATATTGGAATCCCGGGCAATATAAGCTTATCGTTTGGCGGTTATGAGGGAGAAGCGTTATTGCACCGGCTCGATCTTATGGGAATTTCCGTATCGACCGGTTCTGCTTGCGACAGTCATAATACTCGGATATCCCATGTCCTTAGGGAAATTGGGCTTAGTAATATATTGGCTAAAGGAACAATTAGAATTTCCCTCGGCAAATCTAATACCGAGGATGACATAAAAGCGATCTTATCGGCACTCTCAAAAATCGTTACCTAATGGCGGCATATCGGCAGGAAAGCATATTATGACCGTTTTTACGACCCGTCAAACGAAATACGCAGGTCAACTCAACTTTTACCTGTCTGCGGTAGATGACAATTTGAAAAAGAATGGAGAGGCTCCTTGCATCTGTCTTTGCTTTGTAAAATGTCTTACGGTAAATTGTTTGTGCTTATATGGAATAGTTTGAACAGCAATAAAACTCCTTGATTGACATATTATTTTTCAAAGTCGTAATTTGATATCTTAAGATATCGAATTACGGCTTTCTTTTTTAAGCTGGACTTTTAGGATATGGGCCATGATTAAAAGTCATGGCTTTTTGTTATTTTCAATGTTAATAAAATGTTTAATATATATATATATATATATATATATATTCGTGATATAATTGCATACATAAGAATTTACGACAAGATAAATTCGATATTGTTCGACACATCTTGCCGCAAAAAACAAGGTGAAAAGTATGAAAACCTGCCCTGCGTGTAACGCACAATTTGACGACAGTGCAACATTCTGCGGATGTTGCGGTAATTCCTTTCCGCAAGCGGAGACGGTGCAAGTAGAGACACCGAAAGCGGAAATACATTATCCGCCGGCACTTCAATTACCTACCCATCGCGGACTTATCAAAATGGTTCTTTTGAGTTTGATCACATTCGGAATATACGGTATCGTGGTTCAAAGCGAAATATCGGGTGAGATCAACATCGTTGCGAGCCGATATGACGGAAAACGTACAGTTCACATGCTTGCGGTACCTTGGCTTACATGTCTGACATTCGGAATCTATTTCTTTGTATGGAATCACGGCTTAGCCAAGCGTATCGGCAACGAGCTAAAGAGACGAGGCTGTAATTACTCATTCGGTGCATTACATTATTGGCTATGGAACATATTAGGTACACTTATCATAATCGGACCGTTTGTTTATTGTCACAAGTTTATGAAGGCGATGAATCTGATAAACAAAAGCTACAATATCAACGGATAAAAGAACAGTCTCATATCTCAAGAAAATTGAGGTATGAGACTCTTTTTTTAATGCACACAAGTTTTATATTTTATGCAGCTTTATATACTGCGGCTATTGATTTTTTTCACGATATATGGTACAATATTTATGTTAATGATGATATATTATCGGAGGTTGTTATGATACAATATCACATTTTTCCGGGTGGACTTAGGCGTGTTGTTACGTTCAGCTATGACGACGGCAGTGAAAACGATCGACGCTTGATAGGGCTTTTTAACAAATACAGCGTTAAGGGCACCTTTCATCTCAACGGTATACGCTACCTTGGAATAAGTGACGAGGCACGCGGTAAGCTTTGCGAGCAATATTCGGGGCATGAAATTTCGTGCCACACCCTGCAGCACGGTTGGCCGGCACGTATGCCCGAGCAGTCTCTTGTTCGTGAAATAACGGAGGAGAGGCGTATTCTTGAGGATATTTGCTCGTATCCCGTTGTCGGTATGTCTTATCCGAGCGGTTCGTTCAACGAACGTGTCTGTCAAGTAGCACGCAACTGCGGAATTTTGTACAGCAGAACGACAAAAAGCACCAAGGGGTTTATCCTTCCGGATGATTTTATGCAGTGGCATCCGTCATGTCATCACCGTGATGCTCTTTCGCTGTGTGAGCCTTTTCTTGCCTCGCTCGATTCCGAATGGACTCATCCTCTTTTCTACATATGGGGACACAGCCATGAGCTTCGATGCGAGGAGGATTGGGAATATATGGAGCAGATATTGAAAAAGCTTTCCGGAAATCCTAAAATATGGTACGCAACGAACATTGAGATATACCGTTATATCGAGGCTCAACGCAGGCTTGAGGTATCATACGACGAAAGCGTTTTTTACAATCCGTCCTCGCTTGATGTATGGGTCGAGCGGAACAAGCGTGATATTATATGTATACCTGCGGGTCAGACCGTGCGTGTACCGTAAGGCTTATTCTTTATTTGACAGTGAACGGCAAACGGAACAATAGAGTGTAACAAGTGCCGATGAAAGCAACAGACTGCCGATTATATCCGTCAGCCAATGCACACCGCTGAGCAATCTTCCGACAACGGTCACGGCAATGATGACGATGCAGGGAGCTTCGAGCATCACACGCAATGTCTTTTTCTCGCCGAGCAAACGTTTAAGCTCCGATATGCCTGTCGCCATAATACACACAACAAGCATTGTATGCGATGACGGGTACGATGCTTCAAGCTCACCGTCTATCAATACGGGGCGGCAATTTACCACGGCAAGCTCAAACAGAATATAGAACGCAACGACTGCAACGTAAAACACGCCGAGTGCTATCAGCTCTCTGTCTACCCTTGCCACACTTTTTCTTTTGATCAGTTGAACGACACCGCAAAGTGCAAAGCCGAATGCCGCCGCTATTGAAACAAGTCCGAGCATCTCTGTAATATCGTACCAAAGCTCACTTCTGCCGAGCAGATCGAAAACGGATTTATTGAGCGTTGCCATGCCGATATTGCCGCCTGTCGCCTCAACAGTCTGAACATCGACAAAAAGCACGGCAGCCGTGAATATCGCAAACAGCAAAAACAACGTTGCCGACACTATGTAACCGACTTTGTTTTTCATATTATTTTTCCTCATTACTTTATTCTTCCATACCCTCCGCTCGTGCCGCACGGCACGGGCATTTTATTATATCGCATATTGTCAAAGTCAATTAAGGTCTATTACGTCCCTGCCCTCTCTTATAATTCCCTCACAGCCTTCTTTGACTATTTTAGCGTATTCTTCCCTTGCAAGCTTATCCTTTACATATTCGGTAATATACATTCTTCGTCCGTTGTGTATCATTGTAAACGGTGCCTCGGCTTCATATCTCGCACCGTATACTATTGTAATATCGTCGCTCATATATTTTTTCACGACCCGTGTGGCATCAAAGCTTGAGTACGGTACATACAGCACACGTTCGTTTTTTTCCACGATAAACGGCACGAACACTTCATCCTCAAAGCCGTAGGGCTTAAGCAGTGTTATTTTGCATGACAGCTCGGACACCGTCGTTGCCGCCGACGGGTAATATCTTATCAGCTTACCGCCGCATTTTTCGGAGTACGATACGAGCTTTGCATATTCCTCCTCGTCCTCGGCATATTTATCCGGCACGTAAAGTTTATCTATCGTTATACGTGAGCAAACATTGGAAACCGTCTTGAAGTTATAGCTTTCGGTGTTTACCATAACAAACGAATCGAGCCGTTTTATTCCGTGCTTGCCCAGCCCGTCAAGTATTTCAACGAACACATCGGAATCGCCTCCATCCGTGTAATCCAGCATTACGGCACGGGAATCCGATACTATGCACACGGCATCGCCGTTGTCCGTATTTTGAATTATCACATAGCTGTTTTTCGCATAGAACGCATCGCAAACGCAAGCAATGACGATATACAGTGTCAATATTGATGCGGTAAAATACAGAAAATCAGAGCGTTTTGCTTTTCTGTAAAGCATAATACCGTACATTACAAAGACTATTATCAGAAAAGGCAATGAAAAAACATACTCAAGTGAAACCACCGCATCGAGCGTGCTTGCACAGTATTTTATCGTCTGCGTACAGAAGACCGAAAACGCCGAGGCAAGACTTCCGCACAGAGCTGCCACAGGCTCAAAAAACGAGAATATAACACAGAGCGGGGCAAGATAAAGTATTGCGGTAATGCTCGGCGAAAGCATGAATGTAGTCAAGGAAGAAAATACATGAAATTCTCCGTAATATATCATAAGCACGGGAATAACGGCAAAGGATGCGCTCAGCGAGATAAGAAACGACGAGGCAACGAACATCAGCGGGTCTTTCAGCGGCTTAGGTAATCTTCTTTTCAAATATTTGTCAAGCTCCTCTGAGGTCGGTACACCGAATGCCAATATTCCGTAGGTAGAACAGAGTGAAAGTGCGAGTCCCACATCGAAAAGCGCATACGGACAAAGAAAATAAAGCAAAAAAGCCGAAAAGAACAGCGTTGTCAGACTATCGGATCTGTTTTTCAGGAAAAACGAGCCGTTGCAAAACAGGTACATTATTCCGGCACGCAAAACGGACATTGCCGCACCGGTAAGTAAAACATAGACAACGCATATTGTAAGCGATATTATAAGTCCGGGAATTTTCATCCGCAAAAGCTTTTTGAAGATCATATCGGTGAGCGCAAGTATCGCTATCAAGTGCATTCCCGACACGGCACAAAGATGTGTTGTGCCGGTACGCTTGTAGTAGGAGTAGACTTCATCGGGTATATTATCACGGTCACCGAAAACAAGACCCGAAACAAAGCCGCTTTGATCGGCGCAATATTTGTTCGTGCGCGATACGGCGTAATTCTGCAAGCCCTTAAAGTATTGCATAGGGTCAGAGGAGCTGTCAAGTACTTCGACAAGCTTACCCGTACAGTAGCCGAGTACATTTCTTGACAAATAGTACGATTCATTGTCCGTATATTCCTCAATTCCCGTAAGCGCACCGGAAAAGGTGAAATATGTGTATTCGCCGACATTTTCTCCCTCAACGTCGATAACGCATTTTATTTTTTTGCCATTGGGTGCGTAGACCACGCCCTCATGTCCGTCGGTATAATAGGCTTTAAATACCGTTTCGTTATCGTTAAAGCATTTTCTCGCTCCGTCAGCTGCGATACCGTAATAAATATAAGAGGATATGCACATTGCGCCGCACATAACGCAAGCTGCCGCCATGAAAAAACCGGTATACTGCCCGAAATAGCCCTCCTCAAAGCGTTTGTGCTTATATGTGGGGATGACCGATACGGCAAAAAAGACTATACCCAAGACAAGCGACAGCGCAACGGGAAGAAAAAAGCATAACAGCAATGCGACTATTGAGCAAAAGCTTGCAAATACAAATGGGCGATGTCTGAACAGCTTCATTTTTTCCTCCGTTATGCCGTGTTCGGCTCTTTTGTCTATTATAGCATAAGCGGTCGTAAATTGCAATACGGCAAATAAAATTTCTTTACACAAAAACGCCGAGGATAGCGTCTTTAAGCCATCCTCGGTGTATATCATCTATGATATCAATGTTGTTCTCAGTCGAGTGTTATCTCTCTGTTTTGTTCGGATGAATCGTACAATGCTTGCATTATTCTTGCCGTTATCTCGACGGTATCTATATGCGACGGGAGTCGCTCACCGCTCTGTATACAGCGGACGAAGGAGGCTATTTCATTTCTGTACATATTCAGCTCATGGTCGAAGTCCGGCTTTTCGGTAACAAGCTCGCCGTCCTTTACGGTAAACAGTTGAAAATCTCCGCCGTATTTCAGCCGTATGCCGCCCTTATCTCCGATAAAATCTATAAATCTTTCATCTATGAAAATATTCTGCGCCCATGCGCCGTTGAGCGTTATCGTCGCTTTATCCGTGCGTATCATACCGGTTATAAATTCCTCAACGTCATATGTTCCGTTATAATCCGGAGGGCCTGCCCACATATTCTTGTATACATAGCCCTTCATATCCGTGGCGAGCTTGCTGTAAGCCTTGCCGCTTACGGCAAGCGGCTTCGGATCGGAGAGGCAATACATTATAAGATCGAGGTAATGCACGCCCCAATCTATCAAAACGCCGCCGCCCGATACGGCTTTTGTCGTAAACATTCCGCCGAGTCCGGGAATGGAGCGTGCGGCTCTGAACGATGCATACACGTGATAGACCTCGCCGAGTGTGCCTTCGTCAATTATTTCTTTTATGCGGTTTACGGCGGCATTGAATCTGTTTACAACGCCGATATTCAGCGTCTTGCCCGTTTCCGCCGCAACCTTTTGCATCAAATGCACCTCGTCAAGTGTTCTTGCCGCAGGCTTTTCGCAAAGCACGTGCTTGCCGGCACGCATAAAATCAATCGATATTATAGGATGAAGATCGTTCGGCGTACATACCGATACCGCATCAAGCTCGGGATCGTCCAATATTTGACGGTAATCATACACTGCCGTGCCTCCGTTTAAGGTCACCATTTCATCGGCACGCTCGGGTATGATATCGCAATAATATTTTATATGCACATCCGGACAATTCAAATATGACGGTATATGAGCGGTTCTTGCTATATTACCGCAGCCGATCACCGCAACATTTATTTTACTCATATTACAAAGCCTTTCGTTTTTTGTTTATTATACTATATTTCAAGCGAAAAATCAAGTATTTTTTTCACATTTTATCCTCAATGACACGTTTTTTTATGCCGTTCTTCGGCTAACTGATTTATTTGTGAAAAATTCGGCAAAATCGTTGACATACGGGCAAAAAAATGATATCATTATCTTATTATTTTGTCGGAGGATGATTATGAGCGAAATAAGAATTGATACAGTGAGCGAATGCGGAGAGCTTCCGATAGGTGCAAGCAAAATGTTCGGTCTGCCGAGCGTTTACGACAACGAGGAATTTGAGGTGCCGACATTTGATTGCCGGGGTATGGAGCATGATATGACATTCATAGCTCAAATAAAATGCTCGGATATTGCCTCACTCGATACGGAAAATATCCTGCCGCACACGGGAATGCTTTACTTTTTCTACAACACCGCAGAAATGCCGTCAACGCCCGACATTGAGGATGCGGCGGCTGTAATATACGATGAGCGTGAAGCAAAAGAGGTGCTTGAGCAAGACGAGGACGAGGACATAATACCCGAGGTAAAGCTGTCATTTCACTCACCGAGCGAGTCGGTAAGCGACGATTTTGTGATATTGCCGGAGCTTTGCGACGAGCTTTCCGAGGAGGATGAAACGGAATTTGAAGATGAATATGAGTCTGAGGGAGAGGACATAATACTGCTTAAGCTGAAGCTGTTCGGCGATGACGATACGAACTCCGATGTATGCGGTGAAAGCCTGTGCTTTCTCATTGACAAAAAGTGCTTGCAGGAAAGGGACTTTTCCGACATTCGGGTGATGGTAATATAGAACGGCGGCGTGTGCTTTGAATATCATATAAATTTAACATAAATTTAAAATTATGTATTGACAATCGGGCGAGGGTCTTGTATAATATTTGTATATGGGTATAACGATATGCGGTCGGAGGGACGAATGGAAAAAATAATATCTGTCTGCGGCCCTACGGCTTCGGGAAAAAGCGCACTGGCACTTGAGCTGTGCCGTCACTTTGACGGTGAGCTTATCTCCTGCGACAGTATGCAGGTATACAAATATCTCGATATCGGCACCGCAAAGCCGAGTGCGGACGAACAAGCCGAAATAAAGCATCATATGATCGATGTCTTTATGCCGTGGGAGGATTGCAGCTGCGGCGAATATGCGAAAAGAGCCAGGGGTTGCATAAAGGATGTTCTCATTCGCAATAAAATGCCCGTTCTCTGCGGCGGCACGGGGCTTTATCTCAATGCCATAGTAAATAATCTCGATACTTGCCCCTCAAAATGTGACGAGGAGCTTCGACGTACCCTGCTTGAGAAAGATAAGCACGAGCTGTGGTCAATGCTTAAAGAGATCGACCCGGACTCCGCCGAGTCCATACACGAAAACAATGTTAAGAGAGTCGTGCGTGCAATTGAGATATATCATACTGCGGGTATGACAAAAACAGAGCTTGATGCAAAACAGCGAGCAAGCAAGCCCGAATTCGATGTGATAAACGTAATATTGGATTTTGAGGATCGCGAGCATTTATATGGCAAAATAGACCGCAGGTGCGAGCAAATGCTTGACGGCGGGCTTATCGACGAGATACGCCGCTTGCTTGAATGCGGCTCTTTGATAGAAGGTTCGACGGCATATCAAGCCATAGGATACAAAGAATTCATCTCATATCTGCGTGGCGAGGTCTCATATGATGAGGCGGTCACCACATTCAAGCAGGCAACGAGAAATTACGCAAAGCGTCAAATAACATGGTTTAAAAAAACAGACGGCTTGAGATTCAAGGTAGATACTTATTCGTCGTTTGAGAAGCTGAGGGACGAGGTCATAAAACAGCTTTCGTCCGTGCTTACACCGATGGAGGAAACTGTATGATAAAAAAGGAATTATGTGAAAAGGTTCTCGCCCGTGCCATGTGCAGTGGTGCGGACTATGCGGAGATATACGCCGAGGACAAGACCTCGTCATCTATATCCATGATAGCTTCATGCGTTGAAAACGCAGTATCGGGACGTGACAGAGGTGTCGGAATAAGAATATTTTCAAAAACGAATTGCGTGTACGTATACGGCAACGATATGAGCGAGGACGGGCTTATCTCCCTTGCCGCACGAGCGGCGGATGCGCTCGGACAATGCCGTGGATGCAACACGGATATGGTTCTCTGCGAAAAACGCTTTGAGCCTGTATGCGATATTGTGATACCGAATTCGAGCGTTGATATAAAAAGAAAGACGGAGCTTCTTAAGACGGGGTATTTTGCCGCACTTGATTATTCAAGTGAAATAAAGCAGGTGCGTGCCTCCCTCGCTCTGAGTGAAAAGGATGTGCTTGTGGCAAACAGCGACGGTGTATACGGCTCCGACAGGCGTTCGTATTGCCGTGTCGTTATAAACGCCGTCGCATCCGACGGTACGGAAAATCAATCCGGACTTTTCTCTCCCGGCTCACACAGCGGTTGGGAATTTGTCGAGGGGCTTGATATGGTAACGGGCGGGCGTGAGGCCTCACGGCGTGCCGTGACCATGCTCAATGCCGACAAATGTCCGTCCGGCTTAATGCCCGTAATAATGGGCAACGGCTTCGGCGGTGTCATTTTCCATGAGGCGTGCGGTCATTCGCTTGAAGCGACCTCGGTTGGCAAGGGCAATTCCGTTTTTTGCGGAAAGCTCGGCGAGCGTATAGCCTCGGAAAAGGTAACCGCTTACGATGACGGAACGCTGGTGAATGCTTGGGGCAGTCTTTCCATGAGCGATGAGGGCGAGAAGCCTCAAAAGATATTGCTTATCGAAAACGGTATCTTGAAAAATTATATGATAGACAAATTAGGCTCACGGCGTATGAATATGCCTCAGACGGGCAGCGGTCGCCGTCAAAGCTATGAATATGCCCCCACATCACGTATGACAAATACCTATATAGCGTGCGGTAACGACAGCTTTGAGGATATGCTTTCATCCGTCGATTGCGGACTTTATGCGGCAAATATGGGCGGCGGCTCTGTAGACCCCGTAACCGGAGAATTCAATTTTGCGGTAGTCGAGGGCTATATGATACGAGGCGGCAAAATAGCGGAGCCTGTACGAGGTGCGACTCTTATCGGTAAGGGAAGCGAGATATTAAACGATATCTACATGGTATCAAACGACCTTGAGCTGGCACAGGGTATGTGCGGCTCATCATCCGGCTCAATTCCCACAAACGTCGGTCAGCCTACGATCGCCGTGAGAAAGATACTTGTAGGCGGCGAGGGCTGAAGGAGGAAATATCATGAATAAAGAACAAGTACTCTCCTATTGCACCGAGCTTGACAAGCACGCCAAAAAAACGGGCTGTGAATATGAGATATACGCAATGGTAGGCGACAGCTTTTCCGTCACGGTTATGGGCGGGGAGATAGAGGACTACCGTGTAAACGATTATGTGGGAATTTCATTCAGAATAAAAAAAGACGGCAAAATGGGTTATTGCTCCACCACCTCGGCCGATCCGGACGGTATCGACTCACTTATCAAAGAAGCGATATCGAACGCATCCGTTATTGAGAGCAAGGACGAGCAATTTATATTTGCAGGCTCGGAAAAATACGAGTATCCCATGGTATACAGTCCCGAAGCGGATAAGATCAAGCCGTCGGAGAAGATAGAGATAGCGCATCGGCTTGAGCGTGCCGCACTTGAAAAAGACAAGCGGATAATAAGAACGATGGGAGCTGTGGTCTTCACCGAGTCGGGCGTGCGTATTATCAAAAATTCGTGGGGACTTTCGCTCAGCGAAGACTCAAATATAATAGGTGCTTATGTAATACCCATCGCCTCGGACGGCGAAAGCATGAATTCGGGTATGGGTTACAGAGTCGGTTGGTCAATAGACGATATAGACATTGACGGGATCGTAAACGACGCTTGTGAGGAAGCGATAGATTTTTGTTCCGCAGGCTCTTGCACAGGCGGCGGAATGAAGGTGATATTGAGGGCTTCGGCGATGTGCGAGCTGCTCGGTACGTTTTTACCCGTTTTTTCCTCGGACAACACGCAAAGAGGCTTGTCAATGCTTGAGGGCAAGGAGGGCGAGCTTATCGCCGGCGAGTGCGTTACGATCATTGACGATGCTTTGCTTGATCACGGCTACGGTTCACGAGCCTTTGACAGCGAGGGCGTTGCCTCTCAAAGAAACGTAATAGTCGAAAACGGTGTATTGAAAACGCTTTTGTACAATCTCAAGACCGCAAATAAAGCGGGTGTTAAGTCAACTGCCAATGCAAGCAAGGGCTCTTATTCTTCCCCTATCGGAATATCGGGCACCAATTTTATGATCACCCCCTCGGATACTTCGCTTGATGAGCTTATGCAAAAAGCCGAGTGCGGTATTATGATAACCTCGCTTGAGGGTCTGCACTCCGGTGCAAACGCCGTAACGGGAGATTTTTCGCTCTCCGCAAAGGGATATCTTATAGAGGGCGGCAAAAAGGGACGTGCGGTAACGGGCGTTACGATATCGGGCAACTTCTACACTCTGCTGAAAAATATAGAGTGTGTCGGCTCGGATATGAAGCACGACCCGTTCGGTACCTCGGTATCCTCCCCGTCCGTGTTGCTTAACGAGCCTATGTCCGTATCGGGCGGAGGTGAGTAAGGTGACAGACGAGGAAAAACGCACCATCAAGGACAATATAGAGCGAGTACGGGAAAATATCGAAAAGCACCGTGACCGTTCGCTTTACGACGGCGATATCACGCTGATGTGTGCGACAAAGACGGTAGACGCCGAAAAAATAGCTTATGCGGTAAACGAATGCGGTATAAAGGCTATCGGAGAAAATCATGTTCAGGAGCTTATGGCAAAATACGACGATATCGGAGCTTTGCCGTGCCAAATTCATTTTATCGGCTCACTTCAAACAAACAAGGTCAAATATATCGTCCCGAGGGTATGCCTTATCCACTCCGTTGACAGCGTAAGGCTTGCCGAACAAATAGACAAGCGTTCGTCGATGTGCGGCGTGGTAAGCGATGTGTTGCTCGAATACAACAGCGGACACGAGGAAAACAAGGGCGGTATACTCTATGAGAATTTTGAGGAAATTTATAATAAAATTTCTTCTTTTGGCAATATAAGGATAAAAGGACTCATGACAATGGCTCCCGTATGTGAAAATAAATCGGATTATGAGAAATATTTTTCACAAACTTATCGCATTTTTATTGACTTTTTCAAAAATATGAGCCATAATATAGATAAGCCCGTCTTGTCGATGGGAATGTCCGACAGCTATATGCAAGCGGTAAGCTGCGGTGCGACAATGGTTCGCGTCGGGTCGGCAATATTCGGAAAAAGAAGTTATAATAAATAATATCAAAGGAGATTTATAAAATGGGATTTTTAGACAAATTTCAAAAGTTCAGTCAGACCTTTTCGGGTGATGACGATGAAATGATGGAGAACGATTACGAAAATGAGGAGGATTACGAATACGGATATGAGGAGGAGAAGCCCCGTCCCAAGGTTGAAGCAAAGCCTCAACCCGTAAAGGACAAGGCACCCGCTTACGGTAATATTCGTTTTTCGGAGAATAATATGGCACCCGGTATGAACATAACGGTAGTAAGACCCGAGGCGTATGAGTCATCGGGACAAATTGCGGAGAGTCTGCTCGGCGGCTCGACCGTTATACTCAATCTTGAGGCAACGAACAAGGAGACCGCAAAGAGAATACTCGACTTTTTGTCGGGCGTTGTATTCTCCATTCAGGGTCACATTGAAGCGGTTACGAACAATACATATGTCGTAACACCCAAGGATGCATCCATATCGAGCAAGTCGCTTGCGACGGAGGATGATGCAAAGAAAGAAGCATTATACGACGAGGAATAAACCGAGTCAAGCGTGCTTTTCGACATCTGTCAGTGCATTGCCAATTTTTACCATTAAACCGTCTTGACGGACGGTTCTTTTGGCGTGCAAAAATTTATTTATATTAAGGTGAGATATAATGCTTTCATCGCAAGATATTAAAAACAAGACCTTTAATCGGGCAATACGAGGTTATAACCCCGAAGAGGTTGACAGCTATATCGAATTTCTCGGTGACAAATTCGAGGATCTTTACAGAGAAAACCGAGAGCTTGAGTACAAGCTCAAGGCTTTGACCGAGCAAAACGCCGAGAAAAACGAGGGCGACGACATAAAGCAGACGCTTCTGCTTGCGCAAAAGGCGGCTGAAAGAATAACGTCGGATGCGGAGAAAAAGGCTCAACTCCTTTACGATTCGGCAAAAGAAAACACCGACAAGGTCTTGACCGAATTTCGCGAAAAAATCGCCACCGAGGCTATAGCATACAAAAAGCTCAAGGAGTGTGTCGAGGAGCTTAAGGAATCCATTTACGGAATATACAGAAAGAATCTTGAAAAAATAGAGGAGATCTCTCCCAGGTGCGAGGGCGAGGCTTCGCTTTGCGAGCCGGAGATCGCCGAGTATATCAAAATGGCAGTTGACGGCATGAAGGAAAGAATATCATTATCCGAGCAGGGCGAGGAGAGCGAGGAGAATGCTCCATACGCTCACCGAGAAGCAACGGATATGCCGGCACGGAAATTCAGAATTGTAAGCGTTAAGGACACGATAAAAGAGCTTAACAAAAAAATGCTTGACGGCACTGCGGACATATCGCCCGATGGTGAGGGCGGCGAGGACAGCGGCAATGAAGAATAAAAAAATAAAGCCGTTTTTAATTTATCTTGCCGTTTCCGTCCTCTGCGTTCTGCTCGATCTGCTGACTAAGCATTTTGCGGTAAAGCATCTCAAGGGCGGCGAGGACATTCGAATACTTCCCCACCTCATCAATCTCACCTATGTTGAAAACCGAGGTGCGGCATGGGGAATGCTCGCCGACAAGCGGTGGGTATTTATGGTAATATCAAGCATTGCGATAGTTCTCATGATATTTATTATGTATAAATTCGCCGATCAATCAAAGGGCTTTTGCATACCGCTTTCGCTTATCGTCGGCGGCGGTATCGGAAATATGATAGACCGTGTATTTAAGGGCTATGTAGTGGATTTTCTGCAATTTGACTTTTTCAAGAGCTTTCCCGTTTTCAACGTTGCCGACTCCTTCATTACGGTAAGCTCGTTTGCCGTTTGCATTTATCTTATCTTTTTCGACAAAACGATACTTGCCGACAAAAAGGCGCAGAGCGATGCGGATAACAACGGATAAAGCGGGCTACAGGCTTGACAGTGTATCCTCAGAGCTGTTTGACATATCAAGGTCTTACGCCGCTGTCATGATCGAGCAGGGCAGAATAACGGTAAACGGTAAAGGCTCAAGCAAAAATTACAAGGTCAAAGCAGATGACGAGCTTCAATTCTCCCCACCCGAGGCGATACCGGCAAACGCACAGCCGGAGGATATAGACATTGAAATAGTGTACGAAGACGAGCAGCTTGCGGTGGTAAACAAGCCGAAGGGCATGGTGGTACACCCCGCTCCGGGCAATTATACCGGCACGCTCGTATCGGCTCTGCTGTATAAAATGGACGGCAGGCTCTCGGGCATAAACGGTGTAATACGTCCGGGAATAGTTCACAGGATAGACAAGGACACCTCCGGACTGTTAGTCGTGGCAAAGACGGACGATGCTCACGAGGGACTTGCCCTACAGATAAAAGAGCATAGCTTTTTAAGAGAGTATCAGGCAATTGCCCTTGGTCATTTCAAAGAGCCTCGAGGCGTTGTCGATAAGCCTATAGGTCGTCATCCCAAGGACAGAATAAAGATGGCGGTAGTTGACAAAAATTCGAAAAACGCCGTAACGGAATACTCCGTGATATCGGAATATGACAGCTGGTCACATATTTCCTGCAAGCTTCAAACGGGGCGAACGCATCAAATACGCGTGCATATGTCTTCGATAGGTCATCCGCTTATGGGCGATACGCTTTACGGCGGCGGCAAAACGAAATTCGAGAAAGCAAACGAGAGCATTCTCCAAGGTCAATGCCTACACGCAAAGACGATAGGCTTTGTGCATCCTCTGACCGGTGAAAATATGTTTTTCGATTCGCCTCTGCCGGACTACTTTACAGCCATGTTAGACAAGCTGAAAAAAACAACATAATATAAGCCCGAGCGTTTTAAGGCGTTCGGGCTTTGTGTTATTCCATTATAAGCTTTCCGAAATATTCGGGACGATGAAAATCGGGCTTTTCGGTAAGTATTTTGTTCCATGTGCCGTAATGCGGTATCTCGCATTTGTCTCCGCATTTATAGGCATTGCCTCGGAACGTGTAGCCGCTGTGCGGATCGAAGCTTTTGTAGACCTTTTTCAAAAGCTCATACGGCACGAATACATCAACTCCCCAAAGCTCGCCCTCACGCACAGGCGTAACGGCGGGAAGCATTCCGACCATATCGAGCAACGGCACTCTGTTTGCCCTGCCCTCTCCGTAGGCTATAAGGCAAGCACCATTTGAATTGCATTCGATGTTTATATATCCGCCCTCGCCGTAGCAAGCGAAAAATTCAAGGCATGAATCGGTATAAACAGGCGACATATACCCCGTGCATTCCGCTCTCGGCTCTTTTTCACGGCAACGAAGATATATGAATATTCCCTCATCGGTACACGCCGCCTTGAAATACGCCTCGGGCATATAATCGCCGCCCCATGCGTATTCGTCGATCTTACCCACCTCAAGCAATGAGGGGTCTATATCCTCGCTTGCCGAAAAGTGCTTTATCAAATACTCTTTTTTCATCCGAATATTACCTTATCCTTTATTTTTGTCGAGCATACGGAAACGAACGTCTTACCCGGGCAAAGCTTTACATCGCTTTTCCCATCCTCCTGCAAGAAACGTATCTCGCCGCCGGTGCCGATGCTCCACTTTATTTTTACATACTTGCCGCAGCTTACAAGATAGCCGTCACCCTCCTGCAAAAGCATACCCAATTCCCCGCTCTGCTCGTCTGCGGTGTACGTATCCGCAAGCATGACAATGACGTTTGAATAGCTGAGTTGCTCGCCGCTTGCCCCGTCTTTATGCTCCGCATCATATTGATATCGCTTGTACTCGTTGTCAAGCGTTGAGTACTTGAAGCTCGGTGCGTGGCTTGTGCTGTATTGTATCGTGACCGACGAACAGGGTGAGCCGCTTGTACGTGCCGTGTTTTCTTTTGCCGAAAACTCAAGATGATTTTTGAATGTTTCTTTATCTTGAGTAAGCTTTGATGCGCTTATCGAATTTTTGAGCATATTTCCGTCTGTCAACACGCTGTTTTCACTTCCCCGTTCGTTTTTAAGCTTCTCGTCACGTCTGAACGACGGTTCAAGCTCGCACGCAAGTGCATCTATTACCTGAATGCCGTTTTGCTTAAATATCCCGCGTGTGAAGGCGCTTGTGCCTGCCTGTACGAAGATCGCATTATGGCACTGTGAAAGCGTGTAAAGATATGAGCGTGAGTCGATTATCGGAGCAACCTCGGGCATTTTGTACAGGTCGGAATATACAGCCAAGAACCTTGTAAGCCCGCCCTCAACACTGACCTCATAGGTTATTGCCGCCTGCGACAAGCCGTATTGAGGCGATGCCGCACGGTCGTTTTTGACGACTAATGCAATGCATCTTTTGCCCGACAGCTCCTCCTCGCATTTCAGCCCCGTGAGCGGATCGTAATACATGACCTCCGGTTCCGGTGCATCCGTTTCCGCCTCGGTCACAAGCACACTCTCCTCTTCGTTTTTGTCCGTCACATCTGTCTGTACCGCTTCACTCTTACATGACGGTGCGGCAAGCAAGACTAAAGATAATAAGATCAAAACAGCTTTTTTCATTTTAAAATATCGTTTCTATCCTTTTTTTGCATATATTCGGCGAATACACCCAGCTGTCTATATGCTCCGTTTCCTTTGGTACGAAATATTTGATATCGTTTTTTTCTCTTTGAGGAAACACGTCAACTATGGACAGCTTTATTTTCATTTTTTCACGGCAGATGCTTTTTATGTAGACCCCCGCACCCAGACCGGGCTCACAGCCCGTGCGGTATTCGGCAAGTGCGGAAAGATTCGGAGCAAGCTCGACGAAAACGCCGTAGTCCTCCACACTTCTGATTATTCCGCTCACCGTTTGCCCTGCGGCGTAATACGCCGCATTTTCATCCCATGTACCCAAAAGCTCCTTAAGCGACAGAAATATGCGATACGTATCGGGATCTATGCTTTTTATGACACAGCGCAATGTATCGCCCACACGCATACGGTCGCTCGGATGAGATATGCGGCTTGTGGATATGCAATCGGTCGGCAAAAGTGCGGTTATGCCGCAGCCGACATCGACAAAGGCACCGAAGCCTTCGTTTCTCGTTATTCTGCAGGTCACAATATCGCCCGCACGCCGACGTGACAGGTATTTGTCAAGGCATTCTTTTTGCGCCTCGGCACGTGACAGTATCGCCGTTTTCTGCCCTCTGTACCTTGTTATTTCCTTGACCTTAAAGCACACCGCCTTGCCGACTCGCGTTATGACCGCAATATCCTTCATCCGCTCATCGGGACGAAGATACAAAGCCTCATCTCTCGGAATTATCGCATTCATGCACGGCACGGCTACGCTCAGATCGAGGCTCTTATCGCACATAACGGCATATGCCTCAAGTATCTTACCCGCAGTGCAGGCTCTTTGAAGCATTGCCTCGGATGCGAGATACTCTCTGTTTTCATAGCCGCAAACAAGACCGCCCTCGGGTCTGTAGATATCGTTCATTGTAATTTCCTCCGCTTTATTTGTTCGGCTTAAATTTATACGGTATCATTTTATAAAGCTCGGAGAAAAAATATTACTCGTTGTCTCACATCGTTCTTATTATACTACACAGATATTAAAAAGTATATACATTACGTTATTTTTTTACAAATTAACACATCAAAATTTCACTATTCAAAAAAACTGCACATTTTTTTGCGTATACAGCGTAAAATTTACCTTTCGGATATTGATTTTTCTCGCAAAATATGGTATTATAGGTAAATAAGAATATTTTTGCGCAAAGGAGAAACTATGCTTTCCGATATCGAAATTGCAAGAGGGGCAAAAATGAAGCCCATTTCCGAGATAGCGTCCTCGCTCGGCGTTCTCGACTCAGAGCTTATACCCTACGGTAGGTATAAGGCGAAGATCGACGACGGCTTTGAGGTAAGAATGAAGGATAAGCCGGATGGTCGGCTCATTCTCGTTACCGCTATCAATCCCACCCCCGCAGGTGAGGGAAAAACGACAACAACAATAGGACTCGGTCAAGCTATGTCCAAAATAGGCAAAAATGCGATAATCGCATTGAGAGAGCCGTCACTCGGCCCCGTGTTCGGCGTTAAAGGCGGTGCGGCAGGCGGCGGTTACTCGCAGGTGTTGCCGATGGAAGATATAAATCTTCATTTTACAGGCGACTTTCACGCCATTACGGCGGCAAATAATCTTCTTTGCGCTATGCTCGATAACCATATACAGCAGGGCAATCTTCTCAATATCGACCCTCGCAAGGTCGTGATAACACGTTGCCTTGACTGTAACGACAGAGTACTTCGTAATGTAGTTGTCGGACTCGGTGCAAGCAAGGACGGAGTGCCGAGGCAGGATTCTTTCATTATAACCGTTGCAAGCGAGGTAATGGCGATACTCTGCCTTGCCTCGGATATCAAAGACCTTAAAAAGCGTTTGGGCAATATACTCATTGCATACAAATACGACAACTCGCCCGTATTTGCAAAGGATATTCAAGCACAGGGTGCCATGGCGGCATTGCTTAAGGATGCACTTAAGCCCAACCTCGTGCAGACTATAGAAAACACGCCCGCACTTATCCACGGCGGTCCGTTTGCCAACATCGCTCACGGCTGCAACTCCGTTCGTGCAACAAAGCTTGCACTTAAGCTTGCGGACTACACCATAACCGAGGCAGGCTTCGGTGCGGATCTCGGTGCGGAGAAATTCCTTGACATAAAATGCAGAAAAGCAGGTCTTAAGCCCTCGTGTATCGTTTTGGTCGCAACGGTTCGCGCATTGAAATATAACGGCGGCGTTGCAAAGACCGAGCTTAAGGGCGAAAACCTTGAGGCACTCAAGGCAGGTGCGGTAAACCTTCAGGCACATATAGAAAACCTTTCTCAATACGGTGTACCGGTAGTCGTTGCCATAAACCGTTTTGCGGACGATACGGATGCGGAGCTTTCATTGCTTGAGAGCATATGCCGTGAAAAGGGTGCCGACTTTGCTCTCTCCGAGGTATTTGCCAAGGGCGGAGACGGCGGTACGGCACTTGCCGAGGCTGTCGTTGCGGCGTGCGAAAAGCCCTCCGATTTTAAGCTTCTTTATTCGGATGAGCTTTCCGTCAAGGAAAAATTACATACGCTGGCTACCAAAATATACGGTGCCGACGGCGTAAAATTCGACGATGCGGCACTCAAAGAATACGCCGCAATACTTGCCATAGACCCCGAATACGACCGTTTGCCGGTATGCGTTGCGAAAACTCAATATTCCCTCTCCGACGATCCCAAGCTGCTCGGCAGACCGAGCGGATTTTCGCTCAATGTACGCCATATCAAGCTTTCCGCAGGTGCGGGCTTCATCGTCGCTCTTACGGGCGATATAATGACGATGCCCGGTTTACCCAAAGCTCCCGCCGCTCTTAATATCGATGTTGATGATGACGGCAATATAACGGGCTTGTTCTGATAATGGACGAAACGTATTATACCGAGAGTGCGGAGCAGACAGAGCAGCTCGGTAGGTGCCTCGCACAACGTCTTGATAAGACCTCGTTTGTGGCTCTCTACGGCGATCTCGGTGCAGGCAAGACCGCATTTGTGCGAGGTATGGCAAGCGTATTATGTCCGCTTGACCGAGTATCAAGCCCGACGTATACGATAGTAAACGAATATCTGACGGGGGAATTTCCCTTATATCATTTCGACCTTTACAGAATAAAGGACGATGACGACCTTTATTCCACGGGCTTTTACGATTATATGGGCAACGGCGTATGCGTTTGCGAGTGGTGCGAAAACATTCCGCAGGCTATACCGCCCGATGCGATATGCGTTAAGATTGAAAAGCCTTCATCGGAGCTTGGTGTAACAAGCCTGCGAAAGATCACGTTTTCGGGGGTAAAGCCATGATAATACTTGCAATTGAAGCAACGGCACAAGCCGCCTCCGTATGTGTGGCAAGGGGAGAGAAGGCAGGCTTTGAAATACTCTCCCTGTACAGCTCAAATATCAAGAGAACGCACAGTGAAACTCTTCTGCCGATGATAATATCATGTATGGAGAACGTGGGACTGTCTTATGACGATATAGACCTTTATGCCACCTCCTCCGGTCCCGGCTCGTTCACGGGCGTGCGTATAGGTGCGGCAACGCTGAAAGGTATCGCTTTCGGGCGCAGTAAGCCGTGTGTCGGTGTTTCATCTCTGCACGCACTTGCATATAATTTTGCGGATATGTACGAGGGCGAATATATTTGCTCTCTTATGGATGCGAGAGGAAACAGATATTTCACCTCACTGTATCAAATAAGAGAGGGCGTGCCGCACAGACTCGGAGATGATGAGATACTCACTGCCGAGCGTTTGAATGAGAGCTTGCTCTCACTGCACGCAACGGTGAATCTTGTCGGTGACGGAGCGGAGATGTTTTACCGCAATTATCAAGATCCGAGCTACCGTCCGGCACCACAGCTTTTGAGATATCAAAACGCCGCAAGCGTTGCCTTGTGTGCATATCGACGGTATTGTTCTGCGGAGAACAGATCCGTATTTACCGATACAGCGCTTACTCCCGTATATCTTCTGCCCTCTCAGGCAGAGCGGGAAAGAAATAAACGAAAGGAATTATTGAAAAATGAGTGAAAAAATACTTGCGATCGCTTGCGATCACGGAGCATACGAATTAAAGGAGACGATAAAGGCTCACCTCAATTCAAAGGGTATCAAATTTATCGACTTCGGTTGCGACGGAGAGAGCGTAAACTACCCCGACTACGCACATAAGCTTTGCACGGCGATACAGGACGGTGTATGCTACAGAGGCATATTGCTCTGCGGTACGGGTATAGGTATGTCAATGGCGGCAAACAAGCATAAGGGCATACGTGCGGCTGTTTGCTCCGATACTTATTCCGCAAGACTCACCCGTCAGCACAACGATGCAAATGTCCTTTGCATGGGCGGCAGAGTTGTCGGCTTCGGTCTTGCCATTGACATGGTTGATCTTTTCCTCAACACGGAATTTGAGGGCGGCAGACATCAAACGAGAGTTGATATGGTAAACGCTCTGGACGAGGGCAAATGAGCAAACGCATACTCTGCGTGGATTACGGTGATGTGCGTTCGGGGCTTGCCGTCTCGGACGAGCTTGGAATGCTTGCCCACGGTATCGGATATATAAAAGAGACGTATCCGCCGTATTTGGTGCGTCGCATTGCGGAAAAGGTCAACGAATACGGTGTTGAGCTGATAGTACTCGGCAATCCGATAAATATGAACGGCACACACGGTCCCAGAGCCGAAAAAGCAAAGGAGCTTAAGGCTTTGCTTGAGAGTGAAATAGGCTGTGAGGTAGTGTTGTTTGACGAGCGAATGACCACCATGTCCGCACATACGTATTTGAATTATACCAACACACGAGGTAAAAACAGGCGGCAGGTAATTGACACGCTGTCTGCCGAGATAATTTTGCAAAATTATCTCGATTCGCACAAAGCTACATAAAAAATTCGAGTCGCGGGCAAGCTTTGCCCGAGCGACTCGTTTTTTATCTCTTATTCTATTCTTTATAGCCGTCGATATTGTGCTTTTCGAGTGAATGCACGAGCCTGCGAGCGGTACCTCTGCAGTCGGCGTCTATGCCGTGTATTATGCGTTTCATATCCTCTCTGCGAGTGTTTTTGTCAAACGGACATCCGTTTTTTGCAACGGGTGCGTTTATTTGAGCAGCTCCCTTGCGTATAAGAAGCTCCGAGCAGGAAAGAAGCGGACGTATTATTCTTATATCGGTATAATCCGTCACCGGCGAAAACGATATGAAATTACCGCCATACAGCAGATTCATAAGCAGGGTCTGCGCCGCATCGTCCTCGTTATGACCGAGTGCAAGCACGTTTGCCCCGTGTGTACGAGCGTGTTCACATAAAAGCCTTCTTCGTGTTCTCGAACATATCAGGCACGGGTCGTCATGATTTTTTATCGTCTCCGCACCGTCAAGCTCTATTACCGAATACTCAAGCCCGAGAGAGTGGCAGAAGGCACGGCACGCCCCGGTATCCGTGTTACCGAAGCCCATATCAACATAAGCACAGCTCAAAGCAAATTTTGTCGGCAGATATTTTTGCAGGCGTGAAAGCAGATACAGCAGCATGAGCGAATCCGCACCGCCCGACACGGCGACACATACACGGTCGCCGTCGTTTATCATCGAATATTTTTTTATACAGGCTCTTGTTTTGCCCTCAAGTATTTTAATATGATCCATATGACGATTATATATTTTTCGTGCTTTTTTGTCAATAGATATTTTTTAAAATATATCCCCCTTAAAAATTAACCGATTAAGGCGTGCTTTGTTAATATTATTATAGTATACTTGTTGCGTGATCGTATTATATACGCACTCGCATACTCTTACTCAAAGGAATGGTTCTTTTTATATGAAATCCACTAAAAAGCTGTTGCTTCCGCTTTTGTGTGCCGCCTCTGTCATCGGTGCTGTCTTGACCGTGCTGAGGGTTCTGTTAATGGATAATTTTTACGATACGAGTGAAAAGCTCTATAAGGCGGGGACGGATCTGCCGGAGGCGTTTTCATGGGTCTTTGCCGTTGCTTTTCTGCTCACGGGTCTGTGTGCCTTGTTTATCAAATCGAATAAATTCAACAAAGTATTGCCGCAGGCAAGTCTTTCGATAGTATTTTCAAGTGCCTTTTGCGGCTTTCTGTTCATCTCATCATCTATTCTTCAGCTTTGGTATTTTCGGGAATCGACATTTGCTTCGAACAGCACGATATACATTGCGGTATATATCGGGATGATAGCATTCGGTCTTTTATCCTCGCTTTACTTCTTCCGTGTTTCCTCCACCTCACAGCTCAATATGCTGAGTCTGCGTCTTACCTCCCTGTTTCCGATAATTTGGGCGATATGCTATTTGCTTTTCATATATTTCGATTCGAGCGTTGTAATAAACAACCCCGAACGTATCATTATTCAGCTCGGCATTATCTTCTCAATGTTTTATTTTACCTCCGAGGCAAGATATCACCTTGACATTGCAACCCCTCCGCTCTATTTTGCCATTTCACTCGCTTCCGTTATCGTGATATCTGTAAGCTGTATACCGAATATTATTTTGACGGTTCAGGGCATCGTTGGCTTTACGCCTCATACTATCTATTCTTTCTTGCAGCTCGGCGTGCTTTCCTATATAGTGACTCGACTTTTGTCGTTTGTTTTCGCAAATCCCGTTATATACGGCGACTGATCGTGCCTTTGGTATAGTGTATCTCAACTCTTTCGTATGTTATCACTATTTTTTCGATAAGCTCGCAGAGTATGCCTCGCCGTTCCTCTACACTCATTTTTTCCCACGCACCTCTCACCGCACTTAGCTTTGAAAAGCGTTGTGCCGCCTCCGAGCTTCTTTTACGTTCAAGTTTCATATTTTCATATTCGAGCTGTGCTTTTGCCAGCTCGTCTTTTTTTCTGTTTATCTCACCCAAAAGTATCTCGTCCTCGGCACTTGAGTAAAGGTCATAGAGCCTTGACAATCTTCTTTTGCACTGATAGACCGTGTTTTCGAGTATTTTCAGCGAATCGCCCCTGTCCTCATCCTCACCTCCACCCTCGGCTGTCATTGAAAAAAGGTCGGCAAGCACTTCGTTTTCAAGCTCGGCGGCATCTACCCTTATATTATCGCATTTATCCGTGTGTGCGATATGAGACTTTGACGGATCCCTTGAGTAGCAATATATCTTATACTCCCCACCGCTCCACTTTTGATATCTCATTTTTGAGCCGCAAACACCGCAGTATATCAAGCCCGCAAGCAGACATTTTGCACCGGAGGTGCTTTTAGCTCTTATTGCCATTTGCCGCATTGCCAGCTCAAACGTGTTTTTTGATATTATCGGCTCGTGGCAATTTTCATATTCCACGCCCTTGTATACTATACTGCCGATGTTCGATTTACGTTTAAGTATCTGTATCGCAAGTCGCTCGTACTTAAGCCCTGTCATTTGAGCTATTCTTCTCGGAGAATAGCCGTCAAGATAGAGAGAATATATATCCTTTACGACTTGCGCATCCTCATTCGGGATAAGCTTGCCGCTTTCTTTATCGTAATCGTAACCGAACGGAACTCTGCCCCCGCCCATCCATAAGCCGCTTTTTACCCTCTCAAGCATACCCATTCTTGTACGTTCTTTTATCGTTTCACGCTCAAGCTGAGCAAACGCCGACATAATACCGAGCATTGCCCGTCCTATCGGCGTTGAGGTATCCATGTTTTCGTTCATTGAGATAAAAGCCACATTATTCGGAATAAGTATATCCTCGATAAGATAGAGCGTATCCTTTTGGCTTCTTGAAAATCTGTCAAGCTTGTACACAATGACCTCGGATACGTTTCCTTTTTTTATTTCCTCAATGAGCGTTTTAAGCATCGGTCTGTCCGTATTCGCTCCGCTGTAACCGCCGTCGATATAAAAGCGGCGTTCTTCTATCCCACGTGACACGCAGTACGCATCAAGCATCTGCTTTTGCGCTTCAATGGAATAGCCCTCCTCCCATTGAGCCTCCGTCGATACACGTGCGTACATTGCGGCGTGCTTAGTCGTCATCTTTCTCCGCCTTTACCTCGTCCGTCTCTCTCCTTTGTGCTTTTTTTATCATATTAAGCACGCAGGAGGAAACTATAACATAGTTTTTCATTTCCTCGTTTATTCTCTCGCTGTCACCGAAATAGCGATATATTTCCATATTCTCACCTCCATGACCGATTATTGTCACGCTGTCATAAAAATATACCGCGGTAAATATACTTTTAGGGTATAAAAAGGAGAGAATAATATGATGAAAAAAGCTCTGTCTTCACTTCTCGCACTTGTCCTTGTCTTGACTTCTCTTTCGCCGCTTGCCGTTTTGGGGGTCGGCTTTGATGAGGATATAGAATGCAAAAGCGCAATTTTAGTTGAGCAAAGCACCGGGCGTGTGCTTTACGAAAAAAACGCCGACGAGCCTCTGCCGCCTGCCTCGGTAACGAAAATAATGACTCTGCTTTTGACCTTTGAGGCGTTGGAGTGCGGTCGGATCCACCTTGACGATACGGTGGTCGCAAGCGAATACGCCGCATCCATGGGCGGCTCGCAGGTCTTTTTGAAGGCAGGTGAGCAAATGAGCGTTTCCGATATGATTAAATCGGTCTGCGTTGCAAGTGCAAACGATTGTGCCGTCGCACTTGCCGAGCATATTTACTCATCCGAGAGTGCATTCGTGCAAAAAATGAACGAGCGTGCCGCAGAGCTTGGGATGAGCGGCACGGTATTTAAGAACGCAACGGGGCTTGACGATACGGACACGGGGCATTTGACCTGTGCAAGAGATATTTCCATAATGTCGCGTGAGCTGATGAAGCATAAGGCGATATTCGATTATACCACTATATGGACAGATACCATACGAAACGGACAATTCGGGTTGACCAATACAAACAAGCTCATTCGATTTTACCGTGGGGCAAACGGCTTGAAGACCGGCTCGACCTCAAAAGCCAAGTTTTGCATTTCAGCCACGGCACTTCGTGACGGAATGCAGCTTATAGCCGTTGTAATGGCATCTGACACCGCAAAGACGAGAAACGCAATTGCTCAAAAGCTTCTCGATCACGGCTTTTCAAATTACGGAATTTACTCTGCGGATGCCTCATCCCTGCCCCCTCTTGCCGTTAGAGGCAGTGCCGTGGGAGAGGTCGGCATATCGCACTCCTCCTCATCATGCTTGCTTGAAAAAGCACGTATCAAGGACGTGACATATGAAATAGAGCTGCCCGACTATGTAACCGCTCCACTGAAAAAGGGCGAGCGTGTGGGACAAATAGTATTTTACTGTAATGGCGAGAAAATAAACGCAGTCGACATTGTAGCCGACTGCGAGGTTAAGCGTATTACGTTTTGGCAATCATTTCTTATACTGCTTGAGCGATTTCTTATGAGCCCATCTTGCTCATCTGACGTTGAGCCATAACAAGCTCATAATATATACCGTGCTTTTTCAAAAGCTCCTCGTGAGTACCTACCTCCGCGACTCTGCCCTTATCAAGCACAACGAGCTTGGTGGCGTTACGCAGAGTGGAAAGGCGGTGAGCTATCGCTATTGTGGTTCTTCCCGCTGTGAGCTTTTGCAGGGTCTGTTGTATGCTTTTTTCCGTTTCCGTATCAAGTGCCGAGGTAGCCTCATCGAGTATCAATATCCTTGGGTCATGCAGTAGCGCACGTGCTATTGCAACACGTTGTCTTTCACCGCCCGATAGTGTATGCCCTCTTTCGCCAACCTTTGTATTATAGCCGTCGGGGAGCTTAACAATAAAGCCGTGAGCGCCTGCCGCCTTTGATGCCTCTATGACCTCTGTCTTTGTGCATCCTGGCTTGGCGTAGGCTATATTATCGTATATGGAGCCGGAGAAAAGAAAATTTTCTTGCAGAACAACGCCTATTTGCGAACGCAGTGAATGCTGTGAAATATCTCTTATATCCATACCGTCTATCTTAATGCTTCCGCCGGTAACGTCGTACATACGCATTATCAGATTTATAAGTGTCGATTTACCGACACCGGATCTGCCGACGATCCCTATCATTTCGCCGCACTTGATATCGAGGTCTATATTTTTCAAAACGTCACCGCTCTCGTCGTAGCCGAACGATACTCCCTCAAGGCTTATATCGCCGTGTATCTTAAGGTCTGCGGCGTTTTCTTTATCGGCGACTTCGGGCTTTTCATCGAGTATGTCAAACACCTTTATCATTGATGTATACGCCTTGGTGAGCAATCTCGGAAGCGAGGCAAGCCAATGTATCGGACCGTATATCAATGTCACATAGCCCGACAGCATCGTCGCATCGCCGAGTTGCATTTCCCCTTTAAGTATCGCATTTCCGGTATAATAGAGCAGAAAGAACGAGGATAGGTTCAATACAAAGCTCAATAAGGGATGTACCGCATTATATGACAACTCGTTTTTTATGGAGATATCACGCTCTTGAGCTATTGCAGCATCGTAGCGTTCCTCTTCTTTTTTCTCCGTACCGAACGCCTTTACGACACGTATTCCCGAAAAGATATCGAACAATACCGACGAGCTTTTCGACTCCGCTTGCCACTGACGGTGGTATATTTTGTGCATATATTTATGAAATCTTCTCATAAACAGCGTGACAAACGGCAGAGGTATTATAACGAACAGTGCAATGGCAGGCTCGTAAATAAACAGAAACGTGCCTACGCCGAGCAACAGCAGCAGCTGTTGAAGAATATTCGGCAGCTGTGCTATTATAAAGCTTTCAAGCGCCGCAGTATCCTGCGTTATGCGCCTTATCAGCTCGCCGCTCGTCCGTCTGCTTACGCTTGCCAGCGACAGATTCTGTATCTTTTCAAAGACTCTGCGGCGCAGGTCGACGATGAATTTCATTCCGATATTCATCATAAGTAGATTTCTCGCTATCGTTATCACATAATTGACGAGATATATCAACAGCATTGAGCCGATAACGAGCAGATATTTGCCGAGCAGTGACGGCTGTGCTTGTTGTGTTGTGATAAAATCATCAACGAGCAGCTTGTTTACGTAGGGTGAAAAGAGGTTTACGCCGATGCCGAGGAAAAACAGCACCACGGCAACGCATATGAGCAGCTTATACGGATCTATAAGCTCCCAAACACGCTTTACTATCTGCTTTTTATCGACGCAATCCATGCACACCGAGCTGTTTTTCGGATAAGGCTTGGAGCATTTCGGGCAGATTCTGCCCGTACTGAATACGGATGAGGTCGAATATACGCCGTCTTCGATATATCTGTTCATTCGCTTTACCGTATTTGACAGCTTTTCGCTTTGGGCTACAACATCCTTACACAGGATATGTATTTGACCCTTTGATACGTATTCAATGCCCACCAGACCGATATACGCCCGATACTCAAATTCGCTCACCTCCGACAGCTCTACGCATTCGCACATTTGCTTGTTTTGAAACGAATACAAATGTGCATCCGTAAGCACGCATACGCCGTCGGTCTTTTCGTTTTCCTTTGTTCTGCCGTACTGAAACACCGATATTATTTTTTCTTTCTCGGTATCTATTGCCCCGTTCGGCAGAGAGGCGAGTATTTTATTGAGCTTTTCTTCGGGTGTGATTTTCGGGGCTTTCTTTCTTGTCAATTTGTTTTTGACTTTTTTTATTATATTGCTCATATTACAAATACAGCTCTAATTTCTTATAGCTCTTTCGGTCAAGAGCCTTGAGTGAGGTTATCTCGTATCTGTTGCCGTCAACATCATTCAGAAATATCCTGTCGGAGTCGACTCGGATTATGCTTCTGTACGTATCGTGCAGAGTAAAGCCGAGGCGTCCTTCCTCGCTTTCCGTTTCCCAATATGAAAAGCCGTATCTTTCCTTAACGCTGTACACCTTTTTTATTTTGAGAATAAAATATTTTCTCTCAAGCTCTCTGCGCAGTATACGTGCCGTTTTCTCGTCAAACTCGGATATATCTCTTATCATTCCCACCTCGACATTATCTCGGTCAAGCACGGAAATAAAGCTCTCCTTTTCCTCGTAGGGAAAGGCACGGTGCAAAAACACTCGCAAAGGCTCGCCCTCCGACCCTTTTTCTTTCATCGTTATATAGCCGTCTCCGGCAAAAAACTCGGTATTTTCGGAGGTGAGATATTTTATTATCACGACCTCGGACAGAGCGGAGGTCTTCTCTTCGGTTGACTCGTTTTTTTCTTTTTGTGCCATTTTATGCCTCTATTCCAATATTTTTCATAGCTTCGGCTTGCAGCTTATAGAGCTTGTGGTAAATCCCGCGTTTTTCCAAAAGCTCTTTATGCGTTCCGCATTCGGGCATTTTTCCGTTCTCTATAACTATCAGCTTATCGGCAGAACGCAGAGTGGAAAGCCTGTGCGCTATCATTATGGTTGTTCGTCCGGAACGCAGTGCATCAAGTGCGTTTTGTATCTTTCTCTCCGTCTGCGTATCCATTGCCGCCGTAGCTTCGTCAAGTATCAGTATTTTCGGGTCCTTGAGTATAGCACGCGCTATGGAAAGTCTTTGCTTTTCTCCGCCCGACAGATCCTTGTTTCCGAAGCCTATCTGCGTATCGTAGCCATCCGGAAGCTTGACTATAAAGTCATGCGCTCCCGCCGCCATCGATGCGTTTATCACCTGCTCAAGGCTTGCATTCGGACAAGCGTACTTGATATTTTCGAGAATACTGCCGGCAAAAAGATAGGTCTCCTGCGAAACTATCGCAATGCTCTCACGCAGCTTTTCAAGCTTTATATCCTTAACGTCAACACCGTCTACCTTTATACAGCCGCCCGTCACATCGTACAGGCGTATGAGAAGATTCACAAGTGTGCTTTTTCCCGCACCGGTATGACCGACTATTCCGAGGCATTCGCCACAGCCTACATCAAAGGACACTCCGTCTATTATCTTCCTCTCTTTTGTATAAGAAAACTCCACATTGTCAAATTCGACTCTGCCCTTTATCTCGATATCGCGTGCATTCTCGCTCTGTCGCACATCCGGCTCGGCATCCGCTATTTCAAAAAGACGTTGCAGGGCATTTACGCATTCGGAAAGTGAGTGGGTCATATCTATAAAGTTGATAAGCGGAGCGTTCAGCATTCCTACATATGAAACGAATGTAAGAAGCGTACCGTACAGCATACCGTGGTAATTGCTCATTACCATCCAGCCTCCGACGCCCCAAACTATGAGTGTACTTAAGTACATTACCGTATTTGCTATCGGAAACGCCGTATTATTATAGACCGTAACATTCTTGTTGTTTTCCTCAAATCTCACAGAGCGTGAATTAAAACGCTTGCATTCCTCGTCCTCACGTGCAAAAGCCTTGACGACACGCACGCCGGAGAGCGAATCGGATAAAACGGCGTTCATCGCTCTGTTTGCGGCGTAACGCTTCATTTGCAGAGTACGCATTTTTTTGATTATTCTCGATATTATAAACGCAAAAAGCGGAACAACGGATATGCTCAGCACGGCAAGCAGAGGGTTAAGCACAAGCATAATTATCAGAACCGCTATGAACTGCACAATGTTTACCAAAAAATACGGTAATCCGTCAACAAACAACCAATATATAGAATTTGCATCGTTGTTTATCTGAGTCATAAGACCGCCTGTCTGTCTGCCTGTGAAAAACGACATTGAAAGACGGTTTATACTTGAAAATATCGTTTTTTTCATATTATAAACGACATTTCCCGATACCTTTGCCGATATACAGCCACTCACGGCATTGACGGCAAGGCGGCAGATCGTTGTGAGAACGACGAGCATCAGTGTAAAGCCGACACGCCCGTAATATTCGCCTCCCTCGCTCAAGACATTATCGTAGAAGAATGAGGAGGATATGTACGGTGCAACAACACCCAGCGCACTTAATAGAAGCAGAGTGAACACTATTGCCGCCATTGATGCGCCGTAGCCCTTGGCAAAGGGCAAAAGTCTTTTCAGCAGACCCTTTTTGTCCATACAGCGTGGACAGATCTTACGTGCCGGGTCGGGATATCTGCCTCCGCATTTGGGACATAGCTTTTCTTTACGCTTGTCCTTATCGCTCGGCGTTATCTCGCCCTTTTCCTTGTATTGCTTAAAATACTCGGAGAAGAGCAGGATATCCTCTTTGTATTTATTTGTCGTATAGCACACACAGCTCTGCTTCTCACCGCACTTTGAAACGAGTGCGGCACTTGATACCATGGACTCTACCGCAAGCGACTCTGTTTTCTCAAGCGGAAGGCACAGGACGGAATTTTTGACAAACTCGCAATGCAGATGCGTTCTTCCGTCACCCTTGACCGTATTTTGACCGTACACGACATATAAGATATCGCTCGTCAGTATAAGCAGACTGTCACCGAGAAGTCTCTCGCCCTGCATATCGGTGCGTGCAAACATGACAATATCATCCAATGTCAATTTGAATTCGTCCAAAACGGGCAAAAACTCGTTTTGAAATTTACTTATTTCAAGCATTTGTTATTTCCTTACATTACATAAGCCCCTCGGATACGAAGCAATAGCGCTCAAGCCAATTATCCGGCGAAAAATTACCGTGCGGTGCAAAGGAGGAGGGGGAAACATAGTATATTTCTCCGTCGGGATGATGATGAGGGCCGAGCAGGTTTCTGTTGGATATGACAAGCTCTACCTCTATGAGATTGTCGCCCGTGTGCAGTAACTCGGTAACATCCGCCTCACGGTCTTCCCAAAGCATGGTCTTTGCAAGTGTGCCGTTGACGTAGAGCTTACAGAGAGATGAGCCGAGCAAGCCGAGCTTTATGAATTTTTTCATTTCGCTCGCCTCACACCGAACGCTCTGCGAAAGCTTTATCCTTCCGGAAAAGAACGGATAACCGTTTTCAACGATATTGCCTCCGCTCATTTTCCTGTTCGGTGTGCTTATGCTGAAGCCTCCGTCACAGAACATCGCACGTCTTAAGCCGTATGTGAACGGCAGAGAACGAACCGAAAAATCGCCGATGATATAAACGCTTTCTATCTCCGTATCGTATGTAAGCTTGTTCAGCATGGTTTCGTGAACATTTTGTCCGAACAAGACCTTGTATACGTTTTCGTTCTGATAAAAATCGCCCCTAAAGGTCAATGTGTTTATTCCGTCCTTGATATACGGTGTAATATCTCTTGTGCGTATACGTCTGTCTATATAATATCCGTCGTCGTTTGCCGTCACGGGCTTATCGTTGCAGAATATTTCAAAGCCGTTATACTCATGCGCAAGCTCTATCTTTCCAAGTGAGTCTGTCGGTATCATCGGATCGATAACGAATGTATATCTTATCTCTACCTCGCCTACCGTTCTGTTGTCTATAAGTCGCCTTTGCACCTCAAGCACGGGTAACGGCTCGCTCCACTCGCCCACCGTTCTGTACTCGGCATAGTCCAAGGTCATGGCATTTTTTGACAGAGGAGTACAGCTCCAATCCGAGCTAAGCTCGATATATGCTTTATTTTCGACCTTTGCCGACTCCGCAGGTCTTTCGGTGTCCTCAATTACGAAAACGTACGACTGCATAGGCTCAAAATGAAGCGTTAACCGTCCACCTCTGCGTTTTGGAGCGTAAGTCTTGTTTTCAAGCGGATCGTACAGCATGGCGCACTTGTCATATTCAAACGTCACCGTAACATCGTAGGCTCTGTCCTTGCTCTGATTTGCGAGGAAATACACGGGCATCTTCTCAAATATTCGTTTCGTTGCGTGTATGTCGCCGCATTCGCCGTTTTTGTCGTATATTTTGAGTTTTCTCACGCCGAGGCTGTCGAGCATTTTTTGTGTACGCTCATTTAAGTCGATCGGTATCATTTTTTCGTTCAGCTTTTTTATATCCTCGTCTGCTCTGCCGTTTATCATTGTCGGCGTAGATTTATAATAGAATATAGTGCCGCCCTGCCTTGAAAACTCACGCAGAAGCTCATATGTCGTTCTGTCAAGCGTTACGCAGGCGGGTATAACGACAAAGGAATACGTGCATAAGCCGACCCTCAATCGACCGCCCTCGACCGATGCATGGCGAGCCATTATATTTTCGTCGCCGAGATGAAATTCAACATGATTGCCCGTAAGCACCGAGAGGCAACGGACAAAATCCACGTCCGATGCGTGAATTGCGGAATTGTCGCCCGAGGGAGATGAATAGCCTATCCAGCCGCTGTGCATCGGATGTATCACAAGCGTATCCACGCATTCCGCCCCGTCCGCTATGAGCTTTCCGAGCCGTGCAAAATAATCGTTGAAGCTTGAATAATCGTCCCACCACGGCGATTGGGTAAACATTGACGGGGGATAATCGCGTTTACGACAACCCTTTATCGTATAGCCCTCAAGGTGCTGGCACATAAAGCTTACGCCGTTCAAATACTGCCATTCGCCTATCCATTTAAGTTCCTCAAACGATACATCCCAGCCGCACATCGCATATGTTTCGGACAAAACGAACTTCTTGCCCGTTTGAGCGGCTACGCTCGACACCTGCTTCGGAATTACGGGGGATGAAATGCTGCGTCTGAGCCAATCCATTCCCGGCGTATGCATATACTCGTACATGGGCATTACCCCTGCGGTACAGAGCATTTGAGACATAAGGCTGTCCTCAGCCATGGCGTGACCGGTGAATTTGCAGCCGTTTTCCTCGCACCACTCGTATATTTGCTTTGCATATGAGCTTGTATAAAGCTCGCTTATCATTCTCCAATAATCGTATCTGAAGCCCTCACAGCCGTCAAGCTTCAAAAATATGCATATGAGCCCGGAGAGCATATCATATCCGTATTCTTCTTTGAATCGTTCTTCAAGCACGAACGAATACGGCACACGGGATCTGGCGTACTGCGGCTCGTCCGTAAAGAAGCCGGGCATCTCGTTACCGAGTTTGTCGCCAAGCTCCGTTTTATATCGCTCGTAGGTGGTGTCGATAAACACCTTGACTACCTTCGGGTCCAATATATCGACGTAATACTCGTTTATATACAGCTTGATATAATACAAACGCTCACCGTCGAAAAGCTTGCTCGTCTCTTTACCGAGATATCTGTATGAGGTGCCGTCAACGGCATAGCAGGCTATTACCTCGCCCCCCTCGCCGTTCTCGCTCAGCTCGATATACTTCAAGCGGTACTCATCTCCCATTTGCGGTATCATACCGCCCGAGGAGCCGGAGGGCCAACCGTCCTCATCGTACGACCACATATCCATACCGACACGCTTGCCCTCATCTACGCACGCACGTATGCAATCAAACCATTCCTTGCTCATATATTCCGTCGTAAGTCCCGCCCTTGCGTGCATAAACGCACCGCCGAGGTGTGCCTTTTTCATTTTGGCGATCTGCTCCTTAAGCTCGTCGGGTGTAAGCTTTTCGTTCCACGACCAAAACGGTGTGCCTCTGTACTCCTTCGGCGGATCGAATAAATATTTTTCTATCATAATTAACTCCAAGTATTTATTGTATATATTCTATCATATAAACTACTCCGATGTCAAGATAAATCGTCATTTTTTTCGCATTTATTCCGTGTTTTTTTCGTTTGCGTTGCGGTGCGAAAAAACATTGTGCGATAATTTCGTCAATTTATGAAAAAGTACTTGATTTTTTCGCCGAAATAAGCTATAATCGATTAAACAAAAACATTTGCGATTCGGGAAGTAATAATGAGCATATCGAAAAAGAACATTATATTCGCCGCAGTATGTATAATCGTCGTGCTGTTTTGCGAAGTATTTATATTCAATTATCAAAGCTTCATCACACCGGGTAACGGCACACCCGCGCAGCTTGACATTTCGCAAGCCACGCTTGTCGGCTTGAGCTGTGAGAACGGTGTGTACAAAAGCACCGGGGAAAAATTCAGCATTGAATTTAATGATATAGACGTACCCGTCAAGACTATACGCACACATATCGACTTTGCAAGCGGTTATGTCGCCGACCTCTCGGCGGATTTTACGGATGATACGAACATGAGCTACTCCGGCAGATACGGTCTTATTACCCACCGTGTCATAGGCGGTGATGAAAACAGTGAATTTATACACGTGCAAACATCTGGTAAGGTACACGACCTAAGGTTCAGATTTACATTGCCGAAGAACACCGTCGTGACATTCGATGGCGATGCGATAAGCCTGAATGCGCATATGCCTATAAGCTTTTCATTTGTCCGAGTGTTCATCATTCTTTTTGTCGTTTTTCTGCTTCGTTTTCTTTTCAAATCGGGAATATCCGGCAGACCCATATCTGATTGCAAGGCGGATGTCGGTTATATCACCTTTGTGGTTGCCATTGTATGCGTGCTTATTGCCTTTCTTCTCGTGCTTACCTCGGTCACCTCGTTCGGTGAGCTTTTCACGCTTATCCGTCCGAACCAAATAACTCAAGAGCTTGTCGACGCTTTTGAAAACGGACAGCTTCACTTGCTACGTCCCGTCGAGGATGAGCTGCTTGAGCTTGAAAACCCCTACGATTGGAGCGAGCGCAGAGAGTCGGGCGTATCTTTTGCTTGGGACCATCTGTTTTACAACGGTAAATACTATTCCTACTACGGTATAGCTCCGGTGCTTTTGCTGTTCTTGCCGTATCATATGCTGACAGGCAATTATTTTCCGTGTAATCTTTCGGTATTTATTTTCGGTGCCTTGGGGCTTGTCTTCTTGGTTTTGGCATTCAAACGCTTCATGCGGGCGTTATTTTCGGATATTCCGTTCGGTATATATCTCTCGTCCTTGCTAATGCTCGTATGCTCCTGCGGTATATGGTACTGCTTTTTGACACCGAATTTCTACGAAATAGCTCAAAACTCCGGCTTTATGTTCGTAACTTTAGGGGCTTGGCTCTTGTTTTCGTCAAACATATTGCAAAAAGACGAAAGGATTCGTTATTTGCCGCTTGCCCTCTCGTCCGCCGCCCTCTCGCTCGCCGTTCTCTGCCGTCCGACAACGGCGGTGTGGTGTATCGCCTCCGTGGTAATTATCGCCTACGGCTTTGTTGTGAGAATAAAGGTCACGCAAAAGAAAGAAAAGGTCGCCTATCTGCTCTCCTCACTGCTTCCGTTCGCACTGATCGGCGGTGTGCAGATGATGTATAACTATCTGCGTTTCGGTTCGTTTATCGACTTCGGCATACAGTACTCACTTACGATAAACGATTTCACACGCTCGGAATTTTCCGTAAATCTCGCACTTATCGGCTTTTACAACTTCTTGCTTGCCGTCCCCGTTATCAATACAAAATTTCCTTTTATTCACGCAAGCTACTCCGACCTTGATATAAACGGCTTCTATTATATGGCAAACGACGATGCAATAGGTATATTCTTCCGTGCCTTGCCGATGATATTCATATTTTTTGCTCCGAGCGTATTCGGCACGCTTGAAAAGAAAAAACGTATTTTCCCGTCCGTTATCTGGTTGCTTTGCACCTTGGTGTTGCCGTTCGTTATAATATTCTCGATATGGGAAAGCGGCTACGGCGTTCGGTATTGTGTTGACTTTGCATGGCAAATGCTTTTGGGTGCTTTTACGGTAATGTTCTTATATTACCGCCGCCATCCCGAAAAGCGTAACGCCGTAAAGAATTTTACGTATATATCTCTTATCCTGTGTATGCTCGTTGCCGCGGCAACGACGGTAGAATATACAAAGACCTCGGTAGGCTACGACCAAGCGGTCGAGGCTATCGCAAACGGTCTGGAATTTTGGCATTGAAATGCGGAAAGGTTAAAAAAATGAGCGTTAAGCTGTATCTCGTAATTCCCTGCTACAATGAGGAGGAGGTCCTCCCGTTCACCACGTCCCGTATATCCGAAAAAATGCGGGCTTTGATATCGTCGGGCAAGATAACGTCCGACAGCCGCGTGGTGCTTGTCGATGACGGTTCAAAGGATAAAACGTGGGAGCTGATAGAAAAGTACCACGCCGAAAACGAGCTTTTTTGCGGCATAAAGCTGTCCCGAAACAAAGGACATCAAAATGCGCTTCTTGCCGGACTTATGACCGTTGCGGACGAATGCGATGCGACGATAAGCCTTGATGCCGACTTACAGGACGATATCGACGCAATAGATGCTATGCTTGAAAAATACGAGCAGGGCTGTGAGATCGTCTACGGTGTACGGAACGACAGAAAGAAAGATACCTTCTTCAAGAAAACGACCGCACAGGGATTTTACAAGATAATGCGCATGATGGGTGCGGATATCATATACAATCACGCCGACTACCGACTTATGAGCAGACGTGCGATACACGAGCTTGAGGGCTTCAAGGAGGTAAATCTCTTTTTACGCGGCATAGTTCCGATGATAGGCTTCAAGACCGATTCCGTATATTACGCAAGAGGTGAGAGAGAGCATGGCGAAAGCAAGTACCCGCTGAAGAAAATGATATCCTTTGCCATTGACGGTATAACCTCGCTTTCGGTAAAGCCTATTCGAATGATATGCTCGCTCGGTCTTATTATTCTTACCGTAAGTCTTATAATGCTCATATACTCCATAGTGCAATACTTTTGCGGTCACACCGAACCGGGTTGGGCATCGCTCATTGTTTCCGTATGGGCAATAGGCGGACTTCAACTGTTTGCCATAGGCGTAGTCGGTGAGTATATCGGCAAGATATATCTTGAAACGAAGGCACGCCCGAAATTCATAGTAGACAAATATATCAAATAAAACTAAAAAGTCGTATATCGGTTTTAAGCGATATACGACTTTTGTTGTTTTTGTTGTCTTTTATTTTTTCAGCACTTGCTTTACCGAGTAGTACATTTTCTTGAAGTTCAATACTATTATAATGACAAGTATCAAAGCGGACAGGATATAATGGAAACGCATTTGCGATATCATTATCAGCGATTGCACTGTGAGCAGAGCCAAATTCAGCATCGTTGTGCCGATGTATGTTTTGTACCTGACATATTTAAGTGAGAGATACGTTGTGAGAAAATACGTTACGATATAGCTTATCATTGTAGCTATCGCCGCACCGAAAACGCCGAAGGGCTTTATCAATATCAAATTCAAAACGATATTCGTAAGTGCGCTCGTTGCGGCGCATATGAGTGAGTTTTTCGTTTCCTTTTTCACCACATATATGACTGCGACGAAGGTTACTATACCCGAACAAGCGGTGGCGATTATAAGATACGGCATATACTTCCACGATTCGTAAAAGTCGTTCCGTATAAGTATTTTGGTTATGACCTTGACGAACAGAATAAGGAACGAAGCGGCAACGAACATTATCGACTTGAAGCTTTCAAACACCTTTGAGAAGAACTTGCCCATATGACCGCTTTTCGATTCCTCGATAAGCGACATTTGCCATGCGTCGTTGAATATTCCCGTCAGTGTCACCATAAGATTCGGTATCTTATACGACATTGCGTAAACACCCTCTGCCGCCTCGTCTATCATATAAAGCACGAGATATCTGTCCGATATATTGGTTATCCACCAAAATATCGTCGAGGGTATCAGCGGACGCGCGTAATTGAGCATATCCCGTATAAGCTCTTTTCTGAGCATACCGACCTCAAAATCGTTAATAAGTCGGCAACGGGCAAACATATATATAACGGTAACGTAATCGGCAAGTATATTCGCAAGCAGATATCCGACGATACCGAGACGAAAAACGAGCAGAAGCAGGATATTGAACACAAGCGTTGCGGCGGTACAAACTATACCCTTAAACGCATAAACACGCACAAGCCCCTTACCTCGGATATATTGAGAGCATACTTGATTCATTCCGAACATGAATACATACAGACCGAGAAGCAGCAGATACTCGCTCAGCACCGAAATAAATCTCAGCACGCACAGCACGAGAAGCAGATATATGACTATACCGAAAAGCAGAGTAAGCACGCCCGTCGTGAATACAGCCTTTTCGTCTTTTTTATTTCCGTAGGAAAAACGAAATACCGAGTTGCATATACCCATCGTAACGAGCGGATACAGCAAATTAGCCGACTGAGCAACTATGTCCGCCACGCCGTACTCCGCCGTTGACATAACGGAGGAATACAGCGGCAAAAGCAGGAACACAAGCACCTTTGACGAAAAAGTGCCTATTGCCATTATCGTCGAGTTTGCCGCCAGCTTTTTGTACTGATTCATTTATATCACTTGTTGTTATTCAGATATTCGACGATCTCAGCCGGAGTCTTAAAGGCATATGCCACGTCATCGGGTATCGACACGCCCATGGTATCCTCAACGGTCATTATTATCGTAACGAGGGAGAGTGAATCCGCACCCAGCTCCTCAACTATGTTGGTATCGGGCTTTATCTCATCCGGCTCAACGTGAAGCTCCTTGGCTATTATTTCCTGAATTTTTTCGAACATTGTAACATTCCTTTCAAACGGTAAAATATTAAATACCCTATTATTATATACTATAGCCCGTCACATTTCAATATCAAATTGAAAACATTTCGCATTTTTTTGAATAGTGCATATAATTTAGTATGCGGACAGATCGCATACGCTTGTCTTTTGAAGATACGATACGGAAAAACTCCGCGAATAAAGAGTTTCGTGTCGAATCGATCTTTGCTTTCACGAAAGGAGCTATTTATGCAAAGCAAGTGCACCCACTCAAAAAGCTGCAGCCCGAGCCTTCCCTACCCATGCCCGATAATAAAGGAAAAAGACCCGTCGCTTGCCCGTTCGCTCACCGCACTGTACGCCGGCAAGCGGGGCGAGCTGACCTCCGTTTGTCAATATTCATATCAGCATATCATCCTGTCATCCTCACCGATCGTGGCAGATACGATAGAGTGCATCGCAATGACAGAAATGCGTCATTTTGAGTTGCTGGGCAAAATGATATATTCGCTCGGTGCAGACCCGTATATATGCGAGGTAAGGCGGCACGGACGAGATTTTTGGACATCTTCTTATGTTGAATATGTACGCCGTCCCGACCGTCTTATAAGGCTCGATATGGAATCGGAGAAAAAAGCCGCGGAGGCTTACGAAAGCTTTTTACACACCTGCTCAAGCAGTGCCGTGTGCGAGGTCATAGAGCGTATAATGCTTGATGAGCGTCATCATTTCGATGTACTTCGCTCACTTTTGGAATGATCTCACCTCGGTACGTTCATCGGCACTGCGTACGTGGAAAACTTGACTCCGATATCGGTATTGAAATTGTCAACGGCTTTTATCAAGCCTATACAGCCGACCTGAAACAAGTCATCGGGCGAATCGGTACGTGACATAAATTTTCTCACGACGCTCAGCACGAGCTTCAGGTTTCCGTCTATCAGCTCACCTCGTGCATTTTTGTCGCCGCTTTTTATCCTTTGCAAAAGCTCGTCCTTTTCCCGCTCGGATAAGACCTTGAGCCTTGAGGTATCAACGCCGCATATAACCACTTTATTATTATACATATGCTATGCCTCCGAAATATACTGTACCTATTATTCCCAAACGTGCGTTTTCTACACGCTTTTACATAATACCGCAAAATCAAAACCGTTTTTCGCTTTTTGGCGAAAAACGGTTGATTTTTACAGCTGTACCGACTCTATGTAGTTTGCTATCTCCCCAAGCTCTTCTCTTTCGGACTCCCTCAGTCCTTTTGCCATAGAGCCTGCGGTAAACCTTACGCCGAGCAAGCGTTGCCTTACCTCCTCGACAAGCTCCGTGTCAAGTGCATCGGTAAAGACATATGCGTCGCTCACCTCGCCGTCCTTTACCTTGAACAGAAATTGCATTTCGCCAAACGAAAATCTTTCCTCAAGCTTATAATCGAATGCCAGTGAGCGTCCGAATTTCCATTCCCACGACGATATATTATCATACAAAGCTTGTATTTTCTCTTTGTCCTCATCCGTAAACGTGTATTCGGTATATTTTCCGTATTCCTCCGCAAACTCGCATTTTAACAGCTCCGTTACCCTTTTCACGGTAATGCTTTTATTGAAGTCGGCAAGATTGCATACACGTGAGCTTACCGATTTTATGCCCTTGGCATTCATCTTCTTCTCGGATACGTTCAAGTACCTCGACAGCCTTGTCACATCGGTATTGACGAGCAGTGTTCCGTGGTGCGCACGCATGGCACCGGAGTGGGCAAAGGCGTTGCCCGAAAACTTCTTGCCGTCTATCAAAATATCGTTTCTGCCCGAGAGCTGTGCGTGAAGTCCGAGATCTGCGACGGTTTTTTCGATAACGCCCATCTGTCTGCCGAGATCGTAGCTTCCCTCGCCCATGATAAACGAGAAATTCAGATTATTCATATCATGAAATACGGCACCGCCGCCCGTGTGCCGTCTGACGAGCTGAACGCCGTCGCTTTCCATGGCACCGAGATTACATTCACGCCATGCGTTTTGACTTTTTCCGATTATCACGGCATTTGCGTTGATATATAAATACAGAATAACATCGTTTTTATGCAAATTCTCAAGAAAAAATCTGTCCGTAGCCAAATTACGCCATCCGTCGTTGCTATCGCTCATATAAAAATATATCATTTCATTCTCCCCCGAATGTTTTTTCTATATTCTACTCTGCCGAAATGAATTTGTCAAGTGAATAAATTAAAAAAATTGAGTGGAAAAGCAAAAACCGACAGGCTTATCTGTCGGTTTTGGAGCTGGTGGAGGGATTTGAACCCTCGGCCTATTGATTACGAATCAATTGCGCTACCACTGCGCCACACCAGCATATTAAATTCACTCTTGACGTTTTCAAAAAAATGTGGTATAATACACATTGCCTAACTATAATACCACTTTTTTTTCGATTTGTCAAGGCTTTTTTGAAAAAAATATATTTTTTTTGGAGCATTCTCAATGAATTTAACGGATATCGGTACCGTTCGCTCGCTTATGGACGAATTCGGTATCAATTTTCAAAAAAAATTCGGGCAAAATTTTCTCATCAGTCCCTCCATTCCCGAAAGAATAGCCGAGCAGAGCGGCGGCGGCGAGTGCGACGGCGTGCTTGAGATAGGCCCCGGCATCGGCACACTTACCTCTCAACTATGTCAACGCTACGGGAAAGTCGTATGTGTTGAGATAGACCGCGGACTTTTGCCCGTTTTGGAAAAAACACTTGCCGAGTACGACAATGTTGAGGTGATAAACGACGACATAATGAAGGTCGATATAAGCAAGCTTATAAGCGAGCATTTTGACAACGGCAATATCTATGTATGCGCCAATCTGCCGTATTATATCACCACGCCGATCATCATGAAGCTGCTTGAAGCTCATGCAGGGTTTTCCTCTCTGACTTTCATGGTGCAGAAAGAAGTCGCCGCACGCTTTACTGCCGCCCCCGGCATTGCCGAATACGGTGCGATAACGGCATCGATAAGCTATTACGGCACTGTGAAACGGCTTTTTTCGGTTCCCGCAGGCTGTTTTATGCCCGTACCGAAGGTGGATTCGGCTGTGATACAGATCATACCCCATAAAACACCGCCCGTTTCGCCGCTTGATGAGGAGCTTTTTTTCAAGGTCATAAGAGCCGCTTTTGAAAACAGAAGGAAAACTTTGGTAAACGCTTTGCATAATTCTTTTCCCAATCTTTCAAAAATCGAGTTGCAAAATTGTCTTGAAGCTTGTTCCCTCAACTCGAATATCAGGGGTGAAACCCTAAATATTAAGGAATTTTGCAATATATCAAATAAAATTTCACAATTAGATTATACGTAAATAATAAAGTTATGCGATAATTGGTTGATATCAAAAAATTGATTTCGCAACTCGAAAAAAAATAAATTTCATATATCGGAGGAAAACGATGATCAACAACAAAAAACTCGACCAATTTGTATCCGAAAGCGCAGCTCTTTGCTGCCCTGATAAGATCGTTTGGATAACAGGCGAGGAGGAACAGCTTGAAGCACTCAGACGCGAGGCTGTTCAGACCGGCGAGATGATAAAGCTCAACGAGGAGAAATATCCCCGTTGCTATCTTCACAGAACGGCTGTAAACGATGTCGCACGTGTTGAGGGACGTACATTTATCTGCACAAAGAAGAAAGAGGATGCGGGCAACATAAACAACTGGATGGACCCCACGGAATGCTATGACAAGCTCCACAAGCTCTACAAAGGCTCAATGAAGGGCAGAACGATGTACGTTATTCCCTACTCCATGGGCGTTATCGGCTCGGAGTTTTCAAAAATAGGTATCGAGCTTACCGACTCTATATACGTTGTATTGAATATGGAGATAATGACCAGAATAGGCAATAAGGTTCTTGAGGCTCTCGGCGATGACGGCGATTTTGTAAAGGGACTTCACGCAAAAGCCGATGTTGACGAAAACAACCGTTACATTTGCCACTTCCCCGAGGACAACACGATATACTCCATAAACTCCGCATACGGCGGTAACGTACTGCTCGGCAAGAAGTGCTTTGCACTTCGTATCGCTTCCTTCCTCGGAAAGAACGAGGGCTGGATGGCAGAGCACATGCTCATTCTCGGAATCGAATTCCCCAACGGCGATATCAAATACATTGCCGCGGCATTCCCCTCCGCTTGCGGTAAGACGAACCTGGCAATGCTCATTCCTCCGGAAATATACAAGAAGCAAGGCTACAAGGTATGGTGCGTAGGCGATGATATAGCATGGTTGCGTATCGGCGAGGACGGCAGACTTTGGGCGGCAAACCCCGAAAACGGCTTCTTCGGCGTTGCTCCCGGAACGAATGAAAAATCCAACCCCAACGCACTTCACACGACCTTCAGCGACACCATATTCACCAACGTCGCTTACAATATTGATGATAATACCATATGGTGGGAGGGTCTGACAAAAGAGAAGCCCGCACATATGATAGATTGGAAGGGCAACCCCTACGATCCCGAAAGCGGAGAGAAGGCGGCACATCCCAACTCAAGATTTACCGCACGTGCAACAAACTGCCCGTGCCTGTCCTCCGAGTTCAACAATCCCAAGGGCGTTCCGCTGTCGGCAATCGTATTCGGCGGCAGACGTGCAAAGACCGCTCCGCTGGTGTATCAATCCCGTGATTGGAACAACGGCGTATTTGTAGGCTCTATAATGGCATCCGAGACAACTGCGGCGGCAGCCGGTGCCGTTGGCGTAGTAAGACGTGACCCCATGGCTATGCGTCCCTTCGTCGGCTACGATATGGGCGATTACTTCGCACACTGGCTCGAGATGGGCAAAAAGATAGCAAATCCGCCTAAGATATTCAACGTAAACTGGTTCCGTCTTGATGATGACGGCAACTTCATGTGGCCCGGCTTCGGCGACAATATGCGTGTTCTTCTTTGGATACTCGCTCGTTGCGAGGGCAAGGTAGATGCGGTAGAGTCCGCGATCGGATATCTTCCCAAGCCCGAGGATATCAATGTTGAAGGTCTCGATATAACGATAGATACGCTTAAAGAGCTGCTTGAAGTCGATAAAGAGGTATGGCTCAAGGATGCGGACGGCATCAAGGACTTCTACAAGCAAGTCGGCGACCGTGTACCCGCAGAGCTTTACGCTCAACTCGATGCAATGGTTGAGGCTCTCAAGGCTTAAGTTTTGCATATAAAAACGGCTAAGGGCGGATATTCTCCGCCCTATTGCCGCATAATAAGTTCGTTATCTCTCCCACATCATAATTTAAGGTAATTTGATGAAAAAAGCACTTGCAACACTCCTTTTATTTTCGATAATGCTGGCAAATATAGCCTCGTGCGACAGAAAAAGCCCCGACACCTCGGACACTGCCGAAATTGCCACCGATACGATTGCCGAGGAAACGTACCCACACTCCGATATGGAGCTGATAGACGGTACTCAGATAATAGGCAATTCAAATACACTTGAAATACCGACGCTATACTTAAAATATTTCTTTGCGGACTCTTATCAGACCTTCTGTGCCGAGTACGCCCAAGAGCTTTCCGAATATTTTGATACAAGCATTCCCTTGCACGACCAAGTGCCGACAAAGGAAGGCTTTACAGAGTACGCCACATGGTACGATTATTTTCTTAAAATTGCGAAAAGCTCGCTTGAATATTATATTGCCCTGTACGAACAGACTGTTAAAAACAACATAACGCTCTCGAAAGAGGAGCTTGACTCCATAACAACCGAGCTTGATTCATACAAAACAGATGCGGACGGCTACAAAATGACCTTTGAGGAATATATGGACGAGCGTTTCGGCCTCGGCGACGGCGCAACCTATGAGATAATGAACGACTTTCTGCAAATGTGCGAGCTGGGTAACAAATACGGTAAGAGCAATTACAATTCGGCAGAATATACGGACGACGAGATAGAAAAAGTATTCGAAGAAAAAAAATATGATTATCTCTTCGTCGATTACGATATTCTGACGATATATCCCGATTTTGATATGGGAGATTCGGACGATAAGATAGCAAAAGCAAAGGACGAGGCGAAAAAGCTTGCCGATGATTTTATTTCATACGTGCAAGGCGGCGACTCGTACCTTGATGCGTACAAGAAGATATATCCGGACAAGACTCAATATCAATACTCAAAGTTCGAGAGCGAATGCCACATTGTCGGCGATACGTATTATTACGATGACGAAGAAAAAAAGTCGTTTGATGAAGTGCTATGGATGCACGAAGCCGAGCGCAAAGTCGGAGATGTGACCTCCTTCACTGATTCGGAAGGCAGAATAAAAATATTGCGTGCTGCAAAGATCCCGTACAGAAAGGAATTTCCCATACCCGATATTCGTATCTGCTATATTTCTCTGCAGGACGGCACATACGATGAAACGAGCGGTGAAGAGCTGTGTAAAACGCTCGTAGAGCGTATAAACAACGCCGAGAATAAAGAAGCGGAAATGCTCGCTGTAGTTGAGCAATATTCCGCAGACACAAGCACAAAAGGCAACGGCGGACTTGTATCGGATATAACTCCCACATTCAGCTCGCTCCCCGTCGATGTTGCGTCATGGTGCTACAAGGACGGACGAGCCGTCGGTGATGTAACGTATATGAAATACGAATATTCATCCATAACCACGGGCTACTTCGTCATATACCTTGATTCGTTCGGTTTGCCGTATTGGAAGTATTTGACACTCACATATATGAAGAATGTCAGAATGAACGAATTGATATCTCTCTGGCTCGACCAACTCACGATCGAATACAACGAGGAAATGACCGACAGATTATTCAAATAAATCATGAAAACGAAATTCCCGATTCTCTGTCCATACGGGAATTTCGTTTTTTGTCATTAAGTGATTATTTTGAAATTTTATTTGTAATAAACTCGAAAATCGGTGTTAAGCTATTGACTTTTTGAGCAGTAAGTGTTATTATAATTTTACCAATCATCG
>CAZLRV010000011.1:0-33921 GCA_964562175.1 uncultured Lachnospiraceae bacterium
AACTCTTTCTTTAACTTTTTTTCTCTCAACTTGTTGTGCCGGGTGTTTCATATTTCGACAGCGCATCGCCATTATCCTACTATAATTTTTTTTCAATATTATTTACAGCGTAGTGGTTGATTTTTTGTCGAAAGTATGCTAATATAAATGGGTATGAATGCTTTTATGTGTCTCTGTGTGAGAATATTCGTTTTATTTTTTCTTAAAAAAAGCATTTGCGCATTTTTTTGCGTATATTATTTGGGTAAGGCGAAAGGAGGGGGACTTCATCAGACTTCCGAGCGAATTCATTTCACAGCTAAAGTTGAGGGCGACCGTTACAGACGTGGTCGGTTCATACGTTACATTAAAGCGTGCAGGCTCGAATTACGTCGGTCTTTGTCCCTTTCACAACGAAAAAACTCCGTCGCTTACCGTTTTCCCCAAGTCCGACAATTTTTATTGCTTCGGCTGCGGTGCCGGCGGTGATATAATTACATTTATCATGCGTGCCGAAAATGTCGATTATATGTCGGCTGTTGAGATATTGGCAAACAGATACGGCATGACGATGCCGGTGGGTGAGGACGTATTAAAGGAAGGCATTCGCAGAAAGCGAATATTGGAGATGAACAAAGCCGCCGCAATATTTTATCGCAACGCACTTATCGGCGGAAAATATCAAAATGCCGCACGTTATGTTGCCGAGCGTCATCTGGACGGGCTTGCGACAAAAAAGTTCGGGCTTGGATATGCTCCGAACGAATACGGCTGTCTTGCCTCGCATCTTGCAGAACTCGGATACACGCGTGAGGAAATGGAAGCGGCGTTTCTTTGCAGACGTGCAAAAAACGGCAGTATGTTCGACCTTTATCGAAACAGAATAATATTTCCTATTATAGATACCGTCGGCAACGTAATAGCCTTCGGCGGGCGTGCGATGGGCGAGGACAAGCCCAAGTATTTGAACACGAACGATACGCCCGCTTTCAAGAAAAGCCGTAATCTCTTTTCATTGAATTACGCAAAAAATTCTTCCGAAGACTATTTTATTCTTTGCGAGGGCTATGTCGATGTAATTTCTCTTTATGTTGCGGGCTTTACCTCCGCAGTTGCCTCGTTGGGCACCTCACTCACCGAGGAACAAGCTTCTTTAATGAAGAAGTATAAAAGTAAGGTTATCATATGCTACGACGGTGATGCGGCAGGAAAGAAAGCTGCAAAGCGTGCCATACCCATTTTGCTTTCGGCAGGGCTTGAAATAAAGGTCTTGTCTATACCCGGTTCGCTCGATCCGGACGAATACATAGCGAAATTCGGAGTGGAGCGTTTTAAAAATCTGCTCTCGCAGAGCAGTGGCGAATTTGAATACCGTTCGGAGGAGATACTTTCCGCATATGATCTCACCGACACGGAGCAGAAGCTTCGTGCCATAGGTGAAATATGTTCCCTTTTGGCAACGGTGCGTTCGGACGTGCGACGGGGCGTTTATATCGGTCAGCTGTCCCTACGGCTCGGAATTCCCGCAGACGATATCAAGCGTGACGTGCAAAGAATAACCAAAAGCACCGATCGAAAGCACGAACGCGAGGAAAACCGACGCATTTTGCAAAAGACCGCCGGCTATTCCGACACGGTAAACACGGAGGCATCGAAAAACATCGCCGCCTGTCGTGCCGAAGAAGCCGTCCTCGGTCTGATGCTGACAGATCCGTCATACATAAAGCGTCAAGTCGATTCGCGGTACGTATGCGAGGATGATTTTTACACCTCTTTCAACAAAAAGGTGTTTTCACGCATATCCGAGCTTTTTACCGAGGATGCGGCATTCGACATAGGTCTGCTCGGTGCGGATTTCACCTCGGACGAAATGGGCAGGATAACGGGAATGAAGATAGCACGCGAGGGACTTGAAAACAATTCCCCGCCGGTCTTTGACGAGTGCGTGCGTGCAATGCGAGGGCACACCGAAGCATCAAGCAGAGCCTCCGACGGCTCGATAGATGATATATTAAGTATTATAGAAGCAAAAAGCGCCGCAGGTGCGGAACGAAAGGAACGGAAGTAATGGATATAGAAAAGAAGAGTGAGATCAAGGCACTTATCGAAAAGGGCAAGCAGAAAGGTACCTTAACCAATAATGAAATAATGGAAGCCTTCGATGACGCCGATTTCGATCTCGACCAAATAGAAAAATTCTACGAGACTCTCCAGGGAATGGGTATTGAAATCGTCGGCTATATGGACGGTGAAGGCGATATCGACGAGGCTGAGGTCGAAAAATACGAAAGTGCCGAGGATATGGAAAAAATGCTTACGCAGGAGGGTCTTTCCATAGACGACCCGGTGCGTATGTATTTGAAGGAGATCGGTCAATATCCGCTTCTTACGACGGAAAGAGAGCTTGAGCTTGCTCAAAAAATGTCGCTTGGCGATACAGTTGCCAAAAACGAGCTTGTAACGGCAAACCTACGTCTTGTTGTCAGCATAGCGAAAAGATACGTAAGTAAAGGAATGTTCTTTCTCGATCTTATCCAAGAGGGAAACCTCGGACTTATGAAGGCTGTAGAAAAATTCGACTATACAAAGGGCTACAAATTTTCGACCTATGCGACATGGTGGATAAGGCAGGCAATAACCCGTGCCATAGCCGACCAAGCGAGGACGATAAGAATACCGGTCCACATGGTGGAAACGATACACAGAGTTTCAAAGGCTCAGCGTATGCTGCTGCAGGAGCTTGGTCACGAGCCGTCGGCGGAGGATATTGCGGATCTGCTCAATATGAGTACCGAAAAGGTTCGTGAGATAATGAAGATAGCTCAAGACCCCGTTTCGCTTGAAACGCCTATCGGTGAGGAGGAAGACAGCCATTTGGGAGATTTCATTCCCGACGACGACTCGCCCGCACCGGCAGATGCCGCATTCACGACCATGCTCAGGGAGCAATTGAACGAGGTACTGAATACGCTTACTCCCCGTGAGGCGCAGGTATTGCGTTTGCGTTTCGGACTTGAGGACGGACGGCCGAGGACGCTTGAGGAGGTCGGCAAGGTATTTAACATAACGAGAGAAAGAATACGTCAGATCGAAGCCAAAGCACTGAGAAAGCTGCGTCATCCCAGCCGTTCAAAGCGTTTGAGAGACTACCTAGATTGAGAAAATCGAAAATTTATGGTATTTTTATTATCGTTTCACAAAATAAGCCTTGACATACGCAAAATTATGTTGTAATATAGATATGTATAAGTATGGTCATACTGCACCGTACTTATCGGTACTTGGATAAAGGAGCAAAGCATTTTATGAAAAAGAAATTATTGGCGTTGTTTACGGCATCGTTGATACTGTTGTCCGCTGTTTTGACGGGCTGCTCGACCACATCCGCAACGGAAGGCGCGGAGGGCGACGAGGAAATAATAAGCGGCGAATCTATTACCGCACGTAACGCCGAGACCGTGACCATCGTTCTTCCCACGGGTGAGAATACGACTGCGGAAGCGATAGCCAAGGTGGAAAAAGCAATAAATAACATCACAAAGCAAAGATTCAAGACTAAAGTCGTATTGAAGTACTTCAAAGAGGACGAATACGACGCAAAGCTTGAAGAGCTTATAAAGAAAGCCGAGGAGGAATCCAAGGCAAATGCGGGTCTTTCCGACGAGGAAGCGGCAAAAGAAAAGGAAGCTAAGCGTATTGCCGCAATAGATAAGCTCATGGCAAAGGACGCTCCGCTGGAAAACAAAATCAATTTCAAGCCTTTGGGACTTGAGTTCGTCGCTCGCGATACCGAAGAGGAAACGACTGCGGAGGTAATAGAAACGGAGGAGAGCGATCTGGGCGAGGGCTTTGCCGCAGTTCAGAAGTATCCCACCGCTACCGAGGGTCAGATCGATATATTCCTTGTAAAGGGCACGGAAAATCTCACCAAGTACGTAAAGGACGAGAACTACTCCGTTGACGGCGGTCCCTTCCTTGTTTCCATGGATGAGTGGCTCACGCTCGATTCAAAGGCACTTTATCAGTACATAAACCCCACTGTTCTTATGGCGGGCAAGGTTGAGGGTTCAACCTATGCAATACCCACCAACAAGCAGATAGCATCCGAGTACAAGTATATAGTTTTAGATAAAGAGCTTGTTAAGAAGTACGATATAGACCAAACGAAAATAACCTCGCTCACCTCGAAAGAGACCGTTAAGTTTTTGAAAGCGATCAAGGATGGAGAAACGGATATCGCCCCCATGCTCAAGCGTGTTGACGATGCACCCGGTATAGTGGGTCTTTTCAGCGATAAGGACACCATATTCGGTACATACCTTTCCAACACGTCCGCTGTCGGATTTAAGACAGACCCCAAGAACCTGCTTTCTTCCTATCAATACACCGACCATTATATCTATATGGAGCAATACGAGCGTAACGGCTATTTTGCGGAAAATCCCACGGATGACACAAGATTCGGTCTTGCCGTGATGACCGGCGATGAGGATTTCGGAAAAGAGCTTGAGGACAGCGGTAAGTACTATGTAACGGTGCTTGAAAAGCCCATTGCAACGAGCGAGACCACGGGCGATTATATGCTCGGTATCAGCTCACACACGACCGCCAGTGACAGATGTATGGAGCTTATTACATACATAAACACCAACTCCGAGATAAGAAACCTGCTTCAATACGGTATTGCAGGTGAAAACTATAAGATAGACGGCGACACGGGCAAGCTCGTTCGTCTTGACAACACATATATGATGGATATATACTCAACGGGTAACGCATTTATAGCATATCCCGAAGAGGGCATGGAGCTTGACGCTTGGGAAAAGGCAATGGCAACGAACCGTTCTGCGCTCGTTTCCCCTTACCTCGGCTTCATATTCATGAAGGAATCGAACGAGGCACTTATAGAAAAGGTTAAAAAGCTGTCCGACGATATGCTCAAGCGTATCGAGGAATACGACCCCGAGGCAGACAGAGTCGAGCAGATAAAGACACTCGGTGAAAAGCTTACGCAGACGCAAGCGGAGCTTGCCAAGCTGAAGAACGAATATGCAACCGCAGTTTCGGCTTACGCAAGATACGAATCCGAGGTTAAGAGATTGCAAGGGGCAATTGATGCCGCAACGGCAATACTCGACAAGGCAAATACCGATCATGCACCCTTTGCCGCTGAGCTTTCACTTGCAAAAACGGCAATGGAAGCAAAATCCGCAGAGCTTGAAAAAGCAAAGGCTGAAGAAAAGCCCGACGATGAGCTTATAAAGAAGCTTGAGGGCGAATATACACCCCTCAAAGAAGCTTACGATAAAGCACTTAAAGATGCTGAACCTACACAAAAGGCTGTCAACGATGCCAAGAAAGTCGTTGAGGATGCGACGAAGGTGCTTAATGACTATCTGGCGACAAAAGTCGGCGAGACCACGGACGAGGAAGGAAAGACCGTCGATATAAAGATCTCCGATTTGAAGTCAAATGTTGAAACGAAGGATAAGCAGGTCAAGACGGCTGAAAAGACGATCGAGACCACTCAAACCTCAATAGACAACCTCAATTACACCGAGGGCGACACGGAAGCTTACGACCAGATCGTTAAGACGCTTTACAATAACTTCTTCAAGTCACTCGTTAAAGAGCTTGAAAAGGATGTTGACTACGCAACATTTATGAGTTCGGAGAACGAGAACGGTATACTTTACATTTACAATGAGTGGTATTCCGCTTCATACGCAAGCTGACACAACCGAATAAATTACGACCTACCCGTCGAATGTGCGGGTAGGTCCGATTTTTTATATTATATATATTATATTTATTCCATTTATATCGGATATCATCATGCCGTAAGTATTCATCTTTTCGGTATCACTATGACCTCCCTCTCGGATATGTCGGTGGCTTTAAGTGCGTTTGCACTTATTATATCCTCCACTCTCGTGCGGTATTTCTTGGCGATGCTCCAGAGGCTATCGCTCTTTGTCGGATAATACAATGTCAAGGGCAAATACACGTCGTCCGTTTCTTCGCCGCAGGAGAATGACGAAAGCACCGTTGCTTGGTATGCTTCATAGCTTTCGATGCAGATATAAAGCTCGGCGTTCAAGTATACGTTGTCACCGTCAATTGCGGCACCTCCGCCGCACGTCCTGCACTCGATAAGGTGTTGATAATTCTGCGAATCGGTCACATTATCGCACTCTATGCGATAAGGCACGGCAAAATTCATTTTTTCAAGTTTTCCCTCACGCACACCCACACATTCAAACACGACACGCCCCGTGCATATTGCTTTTGAATTTGAGTATGTCGCCTCGCACCCGTCAACATACGAGGAAATACAGTATATTTTTTCTATCTGCTCGTCCGTGTGTACCCTCTCGCTTATGCTAATATTGCTTCTTGCAACACGGCAAGGTCTTTTCAGCCTGATAGTTTTATATTCGCAGTTGCAAAGTCGTGTGAGCGAATACATATCGCCGACAAGCTCAAGCGGCGTGTTTTTTATGCATCGGATACGCACGTCATAGACCATATCAACCTCAAGCGTTCGCTTTTTCTCGTCCTCGCTCAGCTCGCAGCTGACATCGTACACGCATATATCTCCTACACATTCGTCATTCTCGCCGACTCCCTCGCCTTGACAGATATGCGAAACGGGAAGCTTGCGTGTGTAGGCTCTCACCTCGCCCCCGTCCTCCTCATAAAGCACGGTAAAATATATATCGCCCTTGAATATGACACGTCCCTCGGAGGCTCTCAGCTCGTTCACTACCGGATCTGCATAATATGCAGTTATTTTACTTATATCGCCCTCGCCCGGAATTACGATATCCTCCGACACACCTATACCGTTTTCGCCGATACATACAAAACCGAGATTTTCCGCCTTGAAGGTCTGCTTTTCCGCATCACCGCACGGCATTATGCTCGGCGTTATATCACATTGCCCGTATATGCGTATATGTACGGGCAATTTTGTTTTTATGCTCAATCTTCTCGGATTGCTCAGGCGTGCAACGGTATTCGGCATAAGATAATCTACAAGCACGACCTCGCCCCCGTCCGCTTCCTTGACGGTTACGCTGTCCTTTAGCTGTGAAGTGTATTGCAACCGACCTATTTCACCCTCCTCGGTCAAATACAATACATCGTAATTTATTTGCGTCTCGTATTCAAGTCGCGTGTCGTTCAGCTCCTCATCCTTGCCGCACAGCGTGGTTCTCACATTGAGGATCGACCTTGCATCGCTCATGTTATCGGGCAATATGAAATCTCCCGATACCTCGCTTTTGCATATCTCGTTGAACAGCTCGCACGTTATAAAATTGTTTTCGCTCATTTTTTCCCCCGTAAATTTGTTTTTATTCATTTGATTATACTGTATACGGAAAAAAATTATACCTATTTTCAAAAAATACACCGCTTTAATATTGACAACTACCTAATTTATGATATAATATAAAGGAAAATATTAAGCAAAGGAGATTATATATATGCATATGGATTATATCCATCCCGCCGACCAGCTCGTAATGTTTATGCAACGTATATACGACAGAGGGCTCACCACGACATCGGGCGGTAACCTTTCCATAATGGATGACGATGGCAATATATGGATAACCCCCGCAGGAATAGACAAGGGCACTCTTACCCGCCGCGATATTATATGCGTTAAGCCGAATGGGGAATGCGTCGGCCCACACAAGCCGTCAAGTGAATTTCCGTTCCATGAATCCGTATACAAGATGCGTCCCGACATTCACGCCGTGCTTCATGCTCATCCGCCGGCGCTTGTCGCTTTTTCGATAGCGAGAAAATTGCCTAACCTCGATCTCATACCGACGGTTCGCAAAACGTGCGCAAGAATATCCATGGCGGAGTATGCCGTTCCCGGAAGTGAGCAGCTGGGAGAAAACATAGCCAAGGAATTTGCCAAGGACGTTGACATAGTTATGCTTGAAAACCACGGCGTTTGCATCGGTGCGAAAGATATGTTTGCCGCATTCATGATGTTTGAAACGCTCGATTACTCGGCTAATCTTGAAATACTTTCGGCAAAGCTCGGCAAGGTGACCACGCTTACCTCGGAAGAGATAAAGGCAACGGATACGAGATTTCATCTTAAAATGGATGATTTTATTCCCAACAGCCGTACCTCGGAGGAGCTTGAGGCTCGCCGTGACATGATCACGCTGATTCGCCGCTCGTACCGTCAAGGTCTGTTCACGGCAACGCACGGAACATATTCCGTCCGTCTCTCCGACGGCTCGTTTATAATAACGCCGTTCGGACGTGACAGAGCGTATTTGCAGGAGGAGGATCTCGTTCGTATCAAAGCGGACATGAAGGAACAGGGTAAGACCCCCTCACGCGCAGTAAAAGCGCACGCCCATATTTACGAAAAGAATCCCGATATAGGCGCAATACTCTTGGCTCATCCCCCGCACGCAATGGCTTTTGCCGTATCCGATGCGGAATTTGACCCGAGAACGATACCCGAAAGCTATATACTTCTTCGTGATATCATCAAACGCCCGTTTACCGATATATATTCCGCCCCCGACAAGGTTGCAGAGGAATTTACACCCTCACGCCCCGTTATAATATTCAAAAACGATTGTGTTATAGCGACGGGCGCAACGCTTCTTCAAGCGTTCGACCGAATGGAGGTACTCGAATCGACGGCACATTCCATACTCAACTCAAGAGATATTGGAAATATAGTGCATATCTCAAGCGAGGAGATAGACGATTTGAAAAAAGCTTTCCATTTGGCGGATTGATAATACGGTCCATCGCAAAACGGCGTAGCGGAATTGCTATGCCGTTCTTTAATTTGGGAACGATATGGTATATTTCCATAATTCGCTCTCAATAATTCGAATGAATTGTGCAAATGGTTAAATATTTTCAGTTTGTTCACAATTTTCCGTAAAAAAATCGCCGAAAGGTATTGCATTTTCGTGCGATATGTGGTATTATACTATTACCGAAGAGTTAGTAATGCAAAGGAGAAACCATGGTAAGAAAAAAACCTGTAACAACTGCCGAAATTCAGGCAAGAAAAGAAGAAATAATGGAGCAGTGCTTTGAGTGCTACGCCGATAACGGATTTCACGGAACGGGAATAAAGTCACTTGCAAAGTATTGCGGATGCACCTCTGCAAATTTGTACACGTACTTTGATAATATAGACGATTTGATAATTCAATCGACGGCTTTCTGTCTGAAGAAGATAGAGGACGATTTCATGGCAAAAGCCCCGACGGATATTGCCAAGCTGTACGACTTTATCGACGAGGTACCGTATTGGACTGCAGAAAAGCACGGTAAAAAATACCGTTTGATGTATCAGATATACACGCACCCGAAGTTCATGTCGTACGGAAAGAGCTTTTTTGACGATGTAAACGAAAGATATACCGACTATGCGAAGATATTGCAAACTCAGTACGGTATCCCCTACGAAAAGATGCTGGCATTCATATTTATTCTCGTAAGAGCTTGCGTGCATTATGCTCTGTTCAGCGATGAATTCTATCTTAAAACACAGCTGGATCTCTTAAAAGAGGTTCTCGCTCAATACATTACAAAGTACAACCCGAAAGCAAAAGCGAATATTCTCGGAAAATAAAATACTCGGGGGAGTCCCCCGAGTATTTTAAGCAATGTAAACTAAATCAAAAGCGCAAACCCCAGGCAAAGCAGTATTTTAGGGTATATCCCTTAATATATTTTAGAAGTGAAAAAGGAGATGCTTCAAAATGAAAAAACGGTTTTTAAGTATCGTTGTCACGCTTTGTATGGCACTGTCTGTGATAGTTGTGCCAACAACACACGTTCACGCCGCCGATTGGATAACGATCACCGAGCGAGATGTAGTTGTTGTCGGAACGACGAGGTTCTCCAAAACGGAAAACAACAGCGGTCAGTTCGTCACGCTTAAGGACGGCAATAGCGGTCAGGCAAGCTTGAATACAAGCACGACCCCACCTACATTGACGCTCAAAAACGTAAATGTGACGTATAAGTCGGCTAATAACTGTGCAATCGGATCGACCTTTGCGCATCTGAAGATCGTGCTTATCGGTAATAACACCGTTACGATCAACGGAGATAATTCAATAGCGGTATATTTGCACGGAAATCCGTCGGGCGTAACTCCGGTCGATGCTTCTTACGAGATAACGGGCAACAACGGCACCGATACCAACGGTACGTTGACGCTCAACGTGGATAGCAAAGACGGCTGCGCAATAGGAACCTCATCTCGAACATCTTTAAAGATAAGCAATACGACGATAACCGCAAATCTGAAGAAATCCGGGGCGTGCGCTGTTCACATAAGCTCTCAGGCAAAGTGTGAAATAAACAACACCACATTGAATGTCAACGGCAACGCCAAAGGAACGGACGGAATCTCCACCAACTCAAGCAATGTTACGATAAACAATTCAAACATAACCATTAAAGACAATACGACTGCCTCAGCCGATAAGGGTTATATGAACGGTATTGTTATAAATTCCGCGGCATTGTCAATGAGCGGCGGTAAGTTTACCGCAACCGGTACTCAGGACGGAATTTTTATATCGGATGGTAGCCTTATCGACCTTAACGGCGTTACCTTGGATATTTCCGGTACTACCCCGGCAAGTGTGTCCACGGTAAACGACCAATCAGTCGGCTTAAATATCGGAGACGCGAACGTCGGTATCACATCGGGCAAGAGGGTACATAAGATAACGAACTGTTCGGGTACCATCAAAGCCGATTATCCGATTCCGTTCGGCGGTGATATTGAATTTAAAAACAACAGTCTCACCCTCAATGCCAAGACAGTCGGACTTTGGGTAGAGATGGACGTAAATGCGACCGTATACGGCGGAAAATTGACTATAACCGTAACAGATGAGGACGCCAACGGAATTCGTACGGGCAGCAATTCTCGTCTGACCTTCAAGGAGTATTATAACAGCACAACAAAAAAGAACGAGATACCCGAGGTCACCATTACATCGAGTTATGCGGCAATTTCCCAATATACCGGCTCGCAGATCGATGTTGACAACATAAAGCTGAAGACGACCGCTACCGCCGGTCTCTCAGTCGGCGAAGGCGCTACTTTCACGTTTAAGAACGGCACATTTGATATGAAGACCACTGTGGACTCATCCATCGGAATTCAAACCTCCGGCACGTTGAATATCGAAGGCGGTTCTTTGACTACCGATGCAAAGCTGGCACACGCCATCTCAAATCAAGGCAGTAAAGCAGTTACGATATCCGGCGGCACACACACCTTAAAAAGCAGCAGCTATGCCTATATTGACAGTAATACGGCCAAAGGTTCGCTTATCGTTACCTCAAGTGCCGCAACTACGTTCAACGGAGGAAACGGCATTCGCGCTTACGGTACCGTAAAGCTCACCGGCGGTGCATTGAATGTTTTGAATTCCTTAAATCACGCCGTCAACCTGTATGGTACCCTTGACATTTCCGGCGGTAATATGCTTTTGAACGACATGGCGACCTACGGCATAATGATGAACGAGGGTTCTGTTTTGAATCTCTCCGGCTCAGGTAAGCTGACAATACCGAATTCGAAAAAAGCCGAAGACTCCATGGGTATAGCCGTTGATAAAGCAATGGTGAATCTCAATGGCGGTACGCTGAGCATAGGCGGCAGCACACCTACCGATTCCGATAGAATCGATTATGCGATCGGTCTAGGCGAGTATGCGGGTACGGATGACTATATAGTTAAATTCAAAGGAACCGATGCAAGCTTAGTCGCCAACAAATATGGTTTAGGACTATCAGCGAAAGATTACGGCTATTCTCTGATAGAATCAGGTAAAATAACATTTTACGGCGGATCATTTGCAACGTATCCCGCTGTGGCACTCAACGGCACATTTGCCGTAAAAGCTGGTTTAAGTCCCGACGATTGGAGCTATTTATCCTCGCTTACCGGCGAAAGCTTCATAGCTAACAAATATTTGTCCTTTGAAAGCTCACATACCTGTGTATACGACCAGCAGATAGCGTCGGAGCAACATTTGGCATCCCCCGCTTCATGTACAAGCAAGGCTAAATATTATAAATCTTGCAAAGTCTGCGGTAAAAACGGCACAGCGACATTTGAATACGGCGATACACCCTCGCACGATTACCGCGATGCTATAAAGAACGATTCGACCTTAAAGACTGCCGGTACGTGTCAAAACGAGGCGGTTTATAACTACAGCTGTACTAAGTGCGGTGCGGTTGAGGTAAGCAATACACATACCTTCCTCGGCGACAAGAATCCTGCCAACCACTCCGGCGGCACAAGGCTTGAGGGTTATGTGGCAAAGAACCACAATACACAGACAAACGGCTACTCCGGTGACACGATATGCAATGGCTGTGGTGGAACGATAGCAACCGGTACTTACGACTATGTAAATTCTCATAACGGCAACGCATACGGTCACGATGCAACACATCACTGGAAGATATGTGATGTTGTAGGCTGTGGCGTAGTTGTATCAGACTCAAAAACAGCTCACTACTCAGATATAGCGGCAAACAAAGCAACCTGTCAAAGGAAGGCTGTATGCGACGCCTGCGGCGAGCAATACGGCACTCTCGGCAGCCACGCATGGGAAACAGGCGATTGGACCTACAAGGCAGCTGACGGACACGGACACAGCTGTACGACCTCCGGCTGTACTGCAATAGATAAGCACCCGCACACACCCGACCACGAGGGCAATGCGACCGAGGAATATGCAATAAAGTGCAGAGATTGCGATTATGTTATCCAAGAACAGCTTGCACACACCTGTAAGTTTGACAAGCAAATAGCGGAAGCGGAATTCTTAAAGAGCGGTGCTACCTGCATAGCCAAGGCTTTGTATTACAAGTCATGCTCTTGCGGTAAGCACGGCACGGAGACATTTGAGTACGGCAGTCTTGCCGCTCACACATGGGAAACAGGCGCTTGGACCTACAAGGAAGCCGACGGACACGGACACAGCTGTACGACCTCCGGCTGTACTGCAATAGATAAGCACCCGCACACACCCGACCACGAGGGCAATGCGACCGAGGAATATGCAATAAAGTGCAGAGATTGCGATTATGTTATCCAAGAACAGCTTGCACACACCTGTAAGTTTGACAAGCAAATAGCGGAAGCGGAATTCTTAAAGAGCGGTGCTACCTGCATAGCCAAGGCTTTGTATTACAAGTCATGCTCTTGCGGTAAGCACGGTACGGAGACATTTGAGTACGGCGACTACGCAGCACACGATTACACCTCTAAGATCAAAAACACTTCCACGGTAATATCAGTCGGCACCTGCAAGAACGAGGCGGTATATAACTACTCCTGCTCCGTATGCGGTGCAGTGGAGAACAGCTCCACCCATACCTTTAAGGGTGACAAGGACTCCTCCAAGCATGAAGGCGGTACAAGACTTGACGGCTATGTGGCAAAGAACCACAATACACAGACAAACGGCTACTCCGGTGATACGATATGCGAGAGCTGTGGAGAAACGATAGCAACCGGTACATACGATTATGTTGAGCCTCACAACTCCAACGGACTCGATGTTACCACATCGATACACACCATAAAGTGCGACGTTCCCGGATGCGATCATATAGAAAAGACCGAGCTGCATTACTCCGACAAGCCGGAAAACAAGGCAACTTGTCAAAAGAAAGCAGTATGTGACGTTTGTAAATTACAGTACGGCGAGAAAGCCGACCACAGCTACGAAACGGGCAGTTGGACCTACAAGGAAGCCGACGGACACGGACACAGCTGTACGACCTCCGGCTGTACTGCAATAGATAAGCACCCGCACACACCCGACCACGAGGGCAATGCGACCGAGGAATATGCAATAAAGTGCAGAGATTGCGATTATGTTATCCAAGAACAGCTTGCACACACCTGTAAGTTTGACAAGCAAATAGCGGAAGAGAAATTCTTAAAGAGCGGTGCTACCTGCACGGCAAAGGCCTTGTATTACAAGTCATGCTCTTGCGGTAAGCACGGCACCGAGACATTTGAGTACGGCGAGCCTCTCGACCATACCCCGAGTGAGACATGGTCAAAGAACGAGGGCGGTCACTGGAAGGATTGCTCCGTTGTAGGCTGTGGCGTTATAGTAAGCAATACATATGCCGAGCATGATTTCGAGTGGAAGATAGACAAGGAAGCGGCGATAGGCGAAACCGGCTTAAAGCATCAGGAATGCAGGATCTGCCACTACGAGAAGTCACCTGTCACAATAGACGCACTTACACCCGATACCGAAGCACCCGTTGAGGATACCGAGCCGACAACACCCTCTAACCCCAACACCGAAAAAGTACCTCCGGAAGAAGATCCCGATCAGACCACCGCTCCGGAAGAAGATCCCGATCAAACTACCGCTTCGGAAGAAGATCCCGATCAGACCACCGCTCCGGAAGAAGATCCCGATCAGACCACCGCTCCGGAAGAAGATCCCGATCAAACTACAGCTCCGGAAGAAGATCCCGATCAAACTACAGCTCCGGAAGAAGATCCCGATCAGACTACCGCGCCGGAAGAAGATCCCGATCAGACTACTGTTCCCGACGGTACGACTTCTCCCGATGAGCCTATTGTTACACCTCCTACAGGTGACAATATGATACTTTGGGTGCTTGCACTCTCTGTATCCGCATTGGGAATCATAACAACGGTAATCTACTTCAACAAAAGAAAAAATATTAGATAACAAATGACATAGGGCGGCGGCGCTTGAACCGCCGTCGCCCACCCCTTCCACTGTGCTTTTTTCCAAGCACTCAAGCACGCTTGGCGTTTGGAAAAAAATATAGAATTAAAGGATCACCCAACAAATGAAAAACGAAAAAGCTTACTCTCTCAAATGCACAAAGCATATGCGTTCCGTCATATGCGTCATCTCTCTTCTTCTCGTATTTTGCTTTGCTCTGTCCTGCACCTCCTGCAGCGGCAAAAACAAGGCGGTGAAATTCAAGGGGCGTTGGCAGTACGGCGAAAATATAGTTTACGAATTTGACGGTGTGAACAAGGGCTGTCTGATCAGCGGTGATGCTCACTATGATTACAGCTATACGGTAGTCGGCGATCGACTGAATATAGATTTTGCCGAAGAAAATGTCATTGACTGCGATTACACCTACTCAATAAAAGGTAATAAGCTGACCTTAATAGGCGGCGAGCATACAGCAGAGCCGGGTAAGGCATACGAGCTTAAAAAAATAGCCGATAACTGAAAATTGCGACATACGGGTCGACCGTATGTCGCAATATTTTTTGTTTTATTTTATTCTTCTTCTTTATCTTTTTTTACCGTCGGGATAAAATAGCGTGCTATGCTCTTTTTATCTCGGTTTTTCACATAGAAGAAGCCTATCACGCCGAATGCCACGGCACCTATGAAATTTACGAACAGGTCCTTCATCGTGTCCCTTATTCCGATATCAAGGTAACCGTCAACGGTGTATTGCTCCCCCGACGCTGTCGTTATGACCGTGCTTACGACATCCTTTACACGCACGGGAATGTTGCTGTTTGTTTTGTCGAAGCTGACGCTTGAAAAGCTCTTGACAACGGTGTCCTTTTGCATATCAAGTGCGAAAAACGTATCCATTCCGTATTCGAAGAACTCCCAAAGCACGCCGACGGTCATTGAAAAGCAAAATGCGACGAGTGAGAGATACAGCGGAGATAGGTTTATGCTCTTTGCGTTTCGGTTCAGCAGATCGACGAGTGCGAAGCCGACGGCGGCGAACAGAAAGCCGTTTATCGTATGGAGCATAGTATCCCAACCGGGTATTTTTATGTAATAGCAGTTTATCTCGCCGAGTATCTCGGCTGAAAATATGAATAAGAATATTATGCATTCAAGCACGGTGGGCAGCTCGACATTGAGCTTCTTTTCAATAAACGGCGGAATTAAGAAAAGCACCAGCGAAAGCAAGCATATCATCGCATTCTCGTAGCTTCCGAGTACTATCGAACGTACCAGCACGCCCAGCACGAGCAGACGCAAAAACGAATAAACGACAAAAGATATTTTATTTTCTTTTATCGTTTTTCTAAGCTCATATCGCAGACCTCTCTTTTTCACCCTCTTGTTCTTTTTTTCCATTTTTTTCAGTTCCTTTATATTTTTTAACGGCACCGTTATATACGATGCGTGCGTTTTTGTAAAACGATGAATGCTCTACACAGCGAAACAGATCGGCTACGCAATCGCAGAACGCCGTTTTTATATCACGCCTCCCCTCATACGCCGCAAGCGTATGGCACACGCAAGAAAAGTGCAGCATGAGATAAAGCACCGAAAACGACACCGCCGCAAATTCGGGCGTGCAAGCCGAGTCCGAAAACGGGAAATTCTCATAAAAAATATGGTTCAAAAGTATCGCCTCGTAATATTTCTCATGTTCGGGCATAACGGTCTTGTAAATTTCCTCGCTCATGATAAAAAGCTCGGCGGGCGTTTTTTCTCCTTTGTTCAAAAACTCGATGCATTCCCTGCCCGCTTTGACGAGTGAGGGATTGCTTTCTCCGAGCACCGACACAAGCTCATCCATGAGAAACAGAACGAAATCAAGCTCGGAATACACAATGCCGCACGTAGCGCCCGTGCAGAGCTGCGCTATACGCTCGACTCTATCCCTTACACTGCCCTCTCCGCTCATGATATCAAGGCACTTTTCTCTTATTCCGTCCTTGTATTCGATGTCATATGGCTTTTTCGGAATGTATCCGCCGTATTCCCTGCTTATGCACTCGAATTTGAGCTTTTCGCCTTGCATAAGAAGCTCCACCGTTTTTTCACAGCTGTTTGAGCATACGACCTCGGCACAGCTCCACATTCTGACACACCGAGGGTACATTTTGCATACCCTCGGTATGCTCTCCTCGCCGCACTCTCTTTGAAGTGAGCAATAGCCCTCCGCATCGACCATGGGACAGCGACCGTCCTCGCCGTCGCGTAAAAAGCCGTATTCGTCCGGATCCGGCATAGGCGACATCGTTAATGCTCTGTCAATGTTTTTTCTCAACCGTCTTGAGCATTTCAGAGATGAGAGGGAAAAATATTCCCTCTCCGACAGCGGTATGAGCCAGCCGCCGCAACAGACATGGCGGCATTCTCCGCATTTGCATTTGAAGTCTTTAAGGTAGGAAGGCGTGCGAATAGTGATACTTTCCATATATTTACGCTTTGATAATCGTAGATTTTTACGTAATTATACCACCGAAAAAAACGCATTTTCAAGAGCAAGATGAAAATATTCGATTTATTAAATTTAACATTTTTTGGTAAATTTTTGTACGTTTATCAACTGCACGTCATTTGCGATTCAAGGGGTTAAATTCCTCGCTCAGCCCCGCAACGAGTGAGGTCATTTCCTCCTTTGTGGTTATTCCTCTTGCCCTCTCGGTCACGCATTTTCTTTCCTCGTCGGTAAGTGCCGTAAAAAACCGCATTGCGGGCAAATTTTTTTTCAGAGCCGCGGAAAAGCCGCACGGAAGCTCGTTGTCCGATTCGTACATATTTTCCCTCCGTTATATTAAAATACGATAGATATTATACGCAAAGGCAAAAAATATATGCACCACATACAACGAATGTGGTGCATATTGCACACACATACAATGAGTGTGGTGCATGATTGCAAGCATTGCAATTTATTCGGCTGTATTTTTTTCGTCGGGTACATTCTTGAAAATGTGTATCTTGCCTCTGCGGTTCAAGTCGGTGAGCAACGCCAAGGCTATCGGGAAGCCGAACAGACCTATTATACCGAACATTGCCGTACCCGACACCATTGCCATAAGCGTTGCGACGGGGTGAAGTCCGACCTGCTTGCCTACTATCTTAGGCTCTATTACCTGCCTTATTACGGTAATCATCACATAGATAACGAGCAGACATATGCCTATTCCGTATTGACCCTGTATAAGCGATATTATGCCCCACGGGATAAGTATCGTTCCCGTGCCGACTATAGGCAAGATATCGAATATCGCTATCAGACAGCTTATCAATGCGCATTTGCCTATTGAGCCGATAAGCGTCGGGAATATGAGATCGGCAACGGAGAGACTGACGAACAGCTCCGTGAATGTTATCAACAGAATAAGCGCATAGGAACGAATATATTTCAAGAGTATCGTCGTTATATAAGTTTTTATCTCGATTATCGAATGCTGTGTACGCTCGGGAAATTGTGCAATGCACCATTTACCTATATGCTCGTAATCGGCAGATATGAAAAACGTCGCAATTATGGTTATAAGCACGCTGACAAGCACGCTTGGGATGCTCGTTATGAACGAAAAAGCCGTATCCACTATTTTGGTCATTTCCTGAAGCCGTCCCGCAAGCCACGCCATTACCGTGTTTATCTCAAGTGAAATATCGGGGTCTATAATATGAAGCTTTTCCTGTATCGTCGAAAGCAGGCTCTCCACGGAGGGCATGAGTGTGTTCTTGTAATATTCCGGCAGTGTTTCCATCATACCTATAAGTGCCATAGTGACTCGTATAACGCATAGGCAGAGCAGTGCGCCGACAGTGCAGTAGAATAGCACTATGACTATGGTCGAGGCAAGTCGCAGCTTGAACTTCATATGCTTTTTGATAAACTTTACGACGGGACGCAGAACGGCGGCGATGATAAACGCAAGCACGAACGGCATAAGCACCGCAAGCACATACTTAAACGCCAAATACACCAGCACTGCGATCATTGCAAAATACACGACGTTGATTATAAACTTCCGTCTTTTTTCAACTGCATTTGTCATATTCTATCCTCTTTTTCAAAAATTTCCGTCACTACCGATTATACATAATAAATGTGAACCTCGCAATATGTATTTTTTACTTTTTTAGCTTAACCTATTATATTCCGTACTATCCTGCCGGCAAGCATAAGTCCGGCACAGCCCGGCACAAAGGAAATACTCCCCGGAGCGTGTCTGCCCATTGCCGACTCGGTAGCACGTGTGCTTGATTCCTCAAGCGAGTATACGACATCAAGCGAAGCTATATTCGCCTCACGTAGCTTTTTTCTCATGACCCGTGCAAGCGGACAGCCCTTTGTTTCATATATATCCCCTACACGGAGCAGGCTCGGATCGAGCTTGTTTCCCGTACCCATACAGCTGATTATATTGACCCCGACTCGCTTGCATTCTTTTATCAAAAACAATTTCGATGATACCGTATCTATCGCATCGGCTACGTAATCAAAGCCCGTTACATCGAGCGGAGATGACTCCGAATAAAATATACGCTCACAGCTTACCTCACACTCCGGGTCTATATCCTTTATTCTTTGCGCCATCACATCCGTTTTATATTTACCGAGCGTTGAGGTAAGCGCTATGAGCTGACGGTTTATATTGCTTTCCGATACCACATCGGCATCGACGAGAGTTATATGACCCACTCCGCTTCTTGCAAGCGACTCGGCAACATAAGAGCCGACACCGCCTATACCGAATACGGCTACGTGTGCGCCGGCAAGCCGCTCAACGCCTTCTTTGCCGATAAGCATTTCGGTTCTTTTACTTCTTTCTCCGTTCACAGCTCATCAAGGTCGAGAGCAAAGGCGGGCAGAAAATTCTCATTGAAATATCTCAGCTCGTCCGAGTCATACGCCTCAAGACTCTGTCTTACCGAACGCTCCGCACTTGAAAACTCGCCGTTGCCTCCCTTCTCCTCCTCTATACATTTTATCAATGCGCACAGCTTGTCCGCCGTCTTGACGAGTCGGTGTGTCAGCTCGTCGCACTCCTCGCATATCAGCGGCTCATAGCTCTCCCTCAGCTCCTTGGGCAGCTTTGACAAAAGCAGCTGAGCCGAATTTTTTTCTATTTGACCGTATATGCTCCGCATTTGCTCGTTGTAATATTTTACGGGTGTCGGCAGATCTCCGCACAGTACCTCGGAGCTGTCATGATAGAGAGCATATGCGGCGACAAGACTCGGGTCGGCATCTCCGCCGAAGATATCCCTGTTTATCGTTGCCAAAAGATGAGCTATTACCGCCGTTTCCATGCTATGCACCGACAGACATTCCTCACGCACGCAACGCATAAGCGACCAACGATTTATATATTTTTGTCTGAAAAGCAATGCACCGAATCCGTAACTCATATCCCCCTCCTATTTTCCGACACAAAATTTTGAAAATATCTCGCCGACTACGTCCTCGCTCGCACCCGTGCCGTCAACACGTCCGAGCGATTCCATGGCGGAAAAAAGCTCTATTGCGGCTATGTCAACGCTGTAGCCGTCACGTATCGTGCCTATCGCATTTTCGATGCTTTCTTTTGCCGCCATTGTTTCCCCAAGCTGTCTTGCGTTTGCAATATGCGGCTCGGTATAATCAATACCGCCGGACAAAAACAGCTCCTCGACGAGCTTTTTCAGCTCCTCGATGCCCTCGCCCGACATTGTGCTGATACGCAGTGTATGCTCAAAGCTTTTTTCTATCAGACTCGTATCAAGCACACCTCCGATATCGCATTTGTTTATAACGGCAAGCTTCGTGCATGACAGCGTGCCGAGCGTTTCGACAAGAGCAACGTCCTCATCGTCAAGCGGACGTGATGCATCGAATACGGCAAGGGCAAGCGAGCATTTTTCCATTCGCTTTACGGCACGGTCTATGCCTATCGCCTCTACCTCGTCCTCCGTACCGTGTATACCCGCCGTGTCGCACAGATTAAGCACCGCATCTCCGCAGCTTACGGTATTTGTAACTATATCCCTCGTTGTACCCGCTACCGAGGTGACTATTGCAACCTCCTCACCGGAGAGGGCGTTTAGAAGCGAGGATTTTCCGACATTGGGCTTACCGCATATGACCGTATCTATTCCGACTCCGACCGCTTTCTTCACATCGTATGAGGCTATGAGCTTTTCAAGGCTTTTGCTTATATCGCACAGCGTATTTTCCATACTTTCGGGTGTAACGTCGCTCAGATCCTCATCCGGGTAATCAATATACGCATATATTCCCGCCGCAAGAGAACGCATTGAGGCGTATATCCGAGCTATCTCACCGCCGAGCAACGCCCTGCCGCTTGCGTTTGCAAGCTTCAGAGCCGAGCGGCTTTTCGCATCTATGACATCCATTATCGCCTCTGCCTCGCACAGACCGAGCTTTCCGTTTATAAACGCTCTTTTCGTAAATTCTCCGCCGTCGGCAGGGTAAGCACCCGCCTCATACAGTGCTTGAAGCACAAGACGGGTCACCAAAACGCCGCCGTGACATGACAGCTCGACCATGTCCTCGCCCGTATACGATGAGGGGGCCTTGTAGACCACCGCCACGCCGTCATCTATGATATCGCCGCCCTGCATTATCACACCGTACACCGCCGTTCTCGGCTCAAATGCGTAAAGCGGCATTCGTGCCTTCGGCTTAAACACAGAGCAAGCTATTTTCACCGCATCCTCGCCCGTCATTCTTATAAGAGCTATGGCACCCCTGCCCTGCGGCGTTGAGAGAGCGGCAACCGTTTTTCCCGTTTTCATATTATCCCCCGTGAGTATTATTCCGTTTTATTTTATCACTTTCCGACTCGTTTGTCAATGCATGGGATGTGAAAGTTGGCGTTTATAGAATAAATTGAGTATTTTGGCAGATATTTTTATCACTTTTTATGTAAATGCCTATTGATTTTTTGATGAAAGTGCGGTATACTAATATATAATAGTATCTTGAAGGAGTTAATTTACAGTGTCTGTCGATCTTAATAAAATATTATCGTCAATGAGCGTTGAGGAAAAAGTGGGTCAGCTTTTCCTCGCTCATTGCCCCGACCGTGACGAGGAGCGTGTCATAAAGGAGCTTCACGTCGGCGGCTTCGTGCTTTTCGCCCGTGATTTTGAGGGCTACACCCCCGACGGTGTAAGGGAGAGAATGGCAAAGTTCCAATCGTGGGCAAAAATACCGCTCGCCATATCCGCCGATGAAGAGGGCGGCGGTGTTGTACGGTGCAGTAAGTTCCCGCAATTCAGAGAAAAGCCCTTTGCCTCCCCCAAGGAAATGTACAGTGCCGAGGGACTTGCCGGCATTCGCCGCGAGGCTAAGGAAAAAGCCGAGCTTATGAAATCGCTCGGTCTGAACTACAATCTTGCACCCGTGTGCGATTACAGCACGGACCCCGATTCGTACATATCAAAGCGAGTTTTGGGCATATCGCCTCAGGTCACGGCTGAATTTGTGAGAATAGTCACGAAAAAATTCGCCGAGGTCGGTGTCGGTACTTCGCTCAAGCATTTCCCCGGTTACGGCGGCAACAGCGATACGCACAAGGGTATGTCCTCCGACTCGCGTCCGCTTTCGGTATTTGAAAGCGAGGATCTTATCCCGTTCATTGCCGGAATAGAAGCGGGAGCGGACAGCGTTATGGTATCGCATAACATAGTCAAGTGCTTTGACGAGGAATATCCCTCCTCCCTCTCATATCCCGTACACGAGTATTTGAGAAACAAGCTCGGCTTTAACGGGGTGATAATAACCGACTCGCTCACCATGAGTGCGATAAGAGAGTTTACCGGCGGCAAAGACCCCTGCACGCGTGCATTGCTTTGCGGCAACGATATGATAATCACCTCAAAATACGAGGACGGCTACAAGACTCTGCTTGAAAACGTCACCAACGGCACGGTGAGCCTCGATATACTCGACTCAGCCGTTATGCGTATACTTAAAATGAAGGAAAAGCTTGGGATCATAAGATGACCCTCGGCAAAAACTTATCCCCGGAGGTAAACAAATGAAGAAAATACTGTCCTCCAAGGCATTGCGTATTGCGTGTCTCGTGCTTTTCGATTCTCTCGCCGTCGTCTTTGCGGAGCTTTTCTCGTTCTTTATTCGAATGGAGTTTAACACAAGCACACCGGATTTCGACGAGCATTTCGAGCATCTGCTCTCGTATCTTCCCATAGCCGTTGTTTTGACCGTTTGCGTATTTGCTCTGCTTCGCTTGTACAACAGCCTCTGGCAATTTGCAAGCGTTTACGAGTATTCGCTCATAACCCTCGGCACGACCTGCTCGTTTGTGATAAACACGATAATGCATGAGGTGCTTGAATTTTCGCTTCCTCGCTCGTGCTATCCGATGTCATGGTTCATTCTCACCTTTGAGGTGGTGGGCGTGCGTGTGCTGTACCGAGTAATACGAAGTGAGAGAAAAAGGCTTACACCGACAAAAGGTCAAAAATGCAATGTAATGCTGATCGGTGCCGGAGATGCGGCTAATATCATATTGAAAGAATTCAACACAAGCTCGCTCCACGGTAAGAAAAGAGTCGCCTGCATTATCGACGATAACCGCTCCAAGGTCGGCAAATACATGAACGGCGTTCGCATAGTCGGCACAAGGGATGACATACCGTCAGCCGTGAAAAAATATGAGATAGACGAAATAATATTTGCCATTCCCTCGCTTGATAATCTCGAAAAGGCGAAGATACTCGATATATGCAAGAAGACCCGCTGTTCGCTCAAGACCTTGCCGGGAATCTCGCAAATGGTAAACAACGAGATACGTTTATCGTCGCTTGAGGATGTTGACGTAAACGACTTTTTGGGCAGAGAGCCTATAAAAGCCGATATCGAGAGCATTATCGGTTATATCAAGGACAAGGTCATAATAGTTACCGGCGGCGGCGGTTCTATAGGCAGTGAGCTTTGCCGTCAGATAGCCGCTCACAGTCCAAAGCGTCTGATAATCTTCGATATTTACGAAAACAACGCCTACGATATACAAAACGAGCTGAGAAGCGCATACCCCTCGCTCGATCTGGTAACGCTCATAGGCTCGGTGCGTGATACGGAGCGTGTGCGTCAGGTATTCGAAAAATACAGACCGCAGCTCGTATTTCATGCCGCCGCACATAAGCACGTCCCCCTCATGGAGGATTCGCCGAACGAGGCTGTGAAAAACAATGTTTTCGGCACTCTCGCCTTGGCTCGTGCCGCAGACGAGTACGGTGTTGAAAGGTTTATTCTTATCTCCACGGACAAAGCCGTAAACCCGACAAACGTAATGGGTGCGACAAAGCGCATATGCGAAATGATAGTGCAAAGCATGGACAAGCGTTCATCCACTGAGTTCGTTGCGGTACGTTTCGGCAATGTTCTCGGCTCTAACGGAAGTGTTATACCGCTTTTCAAAAAGCAGATAGCGGAGGGCGGTCCCGTTACCGTCACCGACCCAGAAATAATCAGATTTTTCATGACGATACCGGAGGCTGTCGGTCTTGTGCTTAAGGCGGGTGCTTTGGCTCACGGCGGGGAGATATTCATACTCGATATGGGTCAGCCCGTCAAGATACTTGACCTTGCCGAAAACCTCATTCGCCTTTCCGGACACATTCCGTATACCGATATAGATATAGTTTTCACCGGACTTCGTCCGGGCGAAAAGCTGTATGAGGAGATACTGCTCGATGAGGAGGGTCTGAAATCGACCTCGGATGAGATGATATACATAGGTCATCCGCTCGATTTCGATGTCGATGAGTTTATGCGCTCGCTTGAGCATCTGCACAGCATCATGTCCGACGATTCATGCAATATGAAAGCGGAAATAAGCAAGATAGTACCGATAAAAGAGTCCGAGGGCAATCTCGTTGCCGCAAATTGAACCATGATGAAAAAGAGTCAAATAATAACCCTCGCCCTTTTGCTTATCAATATTATCGTGATATTCTCGTTTTCTCTCATGGACGGGCAAACGAGTCAGCATATCAGCGATGAATTTAACGGCAGTATCGGTCAGGCAGTTCGCCGTGTTATCTCCGTTGCGGTGGGTCAGGAGCGTGCACAGGGGCTGAACATTCGCAAGCTCGGACACTTTTTTGAGTTTTCAATGCTCGGTCTTACTTCCTCGCTTTATGCGCTGTTTTCGAAAAAGCGTTTCACACGTGCCGTACCCGATGCGTTCTTTCTCGGTATGACCGTCGCTCTTTGCGACGAAACGATACAGCTGCACGTAAGCGGCAGAAGCTCGCAGGTATCGGACGTATGGCTCGATATATTCGGCTTTGCTTGCCTTGTGTTTCTCACTTATACCGTTCGTTATATATATATTTCGATAAAAAAACGTACACCTATGCCGCTTGACGGTGCGGACAAAGAAAAATAAAGCGTAACGCAATGTAAATTTTTCATCTTTTTTCGTTTTAGGTGTTTACAAACGCACTTTTTTATACTATAATATTACCGTGTATACCGTCATTCGGTGTACACGGTATATTTTCTCGTTTTGGAGAGGGATAAATGGCAAAAGATATTTTTTCGCATATGTCCGAGCTTTTGGAAAAGGGCGTGGAAAAAGCAAATAAAGCCGCCGATATTATGGAAAAAATGGCGGATACGGTGGTTGAAATAGATGATGATATAGCCTCGATAATGGAGCGTGACCCGGCGGCGCAAAGCAAAGCGGAGGTCGCACTGCTGTATTCGGGCTTTCACGCCGTGCTGGCACATAAAATATCTCATAAGCTCAACGACAAGCACCCGTTTGCCGCACGTGCCGTTAGTCAAGGTGCGAAATTCCTCACGGGTATAGAGATACATCCGGGAGCCAAGATAGGCAAGGGCTTATTCATAGACCACGGTATGGGTGTCGTTATAGGCGAAACAGCCGAGATAGGCGACAACTGCACGATATATCAGGGTGTTACCCTCGGCGGCACGGGCAAGCACACGGGCAAGCGTCACCCGACGCTGGGCAACAATGTAATGGTCGGCTCCGGTGCGAAGGTCCTCGGTCCGTTTAAGGTCGGTGACGGTGCAAAAATAGCCGCCGGTGCGGTAGTCCTGCACGAGGTGCCCGAAAACTCGACTGCCGTCGGTATTCCGGCAAGAACGGTAAACAAAAATTCCGGTCGTTGCCAAACAACAGACCTCGATCAGGTGCATATTGCCGACCCCGTTGCTCAAGAGCTGTGCAAGCTCAGACTTCAAATAGACGAGCTGACAGAGCAGCTGGAGCAGATAAAAAAAGAACAAAAAGAACATAAAGAAGGATAAACGAAAATGAAATTATTCAATACAATGACGGGTGAGAAGACCGAATTTATTCCCCTGCAAGAGGGCAAGGTCAAAATGTACGCCTGCGGACCGACGGTCTACAATTATTTTCACATAGGCAATGCGCGTATGCTCGTTGTATTCGATATGCTCAGACGCTATATGGAATACAGAGGCTACGAGGTGACGTTCGTGCAGAACTTCACCGATGTAGACGATAAAATAATCAAAAAGGCAAACGAGGAGGGCATAACCGCAAAAGAGGTTGCCGAAAAATACATAAAAGAGTATTTTACCGATGCCGAGGGACTCGGTATCAAGCACGCAACCGTACATCCGAGAGCGACGGAAAATATAGATGAGATAATAGACATAGTCAAGACTCTCGTTGACGGCGGCTTTGCGTATCAGGTAGGCGGCGATGTTTATTTCTCAACGCTTAAATTCAAGGAATACGGCAAGCTCTCGCATATGCCGATAGAGGACCTTGAGGCAGGTGCGAGAATAGACGTAAACGACGTTAAAAAGGACCCGCTCGATTTCGCTCTTTGGAAGGGTGCGAAGCCCGGCGAGCCGGCATGGGAAAGCCCTTGGGGTCTCGGCCGTCCCGGCTGGCATATAGAATGCTCGGCGATGGTACGCCGCTATCTCGGAAAAACAATAGATATACACTGCGGCGGTCGCGATCTTGTATTTCCGCATCATGAAAATGAAATTGCTCAATCCGAATGTGCAAACGGCTGTGAATTTGTTCGTTATTGGGTACACAACGGCTTTATTTCCGTTGACAATGAAAAAATGTCAAAGTCTGCCGGTAATTTCTTTACCGTGCGTGACGTGGCACAGAAATACGGTTATCAGGTCATAAGATATTTTCTGCTTTCCGCTCATTACAGAAAGCCGATAAATTATTCGGTCGATATAATAGAGCAGTCAAAGGCATCGCTTGAGAGAATACACAACTGCGAGGAAAATCTGCGTTTTATCGCCGAAAACTCGCCCGCAGGCGAGGTATGCGACGGCGTTCGCTCACTCTGCGAGAGCAGAAAGGCTCAGTTTATCGAGGCTATGGACGATGATTTCAATACTGCGGACGGTATAGCGGCAATTTTCGAGCTTGTGAAGGATCTGAACCTCAAATCATCGGAAATGTCCGGTGCTTGCGCAAAATACGCCTACGATGCTCTGCGTGAGCTGACAAGCCTTATGGGACTTGAAAAGCAAAACAACGGCGGTGCGGATACGGCTTATATCGAGGAAATGATAGCACGCCGCACGGCGGCAAAAAAGGCGAGGGATTACGCCACGGCAGATGCCATAAGAAAAGAGCTTTCCGACATGGGTGTTATTTTGGAGGATACCTCATCGGGAACAAAATATAAATTCAAGGAATGAAGAAGAAAAAGAGGATACTGAATAAATTCTTTATCATCGGTGCTTTATTCGTCGGCGTTTGTATGTTCTACACCGCACGCCTTGTCAATATGCAGATAACGGGCGTTGACCGTTACGATTATGCAAAAGCAACAACGACGGTATACAGGGAGAGCATACAGGCTTTGAGAGGCGAGATATACGACAGAAACGGTGTAAAGCTCGTTGAAAACGTATGCACGCAGACCTTGCAATTCGATTACGAGCCGTTGCTTGCGGCAACGGACGGCAGAAACGCCGCAATTGCAAAGGTTGCCGCCGTGCTTGACGGGTGCGGTCATTCCATTACGACAGACTCGCCGTTTTCCGGCACGTATCCGAATGTTTCATACAATGAAAAAATGGAGCTGACTCGCATAGGCTCGAGGTTCAAAAGCTTTTGCGCCACCTGCGAGCTTGACGAGAATATACCGTGTATTGAATTTTACGAGTTTCTGCTCGATCGCTATAAGCTTTTGAACGAGGACGGCACGTATCGTGTCGATGCACGGTACGCAGATACGGTCGTTTCCGTGCGGTACGATATGGAAACGTGTAACTTTTCACAGCAAAACCCGTATGTTTTGGTAAAGGACGCACAGCTTTCACTCATAACCGCGGTAAAAGAAAACGCCTGCGAGGGCGTGAGAACAGAGGTAGAATACAGCAGACGATATCTTTTCCCCGGTGTTGCCTCCCATATTTTGGGCAGAGTCGGCAGTATTCCCGCAGAGGAAAAAGAATATTATCTTGCAAAGGGCTACAGCCTCGATGCAGCTGTCGGAGTTGACGGTGTGGAAAAGGCATTTGAGGAGCTTTTGCGCGGCGTTGACGGTGTGCGTGTGACGGAGGTGGATGAGGACGGTAATATTATCGATTCGCACATTGAAACAGAGCCGCAGCCCGGCAAAAACGTATGGCTGACGATAGATATAGAGCTTCAGCGGGCGGCTGAAAAAGCGCTTGCCGAGAACGTGGCTTGGGTAAAAGAAAAGGGTGAGGCGACAGGCAAGGAGAATCAGGGTGAAAAAGCCGACAGCGGAGCGGTCACAGTGCTTAAGACGAACACCTCCGAGGTGCTTGCGCTCGCATCCTATCCGTCATATGACTTAAACACCTTTCGGGATAATTATTCCACACTCGTCTCCGATGAGAAAAAGCCTCTTTTCAACAGAGCCTTGTTCGGAAGCTACGCCCCCGGCTCCACATTCAAGATAGCCGGCGCGGTCGCCGCACTGACGGAGGGGACGGTAAGTGCCTCAACAACGATATTCGATTCGGGAAGATATACGTACTACAACGACTATCAGCCCATGTGCTGGCTTCATTCCGGACACGGCGACGTAAACGTCGTTTCCGCACTCGGCTATTCTTGCAATATATTTTTCTACGATGTGGGTCGGCGAATGGGAATAGACACGCTCAACAGATATTGCACAAAGCTCGGCTTGGGAGAATATACCGGTATTGAAATATCCGAGTCAAAGGGTACACTTGCCTCACCCGCTCAAAAGGAAGAATCGGGCGAGGGTGCATGGATGCCCGGTGATACGCTTCAGGCGGCTATAGGTCAGTCGTCGAATGCGGTAACGCCGCTCCAGCTCTCCTCGTATATATCGACGGTAATAAACGGCGGCACACGCTATAAATGCACCCTGCTTTATAAGACCTCTCTTTATTCGGGTGCGGAGGAGCAATATAACTCGCCCGTCGTGCTTGACTCGGTGAGCATATCCCCCTACAACGTCGGACTCGTCAAAAAAGGCATGAAAATGGCAAAGGAAAACACCTCTACGACAAAGGGCTACAAATTTTCGATAGGAACAAAAACCGGTACGGCTCAGATAACAAAGGAGAGCAACAACGCCCTTATTACGGCTTTTGCCCCCTACGATAATCCCGAAATAACCGTTTCCTGCGTTATAGAACAGGGCTATTCGGGCGTAAACGCCGCACCGACGGTGCTTAAGGTCATATCGCATTACTTTGACCTAAACGACGACGGTTCACCGAAGAGTGAATAATAAAAAAAGCAGATCACACATTCACCTCAACCCGAATGCGTGATCTTGTTTTTTGTTTTTTGCTTTGTTGCGATATTGACTCTCAAACTCATTACACAGCTCATAGAAGCACCTCCAAATACCGATGCAAGACATTTGCCACACGCATTTGCTTTGCATAAGTGTTTAATCTGTTTAAGTTTTTTTAGGACTTTCGGCATACATTATCACGATAGTCAACGGTTTTCGATGAACTTTCAAACAATATTAAAAATTATTTTATGATGATAGTCAACAGACGGGTACTCGGCTGTCCGAGTCTTGTGTTTCATTAGGTTTTACGGGTGAAAAGCTTTTGTCGGCTCGCCGTGTCGTTTTGATACATAAAAAAGTCCCGTTTGCAAATAATAGTGCTGTAAAAAAATACAAATCAAGGAGTATTTATGAAAGCTACGGGCATAGTCAGAAAGATCGACGACTTAGGTAGGATAGTCATTCCGAAAGAGATACGCAGGACGCTTTTTATAAAAGAGGGCGATCCGCTTGAGATATATGTTGATGGCGACGGCGGCATCATTTTCAAAAAATACTCGCCGGTAAAGGAGATGGGGGAGCTTACCGACAATATCGCTTGCGGAATATCAAAGGCGTGCGGTTCGGGAGCGGTGATATTCGACCGTGACGAGGTGACCTCGTACTGCGGTGTATCAAGGGACGATATATGCGGCAAGATGTCAGCTGAGCTTGCACGTCTCAGCGAGCTGAGGCGACCGCAGCTGTGTGAGGGGCAAAGCGTGCCGCTTATCGAGTCGGGAGAGCTGCTCGTGGGTGCCCTCTGTCCGATAATCGCAAACGGCGATGTGGTGGGCTGTGTTGTGACGGTAAGAGGTGATGAAGAATGCAAATCGGGTGAGCTTGAGGCGGTCGGAACTGCCGCTTTCTTCTTGGGCAGGCATCTTTCGGACTGAATTTCGGTCTTTTTTTCGATAAGAAGCTCATAAATCTTTTAATTTTCCGAATTTTTTCAAAAAATAACCTAAATGTTATTGATTTTTGCAACAAGTTAATATATAATATACGGTGTATGGTCATTGTCCGACACGTTAAACGTGAAAAAAGGATAATTTCAAAAATATTATTTTCAGGAGTATTAAAAATGGCACTTGTTACAACAAAAGAAATGTTCGCAAAGGCGTATGCCGGCGGCTACGCTATCGGAGCGTTCAACATCAATAACATGGAGATAATTCAAGCTGTTGCCGATGCTTGTGCGGAGGAAAAGTCCCCCGTTATCCTTCAGGTATCGACCAGTGCGTTGAAATACGCAAAGCTTCCCTATCTGCGTGCTATGGTAAACGCGGCAATCGAGGACACCGGTATAGATATCGCGCTTCACCTTGACCACGGCCCCGACTTTGAGGCGTGCAAAATGTGTGTTGACGGCGGCTTTACCTCGGTTATGATAGACGGCTCCTCACATCCCTTCAAAGAGAATATTGAGATAACGAAGCGTGTTGTGGAATACGCTCACGCACACGGTGTAACCGTTGAGGGTGAGCTTGGCAAGCTTGCGGGCGTCGAGGACGACGTGAACGTAAGTGCCGAGGATTCCACGTATACCCACCCCGCCGAGGCAGAGGAATTTGTTAAGGCGACGGGCGTTGATTCGCTTGCAATAGCCATCGGCACGAGCCACGGCGCATACAAGTTCAAGGGTGAGGCTAAGCTCCGCTTTGATATTCTCGAAGAGGTAGCTCAAAGACTTCCCGGCTTCCCCATAGTTCTGCACGGCGCATCGGGTATCGATCCGGCAGTTATCGAGCTTATCAACAAGTGCGGCGGTAAGATCGACGGTGCGGCAGGCGTTCCCGCGGAAATGCTCAGACGTGCGGCGGCAGGTGCCGTATGTAAGATAAATATGGATTCGGATATACGTCTTGCTCTCACCGCAGGTATCAGAGAGACATTTGTCGGCGATCCCTCCGTATTCGATCCCAGAAAGTACCTCGGTCATGCAAGAGATATGGTCAAGGTATTGGTAAAGGATAAAATAGAAAACGTACTCGGTTCAAATAACAGAGCGTAATGAAAGAAATTTCAAATTTCATCGTAAACTCGCACGATGCGGACGGATCGGGAACGGTCCGTCTGTCGTGCGCGGTACGGTATATGCAGGAATGTGCGAATCTTCAGCTGAAGCACACGCACCCGACCTCGCAAGAGCTGGCGGAACATCATCAGGCTTTCATCATAAGCAGAATGAGCGTAAAATGTGTACAGCCGCTTTTCGCATATGACGATATCGAGGTTCAAACCTGGCTCAAAAGCCACAGGGGCGTGACCTTTGAAAGGCTTTACCGTATCGTTCGAGGTGGGCATACCGTTGCCGAGGCGACCTCGGAATGGTGCTTGCTCGGGGAGGGTCATAAGCTTTTGCGTTCCGACACATGGGACAACACACCGCACATGGACGACGATTCGGTACAGCTCGGACGTACCGAGCGTATCATTATACCGAGAGATATGACACTTGAATATGTAGGCAAGAAAAGCATTGCCTACGGCGACATTGACTCAAACAGGCACATGAACAACACGAATTATCCGGATATGTATTGCACGTTCATTCCCGAATTAAACGAACCGCACACCGACGGTGTGAGATATTTCGTATCCGATTACACCGTTCGATTTATAAACGAAGCACCGCTCGGTGAGGAGCTTACGGTGTACCGCTTAAAAGAAGATAACAAATACTTATTTAAGACCGTGCGAGCCGACGGTGAGGTAAACACGGAAGCTAAAATAAATATAAAAGAATATTAAAGGAGGGGAACAGATTGAAAAACAAGCTGCTTATCTGTATTTGTACGGTGCTTCTTTTCATTCCGAGCGTTGCCGCAATTATAGTTTACGAGCCTCCCTCCGCACCTCTTGTCGGCTCATCTGCCGACATAGACTCACTGCTTGTCACCTCCCCGTCGGGACGTGAATACACGGTAAGTGCCGAGGATGAGATAAAGACGATCACCTCACTTCTAAACGGCAAGTCCGAGAAGCTGCCCGAAAAGGTCCTCTCCTACAAGGCATTCACCTTTACGATAAACGGCGGCGGCAGGAGCGATATATACAAGGTCTATGCAAGCTGTGACGATCTTGACGGAATATATTACGAATATGACGGAAAGCAATATAAAGCCGACACCTCATTCGGCGAAAAGTTTCTTTCCCTCTCATTCTGCTCGGAGCTGTATGACATTTCATATCCGACCTTGAAAGTCGGCACCTCGCAGGTGGAGATCGCACCGAAGCAAATGGAATGGAAGTACAGACTCGTTGACGGTGAATACGCAAATGCCGAGGTGGTGACAGCCGAGCAGGCTCAAAACGGCGGTGACGGCGAGGGCGAGCTTGATATCGTTTTCTCACGTACTCCCGACAATGCGATAATCACCGTTTCAAAGGACGGTGAGGAGGTAAAGCGTACCGTTTTGGACGAGAGCTTTACCGGAGTCGAAACGGATGACGATGCCGTTTTCAATATACGTATCGAAGCAAGCTGGCTGACGGCAAACGAGCATTCGGGCGGCAGTGCCGTATACGAATTCGATATGAACGTACAGGGTAAGCCGACGTTTAATCTTTATTCTTACGACGTACACGCCGGAAAGATAAAGTGCGAGCAGGGCGGCATACTCGTTTTGAGTGCAAAAAACGCAAACACGGACAAGATAAGCCTCGAAATATCGCCGAGTACGTTCACACAGGGCTTCAAGCCCACCTTCTACGGGCAGGGCGAGGTACGTTATGCGCTTATTCCGACGGATTACACAACAGGCGTATCGGACCTCTACGAGGTCAAGGTCGTATATAATAAAAAAACATACACGTTTCCGGTAAGTATCACGGAGCGAGGCTCGGGCACGGGCGAAAAAGTGTACACCTCAAAGGCTTCGACGATCGAAAAGTATATCAATGAGCAAAGCCTCGCCGAGCTTAAAAAGCTTTTGTCGGATATATCGCTCTTGCAGAGCGAGGGAGAGTATATCGGCTCGGAAAAATTTGTTTTTCCCGGCGGTGTAAGCTCTCACAGAACGGGCTACGGTATCACGATGAGCTTCAAGAACGCAGAGGGTTATTCGTTCAACCATTGCGGCATCGATGTTAAGCTGAGAAACGGGCGTGACGTTACAGCCGCCTCCGACGGCGTTGTGGTATTTGTCGGTGAGGATACGATACTCGGCGGCGTGGTAGTCGTTGACCACGGGCTCGGAGTGCGTAGTCTTTACGCACGTATCAGCACAGACAAGGTCAAGGCAGGCGATACGATAAAGCAAGGCGACGTTATCGGCGAGGCAGACGAAAGCGGCTTCGGAGATGACGAGCGTGTGCATTACAGCGTAATGGTCGGCTCGGAATTTGTTTCTCCCCT
>CAZLRV010000011.1:34021-61987 GCA_964562175.1 uncultured Lachnospiraceae bacterium
GGAGGGGTAAAAATGTTCGGCGGTAATTTTGATAACGATACGCAGGCGCTTGATACGCTCTTGCAAACGGGCGAGAGCTTCGATCTTGTGCGGCGCAATATGACGGTATGCGGCAAGCGTTTTGCTTTGTATTTTACAGACGGGCTTATAAAAGACGAGTCCATGCTCAAGATAATGGATTCGCTTATGAGCATAACGAGTCTTGAGAGCATATCCGATACACAGCAATTGCTGGACAAATATATACCGTACGTCGAATGTGATGTATGCAAAAGTAAGGACGGTGCCGTATGTGCCGTGCTGTCCGGAGGTGTGCTTCTTGTCGGTGAGGGGCTTTCCTATCCCGCCGTTATCGATGCGAGAACATATCCGGTACGCTCGATAAGCGAGCCGGAAAACGATAAAGTTCTGCGCGGGGCAAGAGTCGGCTTTGTTGAAACGCTTATATTCAATACGGCACTCATACGCCGCCATATCCGCGACAGAGAGCTTAGAATGAAGCTTTTCAGCGTAGGCACCTCGTCACGCTCCGATGTTTTGGTCTGCTATATGAACGGCAAAGCCGACGATAAATTTGTCGCAAGCATAGAAAAACAGCTGCGTGATATCAAAACGGAGGGGCTTGTTATGGGCGTGCAATCGCTTGCCGAATGCCTCATCGGCAAGCGTCTGCTTGACCCGTTCCCGAAAATACGCTATACGGAGCGTCCCGACGCACTTGCCGCTTCCGTCATGGAGGGCAGTGTCGCCATTCTCGTAGATAATTTTCCGCAGGCTATGATACTTCCGACCTCGATATTCGACTTTTTGCAAGAAACGGATGATTACTATCTGCCGCCGCTTATCGGCTCATATCTTCGCATAGTTCGCTTCTGTCTGTTTTTTCTCACCATGACCCTCTCCCCGCTCTGGTATCTGCTGATAACGCACCCCGAATACATTCCCAAGCAGCTTAGCTTTATTATGGTTGAGGAAAATCCGGGGCTGCCTATAATCGTTCAAATGCTTCTGCTTGAGTTTGCCGTTGACGGCATGAAGCTTGCCGCACTCAATACGCCGTCCATGCTCTCCGGAAGCTTTTCGATAATCGGCGGACTTCTGCTCGGCGACTTTGCCGTCCGTGTCGGCTGGTTCGTGCCCGAAACGATACTTTACTCGGCGTTTGTTTCGCTGGCGAATTTTTCTCAGCCCTCATATGAGCTTGGCTATGCGTTTAAATTCATGCGTCTGCTTCTGCTCATTTTCACGTTTCTTTTCGGGCTGTGGGGTTTTGTTTCCGCACTTTTGCTTATTATCATTCTCATTGCGACAAACAAAAGCATCGACGGCTCACGGGGTTATCTTTATCCGCTTATACCGTTTAACGGCAAGGCACTTCTGCGACTGCTTCTGCGGCTCAAAAAACGCTCGTGAGGTCATATTAGCCGTTTTGTCGGAATAGTTATGTATTATGATAGAAAGAAATAACAGTACCTCACCATTTGAATGCGGTGCGGCTTATCTGCCGAACGGCTTATACCGCACGCTTCGGCTTTTTTTGATGAAAGAGCCGTCGCTCTATCGCACGGCTACGGAAATAAGATTACGTGACAACGGCTATTTCTCCCTCAGCGTATCCGATGAAAATATTATCGTCACAAAAAGCGGTGGCGAGGGGGTGATATGCACACGTGAGGATATTGACGAATGCGTAAGACGTTTATGTGCCGACTCTTACCAATCGCACGAGGGAGAGATAGAGCAGGGCTATATCTCGTCTGTATGCGGTATTCGTGCCGGCGTTGCCTGCTCCGCATCGCCCGACGGCGGCGTACATACTATAAATTCCGTAAGCATACGTATTCCGCACGAGATAAGAGCCGATGTTTCGCCTCTGTTTTCGGAGGGCTTGTCGTCATGTCTTATATTTTCGCCTCCCGGGGTGGGAAAAACAACGGTGCTTCGTGAGTGCATAAGATATCTTTCGTCCCTTCCCTTGCGTGTTGCGGTCATCGATACACGCTATGAGCTTAAAATATCCGCCCCGCCTCCGTTTGCCGATTACGTATGCGGCATCGAGCGTGGGCGTGCCATTGAAGCGGTGACAAGGACGATGTATCCGCAGGTCATAATATGCGATGAAATAGGCGGCAAAGCCGAGTGCGATGCGATACTTACCGCCCAAAATACAGGCGTTCCGCTTATAGCGACCGCTCACGGTAATGACCGTGAGGGAATAATGTGCCGTCCGACTTTGGCACGGCTTATAAACAGCGGCGTTTTCTCACGTCTTATACGCTTGAGTCGCACGGACGGCGTCTTTGTTTTTGACAGCGTATGATGAAATATCTCGGCGCTCTGCTTATACTGATATGCTCGGCTCTGTACGGGTACCATTGCCACGGCTGTGAGCTTGAACGCTCCGCAACGGCTCAAAGGCTTCTCGGGGCGATGTATTTCGTCACAGGTCAGATAGAGCATAAATATCCGACGGATGTTATAATCAAGCGTTTGTCTGCGTTGTATCCCGACGAGTTTTCATGCAACGACACATATGAGAGCATTTGCTCGGGATCGCTCGCTCGGGGTGAGGAGGGCAAGCTTTGCTCCGAATTTTTCGCTCATCTCGGCAAAAGTCACTCAAGCACACAGCTGTCGGAGCTGAAATACACAACGAAAAAAATGCAGACATATGTAGACGAGCTTGCGGAAAGCTGCAAAAAGAATGCACGCATAAAAGCCGTTTTACCGTTGTTTTTCGCTTCGATCGCCGTGATAGTACTATTTTAAAGAAAAGTTTTTTCAAGAAATAAGGAAACTGTATGGAAGTATCTCTTGTGATAAAAGCTCTCGGTGTCGGCATTCTCGTTTCCGTCGCCTGCCAGATACTGACCAAAAGCGGACGTGACGAGCAGGCGACATTGGTTTCTTTGACCGGCATAATCATAATTCTGCTTATGATAGTCACTCAGCTTGAAAAGCTGATAAACGCCGTGCGGGGAGTGTTCGGAATATGAATTTGACAGCCTGCTGTGTTTTTTGTACGCTTATGTGCGGTATAATATATTTCACAAAGCGGCTTGACAATACGATCTCGGGCATTTTATCGCTTGTTTTGAGTGTTTTTCTGTTTGCCGCGGCTCTGAATTATTTCAAGCAACCGATCGAATACATAAACCGTATAGCGGAGGGAACACAATATCAAAAATATTTGCCTTATATGATAAAGTCGCTTTTGGTCGGACTTATCTGCAAGGGGTGCGGCGAGGTCTGCTCCGCACTCGGCGAAAACGGCGTGGGCGGTATTATCGAGGGAGCGGGTAAGCTGAGCATAGTCATTATCTGTCTGCCGTTGCTTGAGGAAATATTCAATACGTCAAAGGGCTACATAAGTTGAAAAAAACGGTTACAATAATTCTGTTTATATTTTTTTCACTCTGCCTTGCTCACTCGGCAAGTGCCGAGGATGAGCTGTACACGCCGCAGGAAATACGTGAGATGCTCGGCATGGGCGGGGATGAATACATCGCATCGGGCGGCGACATATTCTCCGCCGTAGTCAAAATAATAAAAAAGAGCAATATATCACCCTTGTCCTCCGTTTTTTCCGTGCTTGCAACTCTCGCTCTCGGTGCGGTGCTTCAAGCAGTCGGCTCGCTTTTTGAGCAAGCCTCACCGGTCTACTCGCTTGCCTGTCGCACCTGCTGTGCCTTAATGCTTTTCGGCACGATAAAAAACGCTTGTCTTGCCACGAAAAATGCGATAGATATGATGGTTGCCGTCACGTCCTCTCTGCTTACGGTAATGTGCGTCAGCGGTGTCGGCACAGCGAGTCTTGCCTCTGCCGCCTCGCACGCAACCACTGTGCTTATTCTGCTTGATTTTTTAAGCTCGGTAGCCTCACGTGCGGTAATGCCGGTGACCTATTGCTCACTCGGGCTTACGCTTGCCTCGTCCCTCTCGCCGCTTCCGAGCCTGACGGGGATGATAAACGGAGCGAAGAAGCTTGCCGTAACACTGCTCTCCGCCGCCTGCGGTATATTCTCGTTTTGCCTGACTCTGCAAAGCGTGAGCTTGGGCGGCATTGAGCGTGCAATAGGGCGCGGTGTGCGCTTTGCCGCCTCGTCCTTCGTTCCGATAATAGGCTCGTCCCTCTCCGAGTCCACCGCAGCGGTAATAGCTTCCATGAAAACGCTTCGTCGCCTGTCATGCACATCGTGTCTTTTTGTCATTCTCCTTATCGGGGCTGTGCCGTTTGTCATGCTGTTGTGCAACAAGCTCGTTTTGCATATTGCCTCGCTCGGAGCGGATATGCTGTCGCTTGAGGGTGAAAAAAAGCTCATCGACGGCATAAACGAGCTGTTGAGCATAATGCTTGCCGCACTTCTCTCGTGCTTTACGGTAATGGTCGTATGCTGTGCGACGTTTATGAGCTATAGCTATGCGTGAATTTCTTATATGCCTCATCGTCATGAGCTTTTGTATCGGTCTGACGATGCTGATATCACCCGACGGCGGTATCAAAAAATATATATCCCTCGCCTGCTCTCTTACCGCAGTTGCGGCACTGCTTTCAATGATATCGCCCGGTGATATCGGCTCGGCAATACACGAGGGTGAGGTAACGGTATACGATAATTCGGAGCGTGTACGGCAAGAAATAATAAATAAAACGATAGAAAAGATCAATTCGGGAATAAAAGCCGACCTTATGAATAAATATAAGATAGAGGGCGGTGACATCGACGTATATGCAAATTATACCGATGCGGACAGCATAGAGATAACGGAATATTATATAGAATTGAGAGGGGAGGAGAATATGCTTAAGCCCACACGCATACAATATTATGTAAGTGAGCATTACGGAGGTAAATGCACGGTGGTATATGTTGAAAACGGATAATTTGAAGGCTTTTTTCGAAAAAAACAAGCTCCCCGTTATTCTTCTCGCCGTCTCCCTGCTCGGTATATGTCTGCTGACGCTATGCACCGCCGAGGAGGAAGGCTCGGAGGATACGTCCGCACTTGAAAAAAGCACTGCGGCGAGCATTCGTGCAATGGCGGAGCGTATTTCGGGTACGAAAACCTACGTTACCGTAAGCATAGATTGCCTGTACTCCGACGAATACGCACGCAACGAGGACGGCGGTATGCTCTCGGTGAACGGCAAGCCCGTACTTATAAAAAGCGAGCTTCCCAGACTTCGAGGCGTGACCGTCGTATGTCAAAACGGCTCGGATCCGCAGATACGTTCAAGCATAACCGAGGCGATATGCTGTGCCTACGGTATCGGCTCAAACAAAGTTTGCGTTGTTTCGGGCAGCTTCGGTTAGAATATAATATATGGAGGTACATATGAAGATCCTTAAGGCACCCAACCCCGTAAAAGAGGGCGAGGAAAAGAAACGCTTTGATGTCAAAGCACTCATTCAAAAAATCGGAAAAAGAAATCTCGTTATAATCGGCTCTGTCTTGGCTGTCGGAATCATCGTTTACGTAAATTGGTTCTTGCTCGATGATAGTGCCCCGACCTCAACGCCTACCGACAATGCTCAAAAAGCGGACGATTATTTCACATCCTCCGTTTTGAACAGAAGTCGTGCAAGAGATGAGGCAATGGAGGTATTGCAAACGGTAGTCGATGCAAATTCCTCGCAGGAGGCATCGAAGTCGGCACTTGAGGACATTTCGAGAATAGCGGCGGATATAGAAAAAGAGGCAAACATTGAATCACTCATAAAGTCCAAGGGCTTCTCCGAGTGCGTTGCCGTGATATCCGGCGACAGCGTGAGCATTGTCGTTCGTTCCGAGTCGCTTTTGCCGTCCGATATCGCTCAGATAAAAGAAATAGCCTACGAAAACGGCAAAATACTGCCCGAAAATGTTGTCATAATACAAAAATGATATTATTTTTTTGATTTATTATCAAAAGATATTGACAAGTCACGGGTTTTCCGCTATAATAAAGTAATCAATATATAAATCGTCAAAGGAATACAAAAAACCATATGTATAAAGAAAGTGACATAACAGAATATATAAAAACCGTGGTCAGCCAAGCACAAAGAATAGACGGCGTGCGGCAACGTCTGAGTGCAAAGCGCGAGAGATGCTCGCTTTTGCCCATGCCGCATGAGCCGGTCATGGGCGAGGGCGGTGAGAGTATCAAATCTCACTACGGTATCGAGCCTGTTGTACTGCTTTTCGGAGCGATATTCGGTTCGGCTGTAGGTCTTGTATTCGGCATTCTGATATTAAGCGGCGTGATATCGTTTCCGGAAGGCTCATCATTGTACAACACCGTATTTTGTCCCACATCACTTCTTGACAGCGTTTTATGCATTGTCCTGTCCGTGCTTTGCTTTGCTCTGTTCTTCTTTTTTGTCGCCATCATCCCCTCGGTAGTATTCTGTGTTGACAAAAATCTCAGACGAGAGCGGATAGAGGAACGGCAATACAAGTACCTGCTTGACAAATATTACGCCGAGCTGTTCAAGTACAACAAATGCAAGGAAAGGCAAAAGGCACTTTACGAATCGTTTGAGCGTGTCGAAAACGATTGCAACACGCTTGCCGAGCTTGAAAAAGATCTGCTTGAAATAATGAAAAAATACTCAAATTAAAATATGCGGAGAGCTTTTACACTCTCCGCATTCTTTATTTATCTCTGTTTACCGTCAACGCTATGAGCAGACTCGTATCGTCGGGCTGGTCGGCAATATCCACCGCCGCACGGTTACGCTTTATCTGTCCGCATTTATCGCATTTATGGATGATTATATATCCCTTTTTCGGATCCGGCTCAACGGCTATCGGACGCAACACGCCCCGACACTCGCACGCCCGATCGCCCGGCATTATATCGACATGAAGCGAGCATAAGCATCTCGGGCAATGGTTACGTGAGGAGCTTTTCATCGGTCTGACCTCAAGCCCGCAATTAACGCACGTAAAGCCGTTGTCATTTTTTGTAAATCTTTTACTTTGCATGAGCTTTATCCCTTTCGCACGATATTATCATTCATCATCGAGCGAAAACAGCTTATCGTCCATCAAAGCCGTTTCCGAGAAGACAACGGAGGCGTATGCCTCATCGTTTACAGCGACGAGAGATATATAAGAATTGAGCTTCTCATTCTGCTTTTTTTCCAGAACGTCATCGGCAAGGGAGGCGAAAAAGTTTTCGTTTACCTCTTTTGTGTACGCTCCGTCCTCAAGTGAATATTTTTTGATTATATGAAGTCCCATCGAGCTTTCGACAAGACGCACCTCGCCCTCGCTCATTTCAAGCACGGCATTGAGGAAAGGCTCCTCGTATGTATCGTTCTCGGTGATATAAAGCCCGTCGGTATAATATGTCATTCCATCGTCCTCGTTGTACTGCTCGATAAGCTTTTCAAAATCATCGCCGCCCTGAGCCTTCTTTAACAATTCCTCGCCCAGCTGTCTTTTTTGCTTTATCTCCTCGTCCGTGAGCGACTCCGTTCTGTAATAGCCCGTTGAGGGGTTCATGACCTTGTCGCCGTCCTCGTTCAGGACGTACTTTTCTTTCAGATCGAGGTATATATGCTTTACTCTGTTATAGTTCTCTTTATAGTATTTCTCCGTTTCCTGCTCTCCGACCTTTTCCGTGCCGTTTTCACCGTACAAATAGTCAAGCAGCACGGCACGTTTAAACTCGGCACGGTATATGTCGGACAGATCGTCGATATTCATACCGTAAACGCCGAGTGCGGCGTTCAGAGCGTTTCTTGAGCCTATTTGTGCAGCGTCCTCGTCGATCTTTTCTTTCACGGCATCCTCTATCTGCTTATCCTTATCGTCTATCGCACCGAGTCCGTACTCGTCATATAGCTTTTGAGTGACGAGAAGCTGTTTCAAGCTCGTATCTATCTGCTTTACGGTAAGCTCTCCGAGCGTTTCACCGTCGGAGGTGGTGAGCCAAAAATCTTCACTGTAATTATCGGAGTCAACGTAGCCCGCCGAGGAAAACATATTGAAAAAGCTCGTTTTGTAATACGATGTCCAATATCTGTATTCATTGTCGGATATCTCGTAGCCGTCAAGCGTAAACACGGGCGTGCTTTTTGACGAGCATGACGGAACGAGAACAAGAATGAACGCAGTCAAAATAACGCATAATGCTTTTTTCATATCACGCCTCCTTAAAATACGTATGTCCACGTTTCACTGTATGCAACCGAATCTATCGGGTATTTGTCTATTATAGCTTGGTTTATATCTATTTTGTCAAAGCACTCGCTCAAGCGTTGCTTATATTTATGCTCCTGCACAAGCTCCTCGAAATCGGAAAAATCTCCCTCGTTTTCCTCTTTTTCGTATGCTCCCTCATCAAGCGGCAATCTCTGTATCAAATGCAAGCCGTAATCGGAACGGAAAAGCATAAATTCGCCCACCGACGTTGCCTTGACGTTGTTTAATATATCAGGAAAATAATTATTTTCGTTTGCGCTTATCGTGCAAATATAGTGACCGTTGGGATAATTCTCATGCCCCAGCTCCTCGGTGTACTCCTCAATGAGCTTGTCAAAATTCTCTCCGTCCTCGGCACGCTCCTTTAGCTTTTTCGCAAGCTCGAATTTTTCATCCCATCTTTCCTCCGTCAGCTCTTCCCATTTCGCATAGCCGTTTTCGTCGTACTGTATGTTTCCGTTCTCATCAAGCACGTAATCGACATCCATTATATAAAGATGCTTGTATCTTGCGTAATATTCATTATAGTATGCCTGCCTGTCCTCGTAGCTTATCTTGTCCGTGCCGTTTTCGCCGTAGAGATAATCCTCAAGCACCTCGGATTTTGCGTTGAGTATGAATATTTCACGCATAACGTCTTTATCCACTCCCAGACTCACCATCAAAGAATCCTGCTCGAACACCGATTCCGCACCGACTCCGAGAAGCATACCGTCTATCAGGCTCTCCACCTCTTTGAGCTTTGCATCCGACAAGACAAGACCGTATTCCTCAAACAGATACGCCGCAGCTACCTTTGATTTTATTGCCGTCAGGGTAACATCCTGCAAATAGTCCTTGACCGTTACTCCGTTGCTCTCACCGCTCCAAAACGCCTCGTTATCCGTCGCCCCGAGCATATTTATCCAATACGGGCGATAGCAGGACATAAAATAAGCGTACATTGATTCACTCAGCTTAACGCCCTTTGCCTTCATTGCGTTTTTGCCGGAGCATGACGACGCGGAAAAAAGCACGGTTGAGCAGAGCAGTACGGCAAGTATTCTCAAAATTCTTTTTTTCATTCGTTTTATTTACCTCGTCCGAGCGTTTTTATCGTATACACACCGAATATTATAGCTTATTTCGCCGATTTTGTCCACACATTCCGTTCTCATTTTTTGTATCAATTCTTTGAACATATTCATTTATGCACTCAAGCTCGGCAGTTTATATTATTTCATCCGAATAATAGCGGTATTTTATACCGCAGTTTAGGATTTATTCATATATTTGTGGTATCATTGAAAGTGAATAATAATACCGAAATTTGCACATAAAGGAAGCTCGGCAGATGATCAAAATAGAGAATCTAACAAAATACTATGCGGACAACCTTGCGGTGGATAACATCAGCTTCGAAGTCGGCGACGGCGAGGTAGTCGGCTTTCTCGGCCCGAACGGTGCGGGAAAATCAACTACGATGAATATGCTCACCGGCTATCTTTCATCAAGCTCCGGAAACTGTTACATCGACGGTATCGACATTTTGCAGAATCCAAACGAGGCAAAAGCGAAAATAGGCTTTTTGCCGGAGCAGGTACCCGTCTATCCGGATATGACCCCGAAGGAATACTTGAATTTCATTTACGACCTCAAGCGTTGCACGCTGAACAGAAAAAAGCATATTGAGGAGATAATCAAGGTACTCTCGCTCGGCGAGGTGTCCGACCGTCTTATCTCTCAGCTCTCAAAGGGCTACCGTCAGCGTGTCGGCATTGCCGGGGCGTTGGTGTCAAACCCCAAGGTCTTGATATTCGACGAGCCGACGATAGGACTCGACCCCAGACAGATAATCGAAATACGCTCGCTCATACGCACGCTCGGACGTGACCACACGGTCATATTATCGACTCACATTCTGCCCGAGGTCGTGGCGGTATGCGACAGAATAATAATTATAGACAAGGGACGCATACGTGCCGATGAAAAAACGTCGGATATAAGCAATCTTGCCGACAGCAGAAAGAGATTTACCATAAGAATAGCCGGAACCAGAAACGAGCTGCAAAACGTGCTTCGCACCTGCGAGGGCGTTGCCTCGGTTGAATTTATGAGCACCTCACGTGACGGCTCGTCGCTTTTCACCGTGCAATGCAAAACGGGCTACGATGCACGGCGCGTTATATTCAATCGGCTTGCCGAACGCAATCTTCCCATTTTGGAGCTTACTCCGATAGGTGCGAGCCTTGAGGATATATTTATCGCTCTCACCTCGAAATAAGTCGAAAGGATAGTCTTATGTTTGCAATTTACAAAAAAGAACTTCGTACATATTTTACGACGTTCATAGGTTATGTTTTTATTGCCGCCTTTTTGGTAATATCCTCGCTGTTGTTTATCCTCATGACCCTCTCGCAGGGGGCGGAATCCGATATAACGGGCTATTATACACTCGTTATATTCGCCTTTGTCGTGCTTATACCGCTTTTGACGATGAAGCTTTTTTCGGAAGAAAAGCGACAGAGGACGGAGGTGCTTTTGCTCACCTCGCCCGTGAGCCTTATGGGCATGGTGCTTGCAAAATATCTTGCCGCATTTACCATGTTTGCCTCGACCATGCTCGTTTCCTGTATAGATCTCATACCGCTGTATATGTACGGCGAGCAGAATACGGGCGTTATCGTGGGCAATGTCGTATCCGTTCTTCTTGTCGGAAGCGGATTTATAGCCATAGGCGTTTTCATATCGTCGCTTACCGAAAACCAGCTTGTTTCCGCTGTTTGCACGATAGGCGCGATAATGCTGCTTTTGGCAATAGGTATGCTCTCCACCTCCATAGGCTTCCAGCCGCTCCGTGAGGTTCTGAATTTCTTTTCGATATTCAACAGATATACCTATTTCACCTACGGCATTATAGATTATTCGTCTCTCATATATTATTTTTCGATAACGGTAATTTTCCTGTTTTTGACGGTTCGTGTGTTTGAACGTCGCAGATGGGCATAAGCGGAGGGCATGAGATATATGAAAAACAATAACAAGAAAAAAGAAAAGCTCTCATTAAAATCGGCACTTGGCAGCAGAAAATTCAAATTCGGCTCGCTTGCCGTCACCCTTACCGTGTGCTTTGTCGCATTGGTAATACTCGCAAACGTCATAATAAGCAATTTATTTTCCAAAAACGGAATATACAGCGACATGACCGGCTCAAAGATATACACTCTGTCGGAGGAAGCGATTGCGTATTTGGAGCAGCTCAATTGCGATATTACGATAAAATTCGCTCAGCCCGAAGATACGATATCCTCAAACGCATATCAGACAATGATATACCGCTGTGCCAAGGAATACGCCGAGGCGAGCAAAAATTATCCGCATAAAGTCAGCATTGAAAGCTTCGATGCACTGCTTGAGCCTACGAAATTCGAGGAATATAAAAAGCTTATATCCACCGATTGGGCGGACACAAATGTCGTTATAGAGAATGCAAACGGTCAGGCGGTAGTTTATGCTCAAAAAGCCTTCTTCACCTCGGACGGCAGTACCACCGTCGGCTTTTCGGGTGAAAAGAAGTTTATGAACGCCTTTCTGCAGCTGGGCGGCGTTGAACGCCCCGTGGTCTGCTTCACGACGGGACACGGAGAGGTCAAGGGTACCGCCGTATACAACGACAACGGAGATTACATCGGCTACACGCTCGAGGACGATGCGAAATACGAGGAATTTTTCAGAATGTTCGACGATTCGGGCTTTGAGCTTCGTTGGATAGACCTTGCAAAAGAAGATATTCCGAGCGAATGCCGCTTGCTTGTAATACTCGACCCTCAAAAGGATTTCATATCAAAGGACCTTGACGATCTGTCAAGCAACTCGGAGATAGACAAGGTCAAGGCATACTCGGCAAATATAAATATGGGCTCGACTATGATATTCAAGGGCGCCCTCGGCGTACAGTTCCCCGTGCTTGACCAATTTCTTGCCGAATATAACATAGAGATAGATTCCACGAAAGTAATAAAAGAGAGCAGTGAAAATTCCGTATCGACTGACGGTGCATCGTTCACGGTAAAATATACCACCTCCGGACTCGGCTCATCGGTTCAGCAGAATTACAGAAATCTCAGAACGAGATTTACAAACGCCGCCCCGATGAGTATTCTTCCGAACAACGATGAATACTCGACTATTTCCACCTCCTCCGTATTTACGACTTCAACAGCCGCCATGGTCGGTGCGGCAACAGGTGACGGTGCGGAATATACAACGGGCAAATACGATCTTATGGCCATAGCCGAAAAGCGTCACATAAAAGACAATGAGGATCTTACGGGCTATGTCTTGGCGTGCGGCTGTCCCGATATGCTTGAGTATGTCGGCTCTCAATCGTACGCAAACCGTGATGTTATAAACTCGCTCATTCAAAAGCTTCCGCTCAAAAAGACTCCCATTGCTTTGGACTATAAGAAATTCGACGATTACGGCTTGACCTCCATAACCTCAAGTGCCGTCAGCACGTGGTCGATAATTCTCGTCGGTGTTATGCCCGCCTGTGTTCTTATTGCGGGCTGTGTTGTGGTTATTCGCAGAAAGAGAAGATAATGAACGAAAACGAAAACAAAAAAGATATCTCGGACGACGAAAAAAACGCCGAGCTTCACGAAATAATGTACGGTGCCGCTTACGACGAGTACCGTGAGGAGCTTGGCGAGGACGAGGGCGAGGGTGAGCTTGAGCTGACGACGTTTTCACTCGGCGAGCAAGAGCAGAGCGAGGCGTTGCCAAAGCAAACAATGGTAAAAAAGCAAACAAAGCTTATAATACTGTTTTCCTCCCTATTTGTCGTTATACTTGCGCTTTTCCTTGTTTTGGGGCCTGTCGGCTTTGACGTTTTCGGCTTCAAAACGGAGTCGGATGCGCCGACGATACCGTTTGTCGACGGTGAGATCCCGCTTTCCTCCTCCGGTAAGCGTCTGCTCATAGAGCATATTGAGAGAGACAACATACAATCTATACAGGTGCATAATTCATACGGCGATTATACCGCATATTACAACAAGCTTAATAGCGAATTTTGCTTTCTCGGTGCGGAGGATGCGTTGTATAACGAAACACTGTTTTCCTCCCTTGTGGTAAGCTCCGGCTATGTGCTTATGCAAGACAGATTGAGCCACGAGGAACGAAGCTCCGATTACTCCGAGTACGGTCTGGGACAGAACGACGATCGAGCATACTATATAATCACCAAGCGTGACGGGGTAAGCTACAAGCTCTACATCGGCAAGCCAACGCTTGACGGCAGCGGCTACTACGTCATGGTAGACGGACGCGATGAGATATATATAGTTTCTTCCTCTATCAATACCACGCTTCTTGCCGATATGAAAACGCTTCTCACTCCGCTTATAACCTTTCCCATCGAGGGCAACGACTTTTACACTCAAATTTCGAGATTCTATATAAGCCGCAACAGCGAGCCGTATATCGGTATATCCTATGTCGGAGAGACGGAGGATAAGGAGTATACCGGCGTTACAATACCGTTTACCGTATTTTATCCGAAATACTTTGCCGCTTCCACCACTCAGGTGCAAGCGCTGTATGCCTCGGCGGTAAACCTTACGGGAGATGAGATACTTGAGGTCGGCATCTACGTTGAGGACGGTGTCGATGAGGACGGAAACAAGAAATACAAGCTTCGTGACGGCATCGGCGATAAATATTTTCTCAATGAACCTGCGTATGATATGCTTTATTACTACACCGAAAACGATTATATCAGCTTTGTGACCTTCTCTCCGAAGCAAACGGACGAGGACGGTGAAGAATTTTATTACGCTTCATCGCAGGTATACGATACGATAGTCAGAATAAGTGCGGATAAGGTCAAATTCCTCGAATGGAACCTCGTCGATTACATCGAGCGTACGATATTCAATTATCAAATAGATTATGTAAAGAGCATTGACATTGTCGGAAAGGATACGAATTTCCTTTTCGAGCTGACCGGCACGGGCAATGCACTGCAGGTGACCGAACAATATTCGGGCAAGATACTCAAGTCCTATCCAAAGGGCGAAAGTCTCGATGCTCCGGACAATGTATACAACTTCAGACAGTTTTATAAGACCTCACTCACCGTATATACGGAGGACGTTGCGGACGACGTAACGGAAAAAGCCCTGCTTCTCACCGTTACCGTTACATTACGTAACGGCAAGGAAATGAAATATGAGTTTTATTCTTATTCCGATCTGCGGTGCTATTATACCATAAACGGTGAGGGCGAGTTTTTCGTTAAACGCTCTATTGTAACGAAAATGGTAAACGACGCTCAAAAGGTGGTTGACGGTATTGCCGTTGACTCGGAAGCCGAGATCTGACAAAGCAACGGTATGCCGAAGCATTTGGCATAATTGGAGGTAATGATATGAGTACAAGGGAATATGTTATCGGACTTTGCACCGATGCGGCGGCATCACGCTCGTCGCTTGCCGACTCCTCGGTTGCAAAAAGGAATGAAATACTTTCGACTATAGCAAAAAAGCTTGCTTGCGACACCTGCGTTAAAGAGGTGCTTGCGGCAAACGAGCTTGATATAAAGGCGGCAAGAGAAAACGGAATGTCCGAGGCGATGGTAGACCGCTTGACGCTCAGCGAGGCAAGGCTCAATGCAATGATAGGTTCGCTCAATAAGCTCATTGCTCTGCCGGATGTTTTGGGCGAGGGTGAATGCTTTACACGTCCAAACGGGCTGAAAATAAAAAGAGTTTCCGTTCCGCTCGGCACTATCGGTATAATATACGAGTCACGTCCTAATGTAACTGTCGATGCCGCCGCAATATGCATTAAAACGGGCAATGCCGCAATTTTAAGAGGCGGCAAGGAAGCAATAAACTCAAACAAGGCTCTTTCACACCTGATAAAGGACTCTCTAACACAGTGCGGTGCGGACGGCAATTGCATACAGCTGATCGAGGACACGAGCCGTGAATCGAGCCTTGCCCTTATGGAGGCAAGAGGCTATATTGATGTGCTTATTCCGAGAGGCGGCAAGGGGCTTATCCGTTCGGTATGTGAAAACGCACGTGTTCCCGTTATCGAAACGGGAGCCGGCAACTGTCATGTGTACGTTGAAAAAACGGCACCACTTGATATGGCACTGCGTATCGTGTTGAACGCAAAGCTTCAAAGACCCTCGGTCTGCAATGCCGCAGAGTCGTTGCTTGTCGATTCACAGATAGCCCCGACGTTTCTTCCGATGCTTTATGAGGCTTCGAGAGAAAAAAGCCTCATATTCAAGGGCGATGATGAAGTCAAAAAAATGATCCCCGAAGCACTTGATGCAACAGAGGATGATTATTATGCCGAGTATAACGATTATATAATGTCTGTAAATATAGTATCCGGCGTTGATGAAGCTATTTCAAGAATAAATCACTATTCCACACACCACAGTGAGGCAATAGTCACAAACGATATAGCAGCCGCCGATCGTTTCACCGCTCTCGTTGACAGTGCGGCGGTATATGTAAACGCATCCACACGCTTTACCGACGGTGAGGAATTCGGCTTCGGTGCGGAAATAGGAATTTCAACGCAAAAGCTTCACGCAAGAGGTCCCATGGGTCCCAAACAGCTTACAACGTATAAATACGTAATTGAGGGCAACGGACAGATCAGATAAAGATGAGCATATATATCATTTTTGCCGTGTCGTTTTGCTTTGCCGCAAACGCCCCCAAAATAGTGAAAATGAGTTACAGCTTGCTCTTGACAAAATACCGAGGTTGTGGTATAATAAATATACAAGAAGAGAGACACCGGTAACGGTTGCCTTGCCGAGATGAACTAATCGCCCATCATTGCAAGAGTCAGGCGGTTAGTTCTTTTTATTGTCATTATTGACAAATGTAATGATCGCCATGATAAACAGGGCGAGTTGAAATAACTCAGACCATGTAACCATATGCAACACCCCTTGCCTATATAGAGTAAGGAGGTTTTTCATTCTTAAGAACGTCTGCCTCCTTCGTATAAGTAAATATACAAAGCAAGGCGACCGCCACCGTTATTGTGTCTCTCTTGCATTTATTGTATCATATTTTATTGCGTTAGTCAATAGAATTTCGAAAAAGAGCCGAAAATGTCGAGGAGCAGCCTCAAATGCGAAATTAACCACATTTGAGGCTGCTCTGTTTTTATGTCAAATTCTTTTCTATGACGCTTGCCACGCACTCGGCTTGCCTTTGTATCAACTCATCGTCCTCGCCCTCTGCCATAACTCTGATAAGCGGCTCCGTTCCCGACGGACGAACTACCACACGTCCCGTATGTCCGAGCGTTTTTTTGGCTTGCTCGATAGTTTCTTTGATCTCCTTATCCGTATAGAAGCGGAGCTTACCCTCTGAGGATACCTTGATATTTATCATCGTTTGCGGATAGCGCTTCATTACCTTTGACAGCACGGAAAGCTTTTCTTGCTTGCGTTTCATAAGCGATAAGAGCTGTATCGCCGTCAGCTGTCCGTCACCCGTCGTCGCAAAATCTCCGAATATTATATGTCCGGACTGTTCGCCGCCGAAATCATATTCTTCAAGCAACATTTTTTCCAGAACGAACCTGTCTCCGACCTTAGTCGCTTCAAATCTCAAGCCGTTTTGTTCGCAGAATTTTTCAAAACCGAAGTTTGTCATTATAGTGCCGACAACGGTATTTTTATTTAGCTTTCCGCGCTCGCTGAGATCCTTTGCGCATATTGCCATTATCATATCGCCGTCTATAACATCGCCGTTTTCGTCAACGGCAAGGCACCTGTCCGCATCGCCGTCAAAGGCGACACCGGCATCATAGCCGCCCTCACGCACTATACGCGAAAGCTCCTCTATATGAGTTGAGCCGCAACGGACATTTATATTTGCGCCGTCGGGCTTGTCGAAAAATATCTTACAATCCGCACCGAGAGAGGTGAAAAGCCGTTGAGCGGTCACGGAAGCGGCGCCGTTTGCACAGTCAAGCGCTATTTTAAGTCCGTCAAGCGAATTGGGTACGGATGAACGGAGATGATCGACGTAATCCTTTACCGCATTATAGCCGCCCCATATTTTACCCACGTTATCACCTGTCGGCATGGGTATACTGTCCGCATGGTCAAGCACAAGCGATTCTATGCGTTCCTCCAGCTCGTCGGGGAGCTTGTAGCCGTCACCGGAAAATATTTTTATTCCGTTAAATTCCGCCGGATTATGAGATGCGGACACCATGATTCCCGCATCTGCCTTGTATTTCACCACAAGGTAAGCCACCGCCGGTGTTGGAACGACACCGAGCTGTATAACATCCGCACCGACCGAGCATATGCCCGCGGTTATACACGAGGTCAACATATCGGATGACATTCTCGTATCGGAGCCAAGCACGAACACGGGACGACGACGCACCCCGTCCGTCAAGACCGCAGCAGCCGCACGTCCGATATTCAGTGCAAGCTCACAGCTAAGCTCCGAATTTGCTATACCTCTCACGCCGTCCGTTCCGAATAATCTTCCCATTTCAGTCCCTCTCCCTCTTTGTTTTTATAACGATACTGCCCGCATTTTTATAAATGCTGTCCTCGGCAATAACACCCCTTACACAGCTCGTCGGGTATATCGTACACCGCCGTCCGACCACCGTGCCGGGATTAAGCACGCTGTTACAGCCTATTTCCGCATGATCACCGACAATTGCACCCATTTTTCGTAAGCCCGTTTTGAGCGTTTGAGTACCGCATCGTATCACAACATTCGTTTTGTCACTCTTGATATTGGAAATTATCGCGCCGGCACCCATATGCGCATGATATCCGAGTATGGAATCACCGACATAATTAAAATGAGGAACATCGACCCTGTCAAAAAGAATGCAATTCTTAAGCTCCGTTGAATTGCCGACAACACATCCGCATCCGACTATTACCGAGCCTCTTATAAATGCGCAGTGGCGTATTTGGGCATCGGGCATTATAAGTGTCGGCGGCATTATGCACGCACTCGGAGCAACCTCCGCATCGTTGCTTATCCATACGCCCTCACACGGCGAATAAAACTCTGTTTTATCTATCGTTTTGATAAGCTCATATATTATTTCTTTAATATGCGGTATTGCCTCATGCGGATATTCATATTTTCCGATATACTTCCCTGCCGCACTGTGTTGCAGATCGAGCAAAGCTTGAGTTTTAATCGTTTCCATATTATACCTCACCGTTTTACGAAAGCATTTTCAAGATGGACTATTTTATTTTCCCGCCCGTCAAGGTACACCTCGACAACATCAAGGCGTATCCTCTTTTCGCATTTGTTTTCGGACAGATATTTTTCCGCCGTGGCTATAAATCTTCTTTGCTTTTTCAGATCGACAGCCGCACAGGGTCTGCCGTAATATGTGCTTCGTCTTGCTTTCACCTCAACAAAAACGACACGCTCATCGTTTTCGCATATTATATCTATTTCCCCGTCACAGCTGTGATAATTCCTGCATACGACGGTAAAGCCTTTTTTTATCAAATACTCGGCGGCAAGTCTTTCGCCGAGCTTTCCCGTTTCTCTCGTATCGCTCATTTATCCAAAAACTTCAAAAAGGTTTTTCGATGAGCCGGGCACGGGCCTATACGTCTTAACAGCTCCATATGCTCTGCCGTACCGTAGCCCTTATGACGCTCAAAGCCGTATTCGGGGTATTTCCGTGCCAGCTCCAAACACAATCTGTCACGGCTGACCTTTGCCAATATCGATGCCGCCGCAATTGACGGGGAGCGACCGTCACCGCCGACCACGGCACTGCACGGCAGAGCAAAGCCCTTTGTGCAATTTCCGTCTATCAACGCATAGTCCGGTATAGGCTCCAATTTATCAATAGCCCGTCGCATTGCCAAAAGCGTGGCGTTTAAGATATTCATCTCGTCTATCTCCCGCTCGTCGGCAAAAGCTATTCCGTAGCCTATACTGCTTCGGATAATCGTATCAAACAAAAGTTCTCTTTTTTTCGCACTCAATTTTTTTGAGTCGTTAAGCCCGTCTATCACAAGCCCCTGCGGAAGTATCACCGCAGCGGCGAAAACGGGACCGGCAAGAGGGCCTCTGCCCGCCTCGTCTACGCCGCATACCGCAGTATAACCCTGCTCGGCAAGTGAATGCTCAAGCTCGTATGTCAATAGCTTACGGTCTTTCAAGACTTATCCTTCCTATTTTTCCCGCTCTGAATTCATCAAGCACCATATTCGCACCACGCTCGACATCAACTTCTCCGCCCTTTATCAAAAAGCCTCTTTTTTTGCATATATTGAGTAAAATATCGTAGCCCGAGCCTTGCATCGACTCCTCTGCCAGCTTATAGCGTGTGGTGAGATATGCGGGATAATACTCGGCAAGTCTTGCACACAGAGCCGAGGCGACCGAATGCAGCTCGATAACATCGTCCTTTATCGCACCCGTGATGCTCAAATTCTCGCCGACCTGCCTCATCTCGAATTTTGGCCACAAAACGCCCGGCATATCAAGCAGATCTATTCCGATCTGCGTGCTTATCCACTGCTTTCTCGTGGTAACGCCCGGACGATCCTCTGCCTTTGCGACCTTTGAGCGTGCAAGCGTGTTTATAAGCGTCGATTTTCCCACATTGGGAATGCCCACGACCATGGCACGAACGTGTCTGCCGCCCATTCCCTTATCCTCGTATTTTTTGAGCTTGTCGCTCAGCCGTTTGTTTATCGCATTCTTCAGATTTGAAATACCCGAACCGTTGATACAATCACAGCATATGCATACATTGCCCGACTCGGATAATTTTTCCACCCAAAGCTTGCTGACCTGCATATCGGCAAGCGAGGCTTTGTTTAATACCGTAAGTGTCGGCTTATCGCCGAGTATTGCCGCTATCTCCGGATTTTGCGAGCTGTACGGTATTCTGGCATCGAGAAGCTGAATGACGATATCCACCTCGGGCAGACATTCTTTTATCAGCCTTCTCGTTTTCGCCATATGACCCGGAAACCATTGTATTACATCTGTCGGCATATCAATAAAGCGTGCCGAATTTATTAAACGGCGTTATTCTCAAAATTGCTTTTCCGAGTACATATCTTTCATCGACCTGACCCACCTTATAATAACGCGAGTCGGAGGAATGGTTTCTGTTGTCACCCATCACAAACAGCTTGCCGTCCTCGATGACAAACGGTTCATCGGATGCATGAAAGTCTTCCATACTCACACCGTCGATATAGTTTATGTCACAGCTGTACGTATCCTCAAAGGGTGTTATCTTTTCCTTTATCTGCTCGATGGTAAGCTCACCGTATTCCTTGGCATCGTACACATATGTCTTCCAATTCTCATAATCGATATAAACGGTCTGCCCACCCGTGGCTATAACTCGCTTTACGAGCGGCTCGCCGAGCAGTCCGGCATCGGATTGATCCTTGGTGCTTTTATCCGGTATCTGAAATACTATTATATCGCCCTGCTGTGGCGTGTAGAACATATTCGTTATGACGAGCGTTTCCGCATTCTCAAGCGTGTTGTTCATGCTGTTTCCGTCAACCACGGCAAGCCTGCCGCAGTAGCCGAACAGAATAAGCACGAACGCAAGAGAAAACACAACGACCTCTATCCAATCGAATAATTCTCTCACAGCTCCGCCGGTTTTTTTCTTTTTTTCCTCGTTTTGTTCTTCGGGAGCTGAAAAACGAAAGTCGTTTTCGTTATATTGCATTTTTATCTCCTTATGAATCTGTCAAGCAGTGTATGACCGTGAGGTATGTATGTGCCGCATTCCTCCGAGCTGTGCTTTGCCGTATCCTCATTAAACGACCGGACCCCGCTCAACTTTTTATCGGAAAAATACATCATATACGGCACAGGCTCGCGTGTATGTGTCCGTTTGCAAAGAGGTGTGGGGTGATCGGGAAGAACGAGAATGCCGAACTCCTCACCGCTGTTTTTGAGATATTCGTAAACCGGCGTAAGTATATGCTCGTCTATCAGCTCGATCGATCTTACCTTGTTTTCGACCTCCGCACGGTGTCCGCACTCGTCGGGTGCCTCAACGTGGATATATACAAAATCCGCACCGTTTTTCAGCTCGTTTACAGCCGCCTCGCCCTTGCCGGCAAAGTTTGTATTTATGTTACCCGTTGCTCCCTCAACGGCGACGGGCTTCATTTGGGCGCAGATGCCTATGCCCTTTATTAGATCGACCGCCGATATTACGGATGCCTTAAGTCCCCATTTTTCCTCAAACGAGGGCAGCTCGGGCTTTGTGCCGGGACTCCACAGCCATATGGAATTGCCTGCCAAAAGTCCTCTCTCGCGTCTTTTTATATTTATGGGATGATTTACCAAAATATCATAGCTGCGTTCAAAAAGCGAAACATACCGAGAGCCTATCTCACCCGAGGGAAGATACTCGCCTATCGTCTTTCCGATTATATCGTGCGGACGTGTAAAATCGTACATTCCGGGGCAATTCTCCCAAAGCAGACAATGACGGTAGCTTATACCCGTGTGAAAACGGCGAAATTCGTTGCCGAGCTGCTTATCTATTTCTTTGATAAGCACGTCCGCTTCCTCCGTCGTTATCTCGTCGGCGGAATTGTCTACCATTTTTTTGTTGCGGTATTCCTTTTCTTCCTCGCTCAGAGCCACTATGTTTACTCGAAACGCAGTGTCGTTTTCTTTCATCTCAAGACCCATGCTGACAGCCTCAAGAGGCGAACGCCCCTTTGAATATATCTTCGGGTCGTAAGACATTACGGCAAGATTTGCCGTATCGCTTTCGGGTACCATTCCCTCCGGCACGTTCTGCACAAGACCGCACTCGGAGGTCTTGACAAGCATATCCATGCACGGCTTGTTTGCTTTTTCCATAGGCGTCATATTGCCAAGGGACTCGACCTTATAATCTGCCATGCCGTCGCACAGCAAAACAACGTATTTCATGTTTTTATATCTCCGTTACCATGTATTTTCTTGTGTTTTTCACCGATATAAGATGAAAACGCTTGCCTTCGGCGGTATTTCCGCACGAGGCTTGCATATATTATATTACATTATACCATAATGTAATCGTATATTCAACGCTTTTTTTGAAATTTGAGTAAACTTTTATCCCGACAAGACGAAAATTTTGATTTTTTACATAATGTTTACAAAACATCTTGCATTTTTTTCGCGAATATAGTATAATAAATATAATTACGTTTTTCTGAATTGAAGGAATAGATATGGACATATTGCATCACATACAAGAGATGATGCCGACCCTATCCAAGGGACAAAAGGCTATCGGACAATATATGCTTGACCATTATGACAAAGCGGCTTACATGACCGCATTCAAGCTCGGCTCCATCGTGAATGTTTCCGAATCCACGGTGGTACGTTTTGCCATTGAGCTTGGATTTGAGGGCTACCCCGATCTGCAGCATTCACTGCGTGAGCTGATACGCACACGCCTTACCTCTCTGCAACGCATCGAAATAGCGAACGACCGCATAGGCGATAACGAGATACTCGACAAGGTCATAAATTACGACATCGACAAGATGAAATCGACACTCGATTCTATCAGCCGTGAGGCGTTCAACGATTCCGTGGATATGATACTTAACGCAAAGACGGTCTACATTATGGGTGTTCGCTCATCCGCTCCGCTTGCGCAATTCATGTATTATTATTTCAACATGATATTGCCGAGCGTCAAGCTGATAAACACGACGGGCAGAAGCGAGACGTTTGAACAGCTGCTTCGTCTTACCTCGGACGATCTTTTCATCGGTATCACCTTCCCCCGTTATTCCAAGCGTATAATACAAGCTATGGAATACGCAAAGGGCAACGGCGCAAGCACAGTTTCGATAACAGACTCGGAAATATCGCCCGTCGCTCCCCTCTCCGACAAGCTTCTTGTGGCTCGTTCGGACATGGCTTCATTCGTTGATTCGCTCGTTGCTCCGCTCAGTATTATAAACGCAATGATAGTCGCACTGGGCAAGAAAAAGAAGGACGAGCTGACAGACGTTTTCGGACGGCTTGAAGAGATATGGGACAAATACGAGGTCTATAACAAAAACGATGAGGCAAAATAATGTCGCCGTTATAGGCGGCGGTGCGGCGGGTATGCTTGCCGCAGGGTTATGCGCCTCGCTCGGCTGTTCGGTAACGCTGTTTGAAAAAAACAAAGCTCTCGGACGTAAGCTTGCGATAACGGGCAAGGGACGGTGTAACGTCTGCAACGATTGCACTCGCGACGTTTTTCTCGAAAACGTCATAACCAACCCAAAGTTTATGTATCCGTCGTATTCCGCATTTCCCTCTTCGGCAGTCATGGATTTTTTCCTCTCACACGGCGTTGAGCTTAAAACGGAGAGAGGCAACAGAGTGTTTCCCGTATCGGACAAGGCAGCCGACATTGTATCGTGCTTGCAATCGTATTGTGCCGATAATAATGTAAATATTATTAGAGAAGAGGTCATCGGACTTGAAAAGTCCGAGTGCTTCCGTCTTACTACCCGCCGAGGCGAATACGCCTTTGACTCGGTATTGATAGCCACCGGCGGTGTTTCATACCCCTCGACCGGCTCTACGGGCGACGGATATAAATTCGCACGCTCCCTCGGTCATACGATAATACAGCCGACCCCGTCCCTCGTTCCGCTCGTCTGCCGAGAAAAGTATTGTGCGGAGCTTATGGGGCTTTCACTGAAAAACGTCACGCTCACGGTAAAAAACGAGAGCAATAAAACGCTCTTCAAGCAGCTTGGCGAGATGCTGTTTACCCATTTCGGCATAAGCGGCCCTCTGACTCTTTCCGCCTCGGCACGGCTCCGACCTATGGAAGCGGGCAAATACAGGGCGTTTATCGACCTCAAGCCCGGACTTGACGAAGCTCAGCTCGATGCACGGCTCTTGCGTGATTTTTCAAAGAATCTAAACAAGAATTTTTCAAATTCCCTATCCGAGCTTCTTCCCTCAAAGCTTATACCCGTAGCCGTAAAGGTTTCGGGAATATCGCCCGATATCAAGGTGAATTCCGTAGATCGCACAATGCGACGCAGGTTTTTGCAAACACTTAAGGAATTTCCTTTGACGATAGAGGGCTTTCACAGCATAAACGAGGCTATTGTCACCTCCGGCGGCGTTGACGTAAAGCAGATAGACCCAAAGACCATGGAGTCTAAGATATGCCCCGGGCTGTACTTTGCCGGTGAGGTCATAGACTGCGATGCGTACACGGGCGGCTTCAACCTACAGATAGCATTCAGTACGGCGCACAGTGCTGCACTCGGCATTTCAAATTCACAACTGCGGAGCAAGAAATGAAAAAGCACATAAACATAGCCATTGACGGCCCGTCGGGTGCGGGCAAAAGCACGATATCGAGGGAAATAGCCAAACGTCTCGGTATCATATATGTTGACACGGGTGCAATGTACCGTGCCGTGGGGCTTTATATCAAGCGTTGCGGTGTCGATCCGTGCGACAGTCAAGAGGTGAGTAAGCACTTACCGAATATCGACGTCACAATATCGTATATCGACGGCGAGCAACGTGTGTTTCTCAACGGCGAGGACGTGAGCGAGCAGATACGTCAAAACGATATTTCAATGTACGCAAGCGATGTTTCCGCTCACGTATGTGTCAGAAGCTTTTTGCTCGATCTGCAAAGACGGTTGGCGGCGGAAAACAGCGTGATAATGGACGGTCGCGATATAGGCACGGTAATATTGCCCAATGCCGACCTCAAGGTGTTCGTCACGGCAAGCGTGGAAAACAGAGCCGAGAGACGCTACAACGAGCTTATCGCAAAGGGACAGCAAGCGAAATACGAAACCGTTTTGGCAGATATGATAAAGCGCGATGCAAACGACTCCGGGCGTGACGTATCACCTGCCGTTGCCGCACCCGATGCCGTATTGTTCGACAATACGGGCTACAGGCTTGAACAAAGCGTGGAGCATATAATGAAGCTCATCGAACGGAAGCTTACAAAAGATGAATTTTGATTGGATATACAGAACCTTTATAAGACCGACTACACGTCTTTACGGAATAAAGGTATACGGAAAAGAAAATATCCCGTCGGGCGGCTTTATCGTTTGCACAAATCACACCTCAATGTCCGACCCGATAATAATCACCGCCGCAATGGGGCGCAACGTCTGCTATATGGCAAAGGCGGAGCTGTTCAAAATACCCGTTTTTCGTTCGATAATAAAGGCGTTCGGCGCCTACCCGGTAAACAGAGGCGGTGCGGATGTCAGATCGCTCAAGGCGACAGTCGGACTTATCGAGGGCGGCGAGGCGGTGGGGATCTTCCCACAAGGCACGAGGATGCCGAAAGTAGCGCCCGATCCCTCGCAGGCAAAGAGCGGCGTGGGGCTGATCGCATACCGCTCCGGTGCCACGGTACTGCCCGTGCTTCTGAAAACAAAAAAGAACAAAACGGGTATCTTTCGCAAGACCGACGTATATATCGGAAAGCCCATAACAAACGAGCAGTTGCAATTTGAAAAAGGCACGCCGAAGGAATTTGAGCGTGCATCGAAAATAATTTTTGAAAAAATATGCTCTCTCGGGGTGGATAAATGATACGTTTGGCAAAATATGCCGGCTTCTGCTTCGGCGTAAAGCGTGCCGTCGATACGGTATACGAAATGATAGAGCATAATGTCGGCGAACATATCTACACACTTGGTGTGCTTATCCATAATCCGACAGTTGTGGCAAATTTGGAAAAGCACGGTGTTCGGGCAATATCGGAGGATGAGCTTGATGAAATATTCGAGAAAGCCAACGCCGGGGAACGATGCACGGTAGTCATACGCACTCACGGCATAAGGCGTGAGTTAAGTGCGAGGCTGTATGAGTACGCCGAGCGGTGCGAAAACTTCAAGGTATGCGACTTGACCTGCCCGTATGTGAAAAAAATTCACAACATTGTGAACGAATCGGATGAAAAAACTCTCACTTTGATATTCGGAGATGCCTCTCATCCGGAGGTTGAGGGCATAAAAAGCTTCGCAAAAGGCACTTCCTACGTCTTTTCATCGGCAGATGAATTGATAAGATTGACAAACGAACACAATATTTCGTCGCAACGCACAATTTTCGTTTCTCAAACAACTCAAAATATGGCAGAATGGAGATTTTGTCAGGAAATAGTGCGAAACATATATACAAGTTCACAAATTTTTGATACAATATGCAGTGTGACGGAAAACAGACAGACGGAAACAAAGGAGCTTGCCTCGCAGGTTGACGTTATGATAGTTATCGGCGGCAAAAACAGCTCCAACACAGCCAAGCTGTACGACACGGCAAAGGCGGTGTGCAAGAGGACATACCTCATTGAGGATGCCTCGGAGGCAAACATACCGACACGGGTCGGTGATAAAATAGGAATAACTGCGGGTGCATCGACTCCCGACAGTATAATACAGGAGGTTATTAAACTAATGAGCAACGAGCCCGAAATCAAAGCCGAAGAGAGCTTTGAAGAACTGTTGAATGAAACATTCAAAACTTTAAATACAGGAGATATCGTAAGCGGTGTGATCACATCCATTTCGTCAAATGAGATCCACGTAGACCTTGGTGCCAAGGTCACGGGTATTCTTTCATACGACGACGTTACCGACGATCCCGGTGTAAAGCTGAATGAATTATTCAAGGTAGGCGACACCGTGGAAGCGGTAGCCGTAAGAGTATCCGACATTGACGGAGTGGCAACGCTTTCCAAAAAGAAGGTTGATGCCAAGAACAACTGGAACAAGATAGTTGAGGCGTATGAAAACGATACGGTACTCAACGGAAAGTACATTGAGGTCGTTAAGGGCGGAGCTATCATGCTCATCGACGGCGTTAAGGTATTTGTTCCCGCATCGCACACCTCGATACGCCGTGACGGCGATCTTAACGCACTTATCGGCAATACCGCCGATGTTAAGATAATCGAGGTAAACACACAGAGAAGACGCGCAAAGGCTTCCGAGAGAGTTATCCTCCGCGAGGCAAGACGTGCCGCTGTGGCTAAGTTCTGGGACGAGATAGAAATCGGCAAGGTATACGAGGGACCGGTAAGATCGATCACCTCATACGGCGCATTCGTAAATCTCGGTGCCAATATCGACGGTATGGTACACTCCTCCGAGCTTTCTTGGAGAAGAATAAGCCATCCCTCCGAAATAGTAAGCGTCGGCGACGTTATCCGCGTATTCGTTAAGGATTTCGATCGCGAGAAGAAGCGTATATCGCTCGGCTACAAGACCGAGGAGTCGAACCCTTGGACGATATTCCGCAGACAGTGCGAGGTCGGCGATATCGTTACCGCAACGATAGTAAACACAATGCCCTTCGGTGCATTCGCACAGATAATCCCCGGCGTTGACGGTCTTATCCACATTTCTCAAATATCCAAGAAGAGAATAAGCGCACCCTCCGATGTTTTGCAGATAGGACAGGAGGTCAATGTAAAGATAATCGACATTAACGACGAGAAGCACGAGGTAAACCTTTCCATTCGCGCATTGCTTGAGGAAGGTATATCCGAGCAGGCAGAGACAGAGCAGGAGCAGAGTGAGGACAGCATGGTATATTCCGATGAGGCGGGTATAAACACCGTTACCGAGGAATAAGAGAAAAAAATCAAGGTCATACCGTATTGAATGCGGTGTGACCTTTTTTGTTATTCAAAAAACGATATTGCCAGCTCCACGAGCCAAACGTATACCTCCATGGTAAGCTGTCGCAG
>CAZLRV010000011.1:62087-64506 GCA_964562175.1 uncultured Lachnospiraceae bacterium
CGGTGTGGGGGTGGCGGCTTCCTCTGTAGGGCTTCCGCAGTTATGGCAAAACCTTGTGTTGTCGGATAATTTTGCACCACAGTGTTTACAAAACATATGTACCTCCAAAAAAATATTTGATGAAATAAAAACGGTGCCGCAGCTCAAGAGAGCCGTTGCACCGAAAAAATACAAAGCCCCTTTTGCTGCAACACAATTATTTCATCCTATACCTATTATCCAACGGTATGCGAAACAAGGCTTGTACTTTTATCAAAAAAAATACAAACCGCCGGTAAATATAGGCATTTAATTGTGTTGCAAGTGCATTATATCACAGTTTTTACGTTTTGTAAATAGATTTTCGAATTTTTTCTTTCGCAAATGCGATTTTTTGCATTTATGAATTGATTGTAAATATTCGGCATTCCTATTGACAAAGTCGCACAAATGTTTTATAATAGTAGCATAAAAACAGTTGTTCGTAAGGGAGAAACGATAAATGGCAGCAAAAACAAAGAAGCCGACCCAAGCCCCCATTCAGGCAAACGCAGAGGACAGAGCAAAGGCTCTTTCGACCTCGCTTCAGCAAATAGAAAAGAAATTCGGCAAAGGCACGATAATGAAGCTCGGCGAAAGCGTCGATATGAAGGTAAGTGCCATTCCGACAGGCTCGCTCACGCTCGACCTCGCACTCGGTATCGGCGGTGTCCCCCGCGGCAGAATAGTTGAGATATTCGGTCCGGAATCCTCCGGTAAGACCACCGTGGCACTGCACGTCGTTGCGGAGGTTCAGAAAATGGGCGGTGAGGCGGCATTTATCGACGCCGAACACGCACTTGACCCCTCATATGCCAAAAATCTCGGCGTTGACATAAATTCCCTGCTCGTTTCACAGCCGGACAGCGGTGAGCAAGCACTCGATATTGCCGATGCGCTTGTCCGCTCCGGTGCGATAGACGTTATAGTTATCGACTCCGTTGCCGCACTCGTTCCGCAGAAAGAGATAGACGGCGAAATGGGCGAGAGCCATGTCGGACTTCAAGCAAGACTAATGAGCCAAGCCCTGCGTAAGCTCTCCGGTGCCATAGCAAAGACAAATTGCGTCGTAATATTTATAAACCAGCTTCGTGAAAAGGTCGGTGTTATGTACGGAAATCCCGAAACCACGACGGGCGGCCGTGCATTGAAATTCTACGCTTCGGTGCGTATAGACGTTCGCAAAACGGAGTCGCTCAAGTCATCCAACGAGGCTTACGGTAACCGCACACGCTGTCGTGTCGTAAAGAACAAGGTCGCCCCGCCCTTCAAGGTTGCGGAATTCGATATACTTTACGGCAAGGGCATATCAAAGGCAAGCGAGATACTCGAAATAGGCGTAGATCTCGATATCATAGAAAAAAGCGGCTCATGGTTCTCCTATAACGGCGAGCGTATAGGACAGGGCAAGGACAATGCGAGAAAATACATAGAAACGCATCCCGAGCTGATGAAAGAAATAGAGGATCGCATAAGAAGCAACAGTGATAATATAGACCTTACCTCAAATGAAGTTTTCGACGTTCTGGGCGAGGACGACGAGGACGATGAAGAAGAATTCAACATCAAGCTGCTTGATATAAAGAACGATGACGAATGATACATATATTCTCCGCTCCGTTACGGAGCTGCAGAGCTGTGTCAAGATAGTTATCAAGGGTGAGGCGGACGAAAAACGCCTCACCCTACCCTGCTTTGAGGTATATGAGAGTGTCGGTGCGGTGCTTTCGGCTGAGCGAGTTGACGAGCTTATATACAGAGCCGAAGAGTATTCGGCATACAAAAAAGGGCTGGAACTACTCGCATACGGCGACAATACGAAAGCCAAAACAGTGCAAAAGCTTCGTCAAAAGGGCTATTCCGTGCAGATAGCTTCGTCTGTTGCCGCACGCCTTGAAGAAAACGGCTATATAAACGAAAGAGAGCATTGCCTGCGGCGTGCATTGTCCGAGGGTGAAAAATGCTACGGCAAGCAATACATCGCAAAGAAGCTTTATTCCCTCGGCTTTTGCCGTGACGATATAACAAATGCACTCGACTCGCTTGACGGGCAGCTCGACATGACACGCCTGCTTGCCGACTATATCACACGCCACGCACTGTATGATAAGCTCACCTGCCGTGAGCGAAACATGAAAAACAAAGCAATCGCCGCACTTCTGCGACGCGGATTCTCGTTCGGCGAGATAAAAAACGCCCTGCTCCTGCTCGATACGGATGAGATCAATTAAATACCGACTGCCTCAAATATATTTGGGGCGGTTTTTGTTTCCGTACCGTCGCTATACACAAATCACCGCTTAACAATTTGTGCATAATAACGATTTTACCAAACACCCGTGATGTTTACACGCAGTTCATGATTACACTGCGGATATGTAGTATAATATGGTTGCGAGGA
>CAZLRV010000012.1:0-39794 GCA_964562175.1 uncultured Lachnospiraceae bacterium
CGGAAATATGTGTATAATGAATATTGAAGTCACATTTTAGGTCTTTTTGCGATTTGCCGTGTTGCTGTCGCAACTTGAGCAACAGATCCATTAAGGCACGAGATGTGAAAACAATTCCGACAATACTCGGCGACATTATATCAAAATATTACTGTGGTATTGTATTCAACACAAAGTGTTGAATACAATCAATGCGAAGCATTGTATGTAATCAAGACAAAGTCTTGTATGTAATCAAGGCAACGCCTTGTATGTAATCAATGCGAAGCATTGCATGTAATCAACACAAAATGTTGTATGTAATCAAGACAAAGTCTTGTATGTAATCAACACGAAGTGTTGCATGTAATCAAGGCAACGCCTTGTATGTAATCAACGCAAAGCGTTGTATATACTGCTGTGATTTGATAATGCTATCTAACTAACGGCTCGGGGGACTTTTTGATATAGACTAAAGTCGTTCAGACTCCCTCAATCGGCGTTGCCGCCGGCTTCCTCTTGGAGAAATTCATGGGTTTGGAATATTTCGATTATTTATATAAAATAACTACTTGGAGGAAATAACATGGATAAGGTAATGTCTTGCATAGAGCGCATACGTGTTATCAGGGGGTGTGAGCGGTGGGACGCTCACGCGTGAGGTACTCGATGAGTTGTTTGTCGTTTTTGATTTGAACGAGCAAGAGAAGAAAAGTGTTTTGAGCTATCTTCAAGAAGAAAACATCATTCCCGTATCCGAGGATGATATACCGCAAAAGCCGCTTGAATCGGAGGCGGTCACACAGACGAAGCTTGATGAGGTGGACGAGAGTGAAGCGCACGGTGTGTTTTTTGAGAGAGCTTTCAAGAAATACGAGCAAGCCGTGCAGGACGAGCCTCGCCTCGCCACATTATACGAAAGTGAAATTCCGATATTCATCAAAGCGGTATTGAACCCTGAGGACGGCAGTAATGCTATAAGCGGAAGAATTGCTTTCGGCTGTGTGGCAGTCGGCTACGATCGTGTTTGCAGAGTAAAAAAGGGCGCCACGGTATGCGGAACATACATCTCTCATGTCTGCGATCAGGTTGAGGCTTGGGTAAAGCGCACCTTTACGGAAAAAGAGCTGACGGAGCTTTTCGAATGCTTTGTCTCATCAAGAGAATTGACGTCCGAGCAGACAAATATGGTCAAGCTGTTGTTGCATAATTGTCCTCGGATCATAGTTCGCCCCGTTGTTCCTCCATCGTTTTTCGGCGAAACGCCGTGAATAAAGGTATACAGAGCAACCGTTTTATCGTGCGGTTGCTTTTTTCTTGCCCGAGAGCCAAAGCAAAACGACGAATGCAGCCAACACGGCACTTGTTATGATACTTGCCTCGATACCGTATTCGCCGCCGTTCCATATGCTCTTACCTACGGAAGCCATATTGAAAACTGCCGCAACCGATTCATCGTTTCCGCTTAAGTTCAATCCGAAAACGGTGTACAGAGCCGCATTCCAAAAAGAATGCAGACCGCAGGACGCCCAAATGCTGTTAAATCGAACGGTTAAAAGCGAAAAAACGCACGAAATCAAAATCAGATTGACAATACCGAGCATACCGTAGATCACACCGTTGTCAAACAAAGACGTTAAATGCGGAACGATAAACACCGCAGCGGAGACAGCCGCCGCAACGCCGACGGAGGTCTTGCTTTTCAGTGAGTGAAAAACGATTCCCCGACACAAGATCTCCTCCGTTGCTCCTTGAATGATAAATCCTCCGAGAAAGAGAGCTATCATGAGAACGTCAATGTTCTCGAAGATTCCGTTATACTTTATGCTTCCCGTTAAGACGATCGCAAAAACCGCAACGGAGAGCAGTGCTATACCCACCACGACACCGAGCAAATAGCTTCCGAGCCGTTTTGTCATACCCATTTCGGACAGCGGCTTTTTTTCGATGCACCGCCAATAAAGCACCGCCACAGCCGCCATGACAAAATACCCGTAATAAGTAATAAGCATCATCGTCTGCGGAGCAAACACATCTCCGACAAGCATATTTTTTCCGAAAGCAAAATGCAAAGCTATGATAGCTCCCTCGGCGATAAACGCTCCCGCAATGTAGCACAGGCAAAAGGCGAGAAGCTTCTTTACAATGAAAAGCACCGCCGGCATTTCGGTTCTGTTGTTGAACGGGCTGATATTTTTCAATAGCTTTTTCATTGTGTTACCTCCCGTGCCGAATCGCGAATACCTCTCAAAACGGTTTTGATTGCAAAATCAAAGGTTTCGTCAAGTGCGACGGGGTCCCCGAAGCCGCCGTGACATTCAATTGAGCAAAAGCCTTGCAAAAAGCCCCTGAGCATACGAACGCAATGCACCTTTCGTACCTCGTTTAAGCCGTAGGCATCAAGCACTCGAAAGAGGATCTCCACCGTGCCTTGTGTTGCAAGTAAATGCTCTTGTGAGCGATACATATTGTACCATTGCATGGCTTCAAGCAAGCCCTTGTGACACCTTGCAAAATCTCTGTATGTGCGGCAAACAGCCGATATCGCATCATCGCCCGCCTTGCCTACTGCCGCTTTTGTGATTTTTTGCTCCAACAAATGCCAGCCGTAAAGCATAAGCTCGTCGTTTAATTCGTCCAGCCCGCCGCCGAAATGCTTATATAATGACGGAGACCTAACACCCAATTTGCTCGCCAACGCCTTTAAGCTCACGCTCTCAAAGCCGTTTTCATCAGCCATGCCGACAGCGGCTTCGATGATCGTTTTTTTATCCAATCCCATTTTCATAAAGCTACTCCATTTACCTATTTCGCTAATTGTATTAGCCATTATACACGACAAAGCCGAAAATGTCAATGGGCTTAAGGAATTATTTACAAATATCCGAAAATGCACTTACCGCCATTGGGTTAGCCTGTACGTGTATTCCGACAAAGCGGTCGACCGGATCACCGAGAAGGATTTCACGATCAAGTTAGCCGATTTTATCAAACACAAGAAGCACTTGTACGACTGCTATATTTCTCCTTGCTCTTCCACTATTGCGGTATGCGATGGAAAGACCAAAGCGATATTGAAAGTCTATCTTCTTGAGGAGTCCGTGTAAAACAAAAAAGCCGCCGGATGCTACAAACATCCGGCGGGTGCATTTTAAAGATACGAGTATCCTTCGAACAAGTGCAGCTTTATTATACCACATTTTTGCAAAATTGCACCACATTTTTTGAATTATTTACAATTTCGTTTCTAACCGCATTTTGTAAGCTGCCTTATCTTGAGAGCTTCTGAAATTCGCTTCAGAGCGCAACGGCGGCTATGCCTCGGCGGACTAAAAAAGAGCGTACCGGACGCTCTTTTTTTGATGTGATCTTGAATTATCAGGCTGCTTCTGTAGGCGCTTCGGTTGCGGCTTCGGTTACCGTTTCGGTTACCGTTTCGGTTGCATTGCCTGTCAGCTCGCCGAAGTCGATCTCGTTTTCGCCCGTAGCATCGCCGCTTTCCGTAGCAACGGTCGTATCGGCTGTGGTTCCGGCATCCGTTTCGTCGCCCTCTTTCTTCTGTGCGGATTTAACGATGACAATATAAGCTATGAGAAGTACAACGACGAAGCCTATAGCGATAAACGTCGTGTATTTCGACAGCTTTTTGTCCTTAAATCTCTGCTTGTTTTTGCCTGCGTAGTTTTCAGAGCTACCGCCGGCTATCGTTTGAGAGAGCTTACTGCTTTTTCCGCCCGTTTGGAACAGTATCGTGATAACGAGTGCCACGGACGCAATGATCAAAATAATGGCAAGTACGATTTCCATATTATCCTCCGACTTATGTACAAGTTATTTGTTAAATACGTATGCGATAGTCATTGTACCATAAAAAAACGAAAAATGCAATAGATAAACGGAAAAAAATATTAAATTGAATGAGAAATTTTTCGTTTTTTTTGCTCAAAGCCGTTATTTTTGTTCTATCAGCTCAAAAACACGGTCTAAAAGTTCGCTTTTTTCGTTTTGAAGCTGCCCGTCCATTACCTCATCGAGCAGTGTCTTCAATATTTCGCCGACCTTTTTTCCCTCGCCGACACCGCATTTTATTATATCGTTTCCGTCTGCGGCAAGCTCGGCGACGGTGAGTGCTTCGCCGTCGTGTTCTATCCGACGTGCAAGCTCGCAGACCCGATCCAGCTTTTCGAGCCTGAACGCATAGGCGGGGTTTTGCGAAAGCATATCGGCTCTTTGTAATTGAAGCAACTCGAAAAATCTTGTCGTGCCGAGCAAGCCCATATATTTTTTTATCATTTTTTCATTCGGCTCAAAACGCACATCGTGATATTTTATCAGTGTGCAAGTATGCTCCGTCAGATCACCGGACGCACGCAGCTTTTGAAGTATGTCTCGTGCGATACGCTCGCTTGCATCGGGATGACCCTTGAAATGAGATATTCCGTCCTCGTCCGTCGTCATCATTTCGGGCTTGCCTGTATCGTGAAGCAGTGCGGCAAGTCGCAACGGCAGCTCGGGAGGCGTTGAGCCGACACATTTTATTGTATGCTCATACAATGTATAAATGTGGTTCGGGTTATTCTGGTCAAAGCCGTCCTGTACCTCAAGGGCGGGTATGACGGCGAATATCACGTCTTTATATTCGGCAAGGCATTTTTCGCATGACTTGCCGCACAGTAGCTTGCAAAGCTCGGAAAACACACGTTCACGGCTCAGCTCGTCAAGCTCGGAGGCAAACGAATGGACCGCCTCTGCGGTTGCTTTATCAAGCTCAAAGCCGAGTCGGGAGGCAAACCGAATGGCACGCAGCACCCGCAATCTGTCCTCGGTAAAGCGTTTGCCGGGCTCGCCGACACAGCGTATTATCCCGTTTTTTATATCGTTTACGCCGCCGAACATATCGACAAGCCCGCTCTGCTCGTTATATGCCAAGGCGTTTACGGTGAGATCCCGTCTTTGCAGATCCGCCTCAAGCGAATCGGAAAACGTCACCCTGTCGGGATGGCGTCCGTCGGTATATTTTCCGTCGCACCTGTACGTTGTTATCTCCGGAGAAAACTCTCCGTTAAGCAGTGTTACCGTGCCGTGCTTTATACCCGTTTCTATGATACGCTTATCGGAAAATATCCGCTTTACCCTATCCGGTGTGGCGGATGTGGCAATATCGTAATCATGGGGCTGTTTGCCCATTACACTGTCGCGTACCGCACCGCCGACGATATATGCCTCCTCGCCGCTTGCGTTGAGCCTGTCAAGCACCTCGGCTATTTCTTTCGGTATATTCATAGTTCTTATCGACTTGTCCTCTGTTGATTTGTTAATAAACTTGTGGTATGATTATTTCGTACCCTTTGAGCAAGCCTCACAGCAGCCGTCACAGCCGAGGTCTATATTATGCTCTATTCCGTTTTTGTCGTAATAATCGACTACCGCTTTTTTTATTGCCTCCTCGGCAAGCACGGAGCAGTGAAGCTTTTGCGGCGGAAGTCCGCCCAGCTCGTCAACGACCTGCTTATTCGTAACAGCCAAAGCGTCCTCTACCGTTTTGCCCTTTATCAACTCGGTTGCGACCGATGAGGATGCTATTGCGGAGCAGCAGCCGTACGTTTTGAATTTTACATCTTCAATAACATTGTCCTTTATTTTGAGGTATATCCTCATTATATCGCCGCATACCGCATTTCCCACCTCGCCGACTCCGTCGGCATCGGGTATTTCGCCCACGTTGTGGGGATTCATAAATTCTTGCATTACTCTTTCGTTATACATTTGCTTTTTCCTTTCTTACCGCATCGTACAGGGGGCTCATATCTCTGAGTCTTTGGATTATCGGCGGTAACACCTTAAGTATATATTCCACGTCCTCGTGCGTGTTTTCGTGTGAGAGGGACAGACGAAGCGAGCCGTGCGCTATCTCGTGCGGAAGTCCTATAGACAAAAGCACGTGAGACGGCTCAAGCGACGTTGATGAGCAGGCAGAGCCTGTCGAGGCGCATACACCGGTCGACGAGAGCAAAAACAACATACTTTCACCCTCTATAAATTCAAACGATATGTTTACGTTGCCGGGCAATCTGCTCGTGCGGCTTCCGTTCAAGCGGCTGTACGGTATACGCTCAAGTATTCCGTCTATAAGCTCGTCACGGAGGGCTTGGACACGCTTCATGTCGTCAAGTCTGCCCACGGCTATTTCAAGCGCACGTGCAAATGCCGCCGCATATGCGGTATTCTCGGTGCCTCCGCGCTTACCGCGCTCCTGACCGCCGCCGGAAATGAGGCTGTCAATGCGTATTCCGCGTCTTATATAAAGTATGCCCACGCCTTTCGGTGCGTGTATCTTATGACCCGATGCCGAAAGCATATCAACGCCAAGCTCGGGAATGCTTACGGGAATATTTCCCACAGCCTGGACCGCATCGGTAAAGCACGTTACTTTATGCTTCTTGCACACCTCGGCAATTTGCTTTATCGGCAATATAACGCCTATCTCGTTGTTGGCAAACATGGTGCATACGAGTATCGTATCCTCACGTATTGCGCCCTCAACGTCCTCGGCGGTTATGATACCCTCGCTGTCGGGGGTGAGATATGTCACCTCAAAGCCGAGCTTTTCAAGCTGCTTCATTGAGTTCAGCACGGCGTGATGCTCAAATTTCGTTGTTATGATATGGCGACCCTTTTTCATATTAGCCAAGGCGTAGCCCTTTATAGCCCAGCTGTCCGACTCACTGCCGCATGAAGTAAAATATATCTCATCGGGATGACAGCCGAGTATATCCGCAACACGCTTGCGGCTCGAGGTAAGGGAAGCCTTTGCGTCCTCGCCTATTTTGTAAAGGCTCGACGGGTTGCCCCAGCCCTCCGTAAAATACGGCATCATTTCCTCGACTACCTCCGGCAGGACGGGAGTTGTCGCCGCATTGTCGGCATAAATGTATTTATCCATTTTTTGACCTTCTTTGATTTTTAATTACATTGTTATTGTATACCAAAATACTGCACATTGCAAGATGTGCAATTAAAAAAGCTGTGAATTTTTATTTTATATATTATTAAAAGGTTGTCGGGTTTTAAAAGATGGCTGAAAAGATCGACGTAATGAAACAGACCAAGCAGGCGCTTGCCGCCCTCACCTCGGGTGTTTACGTGCTTGCGGGCAAAGAAGAATACTTAAAACGGAATTTTCTTTCCGATATAAAAAAGGCGATATTTCCTCCCGATGCAATGGCGGAGCTTGACACGTCGGTGTACAGCGGAGCCGATTGCCTTGAGGAGCTTTCGGACACGCTCGATATGCCGCCGCTCACCTCAAATATGCGGCTTGTTTTGTGGTACGATCCGCCCGTTTGCGACAGGGGAGCGGAAAAAAAGCTTTATTCGTTGCTTGAAAGAGCGAAAAACGGAGTGGATTGCCTGCTCGTGCTGTATCTGTACGATGAGGCATTTGACACTGCGGATATCGCAAACCGCACGAGGATAACGAAATTAAGCTCGGTAGGGCAGTTTTTCGACTTCAAAACGATGAGTGCGGCAAAGCTCACACGCTGGGTGAGCCGCCACTTTGCCGCACACGGCTTTACCGTTGACGGGCATATGAGCGATATTTTATGCGAATATACCGATTGCGATATGACCTCGCTTGCCGATGAGATAGAAAAGCTGTGTTGTTATATGAAGGAATCGGGGCAAACGGAGCTTACGGAGGCGCTTATTGAGGCAATAGTGCCGAGGCGGCGAAGCTTTGAGAATTTTTATCTTTCGGACAGGATAGGGCGGCGAGATGCGGACGGAGTGCTTAAGTATTTCAAGGCTCAATACGAAGCGGGCTGTGACCCGATACTGTTGCTTGCCTCCTTCAGCTCGGAGGTGGAAAAGCTCGCACGTATAAAATTCGGCACAAAGGAAGGGCTTATTCCGGAAACCATCGCCAAAAAAACGGGAATGCATGAATATGCCTTAAAGCTGAAGTTAGCTTGTTGCTCGAGGTTCAAAGAGCAAGAGCTTTCCGAGCTGCTCGATGCGTGCTACGAGGCGGATATCGCAATGAAGAGTGCGGGAGGGGACAAGTATTTGATATTGCAAACGCTTGCGTGTATGCTCCAATGAAAAAAAACGAAAAATTAAAGATTCCGTATCCGATAATATGCGAGGGGAAATACGATAAAATCACGCTCGACTCGGTCGTCGAGGGCAATATCATACCGCTGAACGGCTTTCGGATATTCAACGACAAAGAAAAACGGCTCTTGCTAAGACGGCTGTGCGAGGGCGGACGTGTCATAGTTCTGACCGACAGCGACAGGGCGGGGACGTTTATTCGCAGTTATCTGCGTTCCGTTCTGCCTCCCGAATCGCTTATAAACATATACACGCCGCGGATAGAGGGCAAGGAAAAGAGAAAAGCCACACCGTCCGCAGACGGCATTCTCGGAGTGGAGGGAATGAAGAGCCGACTTTTGTATGAGCTGCTTTTGCCCTACGCCTCCGAGGAGGTTCAAAAAAAGGGGGAGCTGACCAAGGCGGATATGTATGCCCTCGGACTTTCGGGCAGAGACAGCTCAAGTGAGTTGAGGGAGCGAGTTGCCGCAGAGCTTTCTTTGCCGCCGCTTTGCGCAAACGCCTTGCTTCAGACATTGAATATGCTCTGCACGAGGGACGAAATAACGGAGCTTGTCGAAAAAATAAAAAAAGATAAAAATAAGGAATGCGGGGACGAAGATAAATATGAATAATTATATGCTCGATGTAAGCTTGACGGAGCTTATAAAATCGTTTGTTGCGGAAAATCTCAATGTGCTTTTGATAATATGCGCCGCGGGGCTTGCTTTGTGCGGAATAATATATGCGCTGTTTTTCAAAAAAATAAACGCACTTATCGTAAAATACAAGGAAGCGCTGATGTATCTCATTTTCGGTGTGCTGACAACGGCGGTAAATTTCGCCGTTTACATTCCTCTGACGATGCTTTCCGATTCGGATGCCTTCGTGCTTGCGGCTAATCTTGCCGCTTGGGTATGCGCCGTTGCGTTTGCATTCGTTACAAACAAGCTGTTTGTATTCGGAAGCAAGACCACCGAAAAAAAAGAGCTTTTGCGTGAGCTTGGTTCGTTTGTCGGCGCAAGATTGCTCTCCCTGGGAGCGGAGGAGCTTGTACTGTTCGTGTTCGTCGTATGGCTGGGCTTGAATGAGATAATCTTCAAAATAGTTACGCAGATAATAGTGCTTGTGATGAATTACGTTTTTTCAAAGCTGTTTATTTTCAAGAAAAAGTAAGGAAAACAATAAAATAAATAGAATAAATTTATTATATTTTCAAAAAATTGTTCCTTTTGGATATTGCAATTATGAGAAAAATATTGTATACTGTAGGATGAATATATATTTGAAAGGAACTGTGTACCGATGCTTGCATCAATAAAAAGCTTTTCAATTGCCTTTCTCGTTGCCGTGTTGATTTTCGGTGTCACGGCTTATTATACATATCCGTATATAGAAAACGACCTGCTCGCCGGCTTCGATGCCGAAAAAAACGAGGGTGAGCAGAGCGGCGAGCAGACCGATGTGCCCGTTACGGAGGATGTTTTGCAGCCTCCGACAAATACGGTAGAGGGCAGCTCGTTTACGACGCTGTTTGTAATACACAACAGGCAGAACCGTCTGTTTAACGATTACCGTGTCGATATAGAGGCGAACAAATCGGCAACCATAGAGGAGCTTGCCCAAAATTCACGCCGCTACCGTGCGGATGTGATAGTGCTTATGCGCTGTAATGCGGAGAGCCAAACGTATATGTTTACGGCAATGCCCACGGATACACTCGTTTCCGTCGGTGAGCTTGATATGAAGCTCGGATATGTTTACGAGCAATTCGGAATGAACACGCTGATCGATGTCGTTCAAGCCTCCACCTCGCTTCCCATAGACAATTATATCCTGCTTGACTTCGATACATTCAAGTCCGCAATAGATACGCTCGGCGGTGTCGAGTTTAACGTGCCGCAGGATATGAGCGATGTATACGAGGAAGAAAGCACCGGCGGCGCTATGTATACGATAAGTCTTAAAAAAGGCACGCAGAGATTGAACGGAGACAAGGCACTTCAGCTTCTTCGTTATGAAAAATACGGCGATCTGTCAAAGGGCAGGGCATCCGTTGCCGCAAAATTCTTAAAGAGTCTTGCGGACGAGTATTTTAACGCAAACGGCTTTGCCGCAGTTAAAAACGCATTCGGCGTGATTAAAAATTCGCCCGATGCGAAAACGGACATGGACACGAAAACACTTGAGGACAACAGAGCGTTGATCGAGGGTTATTCGAGGCTTACTCAAAAAGTCGAGGAATTCAGAGGCTCATACCAGGTAATTGACGGTGAAAACACGTTTATATTCGGCTACAAAGAAATGTACAACGTATTTTCACCTTATAAGGATTAAAAATACGTAACGATATATCGGAGAGAAAAAAATGAACAATTCGGAAAAAACAATGGAAAAAGTCGTTGCTCTGTGTAAAAACAGAGGCTTCGTATACCCCGGCTCGGAAATTTACGGCGGTCTTGCAAACTCATGGGACTACGGTCCTCTCGGAGTTGAGTTCAAGAACAACGTAAAGCGTGCTTGGTGGCTCAAATTCGTGCAGGAATCGCCCTATAACGTGGGTCTGGATGCGGCTATATTGATGAATCCGCAGACTTGGGTGGCATCCGGTCACGTTGCGACCTTCAACGACCCGTTGATAGATTGCAAGGCGTGCAAGATGCGTCACCGTGCGGACAAGCTGGCAGAGGATTACAACAAACAGAACAACATAACCGACGTTAATATAGAGGCTATGGACGGTGCGGCTCTTATGGATTATATCCGCGAAAAGCAGATACCCTGCCCCGGCTGCGGAAACAGCGATTTTACGGATATACGTAAATTCAACCTCATGTTCAAAACGTACATGGGCGTAACGGAGGATTCTTCATCCGAGCTTTATCTCCGTCCCGAAACGGCTCAGGGAATATTCGTAAACTTCAAAAATATTCAGAGAACGACACGCCGCAAGCTCCCGTTCGGAGTTTGTCAGGTCGGAAAATCGTTCCGTAACGAGATAACTCCCGGTAACTTCATATTCCGTATAAGAGAATTTGAGCAAATGGAGCTTGAATTCTTCTGCAAGCCCGATACAGACCTTGAGTGGTTCGCATTCTGGAAAAAATACTGTGCGGATTTCTTGTATTCGCTCGGCATGAAGCCGGAAAACCTGCGTCTGCGTGACCATGAAAAGGCGGAGCTTTCGTTCTATTCAAAGGCAACCACCGACTTTGAGTACCTTTTCCCGTTCGGCTGGGGCGAGCTTTGGGGCATTGCCGACAGAACCGACTACGACCTTAACTGCCACATCAAGCAGAGCGGTCAAAATCTCGAATACTTCGATCCGGAAACGAACGAGAGCTATGTACCCTACGTTGTCGAGCCGTCGCTCGGCGCAGACCGTGCCGCACTCGCATTCTTGGTTGAGGCTTACGACGAGGAGGAGCTTGAAGGCGGTGAGTGCAGAGTTGTTATGCGTTTCCACCCCGCACTTGCACCGTTTAAGGCGGCAGTACTTCCCCTCTCGAAGAAGCTCGGTGAGGAAGCCGGTGAGGTATATGCACAGCTCAGCAAGTACTTTAATATAGATTACGATGACAGCGGCTCTATCGGTAAGCGTTACCGCAGAGAGGACGAAATAGGTACGCCCTTCTGCATAACCTACGATTTCCAATCGAAAGAGGACAACACCGTCACCGTGCGTGACCGTGATACCATGGAGCAGATACGTCTGCCTATCGACGAGCTTAAGGATTATATCGCACAAAAGATAATGTTCTGATAATAACAAAAAGAGCCGTCCGTCGTTTTTCGGCGGGCGGCTCAAGCAGTTTCGTGCGTTATTCCGTTGTTTCGGGTACACTGTTTTCAACCTGCGTTGTCTGTTCCTCTCCGCTCTCATCTTTTTTTGACGTGTAGTCCGTGTTGTCTATAAAATACGGTGAGTTGAGCAAATCGGTCGCTATACTGTTTATATCGTATTTCTTGGGTGAGATGATCTCAAAGCCGAGATCTCTGTTTATAAGCAGCAGACTTGCCGAGGGAGTATTCTCAAAATCGACATCGTCGATATAGTAAGCGTCGAGGTATACGTAATCGTTGAAATAGACCTTGCACATACCGTTTTCAAGCGTTTCATACAGTATTGAGTGACCGTCATCACCCGTTTCGTGTGCGAGTATGCGTCCCTGCTCGTCGGTGACTGCCGAGTTTTCGGGTGTGTATTCGACTTCCTCATAGCCCTCAAGGTCTACATTGTCGAAAACGAGATATCTGAAATAATATCTGTTCGTCTTTTCGGCTCTGTAGGTATAGTCGGTAAGGCGTGTCCCGTCCTCAAAAAGCAGTGAAAAGACAAACGGCTCATCACACTCTATATCGTCCCCGTACTTTTCTTTGAGCATATCGAACACGCTCTTGTTGTATCTGACCGTTACCTGAAGCTGTTTTGCCGACGGCACGTAGGTTATATTGAAAATGGATATATTATAACCGGTGTGGTTTTTCGAGTCGTATTCATCAATGAATATCTGCGGATTTTGCGTGTACATGACAAATTCACCGGGGTCGGCTCTGTATGCATTCGCCGTCTTTTGGGTTATTATTATATTTTGCTCCGGCTCGCTCATGCAGATCCTCAATATAAAAAAGCCGTATATAAATATTATAAGTGCCAAAAATACCGATTTAATGACGGTCTTTGCTATGACGAACGCCTTCGGTGTCGGCGGTCGCATTCCGTAATCGTTATCTTCCATTACTGCCTCCGATATATCTTTCGCATATTTTATCACATTTCAAGGTATAAAGCAAGAGGAATTATTTAATTTTTAACTAAATGAGAAAAAACATACATATGAAGGATCATAAAAAATCGAAAAACAAGGGCGGTGTGCGTCCGAGGTGGAGCTTTTTGCTTGCGTCGGGCTTGAGCATTTTGGCACTTGCCATAATCGTTTTGATAGGATATTATCTCAAGGCGCTCACGCTTTGAATACAACACATAAAAACAGGGGATAAAATGAAAAAAACAATTTCGCTTTTGCTTTGCCTGCTTCTCTTGCTCGCAAGCCTCGGTGCCTGCACCTCGGATGACAAGACGAGCGAGGGAGAAACGGACGGGGTGGCGACCGAGTACATACCGAAAACATTTGATGAGCATCCGAGCGTGCTGTCGATAAACGGCAGTGAAATATCTTATGCCGAATACAGATATTACTTTCGTATGGCAATGTACGGCTACGGTATTGAGGATGACGCGGACATAGCCGAGGCGGACGATGCGACAAAGCAAAAAATAAAAGAAAAGGCACTCTCGGACCTCAGAGCCGATATTGCACTTGAGGACTTGGCAAAGAAGTATTCGCAGAGCCTGCCGCAAAGCACACTTGACGAGATACACAGCTTGATAGAGAACACGCAACAGAGCTATGAGAGCCGTGAGGAATATCTTAAATTTCTTGAGCTTTGCTATTTGACCGAGGATATCAATTTGACCGTGGCAAAAAGATACTATTTGAGTGCGCAGCTGTTTGATTATTTGACGGGTGAGGAGAGCGGATATATTATCGGTTCGGGAGATGAGCCGATAAGACGCTTTATCGACAAATATTTGGTGTGCGGCGACAGGATATTTATAAGAAACGATTACGGCGATGATGTTGTCGAAAACGAGATATTGATAAACTCCATAAAGGTGGAGCTTGACGCCGGAGGCGAATTTAACGACTTGAAAAAGCAATACAGCGAGGACAGCGCATCCTCCGCATCCGACGGCGGTATATATTTCGGCAAGGGCGATGTCGATGACTGTTATTACGATGCCGTGCTTGCACTGGACACGGGCGAGATGAGCGGGATAATAGAATCGCGCGACGGATATATGATAGTAAAGCGTTTGGAATTTGATTGGGAATATATCGAGGACAATCTGTCGGGCGAGTTTACAGAGCTTTACCAAGACCATATGTATACTCTGCTCATTGAAAAAGCCGTCGGTGAGCAAAACGTGAAATTCTTCGACACATACGAGGGTATAACAGTCGATACGATCGAGTGACGGAGCTGTAAATGTAAATAATATATTAAACTTTGCTTTATTTTATTGACTTTTATAAAAAAAGTGATACAATTATCTTGCTGTGCCGCAACGGTTGCAGCCGTCAGAACAGTCCGCTACGCTCTGTGTATGAATGTTCGGAGATCATATTATGGAGGTCCTGAAAAATGGATTTGCTCAAAGCCTTTACAGAGGAGCAGCTGAAGAAAGAGCTGCCCGTAGCCGAGGTCGGCGATACTGTCAGAGTTTACAACAGAATCGTCGAGGGTACTCGCACAAGAACACAGATTTTTGAAGGAACGGTCATCGCAAAGCGCGGTGGCGGAATTTCGGAAACCTTTACCGTCCGCAGAATCGCATACGGTATAGGTGTTGAAAAGACGTTCCCCATCCACTCCCCCAATGTCGAAAAGGTTGAGACTATAAGACACGGTAAGGTTAGACGCGCTAAGCTGTTCTATCTCCGTGACAGAGTAGGTAAAGCCGCAAAGACGAAGGAACAGATCAAATAATTTCGGTATTGCCGACGGCACCGCATATGCGGTGCCGTGTGTTTTTTATTATAGCGAACATATATTCGCCGCAGTCCTGCATAAAACCGCACTATTTGAACAATATGAAAATCAAAATATTTGTTTCGATATCAAATAATCGTACTTGTTACAAAAAATACATAGTTTATCTCATATTTAATCGTGCGATAAAGCGAGCCTTAATTTTGAACAATGTGAAAATCAAAATAATTGTTTTGATACCAAATAATCGTACTTGTTACAGAATATACATAGTTTATCTTATATTTAATCGTGTGGCAACGCAAAAGCTCGGCTCGAATATTATGTTTACAATAATTTAATAAAATACTGTATAAATTTCACGCCCGTATTGTCATTATAAGGGTGAAAAGCTTTTCAAAAGGATTAAAGGTATTTAGAGAATGAATAACGAAACGGTGCAAAGCCTCGATGCGGCGCTGTCCTCCTGCCATGAGGATATGCAGATGCTCGATGTCGTCTACCGTCTTACGTACGTTAAGGTCGCCTCGGTGTGCTATGCCGTGTTAAGGGACAGGCAGGAGGCACTCGACTCCGCTCAAGATACATATATACGACTGATGAATGTAAGCAAAAAGTATAAGAGCGGAACAAATCCCCTTGCCTTTGTTCTCAAGGTTGCCGTGAACGTCGCACGTGAGAATCGCAGGCGGAGATATCGCGGCGGCGTTGAACTTAACATTGACGATATGACCTTAGCCGACAGCGGTGAGCTTTACGGCAGAGTCTACACCGATTGGCTACTGTCACAGCTTGACGAGAAAAAAAGACTCATTGTTATGCTCTATATCAACTCGGGGCTTACGTTTGAGGAAATAGCAAGAGTCGTGGGGCAAAGCCTGAACACGGTTCGTGCGGAGTATCGCCGTGCGATAAATATTTTAAAAGAAAAGAGTGGATCCGATGAAAAATAATGATTTTAAGCTTGACGCAGAGCGTGTAAAGCAGGAGATGAACGAAAGCTTTCCGATAGAAAAGAGCGTCGGCACGCAGATAGCGTCCCTTGCCGACAATGAACGGAAAAGACAGCAGGCAGATGCAAAAAACAGGGCTGTACGGCGTAAGTTTATAGCGGTAAGTGCCGCATCACTTGCCGTGGTGAGTCTTGTATCAAGCCTCATACCGTCACTGCTTCGGGCAAACGAGCAAGCCCCGGGCATGGCTGGTGTGAATAAGCACGTCCCCACAGAAAAGTCGGATGCAAACGGTATACTTGCCGAAGCGCCGCTTGAAAAGGAAGATATCGACCCTCAAACGAGCGAAATGATAGTTACAACGCCGCTTGAAAATGTCGGCATTCAAACGAACGAAATGATAGTTACAACGCCGTTTGAAAATATCGGCATTCAAACGGACGAAATGTCTGTCATACCGCCGGTACTTGATGATGAAGGTACGAATGATTTCGGTGACGAGCTGACACAGATAACGCCGCCGGAGGACATACCGATTCAAGATGATAATGAGGTACTGACTTACATAAACGGCGATCCTTATAATTTTGCTTCGGGTAGTCGACTTTTGGAGATGATAGCGGCAGAGGTGGGAATATATAAGGGCGATGAGCCGATAATTAAGATAGGTATCTCACTTGTAAACGAGGAGGATGCGGGTACGGTCGTGATGACGGCTGTGGATATTGACAGAGAGAGCTTGAATGAGGTCGCACGTCTGCCATTTAGTGCGGAGTCTGAGGCGGACGGAATGTATTATGCCACATACGACTTGCCGAAAATTACCGACGGGTGTATAAGATGCTATGTAATACAAGTCGGCAGTGGCGAGAGGGAGCGGACATACTCGCTTATTGACACAGCCGACAGAGTACAGACGGCAGAATAAAGCAACGGCAGGCTTCAGAGCCTGCCGTATGATTATTCTGTTTTTTTGCAAACGGCAACCGAGCCTTCGACCGTATTGCCCTCTGCTACATGACCGTTTACGTTGCCGTGTATCACGCCAAGCACTTTGCCCGTCACATTACCGTCTACGCCGCCGATAATATCACCCTCGACAATACCGTCAACATCGCCGTTTACATTGCCGAATACACTGCCGTTGACCTTGCCGGAGATACCGCCGTCGATATTGCCTACGATATCGCCCGAAACATTGCCGTTTACACTGCCCAAAATATTGCCCACTATACTGCCGTTTACAGTACCGTTTACCGACCCGTCAATTGTGCCGTAAACATTTTCAACGACTCCGTTTATATCGCCGAGTACGGCGTGCGACACCGTTATATCGCCGCGAACCGTACCGTTTATGTCACCGTCGATAGCCCGCCCTTTGAATGCGCCGCCGAGTGTTCCGTTAAGCTTTCCGTTTATATTGCCGAGAATATTGCCGTCGACTGCCCCGTTTAGATCGCAATCGAGCGTACCGACTGCATCGTGCGTTATCCGCCCCGACATCTGCCCGTAAAGATTACCGTAAAGGCTTCCGTCTATCATACCGTCAAGATCGCCGTTTATATTACCGTGAACATCGCCGTGCAAAACACCGCCGAGCGTGCCGTTTATATCGCCGTAGACGGTTGCATAGATATGCTCGTTCAGATCGCCGTTTACCGTGTTGAAATACCGTGATTCCACTTTGCCTGTGCAAGACCTTGAGCCGCGCTGGCGTTGAATGGAGCGAATATTTCTTTCTTCTGCACGTTTTAGGCGAAAGCTCTGACGCATCTCTCTGTCCGAATCCCGCTTTTTACGTATCTGCGTGCGTTTTTCAAGCAGTCGCTCACGCTCTGCCTCATCATACGAAAACGGTATATCCGGCGTTGCTTTTTTGCGTGCCCTCTCGTATTTTTTGTAGGATATCAGCCGCCGAGCCTCGGATGGGGTAAGCTTTCCGTCTGCCACCGATATAAGTATACCTTCAAGCTTATCCGACATTTCAGTAATACCTTACCGAGGCTATGACCTTGCCAAGCACCGTAACGTCCTTGACTATTATGGGCTTGAGCTTATGATTTTCGGGCTGCAGGCGGTATTGTCCGTTTTCCTTATAAAACGTCTTTACCGTTGCCTCGTCGTTTATGAGAGCGACGACTATATCGCCGTTTTCGGCACACGGGGTCATATCCACAACTATTATATCGCCGTTGAAGATACCCGCCTCTATCATGCTTTCGCCCTCGACCTTAAGTGCGAATACTTTATCGTTCAAATAACCGACGGGAAGCTTAAATTCAAGATAGCCGTCGAAATTTTCCTCCGCAAATACGGGCGAGCCTGCCGCTATTCTGCCGAGTATCGGAATTACCGACAGTCTGTTATTGCCGACACCGCCGACACGCAATGTACGGCTCTTGCCCTGCTCCTTCTGTATAAAGCCCTTGTCCTCCAAGCGTTGCAGATACAGATGCACCGTTGAGGTGCTTCTTATGCCGAGTGCCGACTTAATATCACGCACCGAGGGTGAATAGCCCTCTTTTTCTATCGCATTTACTATGTAGTCGTATATCTCTTGTTCTATTTGGACAAGCTCTTCCATACTTACCGCCTTTCTATAGTACAACGAACATTTTTTCTATTGATATGATACCATAAATCACGGAATTTGTAAACCTTTGTTCGCCCTAATTCGATGAATTATTTGAAACTCGTCGGTAAATTATTTGTTACGCATGGCATACGATTCAGCCGACGATCTCCTTTAAGCACTCAAGCGAGCTTATCGTATACGTTGCAATGTTGCACACCTCGCCCTTTGGCGAAAAATAGCAGGTATCTATGCCGTAATCGCAGCCGCCGCGAATATCCGCACTTATCGAGTCGCCGATGAGCAGACATTCCTCTTTTTTATACGGAATGAAAGCAAATACCGCATCGAAAAATTCTTTTTTCGGCTTCACCGCTCCCAAATGCTCGGAGATAAACACTCCGTCAACGTATTTTTCGATCCCGGAGGCGGCGAGCCGACTTTTTTGCACGCACGCTGTGCCGTTTGTCACTATGTATATTGCTTTGTCTCGGTGAAAATATTCAAGTATTTCCTCAGCCCCGTCAACGAGCCGATGCTGTTGTGACAGGTGAACATAATAAAGCTCGCTTGCCCTCTGCGGGTCAAAGTCGATATGCTCTTTCTCGAAAAAGCTTTTAAACCGCAGATACGACAATTGCTCACGCTCTATCTGCCCACGCTCAAGCTTTTTCCACATTGAAAGATTGTGTGCGGAATATCGCTCTATCATTTCCTCCGAAACAACTGCACCGCACCCGCTCAAAAGAGCGGATGCGGCGCACCGTTCGGCAGAGCTGAAATCGAGCAGAGTATCATCCGCATCGAATAACAAAACGCCGTATTTTTTCATTTCAATTTGATTTTGAAATTATTTCTTCTTTTTTACAACTATAACAGCCGCAACTGCCGCAACAGCAACTACCGCAACGACTACGACGATGATTATCCAGGTGTTATCCTTCTTCTCGGGCTCGTCTTTGTCGTCTGTCTTGTTCGCATCGTCTGCCTTTGTAGCGGCATCGGGAGCGGTGGTCGAAGCATCGCCTGTCTCGGTGTTGTTACCGGGCTCTGTGGTCGCGGTCTCGCCTTCGGTATCGGGCGTTGTGGGCGTTGTGGGTGTTGTGGGAGCGGCAGCCTTGTCCGCCTCTATAACGCCCTCACCTGTGGTGAAGGATATGTTATCTATATCCATATCGCATTGACGTGTTGCGATAGCTATGATAGAGCCTTCGCAGGTTACACGGGTGTTCTCAACGGCGAGGACCTCCATGCCGTCAGCGTCCTTAACGGATGCCTTACCGAAATATTTGAAATCGGACTCAAGTGTGCCGTCGTTGTTGTTGTAGGTCTTGCCTGCCTCGGACAGCTCAACGGTTGCCAGAAGCTCGTTGTTTATAAGTATCGTAACTGTGCTTCCGTCATCGTAGAACTTAACATTGTAGAAATTGCTCGTATCTATATCGTAAGGAATTACGGTAGTGTAGCTGCAAACGTTAAGAGCCTGCTCGGTATAAGCCTTGATACCTATTTCAAAGCCGTCATTTGCGATTGCGAGGTGGATACCGCCCGCACCGCCGGTGCGACCGCTTACGCCCTCTGCGTTACCGCCGTTTTCCTTGTACCAGTCCCACTCATAGTAGTCGAACTTCTCGATAACGGGGTTGCCTGCCGTATCTTTGTTCTTAGGGTTGGGCTTCGTTACGGAGCCGCTGAGAAGACCTCTTACGGAAACGGTGTGATTTGAAGGCTCAGCGCCTATATCAAGCGAGAAAACGTACTCATCGGTGTAAGTCTCAAAGGAGTGGATATCGCAGTAGCCCGTAAGACTCAGGTACTTACCGCCGTTATCGTCCTCCTTTATCGAAGCACCGGATGTGGGAGTGCCGGGTCTTATTTCGAAGAACTCGGTCTCGCCCTCAACAAGAGCCATAAAGTCATCGCCGTTGAGAGCCTCTTCAAAGTCGAACTTCGTCACATCAGCCGCGGAAACGGCAAAGGTGAGAAGCATGAGCATCGCCAAGGCGATCGAAAGAAATTTGAATTTTTTCATTTTTTTACCTCTCTATATAATTTTTTTTGGGGTACATATTTAACGCTTACCGAGCCTTATGCTCATTAAGCATATCGAAGTAGAGCGGCATACCGCCGGTATGGATGAAAAGTATCTTCTTTCCGACAATGGACTTGTCAGCCAAGTACTTTTCCATGCCCGTGTAAGCCTTGCCTGTGTAAGTCGGGTCAAGCTCTATTCCGTTTACGGCAACCATTTTTTTGCAATTTTCGAGTATCTCGTCATCGTACTCGCCGTAGCCGCCGCAGAGATAATCGGTAACGAAGCTTATTTCGTTTTCGATATCGCCCTCAGCCAGATACTTGTAGGGGCATCTGTCGAAATAATCGTGTATGTACTTTCCGAGCTTCATCACACCGTTTTCGTAGGTGCGTGCGGTGGATATACCGATTATCCGAGGATGGGGAAAATCGTCAACGTGGCGTGCCTCGCTCGTCAGCTTGCCTATAATAAGACCCGCCTGAGTCGTGCCCGAGCCGGAGGCGTGGAAGATATAGTCAAAGGCTATGCCATGCTCCTCCTGATATCTCTCGATCTCTCGGTACGCATCTTTATACGCCGTGCATTGTGCCACTATGGAATCGTCGTCCTTGATATAGTGCGCATTGTAGCCCTGCTTTTTCAAGTCGGACTTAAGTCCCGCCACTATTTCGGGTACATCATCCTTTTCACAGCGTATTACCTTGGCTCCGAACTCGTCGCACAGTCTGCCGTTATAAGCATCGTCACAGCCGTGATCGTCGCCTATTATCGAGAGCATATAGCACGGAATGCCCATGCTGCGGCAGAGATTTGCCGTTACCCTTGCAAGGTTTGAGCGTCTGTTGCCGTATGAGATAAGGCAGTTTTGACCGTTCTTTACCATATCCGAGAGTATCTTTTGACCTATTCTCACCTTGTTTCCGCCGAATGAGAACGGTTGCAGATCGTCACGCTTTATGTACAGCTCGCAATCGCTGTCGTAAAGTGACTTGATTCGATGTATCGGTGTGTTCACCGTAACATCCTTTAGCTTCATTGTGATCCCTCTTTTTTGAAATCGTTGTCAAACGATTTTTTTGCCGATAATAACTATACCATAATTCACGCCCTTTGTCAAGGTTTTATTTTTAATATTCGTTGATTTTTTTGTATTTTTACCGCATAAAAGGACGAATTGACGAAAAATAAGCATTGACATTTTCGTTTTGTTGTGATATTATTTAAAAAAATCAAGGAGCGATAATATGATGAATTACGAAAACGAGAAAAAATATATAGGTAATATCAGCCAGCTTTTCAAAGTAAAGGAATACCGACTCAAGGGCGGTTGGTGTGACGGAGTCAGTGCCGTCGATGTTTCAAACGGTGCGGGGTTGACCTTTACGGTCTTGGTCGATCGCTGTATGGATATCTATTATCTTGATTATAAAGGCAAAAATCTTGCGTATCAGACACCCGTCGGCATCAGAGACCCGCGTTTTTTCAACAAATGCGAGTGGATGGCGGGCTTCGGTGCGGGCTTCTTCGTAACGTGCGGGCTTGAAAATATCGGCTCATCGTGTGTTGACGAGAGCGAGTCGCTTCCCTGCCACGGCAGAGCCTCGTACATTCCGGCGCAGAATTTTTCGATAAATTATATCACCGAGGACGGTTGCCCCGGAGTCGTTTTGCACGGCGTCATGGCTCAGTGCCGTATGTTCGATGTGCAAATGACCTTGAGCAGGGAGATAAAATGCCTTTACGGAAAAAATAAAATATATATCAATGACATTGTCCAAAACGGCTCAGCAAGAGAAACGCCGCATATGATGCTGTATCATTTCAATATGGGCTATCCCCTGCTCGATGAGAGTGCTGAGGTGATAATACCGAGCGAAAAAAGGATCGGGCGCACGCCGCTTGCCGAGGGTGAGCTTGATATGTGGGATAAATTTCAGCCTCCGACATACGGCTATGAAGAAAGATGCTATTACCATTGCGGAATGAAAGAAAAGGACGGTCGCTCGTATTACGGAATGAGGAACAAAAGCTCCGACCTTGCGGTAAAAATGACATATAACACCGATAAGCTCACGCATTTCAACGAATGGAAAATGATGGGGCTGACCGAATACGTATGCGGACTTGAGCCGTGCAACGCCACGATAGACGGCAGAGCAAAGGCGAGGGAGGACGGCACGCTGAAATTCCTCAAGCCCGACGAAAAAGCGGAATATTCCCTTAGCATCGAGGTAGGCGCTTACGAGGATATAATATTTTGATAATAGGCTATGGCAAGATCGACGACAAGCCCGTATGAACGGCTGCCCTCGCTCTGCCCCTGGCTTTTGAGATAAACGTCATTCACCGCACCCGTAACGTCGGCGGCGACGTTTTCTTCATACTTTTCAAAAAAATCACCGTATGCGATAAGCTCGCGCCGCACCGAATAGCTCATATCGGTTATCATATCGAAATACGCTTCACGGTCGGTGTCGTACAGAGCCGATGCGACGTATTCGTAAAGGTTGAGGTAACCGCTGTACTTGATATAATCGTCATCACTGTTTATACAGCACAGGAAAGCGATGAAATTTGCTTCCTCCTCACGTGCAAAGCCGCGTTGGTGCGCCATCTCGTGTGCGGCGGAAAACGGAAGCGTGTAATCGGGAAAATTTACGTTTAGATTCGCTTCACCGCTGAAAAAGGTATATACGCCGGCAATATGCGTATAGGTCATCGGCTCACTTAGCAAAAGCGGCTTCACTCTCGAATGCATATACGGTATGAAAGCGTATTGTTGTCGAAGCGTGTCGTATGAGGCATTCAGTTTTTTGCTTAATACATCGGTATCATAGCCCATATAAGAGCCTTTTTCACCTACATTCAAGCTTTCGGCAAGCTTGTTTGACGATTTGAGCAGATACTCCCCAAGCTCACGAAGGGTCGACACCTCGGACGGCGCAACGGTAATGCCGAGCTTTTCATCAAGCCCCGGAGCGTAGTAGCCGGAGGAAAAATTGACGGTCAGCGTGCCGAAAACGAATGCGAGAGCCGAAAAAAGCGAAATAATATAACGGACGGTGTGGCGTTTTGTAAGCGATGCCGTCCTTATTGCGTATCTGAAAAGCAAAAACAGAAGCACCGGCAGGCAAAGCACGATAAATTCCGCAAACGATACCGGCAGCGGATATGTCAGATACGAAAAAAGCGAACGGAAAAACGCCGCAGGATATCTGTTCCATATATCGGCGAAGCCCCGACTGCAAAGACTTAATAATAAAACGAGCATACCGAGGAAGAAAAAGCAATAGCATATCAAAGCCGGAGCCGGAACGTATTTTCTTATTTTCTTGTATATATTGTATTTTTTACCTATCATTTTTCATTTGCTCCGATACTTCGAACACAGTTTATTGCTTATCGCCGTTATCCGTTTCGGCCGTATTTGCGGTTCGATAAGCTGTATACGCTCATGATACCACACTGCGGGGAAATAGTCAATGACCGAGGATTATTATTTACATTTTATCGGTTGAAAAAACAAAGTATTTACTATATACTCATATCTATGTAAGTTAAATAAGTATTAAAATTGTATGTATTAACCTTTAATGCGACAATTATTACAAAAAGAAAAGGATATAAAAATGATACTTAAAAAAAGCAAACGTTTTTTCTCTCTCCTTACCGCACTTACGCTTCTCGGCACCGCACTTTCGGGCTGTAAGGTAGTAGAACGACAGACCGATGTGCAAAGCTCGGTGACGGACGAGGCTGCCACGAGCGTGGTGCTTAAGCCCGACACGGGCGAGGTGATATATAAGTCCGCACATTTTGAGATAAACGACAAAATGACAAGGTGCTTCATGTACGATATAGCCGACCAGCTTGTCAGCACGTCGGGAAGCTATATAGAAATGTCGGGCGGCGAGCTGATGGACTTTTCCAAATCGATGAAAGAGCAATATATAATGACGGATACGACATGGTATGACTATTGCTCAGAGATATTGGGGAATTATGTAAAAGAATATCTCGTGCTTGCCGAATGCGCCCTCGATAACGGTATGGCACTCACCGATGTTGAGGAGGGGCTTATCGACGAATGGGCAAAGAGCTTTGACGAAAGCAAGTACGACGGCAAGGTAAGCGGCGAAACGGCGGGGGAGTGCATGAAAATTAAATCTCTTGCGATGAAATATGCCACCTCACAGCTTTTCGATGCGGAGCTTACACAGGATGAGGTAGATAAATACTATGCCGAAAACAAAAAATTCTATACCACGGTAAATTACAGATATTTCTCGCTGAACTACGCAAGCGCAGAGCAGACCGAAGCGGAAACGGAAACGAGCGCGGACACTTCCGAGGACGAGGAGGACGTAACGCTTAACGCCGAGCAAGCCGAGGATATCGCAAAATCGCTTAAGGAATGCAAGACCGAGGACGAATTTGTTTCTTGCCTTACGGCTAAGATGAAGCAGTACTATCCCAACATGAGCGAGGACGAGATAAAGGATGCGATAGAGGGTACAGACGTTTCCGGTCAGTCATATCAAGAGGGCTATGACGAGCTTGATTGGATGTTTGCCGACGAAAGAGCGGTGGGCGATGTATACTATGACCACGATGACGAAAATATGATATATACCGTTATCATGATGACGGACACCATGATAGAGGAAACGAGCGAAACCATAAATGTCCGCCATATACTCATAATGTCCGAGGAGGAAGAGACCGAGGGCGAGAGCAAAAAGGACGATGAGGCAAAAGCAAAGGCAGACGAGATAATGGGCAAGCTCAAGGCGCAAAATAACGATACTGCCGTGTTCAAGCTGCTTGCAATGCTCTATTCGGAGGATCCCGGCTCGTCTATGATGGGCGGATATTACGAGTGCGTCGTTCAGGGAGAAATGGTCGAGGAATTTGACGAATGGTGCTTTGATAAATCAAGACAAAAGGGCGATTGCGATATAGTCAAGACCGATTACGGCTACCATATAATGTGCTTTGAGGGCAAGGGCTTGACCGCATCCGTAGCAAACGCAAGATCTCAATTGCTGTCGGATAAATATTCCGAGCAGTACGAAAAGCTCATTGAGAATGTTACCGTGGACAGCGATACGGATAAATATAAAGCGATGGAATTTTAACACCTCTCGAAGCATTACCGCATAAAAAACGGCAAAGCGGGGAAAATAAAGGTATGATATATTCGGAGGGATAAAATGAGCAGAAAACAATTATGCGAGTGCTGTAGCAAGCCCGCACTCACACTTCACCTGAAAAATAATTATACCTTTACGATAGCCGCACTCGTGCTGTTGTCAAGCGTCTTTTTGATGCACATATGTATGTTCAAATGCAAAAAGAAACACAAGTCACGCAAAAAATCCGACGAATAAGACCCACACAAAAGCCTTCCCACGGGAAGGCTTTTTGAAATATATCGCCATTACGCCTTCCTTGATATGCTCGATCTTTCGTCAAATATTATTACTCAAAAAGCCTCCCTCTAAGAGGGAGGCGGCGGCGTAGCCGGCTGAAGGAGCCTGCGCAACTATATTCTTCATCAAATAGACCCATCGAGCCGCTATTTCACGTCGCTTGATGTAAAAAAGCAAAAAGAAGTGATATTGTCAAGTAGAAATACAAAGCATACCCCGGCAAAGTTGTAATAGCCTTGCCGGGGTATGCTTTTTGCCGATTTTTAACACAGTATTAAGAACGACACACCTTAAATCGCAAAATCATGAGTAAATTCGTTGGTAATGGTTTATCATGCGATAAAACTGCTTTCGAGATCAAATTTTATTGGCATACCAAGCTCGGATAAACTTAGATTGCGATACTTTCGGTTATCTACCGCTAAACACTGCTCACCGTTCACCGAAACGGTGGGGCGGTGGGGTTATATTTTTTCGAAGCTTTCGACGTTGAGGACGAACATTGTTGCGCCGCCGACCGTTGTTTCTTCCGCTACGCCTTCGTCTGCCAAGCCGCGGCCGAAGGATGAGGACGAAGCGTTTATTTGCTTTCTTGCCGAGCAATGCTTTTTGAGTATTGCTTTAATGCTTGAGAGCTTATCCTCTTGTGTTCCTATCAGAAGCGTTGTATTTCCGACCATTAAAAAGCCGCCGGTCGTAGAGAGTCTTGTCACGAAAAAGCCTTCATGTGTCAGAGCCGATGTGACCAATGTGCTGTCATCGTTTGGTATTACCGCAAGTACAAGTTTCATTATATATTCCTCTTTCTTATAAATCGTAATTAAGCAAATGACGGCTATGCTTATCGAGCTGTTCGACGTTGGGTATTTCATATCTGTTATCATCGCTGTCGCGTATCAGCACTCTGCCGTCGTAGAGTGCTTTTATATCGCTATGACGATTTCTTATATCGAAGCTTCTTTTACCGCAATCGGTTTCCACCGTCCATTTAAGCGTGCCGTATTTTTCGTAACGCTCGCAAATACGGATTATCTTCGGTATAAGATAATATTCCTTAAGTGAGTCCTCTATTACTTTTCTCGATTCGGGTATAAGCGAAGCAAGCGATCGTATTATTGCCACCTCGTGTCCGTCCTCGGACAAAAGCGATATATACTTATCGAGTCCGGAGAGCGGAAAGAGTCTTTTCGGCTCAAGTCTTGACCATTTTTGACCGTTTATATGCTCCATATCGACGAGATTAAATTCGTTTTTCGTGAAACGAACCTCATCGCCGTTAATATAATTTCTCGACATACTCTCCCTCCTTACTCAAAGCTTTCTTCTTCTTTTTGCTTGCGTATCTTTTCGGACATGGACTGTATTTCTATAAGCCTGTAGTACTTGCCCTTAAGTGCCATAAGCTCCTCATGCGAGCCGCACTCTATTATTCTGCCCTTATCGACGACTATTATTTTGTTTGCTTTACGCAGTGTTGACAATCTATGCGCTATCATAAGCGTTGTTCTTCCGCTTATGAGTCGCTCTATTGCCTCCTGTATCAGCTCCTCGGTTTCCGAATCGACCGATGCGGTTGCCTCATCGAATATGAGTATGCTCGGATTTTTCAGCACCGCGCGGGCTATTGATATTCTCTGCTTTTCGCCGCCGGAGAGTCCGACACCGCGTTCGCCGAGCATGGAGTCGTAGCCGTCGGGCTGGTTTACTATAAACTCATGTGCGTTTGCGACATCTGCGGCGTGTATTACCTGCTCAACGTGTGCATCGGGAACTCCGTAGGTGATATTATTGAATATCGTATCGGAGAACATCATTGGCTCTTGTTGAACATAGCCTATCTTACTGCGGTAATACTGCTTGTCTATCATTTTGATATTTTGACCGTCAAGAAGTATTTCGCCCTCGTAATTGTCGTAAAACCTCATAAGCAGATTTATAAGCGTGGATTTGCCTGAGCCTGTCGTGCCGACTATACCGACTATATCGCCCGGTTCTATCGTAAGATTTATATCGGACAGAGTTTTCTTTGAGCGATCGAAGCTGAAATTGACGTTTTTGAATTCTATTTTTCCGTCAATGTGTTCGGGACAGTTGCCCTCGCCGAAGTTTTCCTCCGGCTCGGCATCGAGTATATCGAGTATTCTCTCTATACTTGACAAAGCGTTTTGGTATGAGTCGGAGAAGGAAGCAAAGAAGTTTATCGGCTGATAGAATATTGCCGTGTATGAAAGAAACGAAACGAGCATACCGGCAGAGGTTCCGCTGCCATTCGATTCTATGACCCAATGACCGCCCACAGCCCATATGAGCAATGTACCTATAGTTACGAAAAAGTTCACGACGTTTGGATAAAGCGAGGTGATCTTCGACGATGCCGTATCGACCTTGAACCATTCGTGATTGTATTTCTTAAATCGCTCCGTCGCACGCTTCTCGCCCGCAAACGATTTCACTACCCTTACGCACGGCAGTGTATCGGTAAGCACGGAGGTGACTCCGCTCCAGCGTCTCCATATGCGGCGATAGTACGGGGCTATTCGCTTGGCGAAAAATCGGCTTCCCAAAACGACGAACGGAACGGGAACGAGTGCCAGCAATGAAAGCTTTACGTTTGTGGCAAACATTATTATGATTATTCCGAAGAAGAGAAACAACTGAACGACAGCCTCCTGCGTTACTCGCAGGATAAACGCTTGTATCGTGTTCGTGTCGCCCGATATACGGTTTATGACGGAGCCGGTCGAGGTCTTGTCGTAAAACTTCATCGGCAGATTTTGAGCCTTATCGTAAACATCGTTACGAAGCGATTCGACCATTCTGTCGCCTGCCACACGCAGGGTATAGCCTCTGACTGCCGACAGTCCGTAATGGATTATGTAAGCGACAAAGAGTATTATGACGATCTGTATCAGCTTATCCGTGTTGCCGTTCGGGATTATATCGTCAAACAGCTGTTGTTGATAGTAAGGCGGCATGAGAGCTATGAAAGTGGTCACGCACGACATTAAGATAGCCAAAATAAGCAGCTTCGCTTGCGGTGTAACGTATTTTATCAGCTTTGCGAATATCTTGCCCTTTGATTGACAGTGTATGCATTCGGCACCGGGACGAAGCAAGGTCCTGCCGCACTTCGGGCATACGGCAAGCTTTTTTTCAAAGCAGGAGGCAACCTTTTCAAGCTCGTCCTCAACGCTTGCACCGCCGCCGACTGCCTCGGCAAATACCGATGCGGCATCGCACAAAGTCGCAACGGTGTAGGTGTAACGAAAAATAAGGCGTTTTTTGCCGTTCTTCAGCTTTGCGCTCATACGCGCATTTCCGTACATACGCTTGACGGTAATTTTTTCGATGTCGGAAAAAGCAAGCGTTTCGCATTCGCCGTTCTCGTTCACCGCATAAAAAGCGGAGGCGGAGCAAGCAAGAGCGGAGGCGGAATATTTTTCCTCGCTCGACAGGTCTCCGACGATAACGAACAACAGCTCGTCCCCCTCCGACGCTTTTTTCAAAGCATCGGCAATTATGGGAGGGACCTCTCTGTTTTTCAACAACTTATGTATATCCATCTCTTTTTTCTCCTTGAGATATGTTTGAATACGGTCAAACCGTTTCAAGGGTATTATAGCCGCACTCGGAGGATATGTCAACCTTTTTTGAGAAAAAACAAAAGTAAAGTTTTTAAAACTTGTTGGACGGTAAAATTGATAAAATGTTAAATATTTTGTCTGCAGACCATAATACGCAAAAATACCGCCTGCCGTGGGCAAGCGGTATTTTCAGATGTTATCGGATCACTTGTTTTCGTCTGCTTCGGCTTCGTCGTCGCAGCAGCTGCAGCACTCGCAGAAATCGTCCTCGTCGAAGTCGAGATCGTCGAGATCGTCGAAGCATTCAAGCTCCTTTTGAGCCTTCATCTCTTTGATCTTCTTTACCGCAAAATAAGCGGCAACGCCGACGCCGATGAGTGCGAAAGCGATAACTATTATCTTAATTGCACCGATCGTTTCCTTTGACATTTTTATCTCCTCCGTGAAATATTTTTACATTATCATGATAATATAATTTTTGCCCATCTTCAAGGGACAAAGCGTAAACTATTATAAATTATTTGTAAAATTGCCGTTTTTTATACCGAGATATAAAAGGCTTTTCCAAAACACGCTTAAAACGCGTGAAAATATCCGTTTTGTCCTTTATCGGCGAAACGAGTATCGACTTTGCGCCGTACAGGGAGGCGCACAAAACGTCGGTAAATATCTGGTCGCCTATCACGCATACCTCATTGCATCCGACTCCGTGATGCATTGCAAGCTCGGCGAGAAATTTTTTGCTTGGCTTTTTCGCCTTTGCCCTCGCCGCATAGCCGAGCTTACTGTTGAATTTTCCGACTCTCGCCTCGTCGTTGTTTGACAAAAAGGCTATTTTTATGCCCGATGCCTCTGTTTTTGCCAGCCATTCAAGCACCGACGGCGTGGGCATCTCGTCATCGTAGGTCACAAGCGTATTGTCTATATCCGACACGAGCAGGGAGGTGCCGAGGCTTTTCAAATATTCGGGCGTGACGGAATATATATCATCGCATATCCTGTCGGGTGTAAACAGCTTTTTCGGTATCATACCTTGTAAAAAATCCTTTTGTGCAACAGCATAATAAAATAAACGGGAACGAATACGAGCAACGATGCGCCTATCTGCGGCAGTACCGTATGCGAAAGCACCGAACCGATGCTTGCCGTCGGAAATTCGTACATTGTGACGGCACACGCCATAAGCCCGTCACAGACAAACGCCACCGCGGCAGAGAGCATACACGAAAGAAAGGGCAGAGCCGACAGTGTTTCCGCAACTATCATGCCGAGGCAGACGGCAAGCAGAAAAGAGATGGGGTAATAAACGAACGACTCACCGCCTAGACTACCCAATATAAAGCCGGCTGAGACGGCGTAACAGCTTATCATCGGTTTGTTTGCATAGGGTGAGGCTGAGACGAGATATGCAAGCGTAAGGCACGGGATCGCACCGAATATCTTGAAATACGGTAACACGGAGGTTTGAATAAGACAGCATAAAAGAGCGCCGAGGCCGAGCATTATATTGCCCGTATATCGTCTTACCTTACGTGCCCTGACCATTTTTTCACCCCCATCTCACTGACCGACATTCTTGTCAAAGCCCGTTATCACCATGACACGGTCGGGTATGTCATCATCCGCAAACGGCTTGATTATCGCATATTTCGTTCGCAAATTTTCGTCTGTCTCAACGCTTTGCACAACGCCGACGGACAGACCCTTGGGATATATCGAACCGAGCCCCGATGTAACTATGCGGTCGCCGACTTGTATATCCGCCTCCGAGTCCGTATACTCCATTTTTATAAGCCCGTCCTCTCTCAGCTCGTAATCGCCGCTTGCAATGCCCGAGCAACCGCTCCGCTCGTCGTATACTCCGACAGAGGTGGTGGAATTGAGTATCGACGATACCTTAGCCCAATTTTCGCCCGCCTCGGTAACGTAACCGAGCAACGCACCGTTTTCGGAAACTATGGGGCTGTCCTTGTCAATGCCCGAGCCTGTGCCTTTGTTCAGCGAATACAGTGTTGCCCAATTGCCCGATTGCCTGCCTATTACGTGAGCATCCTCGAATATAAAATCAAGATGTTCGCTTTTCAACTCAAGATATTTTTTGTAAAATTCATTATCGTTTTGAAGTGCTTGCGCATCGTACAACGCGTCCTCAAGCTCTGCTATACGAGCCTTAAGCTCCTCGTTTTCCTCTTTAAGCTTCGAATGCTCGGTAAAATACGAGGCGTAGCCGTCAAGGGAGCGTCCGAGCGTATTAAACAGACCTTGCACGGGGGCAAGCACGTTGTTTACACCGGAGCGAAGCGAGGAGGCATAGCCGAGATGAGAGAGCAGACTGAGACCGACGCCGAGAAAAACGGAGGCGAATACGATGATGATGAAAAATTTGCTCTTGATAAATTTTCTCATTATTTAATCCTTGATGCTTACCGCATCTATCAGCTCGCCCCTGCCGCTTATTACCTTCTCTATTCCTCGAATAACGCAATCGAGCGGATGCTTTGCACGCTGTGTGCGTATATTCAACGTATCCTCAAGATATTTGTCAAGCCCCGGCAAAAGCGCAACGCCGCCGCAGAGTATAAGTCCGCGGTCGAATATATCCGACGATATTTCCGGCGGACAGCTCTCAAGCGTACACCGAATAACGTCGGCAAGCTTTGCCAGAGTCTCCGATATTGCCTCACGAACCTCGCCCGAACGAATGCGAAGCACCGAGGCGTGTCCGGTCAAAAGATTACGTCCTCGTACCTCTGCGGCATTACGGTCAAACTGAGCGTGAGCGGAGCCGACCGTCTTTTTCAAAAGCTCCGCACTTTGCTTTCCTATCAAAACATTGTAGGTGTTTTTTATATAAGTGATTATTGCCTCGTCCATATCATCGCCGCCGATGCGTGACATTTCGGCACGTACAACACCCTTGTATGATATCGCGGCGGCTTGAACATTGCCTCCGCCTATATCGCATATCATATCGGCGTGACCCTTGAATATATCTATATCGGCTCCTATTGCCGCCGCCATAGGCTCTTCTATAAGCGGCGTGACGGCTCTCGCACCCGCCTCGAGACATACGTTTTCAAACGCATTACGTTCCACCTCGGTGATACCGTACGGTATACTTACCGCACAGCTCGGCGAGGCAAGCAAGCCCCTTGCGTTGAGCGAGTACAAAAATGCGCCGAGCATATTGCAAGCATCATCGTAATTACGTATAACGCCGCCCTCAAGAGGCAATACGACCTCTTTTTCAAGCGGAGCCTTGCCCAGAAGCTTTTTCGCCTTGTTGCCGACGGCAAGCAGCTCGCCCGTGTAAGGATCAAACACGGCGGCAGATGCCTCACGCATTACGATGCCCCGTCCCCTGCGGCAGATCTTCGTATTTGTTGTTCCCAGATCTATTCCGAGATATTTTGCCATATCCTGTAACTATCCCCCTTAAAACGGTATCGTTATGCCGAATTCGTTTCTCAAATGCATACAGAGCTTGCAGAGCGGAAGTCCCACGACATTATGATAATTTCCCTCGATACGCTCGACAAACGCACCGCCCTTTTCTTGTATTCCGTAGCCGCCCGCTTTGTCAAACGGCTCACCGGAGGAAATATAGCTCCGACATTCATCATCATATATTTTTCTCATCTTCACCGAGGTGATATCATAGTCCAAAATAAGCTTTTTATCCGACATGACGGCAAAGCCCGTCAGCACCTCGTGCCAACGTCCGGACAGGAGCATCAGCATTTTTTCGGCATCGCAAGCATCCTTCGGCTTTCCCAAAATATTGCCGTCGCAATAAACAACGGTGTCGGCGGCGATTATGATATCGTCCGTCGGTCGGCTCTGCGCTATGAGTCGCGCCTTTCGGGCGGCAAGCCCGACAACGAATGCGTCCGGCTCAAGCGGTATATTGCATTCCTCGTCCGCATTTGCGGGGATGACCTCGAAGTCAAGACCGGTGAGGGCGAGCAGCTGTCTGCGGCGAGGTGAGGCTGAGGCAAGGATGAGCTTCATTTTTGTTTGTTCCTTTCGGTGAGATTCCGTTTAATATAGTATCACAAAAATATGTATTTTGCAAGAGGACAACAGCTTTAATTTCAATAATTTACGTTCATATCAACGCCGTGAGCTCGTCGGCGAAGAATTCCTTATCGCACTCAACGTAAACGCAACAGCTCTTGCCGTTGTTGTACGAAAGGCGGCAACGCCTGTCGGGGGAGAGATTTTGACAGACATTGTATTTAATTTCGTAACGCTCTTTTTCACTCTTCATTTCGCTCTTGTCGCATATTGAGTATACGGCTCGGAGCGATATGGTGAATATCGTGTTCCTCCTCTCCCCGAAGCCCGTTGCGACAATAAGCACACCGTCACTTATGATATAAGTATACTGCGTGAAGCAGAACCGAAACATAAGCTGCAGAGAAAACAACACGAGCGTGCAGGAAAAGCAGAAGAAAAGAAAGGTCTTTGAGGTCATCGAGCCGAGATATGTGCAAAGTGCGGCACAAAGTATGCCGATAACGGAGAGGACAGTCGCCGCACCTCTTTTTGGGGCGGGAGAATATTCCTTCATTCTTCCCCGACCTCTTTATAAGCAAGCTCAAACAGCTCTCTCGCACGTTCGCCTCTGCCGCTTGAATACAGATAGCCCATAAGAGCCTCAAAGCCCGTCGCACGTCTGTAATCCACAACGCTTGAGCTTTTCGGGTGATATGCCGTATGTGCGTTTCGCCCTCTCTTGTACATCGTCATTTCCTCCTCGCTCAAATGAGGCAGGATATTTTCCAATGCTCGGCTTTGGTTTTTTGCCTGAACGTATTGCCGTGACATTTCGTTGAGCTTGCCGACGTTGTTTATTCCCGTACCCGTCAGCCGTTGCCGCACGAGCAGCTCTATTACCGCATCGCCCAAATAAGCCAGGGCAAGCGTTCCGATATTATTTACGTTTTCGCTCATATATCGCCTTTCAATATAAGTGCGATTCTTTTTATGCCTCTTACTCGCTTAAGCGTTTGCTCTCTCAAAAGCTTGACCGAGTGGGCAAAAGCACGCACATCGTTTTTATCCGCTCCGTGTCCGTACCGACTCTTTTCGTAAGAGTTGACAAGCGGTGACATAATATCGTTGCCGAACAGCTCATCGCATCGGTGTGCAAGCTCGCAGGGCAGTGTCGAGGGTGACGGCACGATATTTATGCTTTTCAGCAGACGCAGAGAATACTTCATATATTTTTCGATGAACATATCGCATCGCTCAATGTCGCCCCTCTCGCCTCGCTCAAGCTCCTTGACTATCCCGCACTTGTGGATCAGCCTGAGCTTAAGCACGATAAACACCACACAGGATGCGGTGAACACAAGTGCAAGACAGATAAACAAAGGCTTAAGCGTATTGCCGCCCTCCTCCTCGCCGACCCACTCGGTATCGCTTGTCAGCTCCGTATGTACGGCGGCGGTAACGCTCTGCGTTTCGCTTGTGTCGGTCTGAGTGTCCTCGGTGGATGTACCGCTCGTCGTTTGCTCGCCGCTCGTTTCTTCGTGCTTCGTGTCGGCACCCGTCGTTTCGTCCGATTCGGGCGGTATATCGGTCTGTGCAGGCTCGGTCTGAGGTGGGCTTGTCGTATCCGATACATTTGCCGTTACCGGCATATTGTTACCGTAAGTGTTTGTCGCCTCGTACACGAGCCAGCCGCAACCTTCTATGTAATACTCGACCCATGCGTGCGCATTCATGTCCTTGACCGCCGATATATAGCCGCCGGATGCGGTTTTTTCGTAATCCGTGACTATATGACCCTCGGCGTATCTTGCGGGTATACCCAGCTGTCGCAGAAGCAGAACTGCGCTTGAAGCAAATTGAACGCAATAGCCCTCCTTCGTTTCGGTCAAAAAGTCAATTACCGGGTCTCCGTCCGTAAGCTCAGGCTCAAGCGTATATTTGTAACCGTTTCCGTAGAATGCGCTGAGCTGCTTAAGAGCCGTATTTATGCTTTTTACATCGGCAGGTACGGAGGCGTTGCCGAATATCCGCAACGAAAGCCGCTTAAGCTCGGCATCATCCGGACAATCGGTGTATTTTTCGTAAGCAAAGGCGTTGTAGTCCAAACAATCGTATATTACGGCATCGTATTTTTCCCGCTCAAGTCGATCGGATGCAAAATACTTATATACAAACGAATCCTCCGGCAGCTGCACTCCGAGAGCCTCGCATTTTTGCTTGTACATTCGTGTCTTGTCCTCACTGCTCTCCGAGCCAACCATATCCTTTATCATAAAGATAAACGCCTCAAGCTGTCTGTCAAGCAGCTGTGCATTTGAAGTATCCGGAGCCATGCATACCATCGAATACTTTGCACCGATAATATTGTCGGGCGTCGTTATAACACCGTTTTGATCTATTTTGTAATTGCCCTCGTATTCATTTAACGTATCAAACGAGAGCATACCGTTTTTTCTCGAATAAACACTCGGTGTCGGATAACTGCTTGCCGAATACAGAACGTGCATCGAAACATATTGCTTCGTAAGCGCTTGCTCTATCGCCAAAGCTTGTTTTTCGTCCTCGTTGCCTACACCGTAGATCATATCGACAAAAAGCTCCGTTATCATCTCCGGCGAAAAGCCGTCCGAAAAGCCGTCGCTCTCCGATGAGCAATGCCATTTGCCGTCGGAGTATGTATCGCCGACCCAAGTGCGGAGATATAAAACATCATCGGTCTGCGTGCTTACATACATATCTGTCGTGTTTTCGTATTTGCGTGTTGTGGCACGCACATCACGATCGCCGTTGGGATGCTCGTATATGTTGAATTGCGGATATTGCGGTATTATCGGCAAATGCGAGCTTGAGCCGTAAAGTGCAATGCGTATCTTGTCCATAAAGCCGTTTATTGCGCCAAGCTCCGCAAAAGGCTCGCTTATCGTCGAGATGGGATAGGAAAACAAGCATAAGCAGAGAAGCATTGCAACGAAGCCGACACCGCCGGAGCGAGAATACAGCGTAAAGACCTTCTTAAGCTGCCGCCTAAGCGAACCTCGCACGGCTCTGTACCATTTTTCGCAAGCCGATATCACGCCGAACGATACGGCGCACGAGGTGAACAGCGTAAAGCCGAACGCATCGACAGTCGTGTTGAACGTAAAGACGGTGACACAGACACAGGCATATACTATATAAAACGGTATGACCTTGTCCGAAAACATTATGCAAGCGGAAAAAGAGAGGGAAAAAACGGCGCATATTATCATAAGAGCCGAGTCAAGTGCCTCGGCGACATATACCTGCTCCGATATTTGCGGCTTCATATAGTCAAGTCCGTTGTAGCCGTAGTCGGAAATGCGGTCTATAGCCTCGCTCAACATTACGGAAAACGGAGTGATCACACCGTCGCCGAGCCCGCCCGAAAAAAATATATACGCAAATCCGAGCCCAAGCACTCCGACCAACGCAAGCAGCTTGGCTTTTATATTCAAATACGCACAGAGGGAAATGCCCGCACCGAGCAGTGAAAACACAACAGACACGAAAACGAGCTTTTTCATATCGATATCGAACGCATACGCATCGCATATGAAAAGCATCATTCCCAGCACGGAGCAAACGATTATCGCAAGCTTAAGCACACAGCCGAGTAATGTCGAATATACAGAAAAGCCGCGGCAGGGCAGAAACGCCTGCGCAAGCCTGCCGTCAACGGCAAGAAGATCGTTCTTCTTTTTCATATCATTTCGCCTCCGCACCGTAGCCGTCATTTATCATATATACGTCAAAGCCCGCCGATGCAAGCGCATCCGCAAGCTCATCGTCACGCTTTGCCGCCTCGTCGGGCGAGAGCATAAGCTCATGCGGCGGTATAAAATAAACTATATTGCCCCCGTTGCTTTGCGAGGTCATAAGCTCGATACAAGCTCTGTCAAGTCGGGAAACAAAATAAATACGTCTTGCCGACACACCTCCGCATACAGGCGGATAAATATGCTCCGAGGATATGCAGGAGGCGGCGGAAACACGCCGCAGACACTCGTCAAACGAATCCGAGGTAAGGGAGAGCTTTTCCTCGCCCACATCCGTTTGTATGATAATATTCGCCGTCTTGCCGTGACCGACAAGCGTTTTTGCCGCACCGAGTGCATATTCAATACAGCGGTCGGAGGCGTATCTGCCGATATAAGGCGTTTTGCCGCATTCGGGAGGATATGCAATACGCATATCCGGAATTATGTAAATATCATCCTCATCGTTTGAGCTGTAAAGCTTGACAAGCAGCTTGTCCGCTTTCGAGGAAAGCTTCCAATGCACATGCTTCATGGAGTCGCCGCCGATATAATCACGCAAGCCCGCAGGCTCGCCGAGACCTCCGACTTGGCGGCGGCGGCACAACGCATCGTCATCACCGTTTTCCCCAAGACGAAGCATAGGGTCGGAGGTGTGCGAAAGCACGGTCACACGCTCATATGCGTCAAAATAAATGCATATACGGAATAGCCTGAAAAGACCGTAAATATATACATTTTTGATACCCACGTCATACTGTCCGCGAAAATTCATATCGTACGAAAAGCTCTCGGTACGCCTCCTTAACGGAAAAGCCGACAGGCGTACACGGTAAAACGATACCTCCGAGCATTCCTCGCTCGGCATACGAAGCTCCGCCTCGGCAAAATAGTACGGTAGGATAAATTTATTTTCATATGTCAGATCTATGCGTAGCCTATCAGTGCGGTGAAGCACCGTTGAGCTTACGGCGATTTGACACTTAATGCAAAAATACGCAAAAAAGACATAAAGAGCCTCCGCAAACGGGAATGTAATACAAAATAAAAACAAAACATACGATGCCGAGTTGCGTAAGGCTTGGGTAAATATTACGGAAAACAGTAAAAAACCGAGATATTTGTAAAACGGTGAGCAAAGCTTGAAGGAGCGACGGTACAGCCGCTTGCCTTTTTTGGGTTTCATGCTGCCTTTGCTCATTTTGCGATAAACGGCACTCTCGTGCTTTTGAGAATTGCGGACAAAACGTCGTTTTTCGATACACTCTTTGAGGTCGATGCGTATTTTAATGATATTCTGTGACCCGTTACGGGAATAAAAAGCCTTGCGATATCCTCCGGTATAACGTAATCTCTGCCGCATATGTAAGCCAACGCACGGGCTATCGAAGTAAGAGCAATAGAGCATCTCGCACTTGCACCGAGCGATACGGACGGGTGAGTGCGTGTGGCTCTGACAAGAGCTACGGCGTAGTCTATGACCTCACGGCACAGCGCAACACGCTTAATGTCCTCACGTATTTGCATTATATCCTCGGCACCGAGAAGCGCACTCGGCTTGCCGTGCGAGGCGGCAGAGAGCTTGCCCTCGACTATCATACGCTCCTGCTCCGCTGTGGGATATCCGAGAGTGAGAGAAATGCCGAAACGGTCTAACTGCGCCTCCGGCAACGGGTACGTTCCCACAAAGCCCGCAGGGTTTTGAGTGGCAATTACCGCAAACGGCTTGCTCAGCTCGTAGGTCACACCGTCTACCGTAACACGCTCCTCCTCCATTGCCTCAAGTAAAGCCGATTGGGTCTTCGGCGAGGCTCTGTTTATTTCGTCCGCAAGCAGAATGTTGCACATGACGAGTCCGGAACGAAATTCAAAGCATTCTTTCTGTCTGTTGTATATGTTGTAGCCCGTAATATCGGACGGAGTCAGATCGGGCGTAAATTGAGCCCGGTTAAACTTAAGACCGCAAAGCGAGGCGACCGACGAGGCAAGCGTCGTTTTGCCCGTGCCGGGAATGTCCTCAAGAAGAACGTGACTGCCCGATAATATTGCGGCGGTAAATAGCACAAGCACGTCCCGCTTACCTACGATAATGCCGTCCAATGCGGAGATAAGCCCCACCGCGGCATCCCTTCTGTTCTCGGTCATATGATATCTCCTTCTTGTAACTTGCTTGTTGTATAAATGCCATTTTGACATGAATAAAAACACTTGCTTGCAATAGCAAGCCTAATTACCGTGTATTATACCATTTATTTGAGCATTTTTCAATAGTATAAATAAAAATATTTGAAAACGAACCGTATACACGCAAAAATACCGCAAAACACAAGCCATCGTTGCGGTAACCGGTGTTCGGAGATGTGAATCGAATTATGTCGGCGAATATAGGTGGGATTTAGTCGGACGTAAAAGGAAAAAGACGTAAAAATGAGAAAAGAGCAGGGTGGTGATTTGGACGTGAATTTGTCAATACTATTACCAAACGCAATGTTACCGAATTTTATTATTTAATATAAATAAAGGTAAAAATATTAAAATATCGCAAAAAATACTTGACATATGGGTCGGAAAATGCTAAAATTTGTTGAACACAAATACTGTCAAAAATAAAATAATTATTTTTGAGGTGGCTTCACTGCGGCAAAAAGCTTAAAAGCTTGCCAAAAAGTCGCAATGAAGTAAACAAATAAAAAACAAAAGGAGATAAAAAATGTATTGCCCGAGATGCGGAACAAAAAATCCGGACGGCGCTGCTTTTTGCGGTGGTTGCGGAGCAAGGATCGAAGTGCCTAATACCGCACAAACGCAAGCCACGCCG
>CAZLRV010000012.1:39894-63279 GCA_964562175.1 uncultured Lachnospiraceae bacterium
CAACAGCAGCAGTCTCAACAGGCACCGGGTTCTACGGCGACTATATCGCTTAAATGGGATAAGAAGTTCACCGATGCAAGGCACGAAAAGCTTTGCCGCTTCGTGTTCTCGCCGCTTGCTATAATTGCGGCGGCAACCTTCACCTTGATGATAATATTGAGGATAGCAGGCTCAACGTCGATAGTATCGGATACCTTTAATGCTCTGCTCGGTAACTATCTCGATGTTGATATCTCGGATCTTACTTACTATTTAGGTGATTACCTTGACGGCTTTGATACCGTTTTGTCCTTGCTTGATTCATCCGTGCGTGCGATAGTATTCTGTCAAATGTTGCCGAATATTGTAATAGCTGTCGGTCTTTGGGTGACGATATGGTCGGCGTTTGACAAGAGACAGAGCCGCATATCTCTCGGCGGTATCACGGCGATAAAGATAATTACCGTAATAGACCTTGTGTTTGCGATCATATCCGTGGTATTTGACATAATTCTTTCGATTATAACGATACAAAAAGTGTTCTTTGAACCATATAAGCGTGCTGTGGAATATTTTGGCGGCTCGGCGATGGATTATTGGAGAGATGAGGTCGGAGAGCTGTTTGTGTTCTACCTTTTCCTGTGCGGAATTATCATTCTGTACGCACTCTTTAATGTATTTTATAGATTTAAGGTATTCAGAACCGTACAATCGTTTGAGGGTACTGTAAATAATAACGATGCATGGTGGCCGTCCTCACTCGTCGGCGTTATGAGCTTTGTAACGGCTATCGGTCAGGTCTTTATGCTGATATTGGCAGGCGATTTCGCTTACTTCTGCGGTGCCGCCGCATATACCTGCTTCGGTATGCTCGTCTTCAAGTTCTCAAACGTGCTTAAGTGGAGATAACATGAGAAAGATCATCTCAACACTGTTGATACTCGCCGCATTTGCGCTGTCGTTTGTCTCTTGCGGCGGTGACAACTCGGGCAAAAACGACGGCGGCGAGGTCGTATCAGCGGAAAACAAGCAAAACGAGGATTCAGGCGGCGATAAAAATGTCTACAATCGAGCCGCTTCGATTATGCCGCTGTCTAACGGCTCGGAAACGTTCGTGTTTGTCGACGGCGAAATGCTTCCGACAAAGCTTGTCGGCAGATTGTATGATACCGAAACAAACCTTAACGACAATATAAAGCTTGTTACGACAAAAGTCGACGGAGCTCGTATTTACTACATGGTGAACGGCAAAGAGGCTAAGAAAATAACAAGCGACACGATAAACGAAATATCCATGAACGCCGAGGGCGGCAAAGCGGCTTATACTACCGATGAACACGTTCTTTATCTGTACGACGGCAAAGGCTCGATAATGATAGACACTAACGTCGGCTCATTCGTGATTTCACCTAACGGCAATGCGATACTGTACTCAAAGAGCGAAAAATACGATCCCGAATATGAATATTCGATAGATGAAGAGACCCCCGACGTAGACCTTTATATGTATGACGGAAAAAAATCAACTCAGCTTGATAAGAATAAGGACAGCTTGCCCGTTGCTATTTCCGATGATTGCATGTATATGTATATCGTGAGGATTGGTGATAGCGGCAACGAAAATCTTTACATCATAAATAAAAAGGGTGAGGTAAATAAGCTCTGTACGGATTTTGAGGTCGGCATATTTAACCGTGACCACTCACAGATACTGTTCAATGATTATGATGAGAATGAGTCGTACATTTCGGTAAAAGGCAAGGAGAGAACTCGTCTTTCGGGATATGTGGGCGGCATAGTTACCAAATGCACATTTAATAGCAGAACATTGTCATTGAAAGACCTAAAGGGAATGGTGTATGCTTCAAACGACGGGGGATACTTTGATCCATTAAGCAGTGTTTACAGAATAACCAAAGAATATGAGTCGGAGAAGCTAAAGAGTGATATCACATATCTCTCGATAAGCGACGATGGCAAAACACTTTTCTATACAAAATCAAACGGAAGCTCATATTCACTTTATTCCGAGAAAATAGGATCTGATACCCCTGTGTTGCTCAGTGAGGGCATTGACGATTCATACTATTCTTCGATTATGGTTACACGTGACGGAAAATATGTATACTTCATAGAGGAAGACGATATGCTTTATGTTGTGCAAAGCAACGGAGAGGGAAAGAAAAGGATATGTGATGCTGAAGTCGGCATCAAGGGAATACTGCCTAATGGCACTGTATTCTTCGCCGTGGATCAAACCTCGGACGGTGCTTACACACTTTACAGCGTAACCGGCAAGAAGGACAAGGTCAAGATAGCCGATGATGTTTACAGCTTCGGAGTAACCGGTAACAAGGCATATTACATAACAGACAAGACGAACCTTGAAAATGGAGATACAGGCTATACCTATTACTTCTCAAAGGACGGCAAGACTTTTACCGAAATCATGAGCAATGCAGTAAGCTAACGATAATCTTAAGCTTTATAACACATGAGCGAGGGCGGCGAAATCGCACTTGCTGCGGCACTTTTCTTCGGAGGAGTGCCGCATTTGATTTGACGGCAAAGCTTTGCGAACCTAAGGCAAAAAAATGAGAGTAATGCAAAAAAAATGCGTTACTCTCGACTTTTTTCGGCAATATCGTTTTTTATACGATACGGCTTTGGGGGCCATTCGGTTATACAGAAATCAAATTCGTGTCTTAGGTCTGCGCTATGCTCACCGACTCGGAGCTTAAATGCGCCGGGTTCGACGGTGCGATTCATGCTCGGGTCGCTGAATGCAAGCTCGCTTGCCGGCACGCCGTTTATATCCTCGAACGCCGACATTACCGTTGCCGCTATGCTTTTTCCCTCGCCTCGGTGTACGCCCTTGAGGTCATTATATTGTTCATTTCAGATATTTCTTGTAAGCATCCTCGGGGGAGAGCTTGTCCTCAAAATCAATATAAATATTTGAAAGCGTACCGTTGCCCTCATCATTGCCGACGGCAAGCATCGTGTTATCGGACTTGTCTCTGAAACACACTCTGAGCGTATCAACGACCGAATTAAACGCACCGTCGGTGGAGAATACCGTATGGTTCTCGCCCTCATCTCCGTAATAGAACACATAGCAATCTCTGAAGAAGCTACGTGCGCCGCCTGCAAGTCTGAACGATGTTCTGAACTGATCGCTGTAGCAAAAATCGTACCAATTCGTGCCGTGATTATCCTCAAACGCTATACTGCTGTTTATGTCGGCTGTGCTGTAGAATAACGGGTGTATGTTACGCAGTACATTTGCCCCTCTGTTTATGACGAAGCCTCTGTGTACCTTGCCGATACGCATATTCGTAAATGTGTTGTCATGCGCATCGACAATAACGCCGACGGATTCGGCACTGCCGTTGCCGTAGATATTTACATTTGATATATCCGCATCGGCTGAGCCGTTGTTTGAGCCTTCTCTTATATGTATTCCGACGATCACGTTTGTTATGAACGTATCGGCTATTACGGTCTGTATACCGCTCTCGATATATATGCCGTTCGTTATACCGCTACCGTCGATAACACCGCCCTTGAAGCTTGTATGGCTGTGTATATTCTCACCGTTTCCGTTGTTGCCCTTTGCACCGAGGCATATCATGGCTCTGTTTGAAAGCCAACGCTCGGCATCCGCTTTTATTGTGGCGTAAGGCGAAAGCACGAATGAAACTGTCTTGCTCGGATCGGACGAGGTCTGAAGAGGCTCACTTATAAGATATACGCCGTCGGGGAAAAATATAGTTCTGTTGGGGTTATTGTCTATCAGCTCCTGGAGCTGTTGTGCGACATTTGTCACGCCGTCACGTGCAACGCTGTCGGGTACGACGAGGTAGCCTGTTGTCATGTCGTTCAGTGCCGTGTTGTTCATATTTGTTTCCTCTCCGCCGTTGTTCTGTGCTTGCTTTGCCTCGTCATTACACGAGACAAGGCAACACAGCACGGCTATAACGTTTAATATAAGGCAAATAGCTTTTATCGCATTGCTATTCCTCAAAATATGACCTCCGTCATCTGAAACGCAAAAGGAGTGATGAGCGAGGCTCATCGAGCTTGAGCGTAAGCCCCTTTGTGACAAGGTCATAGCCCTTCATTTCAAATTCCTCGCCCGTATCTACGTTGGTAAAGTGATACATCTTATAAAGCTGTACGCCGTCAAGCTTTACATTTACCTCGTTGTAGGGGCAGGCGGCTCTGCGGAATGCGAGTATTACGCCGTTGTGGTCGGCTCTGTCAAGATACTCGGTCACGCACCATGTGCCGTTTTCGCGTGAGAACGGAACGAGCGGGTACATATCGCACGCAAAGTATTTACGCACCTCTTGATATTCAGCAAAATATTTTCTTGCCCAATCCATAGGCTCGTTCATCGCACCGACTTCCCATTCGGGGTCTGCATGCTCCCACGTGCGGACGGTCATACCGTTGCAATAAGCCGAACGGAAGCTGTACAGGTCGCCCAGCGTCGGGCCGTAGCCGATACCGGCATAAGGCATCCACCATGATGCTTGGTTCTGCATCTGATTTGCCTCCGGCAGGCAATCCCATTTGCATTGGTAATCACTGCGCCACATGGGAACGGAACGTGAGAGCATCTCAACGTCGTTTCTGTGACCGCCGCCGGCACAGTTATCTATAAGCAGGTTCGGGAAACGCTCAAGCAGAGCATCCCAAAATCTGTAAAGATTGTTTATGTAAAGTATTTCCGTCATTCCCGCACGCTCCGGCTCGTCTGCCTTGAGCCATATAGCCAAGGGCAGTATGTTTATATCCTGACGATATACGGAAAGGGAGAGCTTGCGTACCTTTTCGGATACCATTTCGATTATCGCGTCGCATACCTCGTCCTTGTTCAGTGCAACGAGAACGCTCTCGGTGTTCGGGTCTATCGGCTCAAGGTACTCTACCCACGGTTTGCCCGCCTTTTTGTTTATTCTCTCCGGCTCAAACCAGAGCATAAAGCCTACGCCGTGCTGCTTGAGATACTCGACAAGATCTACATATTCGGCGGGATGATAGAATTTGTTTATCTCCCATGTGCCTATTATCGGCCATTCCGCGGATTGCGTAGCCGTAGTCGTTGAGCGAAGCGGCTCATACCAGCCCGCATCTACCCAGCACGTATCGAACGGAAGCTTGTTTTCGAATATCTTGCCCCAACGGTCAAACATCTGCTTTGTGCTTACTCCGCCCCAGAATATTGCCGAGAACGGAGTTTGCTCGCCTCGGGGACTGTCCTTGCCGAGCGGCGAGATCTCACGCATAAACGAACGGAAGCGGTTATGCGCCTCGTTCTGACCTCTGTAATACATCATCATTGCGGCAGAGGAGGTTCTGAAGCTCTCGCCCGGGCGTATTCTGAAGCCCTCGGCGGCGTACTGAATACCGCTTCTTATCCGCACGCTGTCCTCGGCTCTGTCTATCTTGACATTCCATTGACCTGTCCAGCCCACGGCGAGGATAACACCGTAATCATTGCGGTTTATATCGAAAAACGGCGAGGTCTTAAGTCCGCTTCGTCCCGCATCGCAGGAGGCGGTGTACGTATCGCCCTCCCATATGCGGACCCATGAGGGAGAATAATCGTCTTGAACCACGTTTGCGCCCTTAGCCTCGTATATTCTCAAGGATTTAGGCTCCCATGTGTCCTGCCTGTCACGGCGCGTGGGCTTTACGTCCGGCTCAAACGGGATCTGCACATCGCAGTCCCAAAGCTCGGATATGAGTCCGCCGTCATGGTCGGTCGGGTTGTACCAGCGGTTTACCCACCAATATACTCTTTGCTGTGTATATTTTTTCAAGTGGCATTCAAGCACGATACCGTCGGGCAGTGTGTATCTTACACCGTCCTCAAGCACCTCTGTTTTTTTGTCAAGCTCCGAAAACGGTACGCCGTCATACAAGAACGAGAGGGAGGGGGTGATGAAATCGTGTACGGGCTTTATTCTGTAGCCGTACATAAAGCCCTCCTCATCGCTTATAGGCTCGCTCCACGGTTGAGTTGAACGGATACGCTCAACACGTCCGCAGTCATATCTGTAATGCTCGCCCTCTTTTTCGGATACGCCGGCATAAATAAACGTATGGCCGGGGCATTCTATCGCATTTTTTCTTGTAAATACTATATCTCCGGGCAAAAGCTCCGCAACGCTGTTTATACGCTCAAAGCCGTGGTCTATGCACCAATTTGTCAGATCGGGTCCGGAAACGCAAAGACCGTGTATGTAAGGCTGATCGGTATAGCCGAGCTTGTACAGCACCCAGCCGACGAACCTGTCACAGCTCACCGTCTTTGCCGTATGGTCGATCGCGGGATTTATCGGAGCGTGTCCGTAAACAAATTCGTTGTCGCGAACATAGTCCGTTACCTCCTTTGCATACGCCATTATCTTGCAAGCAAAAAGACCGTTGGGAGCATATAAAACCTCGTCCTCGCCCTCTTTTCTCACAAGCGTACCGTAACGCTCATTAAGATCCGCATACGCCTTCGCTTCGTCCAAAGTATCGAAATATACCGTTTCTCCGCAAGCGGGCGTGCATATATACCTTGCCATAATGATTCCTTTCAAAACATATCGTTTTTTTCCGTAAAAACACGGTTAAATCAATTATACCATGTAAGCCCTCAATTGTCAATGATTTTTGAGAAAAGCAATTAAAAAAAGCGGTTAATAATTATAGCCTAATGTGTTAAATCCTGAAAAAGTACTTTACAAAACGCATTTTATACGCTATAATTGATACATTGATTCCATGGAGGATTAAAATGCAAACATCAAAAAACGCAACTGTAAACAGACACCTGTTTTTGCAAAACAATAAATGCCTGATAGATTTTTCGTCCGAAAACGCCTTTGACGGCGTAAGCCTTGGCGAGGGGCTTTCACACGTTGAGCCTTGTCCTCTGCCACCCGATATAGTCAGCGAGGGAAAAACGGCACTGCTTGCACACGCCGCAGAGCTGCCCGACGGCGAGGCGGCTCATAAAATGGTTTTTACGTATACCTTTGATGAGGTACTCGACCTGAGCGATACTCCGACACTTACGTTTGCCTTTTCCGCATACGGCGGCGAGCGTGACAGCCAATATTTCGCAAACGTCAAGGAAAATATGTATTTTGTCGAAAAGCCCGACCCGCTTCTTGTAAGCGATTCGTATCTTACCGTGACGCTTTTGTCCGACCTCGGACAGACAAGCTCGACGGCAAAGCTTACCGACTACGGCTTCAACCGTATTTTTATGAATTTTTCGGGACAGCGCGCCGTATCGGCGGTAAAGGGAATACGCTTTTGCTATGAGATATGCGAGCGTGCCGAGGGCTGGCAGAGAATGATAAAATTGGATACGGTAAGGTGCGGAATGGAAGTGGATCTCAATCTGCACGGCTGCGGTATGGAAAAGCTTTTCGGCTCAAAAAATGCGATGCTCAAGCATGAAAACGGTGTTTTGTCCGCAGCCTGCGAGGCGGGGGCGTGCATTGAGCTGCCCGACCTTACGGGTGCCGAAAATACCGTTTGCGATATATTCGTTCCGATAAAAAACACGCTTTTGTTGCGTATGGATGCCGATTGTGACGACATCACCCTTACCGTTTTACTTCGCACGGAGGACGATACGGAGCAGAGGGCGGATAATGTAAAGACGTTTGCTTTGACCTCCATGCTCGGCGGCAGAACTCTGCTTTTGAATCTCTCCGACCTGCCTGCGGCGCAGGGCGTATATACCGACAAAAAGCGGCTCGTACACATGAGCCTGCGAGTTGCGGAAAAATGCAAGATAAATATATATAAGATCGCATTTGAGCAGGAAAAGCCGATAAGAAAGACCTGCGGCAGATTTATCTCCTGCCTTGCCGATGTCGAAAATAAAACGGTGGAGCTTGAATGTGAGCTGAACGAATTGGCAGAGAGAGGACGGCTGCGTATATTCGACGGCTACCTTGATGTTGTCGACGATACGCCCGAAACGCTTTCCCGGCTTGAATGCGTTGCCGAGTGCGATGTGAACGGCAAAGGACGTATTCACCTTACCTGTCCGCTTTATCGCGGCAAGGTCAGCCGCATATGCTCGCAGTTTATCGGAGTACTTGAGCTGTCGGACGGTGAGTGGTTGCCGTTTGAGGATAGGACTGTCATACAAAATCACACCGAGCTTTGCGAGGGCAACCCGTATGCATTCACATTGCCCGATAAGGATTACGACGTATGCGACTTCGGTGCGTGCGGCGACGGCTACACCGATGATACGGCGGCGATACAGGCGGCACTTGACGAATGTGCGAAAACGGGCGGCCGTGTTATTCTCGGCGATACGGACGGCGGTGAATACGGACGGCGGTATGTCGTCACAAATCTGCGTATGCACTCAAATACCGAGCTTTATATCGCAAAAAATGCCGTGCTTTGGCAATGCGACGATGCGACGCTTTACAAAACGCCGCTCGGCTTCGGTCACAATGTTTCAATGACGGGCGTGAATTGGCCGGCATACCATTCATCGGGCAACTATCCTCTGATATACGCTTTCAGAGAGGAATATGTCAAAATAACGGGCGGCGGCACGGTGCGAATGGCGGATATAGGCAGCAGAAGCCGAGACGGTCTTTTCAAATTCATCGGTGACAACGTATGCATCGGCTGTAAGGACAGAATACACGTAGTGCCGATAGGTCTTATAGAATGCGAAAACACGGAAATTTCCGATATAAAAATAATACGCTCCTCCGCTCCGTATATAATAGTCAATACCTCAAGGCGGCTTTATGTCGGCAATGTGATACTTGACGAGGCAAAATGCACGGGTGCGGACGGTCTGTGGCCCTGCGGCTCCGACGGAGTGGTATTTGAAAGAATAATGATGAATACGAACGATGACGGTATATGCTTGAGCGCAAACTATAACGACCCGAGGGATATGCTGTGGTATTACGCATATCCCGGCTGGGATCACGGCACGCATAACGTCGTTCTGCGTCACAGCAGGCTGTCGTGCTATACATTTACCGCAAGTGCCATATCGTTCTGCATCTGGGGTACGGATGCTCCCGACCTGTCGAGGGTTCAGGTTGACGGCATAGAGCTTTACGACACGTGCCTTGAGGGCAGACTTTCCATAGGCGGCTGGACTGATAACCCATATTACGGTGTCACACCGTTCGACGGCACGGAGCTTGACGACTTCTCTCCCGTGAACAATGTCAGAGTGTTCAACTGCGAGCTGAGAAGTCCCACGGGCATAGATAATTTGAGAATAACGGATCTTGACAGCGATTGCGGACTTCACTCGCCGTCACAATTCGAATACGGCGACTTCAAACGTCGGGCGGCAGAGCAAAACGAGGGCTGGGTCACGGGGCTTTCCAACTGGTCATACTCGGAGCCGGAGGCGGTGCGGCAAATAGAGCTTTACGGCACTCAATGCGTAACACTGAGAAAGCTGAGAGGCAAGAGGTGCAATGTATGGCAGGGTCTGTATCAACGCTCCGGCAAGCATAAAATGACGTTTGATTATAAATGCTCCGGCGAATTCTATGCAGTCGCTTGGGACAAGAACGGAAACGAGATATGCAAAAAGAGCTTTTATCAAACGCCTAACGGTTATTCAAAGGGCAAGGAGTGGCAACACGGCGAGCTTGAGCTTGCACTTGAGTCCGATGACCTCTACCGCTTCGGTATAGAGGCAGCCGACTCCACCGTCGCAGTGTATGCGACAGCGTTTAGAATGGATCAATAAATTATCCCCCGTGCGGTATATTCGCATTTGACGGCGAATATGCTGTACGGGGGTATAATTATGTTTTCTTATCGTTTACGTATGGCGTCAAGACGCTTGCTCGGCAGAAGAAAAAAACGCACATTATGCATAACGATGTGTATCGTGTGCATGGCTTGCCTGAGTTGTTTTTTGCTCATCTCGTCGTTTACCCTGCCCGAAACGGCGGAGCAAATGGCAAGAGTCGAGGTCAAAAATACGCTTTCACAATGCATAAATACGGCAATCGAAAGATATCTTGCCGAAAATAACGGCACACGCCTCTACACGACAAGCAGAGATCCGGAGGGCAATATAACCTCCGTCACGCTGAATTCGCAAGAGGCGAACGAGCTTAAAACAAAGCTTGCACGATATACGAGAGAGGAAATCGAGAAAAAACGCTCAAGACTGCGTATTCCCGCGGCGGATCTGCTCGGAAGCATACTTTTTTCCGGCAAGGGCGGCTATATAAAAGTAAATATACTGTCCTCCTCTTATGTTGAGAGCGAGATAATATCCTCGTTTTATTCCTCCGGTATCAATCAAACCATGCACGAGGTCAACGTGCGTGTGAGAGTCGGCGCAACATCAAAGGTCGGACGGACATATTTCGATACAGCCGCCGAGGGCGATGCGGTGCTGTCGCAAACGCTTATCGTCGGAAAGATCCCCGATACATATGCCGAACTCGGTACATATGACGAGCAGACACGCACATGGCTCGAAGGCTACAGAGCCAAATAGAACCGACATTATTTCTCGGCTTTTTTCAAAACAAGCTCGTGCATGATAAACATAAATATCAGAAGCAGAGCAAGATACACGGGAAGCAGGCTCATTCCGACGTAGTCGGAAAGAAAACCGAAGAGGGGCGGCATAATGAGAAAGCCGAGGTACGCAAACGCCATTTGCACACCTATCATGGCACGGGAATTTTCCCGTCCGAAAATGCTCGGGGTCATATGGATTATGCAAGGATATATCGGGGCACAGCCCAGACCCGTGACGGCAAAAGCGGCGAGCGCAGTGTATTGCATCGGGACAAAAAGCAATGCGATCCCGACGGATATGACGCAACAGCCGATACGGATGAGCGTTTTGTCGGACAGCTTCATCGCAAGAAAACCGTTAAGAAAACGACCGAAAGTGATACCGATGAAGAACATACTTGCTCCCCGTGCCGCATCCTCCGGCGAAAGTCCTCGGTCTTGCACCAAATAACTGCTTGCCCACAATGATGCGCTCAGCTCAAGGGAGCAGTAGGCGAAGAAAGCGAGGAAGCAGAGTGCCGAGCCTTTTATCGAAAAAATTTGCTTGAATGTAAGTGGGGCTTTCGGTTTATCACCGTCATCCTCGCTTTTTTTCCATATCGGCACGCTTGCGAAAACTATCACGGAAAGCACAGCCTGTATCAGAAAAACAATGAAATAGCCTCGCTCCCAGCTGTTAAGTCTGATGAGTGAAAAGCTCATAATATATGGGCTTATCGATGCACCCACGCCCCACATACAGTGAAGCCAGCTCATATGCTGAGCCTTGTAGTGTAAAGCGACATAATTGTTAAGTATGGCATCGACACCGCCGGCACCGAGTCCGTAGGGTATTGCCCATAGGATAAGCTCGACAAAGGAGTGCGAGAGCGAAAAGCCGAGCAGGGCAAGCGCAGTTATGAAAATGCTCGTTGCCGTAACAAGCCCCGAGCCGAAGCGGCGAAGCAGTCGCTCACTGAAAAGACTTGATATTATCGTGCCGAGATATATCACCATTGATATGATACCCGCATATGATACGGGTACGCCAAGCTCCGTATGAAGCACGGGCCATGCCGAGCCGAGCAGGGAATCGGGCAGACCGAGACTTATGAAGCAAATATAGATAAGAGCCAAAAGTAAGCTTCCCATAAAAACCTCTTGGAAAAATGCTTTGATTGCGTGATTATAACATTGTTCTTGAAAAAAGTCAATAGAAAAAACAAAAAATCCGCAGACCGTGCGGTCTGCGGATGATATGCACGGCTTAGCCGAGCTTTGATGCGTTTATCTTAATGCCGGGGCCCATTGTGGAAGCAATGGCAACGCTCTTAAGATACTGACCCTTGGCTGCCGCAGGCTTAGCCTTTATGATGGCACCCATAAGAGTATCGAAGTTTTCTGTGAGCTTTTCCTTACCGAAGGAAGCCTTACCGATGGGGCAGTGGATTATGTTCGTCTTATCAAGACGGTACTCGATCTTACCTGCCTTAGCTTCTTTAACCGCTTTTGCAACATCGGGAGTTACCGTACCTGCCTTGGGGTTAGGCATAAGTCCCTTAGGTCCGAGAACCTTACCGAGACGACCTATAACGCCCATCATATCGGGGGATGCGATAACAACGTCGAACTCAAACCAGTTCTCGTGCTGTATCTTTGCTACCAGATCCTCGGCTCCGACGTAATCCGAGCCTGCCTCTTCAGCGGCCTTTGCCTTATCGCCCTTTGCGAATACGAGCGTGCGAACCTTCTTACCGGTACCGTTGGGAAGTACTACCGCACCTCTTACCTGCTGGTCTGCGTGACGGGAGTCAACGCCCAAGCGAACGTGAAGCTCTATCGTTTCATCGAACTTTGCCTTTGAGGTTTGGCATACGAGATCGAGTGCCTCTGCGGGGTCATACTGCTTTGACTTGTCTATCAGCTTTACGCTGTCCTTATATTTCTTACCTTTAAACATTTAAGCTCTCCTCCCTTATTCCTCAACGGTAACGCCCATGCTGCGAGCGGTACCTGCAATCATACTAATAGCGGCATCAAGGTCTGCGGCGGTGAGATCGGGAAGCTTTGTCTCCGCGATCTTCGTTACCTGCTCCTTCGTTATGGAAGCGACCTTCGTCTTGTTGGGAACGGCAGAGCCGGACTCGATACCCGCTGCTTTCTTTATAAGAACTGCGGCAGGGGGAGTCTTGGTTATGAATGTGAACGAACGGTCTGCGTAGATAGTGATAACTACGGGGATTATAAGACCGATCTGGTTCTTTGTTTTTTCGTTAAATTCCTTCGTGAAAGCGGCGATGTTTACACCGTGCTGACCGAGTGCGGGTCCTACAGGCGGTTGGGGCGTAGCCTTGCCGGCAGGAAGCTGAAGCTTTACATAAGCTGTAATTTTCTTTGCCATAAAAATTTTTACCTCCAAAGTGGTTCATCGGAAGAATAAAATATTTTCTTCCTCCCACATACCCTCACATGAGGGGCGCAGATGCGTATCTGCTTTAATCCGTTATCGGACTGATATCGTTTATGTCAAGCTCAAGATAAGTATCTCTGCCGAACATATATACGATAACGCCGACTCTTTTGCCGTCGGGAAGAATGCTGACTATCTTAGCGGTATCGATACCGGGAAGCTTTGCATTCTCGCTCAAAGCGACGGTGTCTCCCTCGGAAAATGCGGGAGAGCTTTCTTTTACCTTTACGACCGTGTCCTCGTTGATCTCTTCGATGCCGAGTGCGGCGACCTCCGAGGGCGTAAGCGCAACGGGCTTTGAGCCGGGACCGACGAAGCCTGTAACGCCGCGGATATTTCTTATGACGTGCCAGGTACTGTCGTTCATTACCATTTTCACCAAGACATAGCTCGGGAAAACCTTGGATTCTACCGTTTTTTCGTTCTCACCGTCCGTCTCTACGGTGGTCTCAACGGGTATTCTGATATCAACTATAAGATCGCTCAGCTTTCTGTTCTCAACGATCTTTTCGATGTTATCTTTGACCTTGTTCTCGTAGCCGGAGTACGTATGCGCAACGTACCACTGAGGCTCGAGAGAGTAATCGTCCATCATAGCTTCGATATCTCCGTGGGCTTAAATGCTTGCAAGCAGCTTGATGACATATTGGAATACCACGTCAAGAGAAGCCGTGAATATACCCATAACTATCATGGAAATGATTACCACGACCGTGTTGTTCATGGTCTGTCCGAACGTGGGCCAGGTTATCTTCTTTACCTCGCCGATATAGTTCTTCCAGCCTGCTTTGATCTTGGCACCGAGTCCGGGCTTTTTGTCCTTAGCCTTTTTATCCTTGGCTTTTTTATCGGCTTTTTCCGTCTTTGCCTCGGTAAGCTCGGTTTCGTTGTTCAACTCTTTTTCCGACATTTTTAATTCCGTTTCTCCGATGGTATACTCGCTTCCGTCACCTCCATCGGTGAGGCGTTTGCGGAAACGGCGGCAAGCTTACTTCGTTTCTTTATGAAGTGTGTGTTTGCGGCAGAAGCGGCAATATTTGTTCATTTCGAGTCTGTCGGGGTCGTTCTTCTTGTTTTTCTTCGTGTCGTAATTTCTCTGCTTGCAAACTGTGCAGGCAAGGGTTATTTTGTCTCTCATTCGGCACCTCCTATTAAATTTTTGTCGCACGGTCGGACGGCGACCGTTTGACTATCGTACCTCCCTCTGCTTCGCTTTTTTGGGGTGCAAAAAAACACACCCACTTACAGAGGTACACCAATTGTATCACAGATCACGGCTTTTGTCAATAGCTATTTTGCATTTTTTGCCCGAAATGCGGCAAAATGCCGAAAAATTTTGCTTAAGAATACCTCTGACCGGGGTCGGGGCAAGGGTCCTTCGGCATTCCCTCATAAACGGGAATATCGAACTTGAAGGGCAGATCAAGCAATCTTGCCTTGAAAAGTGCGGTATACGTTGCGCCGCCCTCATCGTATGCGGCGTCGACTCCCTGCATATACTGTCCCCAGAAATTTCTCTTTGAGCGTGCATCGACATTGAACTTTTGGAAATAAAGAGTTTGCTGGTAGTCGTTTATGTACCTGTCCCTCAGCTTCATCGCACCGCCCTCTATCGCCGCCGCACGGCTCGTCCAATTGCCCGCCTTCGCTTCCTTCATGCCGGAGAGATACACCTCAAAATATCCGTTACCGGTAGCCGAAATATTAAAATAGTTGTAATACCCGTCGTATTGCTTAAGCTCGTCCTCGGTATAGCCCTCGTCGGGAGCATCGTTCTCGCCGTTTACGTAGCTGTTCCAAAGATATGTGCCGCAGCTGCCGGATATAAGCGGATTGTCACCGACAAGTCCCTGCTCCTGCCTGAGCCTTGCTCCGATGACGAGCGGAGATATGCCCAGTCTCTCGCCTATATCGACAAACAGCTCCGCATATGTGCGTCCCTGTGCGTCGTCCTCGACGACCGCCTTATGCATGAAGCTTCCGCTGAGAAGAAAATCCACCGCCTTTGTTCTGTCCCCGTAGGTCTTGCTCAGATCCTCAAACATAAAAATGCGCTTGGCGTTGAGAAAATTTCTCGGGTCCATGAAAAACTCCACCGTTTCACGCTTCGCACGGTACCACATACCCGATTCGACGCTCTTGTTATCTATTGCGTAGTCCAATGCGTCGGCGTAATCGTTATCCACCGTGTTGTTTTCGTCGTCCTCGATCTCGGCGTTTATCACGTATTCCCATGTGTATTTGCCGCCCGACAGCTCTGTCACGTTTATCGGCTCGAATATCCAGCTCGGATGCTTTTCCTTGAGCGGAGCAAGCAGCTTTGCGTAATCCTCGGGAAAGCCCGCATCGATAAGCTCTTTTTCGTAATTATCGCTCTCCGAGCCGGGCTGTGTGACCGCCTGTGTCACAGCCTCCGTTGCCGCCTCGCTCGATATCTCACTCTCTGCGGGGGAGGTATTGTCCGCACTTGTTTGCGATGAACAGGCAAAGAGCGAGAGGGCGGAGGTGAGCAGCAGTAATATCGATATTTTTCTTTTCATCATTTATCTGACCTCGTTATATTTTGAATTCCATTATCCGCCTTTGCGTGCAAAAGCCGTTGCCCTCGTAAAAACGGATCGCTTTTTCGTTGAATTCCCATACATTCAGCTCTACGTTGAAGCAGTCGCATTCACGTGCGTAGTCCTTTGCGAATTCGATAAGTCGCCCGCCGACTCCGCTTCCTCTTATCCGAGGGTCAACGCACAGATCGTCAATGTAAAGGCATTTGTATTCACGCCTTGCGCCGCCGCCCCGTTGCTCGATACGGCACATGATGTAGCCGAGCATTTTTTCGCACTCGTCCACTGCGACAAAGACGGGTGTGGACTTGTCGGAAAACATTGCCGCCAGCTGTTCGCTTGTGTATTTTCCGCCCTCGCTCTTAAACAGATCGCCTCTTGATGTGGCGTGAAGTCGGAGTATGTCCTCAAGCAGATACAGCGTATCGGGTATGTGACGCTCGTTTGCCGGTATTATTCGTATTTCCATTTTCAATAACCTCTTTTACGGTAGCTTGTGATAGATAGATTGTATATCATTTTTCGGGATTTGTCAATACATATTTAAATGTAAACGAGATGTAAAATTCGGTTTTTTGTCAAAATATCGTTCCTACTTAATATTATATTAACATTTAAATGCTATACTGTAAGATCCGTAAGGCTCGTGATATTTCACAAAATAATCAGTGAACCGTCGCATAATTTTTGGTCTTGGATATTAAAATTTATGTAGTGCGGCGTGAGAGGGGGGAGCATATGGCAATATCCACGTTTCGACGCTACGAAAGAAAATTTCTTTTGCCCGAGGCTAAGCTTGACGGCGTTTTGTCTCGGATAGGGGAATACATGATTCCCGATAAATACTGTCTTGACGGCAAGTATTATACTATTTGCAATATATATTTCGACAACGACGGTGATGACGTGATACGCCATTCGATATCCTCGCCCTATTTCAAGGAAAAGCTGCGCTTGCGAAGCTACGGGACACCGTCGGACGGAAGCTCGACCGTGTATTTTGAACTGAAAAAGAAAACGGCTAAGCTCGTCACAAAAAGGCGATGCTCGATGACGCTTGCACAAGCGGAGGACTACATATACAAGGGCATCAGCCCGTCGTTCGATAAGTATCTCGACGCGCAGGTAATGACGGAGATAGATTATTTCGTAAGAACGAACGAGGTACGCCCGAAGCTGTATCTCTCTTACGACAGACGAGCGTTTTTCTGCCGTGATGACTCCGATATACGGCTGACGATAGATTTTAACGTAACGACAAGACGGGACGATCTTTTTCTTGAGCATGGCATATACGGCACCTCGCTTTTGCCGTCGGGTATGCTGCTTATGGAAATAAAGGTTCCCGACGCTCTTCCGATGTTTTTGACCTCAATGCTCTCGGAATACGAGATATACCCGACATCATATTCAAAATACGGCAAGGAATTTGCCGAATATACAAAGAATAAACTACCCGATAAGGAGCTTAACAATGCCCGACCTTCTTCTTTTGACCTCAATAAATGATATATTCGCCGCACAGATAGGCGCAAACGGCTTTACACTGCCCGCCGTGCTTGTGATGATAGGTACATCACTGCTTTTGGGATTGCTCAACGCACTTGTGTATATCCGCTCACAGAAAAAAGTCGGCGGCGATACAACGCTTTCGCTCACGCTCATAATGATACCGGCGATAATCACGATGATAATCGTTTTGATAGGCAATAACGTGGCACGTGCCTTTACGCTTGCCGGCTCACTTGCGATAATACGCTACAGAAGCAACCCCGCATCTCCCAAGGATATCGCCTGCGTATTTCTTTCGCTTGCGATAGGTCTGGGCTGCGGTATAGGATATGTCGCATACGCCGTACTCTTTACGCTTATCATGCTTGCGGTGATACTCGTTATATCCGCAACGGGCTTCGGTATGCCCAAGAGCCGTGATATGCGGCTTCGCATACTCATACCCGAAAACCTCAATTTTGAGGGAGCATTTGACGATATACTTGACGAATACGCATCGTTTTATCGCCTGAGCAAGGTGAGAACGAGCGACTTCGGCACACTGTTTGAGCTTGTATTTGTGATAAAACTCAAGCCCGATGCCGATAAAAAAGCGTTTCTTGACAAGATAAGGGCAAGAAACGGAAACCTCAACATAACGCTCACCCTCGGCGCAGATGTATCGGAGGGCTGATAAGATGAGAATGACCGAAAAAAGAAAAACCACCCTTGTCACAGCTCTTGCCTTGGCGGCAATGCTTGCTTCCTGCACGGGCGATATTTCCTCAGACCTCGGCATCGGAACGCAGGGGACTACGACGGACGGCGCTGTCATAACGGACGAAAACGGCAGTGAATACACGAGTGCCGACCCGACAAGCCCGTATAACGGTATGCTCAACGGCGAGGAAGTAATAAGCGTGGACATAACCATGTCCGAGCAGGACCTTACCGCAATGAGAGCGAATGCGGCGGCAGAGCTTTACTATCCGGCAAAAATAGCGATAAACGGTACCGTATGTGACGAGGCGGGCATAAGAACGAGAGGCAATGTCAATTTCGTTTCCGAAAATTCAAACGACCGATACAGCTATAAAATAAATTTCGGAAAATACGTAAAAGGCACCAAGCTCAACGGGCTTGATGAAATGTGTCTGAACAATGCGGCGTACGACCCGTCGTTTCTGCGTGAATATATAACCTATGCGGCGTTTTACGCACTTGACGCAAACGCACCGCTCTGTTCGCTTGCCACCGTTACGATAAACGGCGAGTGTGCAGGCGTTTATCTTGCGCTTGAGGCGATAGACAACAGCTTTCTCAAGCGTGAGTTTTCATCGAAGGATGGAAATCTGTACAAGGCTCAAAAGGGCAGTACGCTCGTAAACGGCGCAGTAGGCTTTGAGCTTAAGAGCGGCGAGGATCTGTCCCTTACGTATATCAAAAAGCTTGCCAATGCACTTTCGGGCAATGGTAATATAGAGGATGTGCTTGATGTATCGAGCGTGCTTAAATATATTGCCGTCAACGCCGTTGTCGCAAACGAAAATTCTTATATGGGCAAGAGTGCGGAAAATTTCTATTTCTATGAGCAAAACGGACGGTTGACGATGCTTCCGTGGGATTACAATCTTGCATTCGGCACGGACAAGTCCGAAAGAAAAAACAATTATACGATAGAAAGCTCGCTGATAACCTCCTCAATATCAAGCCCGTATTTCGGTACGACGGGGCAGGAAAGACCGCTTGCCTCCGTGCTTTTGGCAAATGATAAATATTACGCCGAATATCTGGGCTATGTCAAGCAGCTGAGCGAGTATCTCGACTCACTGCAAACAAAGCTTCCCGAATACAAGACGATGATAGATGCGCAGGTAAAGGGCGATTTGTCGAAGCTCTATTCAAATGAGCTGTTTGACGCAGAATTTACCGAGGCTGACAATACACTGCTCGGCTTTATCAAAAAACGAAACGACAGCGTAAAGGGTATGCTTAACGGGAATTGAGCAAAATGAGGAAGTGCGAGGTATAAATAAATGAAAAAAATAATAAGTCTTTTGCTTTGTGCGGTAATGCTTACATCGTTGCTTGCTTCCTGCTCGGGCAGTACCGAGACAGAGGCACCCGCGGGAATGAAAAAAGCCTCAAACGATGCGGCGGGCTATACGCTTTTCATACCTACCGCATGGGAGGCCAACGAAACGACGGCGATAACGACCGTATCGCCCGGAGTTGACACGAAAACAAATGTGACGGTGGCGAGAATATCGAAAAGCACGGATATGACGGATGCACAGACCTATTTCAATTCATACACTGCCGAGCTGAAGGAGCATATGCCCGACTACGAGAATGTCGGCGAGCCGACAGACGTAATGCTCGATTCGACACCCGCAACACGCTTTACTTATAAAGGAACTCTCTCGGGCGTGAGCAGAAAATATGCGATGGTGGTCTGCATAAAGGGTAATTACGCTTATCTTATGACCTTTACGTCAACTAATGAGGAATATGACACGTATTTTGACGACTTCAAGTCAATGTACGAGAACATCAAGCTCGGATGAGGACGGTATATCTCGATAATGCGGCAACGACTCCGCTTTGCCGTGCCGCACTCGATGCGATAAACGAAAACGCCGAGCTGTTCGGCAACCCATCATCATTGCATTCACTCGGTACGCAAGCGGAAAAGCTTCTTGAGGCAAGCCGAGAAACGGTAAAAAGAGCGTTAAATGTAAGAGATCGCCATGATGAGCTGATATTTTGCGCAAGCGGAAGCGAGGCAAATAACCTTGCTCTGATAGGCACCGCACACGCAAAAGCCTCGTTTTCGGGCAAGCGTATCGTTACGACCGCAACGGAGCATCCGTCGGTGATGAATTGCTGTAAGCAGCTTGAAAAAGAGGGCTATGAGGTAATATATGTGCCTTGCCCGCACGGCTGTGTCGATATGCAAGCCTTTGATGCGGCACTTGACGGAGACGTGTTTTCGGTATCGGTAATGAGTGCCAACAACGAAACGGGAGCTGTGTACGACCTACCGACATTATTGTCCTTAACACGCAAAAAATGCCCGAGGGCATATTTTCATACCGATGCGACACAAGCGTTTATGAAGCTTAAGCTCAATGCCTCGGACTTTGATATGCTCACTCTTTCGGGGCATAAAATAGAAGCGCCGAAAGGTATCGGAGCCTTGTACGTCTCCGGACGAGTTATCAAAGAAAAGGCGATATCGCCGGTAATATTCGGCGGCGGTCAGGAAAAAGGCTTGCGCGGCGGTACGGAAAACGTGCTTTACGCCTCAGCCCTTGCACGGGCTGTTGAAGAAAAAAGAGGCTCTGTGGCACAGAACGAGGAAAAAATGCGACTTTTGCGTGCTTATACGCTTGAGTTGCTTGAAAAATACGTCCCCGAGGCTGTTGTAAACACGCCCGCAGGTCCATATCTGCCATCGCTCATGAGCATAACGGTGAGAGGGATAAAAAGCGAGGTAATGCTTCATCATCTCGCAGGGCGAGGAATATATGTTTCCTCCGGCTCGGCTTGCTCCTCACACCATAAAGGCGCATCGTATGTTATGCGTGATTTCGGGCTTACGGAAAGTGAAGCCGATAACACGATACGCGTAAGTATGTCGGAGCATAATACCGAGGAGGATATGAGGTTTTTTGTCACCGAGCTTGCAAACGGAGCGGCAACGCTCGCACGAACAAGTAAATAACAGGCACAATTTTAAAAATAATTTAACAATTTATTCAATGCTATACCGTTCAGTTTATTTTCACTGTATGGTATAATCAAAGGGATGTTTATCACCGAAAAAAATAAAGGATTGAGCAAATTATGAGTAAAGCAAACGCAAAAAAAAGATCTGATGATATCTGGTATAAGATTCTGGCGATAGTTATCGCCGCAATATTCGTACTCGGCATCGTAATGTCCGTAGTTAAGTCTACGGGACTTGTCGAACGCATCTCACTTCACACGAACGTGGCGATAAAGAGCGAGAACTATTCGGTAAGCAATGCATCGATGACGTATCTCGTGTACTCGATGTATAACTATTATTACAATATGTATTCGCAGTACGGCGACGCATCGTCGTTCGGCTTCGATGCATCACTGCCCCTGAGCAAGCAGACGTACAGCGGTGAACAAAGCTGGAGAGACTTCTTGGTAGAGTCCGTTACCGAGTCGATGAGGGACAATCTCGTTATATGCGAGGCGTTTAAGGCGGATGAGAGCCTCAGTGCGGAAAAGAGAGCTGAAATAGAAGCGGAGGCAAAGAAAGAAACCGAAGCGGAGATAGACGCACTTAAGGATATCGCAAAGGAAAACAATGTTTCCGCCGCAAAATACATTTCGCAAATGTGCTTCTACACAAAGGGTATCGCAGTATCCGATGTCAGCGACGCAATAGAGCTGCAAATGCTTGCAAGCAAGTACAGCGAGTATGTTCGCGAAAGCTATGAGCTTAACGATGCGGATTACGACGAGAAATACAATGCAAATAAGAAGGATTATCAATACGCCGATTATAAGCAATATACAATAACCGCTGATTACGAGGACGATGCAACGGATGCCGAAAAGAAGGCGGCACAGGATAAGGCGAAGGCGGCAATAGAGGCAATAAAGAAGAACATAGATGACGGCATGAGCTTTGAGGATGCCGTATATAAGTACGAGCAGGAGCTTAAAGCCGAGGAAGAGAAGAAGGACGACGCAGACAAGAAGGATGCCGACGACGAGGCAGAGGACGATAAGGAAGAGGAAGAAGAGGAAAAGACCGAGGAGGAGCTTAAGAAAGAGATCGCCGACAAGGTGCTTAAGGAAACTCAGGTATACAGCGACGGCGAGCTTGGCAAATGGATATTCGAATCAAGCACAACTCCCGCTGTCGGCGAGCTTAAGATAATAACCTCCGAGGATGACAATACTCTGTATCAGATAGTAAAACAGCCCTACAGACTTGAATATGAAACAAAGAAGTTCTACTATATCTCAATATCAAACGGCGTTGCAACAGATGACAAAAAAGCCGAGGATGTTGTTGCGGACTATCTTAAGGAGATAGAGGGTAAGCTCACCGCAGGTGATGAGGAAGGCTTCAAGAACCTCGCAGAGCAGTATAAGGATAACGAAAGCTGTACGGTTACGTTCTACGACAGCGTAGGCAACCTTAAGAAAGATACGGTAGATTCGAGCCTTTCCGTTGAGGGCTTCGACGATTGGGCATTCGGTGACAGCATTAAGGTCGGCGATATCAAGTCGTTCTCGTCCGAATCGGCATCGTATATATTCTATTTCACCGGTAACGGCCCCATCGCTTGGAAGGATGATGTAGATAACGATATACGTGACGAGAAATACGAGGCAGACGAAAAGGGCTGGGCAGAAAAGTATAAGATCGACGTAAACGAAAAAGCTCAGGAAAAAATCGCAAAATAATAAAATTTAATAAAAAACCTATTGACAATTTGAAAAAAATGTGATATTATATATGCGTTGCACCGACGACTCCGATGCGCAAGGCGTGTCGGAGTCGGTACGGAGGGATGTCCGAGCGGTTTAAGGAGCCGGTCTTGAAAACCGGTGACTCGTTCATGCGAGCCGTGAGTTCGAATCTCACTCCCTCCGCCAAGCAACATTTAGCAGTGAGCGGCACGTGCCGTGTTCATATACCGTTGGTAAGCAGATCTACACCATATTCGGAGAAGTACTCAAGTGGTGAAGAGGCGCCCCTGCTAAGGGTGTAGGGTGGGTAACCGCCGCGAGAGTTCAAATCTCTCCTTCTCCGCCATTTTCTCTCACCGTACACCCGTACGGTGAGAGAAACAATTGACTCATCCTGCCCAAGCATCGGTGCATTACGTAGATTGCTCTTGACAAATTACCGAAGTTGTGGTATAATAAATATACAAGAAGAGAGACACCGGTAACGGTTGCCTTGCAACTGTGAACTAACCGTCCTACATTTGCGTGGGCAGGCGGTTAGTTCTTTTTATTGTCATTATTGACAAATGTAATGATCGCCATGATAAACAGGGCGAGTTGAAACAACTCAGACCATGTAACCATATGCAACACCCCCTTGTCTATATAGAGTAAGGAGGTTTTTCATTCTTAAGAACGTCTACCTCCTCCATAAGTAAAAATATGGAGCAAGGCGACCGCCACCGTTATTGTGTCTCTCTTATCGTCTATTGTATCATATTTTATTGCATTAGTCAATAGCTTGCCCGAAAAAAGTCGAATTTGCTTTTATGTTTTCCCTTGACAAAATACCAAAGTTGTGGTATAATAAATATACAAGAAGAGAGACACCGGTAACGGTTGCCTTGC